>NZ_BCSH01000032.1 GCF_001570765.1 Nocardiopsis listeri NBRC 13360 | reverse complement strand
AAGTACTGGTGCCGGCGGTGCCGGTAACGCCCATAGGTGCTACTTCGAGGTGTGGACATGCCGATATCACCACCCCGCCCGACAACCCCCAAGAGCCAGAGACCCCGGGCGCCCCACCAGCCACCTCCACCACCTGGAATCTCTCATCCAGAAGTCGGTACACCCCGGTCGGTGACCGCCCGACCGGGGTTTTCTCCTGTCTTGGAGTGAGCGCTAACAAGCGCCATTGCCCTGATAAAGGCAGTGCAGTATGTTAGCGCCCACCAACCCCGGCAAGGAGTTTTGGGTGGACCACTCTTCCCCGTCCGTCCGGGTCGACCGTGACCCCGCGATGACGGACGTCGCGCGGCTCGCGGGCGTCTCCCACCAGACGGTGTCCCGGGTGCTCAACGGGCACCCCAACGTGCGTGAACAGACCCGGCTGCGGGTGCGCGCCGCCATCGAACAACTCGGTTACCGTCCCAACCGGGCCGCCCGCACCCTGGCGACCGGCAAGTCCCAGCTCCTGGGGGTGGTGGCGCAGAACTCCACACTCTTCGGTCCCTCGTCGCTGCTGGCCGCCTTCGAGTTGGCCGCCGCCGCACAGGGGTTCGTGGTCAGCGTGCGCCGGGTGCGGGTCCTGGACCACGGCTCCATCGCCGCCGCCGTCGAACACCACCGCGAGCAACGGGCCGCCGGGATCGTGGTGATCGTTCCCACCGGCGCGGCGGACGAGGCCCTGGCCGAGGTGCCCACCGACGTTCCCGTGGTGGCGGTGGACGGTGACCTCGAACGTGACGACACCTTGGTGACCGTGGACCAGGAGGCCGGTGCGCGGCTGGCCACACGGTGCCTGCTGGAGGCCGGACACGAGACGGTCTGGCACGTGTCCGGTCCGGCGGACTGGTTCGACGCCGCCGGGCGCCTGCGCGGTTGGCAACAGACCCTGGAGGAGGTCGGTGCGGAGGTGCCTCCGGTCAGCCAGGCCGACTGGAGCGCCGCCTCGGGGTATCGGGCGGGGCTGATGCTGGCCCGGATGCCGGAGGTCACCGCGGTGTTCGCCGCCAACGACCACCTGGCCCTGGGGCTCTTGCGTGCGATGCACGAACGTGGCCGTTCGGTGCCCGGCGACGTCAGCGTGGTGGGGTTCGACGACGTGCCCGAGGCCGCCTACTTCATTCCGCCGTTGACCACGGTGCGACCCGACTTCGACACCGTTGCCACCGAGGCACTGGACGTGTTGCTGTCCCGCATCTCCGGTGAACGGACCGGTTCCACACGTCGCGTCATCACACCCACTCTGGTCGAACGCGCTAGCGTGGCACCGCCGCCGGCCCCTTAAGGCCCCCAGGTGGATGCGTTCGGGCCGGTGCTCCGCCCCGTGCCGGCTAAACTGAGCGCCGTCGAACGAGAGGAGGCGGCGGGGGAAGACGCCGCCATGGGCACGGAGGCGTGGGGATGGTCGAGGGCGCGGAGACCATGGAGGAATCAGGCCGTCGCGGAGCCCGGGTCTCCATGGCCGACGTGGCCCGGCTGGCCGGGGTCTCCTCCCAGACCGTCTCCCGGGTCTCCAACGGCAGCCCCAGCGTGGTGCCCCGGACCCGAGAACGGGTGCTGGCCGCCATGGAGGAGCTCGGTTACCGGCCCAACAGCGCCGCGCGCGCCCTCAAACGCGGTGAGTTCCGCACGCTCGGGGTCATCGCGTTCACCCTGTCGACCACGGGCACGTTGCGCACGCTGGAGGCGATCGCGGGTTCCGCCGCCCAGGAGGGGTACGCGATCACGCTCATCCCGGTGGCCGTGCCCACCCAGGACGGGGTGCTGGGGGCATTCACCCGGCTGGGCGAGCTGGCGGTGGACGCCGTCATCGTCATCATGGAGGTCCACCTGTTGGACGCCGCCGACGTCCGGTTGCCGCAGGGGTTGCACGTGGTCGTGGCCGACTCCGAAGCCGGCGATCGGTACGGCATGGTCGACACCGACCAGAGGGGTGGGACGCGTGCGGCGGTCTCGCACCTGCTCGACCTGGGGCATCGAACGGTGCACCACCTGGCCGGCCCTCGGGAGTCCTTCTGCGCCGAACGTCGGGCCCGTGCCTGGCGGGAGCGGCTTGGGGAGAGCGGGTGCCCGGTCCCCGACCCGATCCACGGTGATTGGTCGGCCGAGGGCGGCTACCGGGCGGGACTGGACCTGGCGGCCGACCCCGAGTGCACGGCGGTGTTCGTGGCCAACGACCAGATGGCGTTGGGTGTGCTGCGGGCGATGCACGAGCAGGGCCGGTCGGTTCCCGAGGACGTGAGCGTGGTGGGGTTCGACGACATCGCGGAGGCGGCGTCGTTCCTGCCGCCGCTGACGACCGTCCGGCAGGACTTCCATGAGGTGGGGCGCCGACTCGTGGCCGGGGCACTGCGACGGCTGCGCGGGGAGGCGGACGGTCCCGGAGCCTCACTGGTGCCCACCGAGCTGATCGTACGCGCCAGCACCGCGCCGCCCTCGGTGTGAACCGCGAAGGTTTCCCGCGCCCGACCCCTTGACCGCCGGGCGACCCCGGTGCAACACTCCCGACACCGAAATGTTTGCGTAAACATCGCTCGGTGCCCACCCCCGCCCCCAGCATCGGGGCCCGGCCGTGGTCGACACGGAGTGCACGACGAGGGACCCCCATGACGCCGACGACCACACCCACCGCACCCGCACCGGACAGGCCACCGGCGCGGAGTCGACCCCGAAGACGCTGGACCGGATGGGGCTTCCTCGCCCCGTTCATGACCGTCTTCGCGTTGGTCTTCGTGGCACCGATCCTGTACTCGCTCTACCTGAGCGTGTACCGCGACCAACTGGTCGGCGGCACCTCGTTCGTGGGCCTGGAGAACTATCGCGGAGCCCTCACCGACCCGGTGTTCTGGGACTCGGTGTCCAGGGTGACGCTCTTCCTCGCCGTCCAGGTGCCGATCATGCTGTTCCTGGCGCTGCTCCTGGCCCTGGCCCTGGACAGCGGTCGACTCTACGGGCGCGACTTCTTCCGCATCTCGATCTTCCTGCCCTACGCGGTCCCCGCCGTGGTGGCCACCCTCATGTGGGGCTTCATGTACGGCACCCGGTTCGGGCTCGTCGGCAACGTCAACGACCTGCTGGGCGTGACCCTGCCCGACCCGCTCGCCCCAGGCGTCATCCTCGCCTCGATCGGCAACATCGTCACCTGGCAGTTCGTCGGCTACAACATGCTCATCCTGTACTCGGCGCTGCGCACGGTGCCGCACAACCTGTACGAGGCGGCCGAGGTCGACGGGGCCGGCCAGCTGCGGGTGATCGCCGCGATCAAGCTCCCCGCTCTGCGCGGGGCCCTGGTGATCGCGGCGATCTTCTCCGTCATCGGCAGCTTCCAGCTGTTCAACGAACCCAGCATCCTGCAGAGTCTGGCGCCCAACGCCATCACCTCCGGCTACACGCCCAACCTCTACACCTACTCGTTGGCCTTCTCCGGCCAGCAGCAGAACTACGCCGCGGCGGTGGCGATCATCATGGGGCTGTTGACCATGGTCATCGCCTACGCGGTCCAGCTGTTCGGCATGCGAAAGGCCGTGTGAACCATGGGCACCCCCACCCCGCTCCGCTCACCCCGGCCCCGTAGCCGCTCCGCGCCCGGCCCGCAGGGATCGTTCGGCCGGCGCCCCAGCGTCGCCTTGACCCTGGTCACCGGACTGGCCCTGCTGTACTCCGTGGTGCCCCTGATCTGGTTGCTCATCAACGCCACCAAGGGCCAGGAGTCGCTGCTGGACAGCTTCGGGTTGTGGTTCGGCTCCGACTTCGCGCTGTTGGACAACATCGCCGCCACGCTCACCTACGACGACGGGGTGTTCGTGCGTTGGCTGATCAACACCGTGCTCTACGTGGTGCTGGGCGCGGGTGGCGCCACCCTGTTGGCGATGCTCGGCGGCTACGCCCTGGCCAAGTTCGACTTCCCCGGGCGACGTGCCGTCTTCGCCGTGGTCCTGGGCGCGGCCGCGGTGCCCGGCACAGCCCTGGCCGTGCCCACGTTCTTGATGTTCAGCCAGATGGGCCTGACCAATACCCCCTGGGCGGTCATCGTCCCCTCCCTGATCTCGCCCTTCGGCCTGTACCTGATGTGGGTCTTCGCGGCTCAGGCGGTCCCCACGGAGCTGATGGAGGCGGCGCGTATCGACGGCTCGGGGGAGATCCGCACCTTCTTCACCGTGGTGTTGCCGCTGCTGGCCCCCGGAACCGCCACGGTCCTGCTCTTCACCATGGTGGCGACCTGGAACAACTACTTCCTGCCGCTGATCATGATCCGCGACCCCGATTGGTTCCCGCTCACGCTCGGGCTCGACGCCTGGAACGACCAGGCCGCCACCATCGGGGGCGAACCCGTCTTCCACCTGGTCATCACCGGGTCACTGTTGACCATCGTGCCGCTGATCGCAGCCTTCCTGATGCTGCAGCGCTACTGGCGTTCCGGTCTGACCGCCGGAAGCCTCAAGGGCTGAACACACCACCACGACCGAGGAGACCCCCCATGAACAACAGAGCCTCCCGTGCCGCCGCGGTCGGCGCATTGTGCCTGGCGCTGAGCGCCTGCGGTTCCGGTGACGACACCGCCCCGGACGTCACCGCGGAGGACGTCGCGACCGCCTTGGAGGAAGGTGGTGAGATCACGGTCTGGGCCTGGGAACCCACCCTGGAACAGGTCGCCGAGGACTTCGAGGAGGCCCACCCCGGCGTCACCGTCGACGTGGAGAACGTCGGTACCGGCGACGAGCAGTACACCGCGCTGCAAAACGCTCTGTCCGCCGGGTCTGGGCTGCCCGACGTCGCCCACATCGAGTACTTCGCGCTGGGCCAGTTCACCATCGCCGGACACCTGGTCGACCTGGCTCCACTGGGGGCCGAGGAACTGGAGGGGTCCTACACGCCCGGGCCGTGGAACGCGGTCCAGGGCGAGGAAGGCGCCATCCACGCCCTACCCATGGACTCCGGGCCGATCGCCCTGTTCTACAACCAGGACGTCTTCGATGAACTCGACGTGGAGATCCCCACCACCTGGGAAGAATACGTCGAGGCGGCCCGGGAGCTCACCGAGGCCGACCCCGACGTGCGCATCGCCGCCGACAACGGTGACGCCGGCACCACCACCACCGGGATCTGGCACGCGGGGGGACAGCCCTACTCGGTGGAGGGCGAGGAGGTCACCATCGACTTCACCGATGAGGGCACCGCCCGCTACACCGACAGCTGGCAGCAGCTCATCGACGAGGACCTGCTGCTGCCGGTGACCTCCTGGAGCGACGAGTGGTACCAGGCACTGGGCGACGGCAGTGTCGCCACCCTGGTCACCGGCGCGTGGATGGGTCTGAACCTGGAGTCGGGGGTCCCCGACGGGACCGGATCCTGGCGGGTGGCCCCGCCCCCCGCCTGGGAGGAGGGCGACACCTCCAGTGCCGAGAGCGGCGGCAGCGCCCTGGCGGTGCCGATGGGCGCGGAGAACCAGGCGCTCGCCTACGCCTTCATCGAGTACGCCAACGCCGGTGATGGGATCCGGACCAGGATCGACCAGGGCGCCTTCCCGGCCACCGTCGCCGACCTGGAATCGGAGGAGTTCCTGGCGATCGAGTCCGAGTACTTCGGTGGCCAGCAGGTCAACCAGGTCTACGCCGACTCCGCGGCCAACGTGCGGGAGGGATGGGCCTACCTGCCCTACCAAGCCCACGCCAACTCGCTGTTCAACGACACCGTGGGCCAGGCCTACGTCTCCGACACCACACTCGCCGAGGGATTGGCCGACTGGCAGGAGGTATCGGCCCGTTACGGCGAGGACCAGGGATTCACCGTCGATACCGGTGACTGACCGGGGCACGACCCCCTCGGGGCGGCTCCGCCCGCTCCACCACACCCATGTCCTTTGAAGGGAAACACCATGACCGACGCCGGTTCGCGTGACTGGCCGCGTTGGCCCGACCGACCCGCCCGCCCCCGCTTCGGCTACGGCGCCGACTACAACCCCGAGCAATGGCCCCGCCGGGTGTGGGAGGAGGACCTGCGCCTGATGCGCCGCGCCGGGGTCAACATCGTCACCCTCGGGGTGTTCTCCTGGTCGCGGCTGCGGCCGGACCCCCACACCTGGGACTTCGGCTGGCTGGACGAGATCATGGACCGGCTGCACGAGAACGGCGTCGCCGTGGACCTGGCCACCGCCACCGCATCGCCGCCCGCCTGGCTGACCACAGCGCACCCCGAGATCCTGCCGGTCACCCGCACCGGTGAGACCGTCTGGCCCGGTGCCCGCCAGCATTGGCGTCCCACGTCGCCGGTGTTCCGCCGCCACGCGCTGGAGGTGACCACCGCCCTGGCCGAACGCTACGGTCGTCACCCCGCCCTGGCCGCCTGGCACGTGTCCAACGAACTGGGCTGCCACAACGTCCACGACTACTCCGAGGACGCCGCGACCGCCTTCCGTGCCTGGCTGCGGGAGCGTTACACGACGCTCGACGGGCTCAACCACGCCTGGGCCACCGACTTCTGGTCCCAGCGCTACACCGACTGGGGCCAGGTCCTACCGCCCCGGCTGGCCGCCTCGCACGTCAACCCCACCCAACAGCTCGACTTCGCGCGCTTCTCCTCCGACGCGCTGCGAGACCACCTGCGGGCGGAAAGCGCTATCCTGCGTCGTCTCACTCCCGAGATCCCCATCACCACCAACTTCATGGTCATGGGACACGTCTCGGAGATGAACTACGCCGACTGGGCGCACGAGGTCGACTTCGTCTCCAACGACCACTACGTGCGTCCCGAACCCGGCGGTGCCGACGAACTCTCCTTCTGCGCCAACCTCACCGGGGGCCTGGCGCGTGGGCGCCCCTGGTACTTGATGGAGCACTCCACCAGCGCGGTCAACTGGCGCTCGGTCAACCCGCCCAAGAACCCCGGTGAGATGGCACGCGACTCCCTGCTGCACGTGGCGCACGGCGCCGACGCCGTGTGCTTCTTCCAGTGGCGACAGTCGGCGGCCGGTGCGGAGAAGTACCACTCGGCGATGGTGCCGCACACCGGTGCCCAGAGCCGCGTCTTTCGGGAGGTGACCGAACTGGGGCGGGTGTTGGCCGAGGACCTGGCCGAGGTCGCCGGCTCGCGTCGTCTGCCCGCCCGGGCCGCCATCGTCTTCGACTGGGAGTCCAGGTGGGCGGTGAGTCGCGACTCGCTGCCCAGCTCGCTGTTGGACGTGCACCGCGAGGCCCTGGACTGGTACACCGCCTTTCTCGACGCGGGGGTGCGCGTGGACGTGCTGCCCACCGACGCCGACTGGGAGACCTACGACCTGGTCGTCGCGCCCTTGCTGCACGTCCTGCCCGAGGCGACCGCGCGCCGCCTGACCGGCTACGTCGAGGGCGGCGGGCACCTGGTCACCACCTACTTCTCCGGGATCGTCGACGAGAACGACCACGTCCACCTGGGCGGCTATCCGGGACCGTTGCGCGATCTGCTGGGTCTTCGGATCGAGGAGTTCGCGCCCCTGCCCGAGGGTGTGAGCGTGGGTCTGGACGACGGTTCCTCGGGAACGGTGTGGTCGGACCGGATCACGGTCACCTCGGCCGAGACCGAGGTGCTGGCCCGTTACGCCGACGGTCCCTCGGCCGGGGGAGCGGCGCTGACCCGGCGCGCGTTGCCCGGCGGCGGTGGCGCCGCCTACGTCTCGACCCGTTTGGACGAGGCCCACCGAGTCGCCCTGCTCGGCCGACTGTTGGCCGAGGCCGGGATCGACGGCGAACTCCCCGAGGAGTTGCGCGGCCGGGTGGAGCTGACCGTGCGCGCCGACGATGGCGCCGAGTACCGCTTCCTGACCAACCGCACCGACGAACCCGTCGAGCTCCGCGGCCTGCTGGGCACCCCATTGACGGGGGTCACCACGTCCGCTGAGGGGAGCCGGGTCCTCGCGCCGCGCGGCATCACCGCGTGGCGCCTGCCCACGGCCTGAGAAAGCGCTGTCCCTGAGAAAGCGCTGTCCCTGAGACAGGGTTGTCTCTGAGAAAGTGCTGTCCACGGGAGAGGCTCCCGTGGACAGCACTTCAAGGTGGCGGACTCAGTAGGAGATGTCGGGGACGAGCAGGTTGAAGGACACGGCGAACCAGGCACAGCCCGCCAGCGCGGCCAGGACCGGTACGCCGCCCGCGCACCGGAGCCATCCGGTCCGACGGCGCACGTCGTGCAAGACCACCACCGCAGCGGGGACGAGACCGATCACGCCCACCGCCTGGGCGCCCTGAACGGCTCTCAGCAGCAGAGGGGACACCTCCCCCAGGTCCATGATCGTCATGACGGCCAGGACCCAACCGGCGCAGGAGACCACCGTCGCCACGACCGCGATCCGGGTGAGCACACGCGCCGGGCGCCCGGACCGGTCCCGCCCGGGCGGGGACAGACGCCACCGTGTCAGGGCACCGATCGGCCAGGACAGGACGACCAGGGCCAGAACACCGATGGAGGGGACCAACACCGGCAGGGCGACCGCCGCGGACCGTTCCGGTTCGACCGGCAGCAGACTGAACGCCGAACCGTGGCCGAGGGCCTCGACGCGGCCGTCCTCCACCCGTGCGGTCAGGAGACGCTGCCCCCCGATCTCGCGCCACACCCAGGGGTCGATCTCCTCATAGGCGGTGGGCCGTCCGGTCTCGGGGCCGGGTGAGACGAGGAGGGTCAGGTCCGGGCGGACCGTCACCCGGGTCTCCTGGAACACGTCCAGGGCCTTCATGAAGGTGCTGTGCATCGACCGCGAGGTGACGTAGGAACCCGCCACCGCGTGGGCGCGCCTCTCCGGCCCCTCGGAGACCTCACCGCCGGCCGGTAGAGGCTCCTCCTGCTCCTGCTCGGGGAAGTAACGGTCGGCGAAGCCGAACATGACGGCCTCACGCAGTCGCAGAGTGGAGGTCTTCTCGTGCCCGCCGCTGTTGAGACCGATGAAGATCCCGGTGTCGTCCTCCGGGTAGATCTGCATGTGGGTGTGGAAGAAGGAGGTGTCCCCACCATGGCCGATGATCCGATGCCCGTTTCGATCCTCCTCGAAGAAGCCCAGCGTCATCCGGGGACCCTCGGCCAGGCCTCCCAACGCGTCCTCGTCCAGGGCCGGGGCGTGCATGAGGTCGAGGGTCCGCGGTGACAGCACGGAGGGCCCGTCCTCGCCGCCCGCGTCCAGGTGGGCGAGCATGAAACGGGCCATGTCGGTGGCAGTGGTGGACAGCGAGCCGGCGGGCGCACCCGCCACGATCTCGAAGTCCTGGGGTCTGCCGTCGTCGGTCGCGTAGCCGTGGGAGAGCGATGACGGCGGCTCGTCGGGGATCGGTTGCCTGGTGGTGGAGGAATCCATTCCCAGTGGAGCGAGCACGTTCTCGTCGACGTACTCCTCGTAGGACACACCGCCGGCCCGTTCGACCACGTATCCGGCCAGGGCGTACCCGTAGTCGGAGTAGGCGGGGACGGTACCGGGCTCGTAGACCTGTTCGGGAGGAGCGTCGGTGACGGCGGCGCGCAGGTCCGGTTCGGTCCCCTCGGGCAGGATCAGGTCCGCGATGGCCTCCTCGTACCCGGCCGTGTGCGTGAGCAGGTGGCGCAGGGTGACGGGCTCGTCGAAGGAGGTGTTCAGGGTGAAGTCGACGTACTCGGCGACGTCGGTGTCCAGGTCGAGTCACCGGCCTCGACCAGCCGCATCACCGCGGTGGCGGTGAAGAGTTTGGTGACCGATCCCGCGCGGAAGAGGTCCAGGTCGGGGTCGACCGGTGTGGTGACGATGTCGCCGGCCGCCGTCTCGCCGTACTCGTAGCCCACCCCGGTGTCGGAGTTGCCGTAACCCCGGCTGGTGAGGATCTCGCCGTCGTGGACCACGCTCACAGTGGCCCCCGCGATGCCGGACGTCTCCAGTGCGGCGGGCACGAGCCCGTCGAGCCAGGCGTTGACGTCCGCCTCGGTGGGTTCACCGTCGGCGGCGGGTCCGGTGACCGGGGGAGCGGGGGCGGTCGAGGGCATGGTGGCGCCGCAACCGGTGGTCAGGGCGATGACCGCGCCGGCGGCCAGGAGACGAAGGGTCGACCGGCCCGCCCGTGAACATCCGGGGGGCGGGGCGGGAGGCCGTGTCGCTGGAGATCAAAGAGGTCCTACTCGGATTCTTTCGGGATCGAGAGTGTCAGGTCTGGACATTCTGCCCGGGGTTCCGGTGGCTCTGTGAACACCGCCCATCACGAGGACCGGACCGCCGATGAACAACGCCTCCCACCCCGGCATGGTGAGCGGTCGGTACCGGGGGCGCCCGCCACCCGCAGACATGAACCCCGAGGCCCCGGCCGACAGGGCTCGGCGCAGGACCTCGGGGTGGACGGGTCGGATGAGGATCAGGGGCAGACGACCGGGTGGTCGGCCAGGAGCCGCGCGGCCGCGTCGCTCCCGTCGCTCCCCGGCACCGGCAGGTCCGGTAGGGCGACATCGGGACGGAGTTGGAGCGCGGCGGGCAGCACGTCGCTTCCCGTGCACACGTCCGCGACCACCTCGAGGTCGGGTTCCACGTCGATCAGCGTCCGCAACGCCCCCGGATCACGGCCTCGGCCGGGAGCGCTCTGATCACGTCACTTCCTCACGAACCCCGACATGTCATGGGTCCCGTGGGGGTCTGCGGCGTGAGCGCAGCGCCGGCATGATCGGAGCCGAACCACCGACGCGGCGCTTGTTGTAGATGTCGAAGGCCACGGCCAGCAACAACACCAGGCCCTTGATGAGCTGCTGCCAGTCCACGCCCAGACCGATCAGTGACATCCCGTTGTTGAGCACGCCCATGACCAGGGCACCGATCACCGCACCGACGACGCTGCCCACACCACCGGCCGCGGAGGCGCCGCCGATGAAGGCCGCCGCGATGGCGTCCAGTTCGAACATGGTGCCCGCGCCGGGGGTCGCGGCGTTCAGACGCCCGGTGAAGACCAGCCCGGCCAGCGCCGAGAGCACCCCCATGTTCACGAACACCCAGAACGTGGTCTGTTTGGTGCGGATCCCGGAGAGCGCGGCGGCACGCTCACTGCCACCCACGGCGTACACGCGCCGACCCATGGTGGTGGAGCGCATCACGAACGCGTAGCCCACGATGAGCGCGATCAGTAGCACGCCCACCAGCGGAAGGCCGTTGTGCTCGGCCACCACGTAGGTGAACGCCATGATGGCGGCGACCACCAGCACCGACCCGGTGGCGGTGACCGCGACCGGTGCGACCGGCAGTTCACGGGCGCGGGAACGGGCCCGCGAGCGCCACTGGATCCACACGATCACGGCGGCCCCGGCCAATCCGAGGAGGAGGGTGGGAAGGTGTGGTCCATCACTTCGTCCGGGCAGGAAACCACTGGCGATCACCCGCAGCGACTGCGGCAACGGGGCGATGGACTCTCCGCCCAGCACCGCGAGCGTGGCGCCGCGGAACACCAGCATCCCGGCCAGGGTGACGATGAACGCCGGAACACCGACGTAGGCGATCCAAAAGCCTTGCCAGGCACCGATGAGCGCGCCGAGCAGCAGCGCGGCCGGTACCACCACGACGGTCGGCAGACCCCACGAGTTGAGCATGATCGCGGCCATCGCCCCGGTGAAGGCCACCACCGAGCCGACCGATAGGTCGATGTGCCCGGTGATGATCACCAACATCATCCCGATCGCCAGGATCAGGATGTAGGAGTTCTGCATGATCAGGTTGGTGACGTTGAGCGGGGTGAGCAGGAGCCCACCGGTGAGGATTTGGAACAGGATGATGATGGCCACCAGGGCGATGGCCATCCCGTACTGGCGGGTGCGTCCCCGTAGCATCTCCCGCAGACGGGGGAGCGAGGAGGTCGGTCGGTTCACTTCGTTTCCCCGGTTCGGGTCATGAGTCTCATCAGGGTCTCCTGGTCGGCGTCGGCCCCGGGCACCTCGCCGGTGATACGCCCCTCGCACATGGCGTAGACGCGATCGCACATGCCGAGGAGCTCCGGCAGCTCCGAGGAGATGAGCAGCACGCAGGCCCCCTCCGCCGCCAGGCGGCGCACGATCAGGTAGATCTCGTACTTGGCCCCGACGTCGATGCCTCGGGTGGGCTCGTCGAGGATCAGCAGCTCCGGTCGCGTGAACATCCACTTGCCCAGCACGACCTTTTGCTGGTTGCCGCCGCTGAGGGTGCGCACCGTCTGGTCGACCCCGCGGCTGCGCACCCGCATGCGTTCGCTCATCCGTTGGGCCTCCACCGTCTCCAGGCCCGGGTCGATGACTCCCCGGCGGGAGATCCGCCCGAGCGCGGACATGGTGGTGTTGTGCCGGATGTCGTCGTCCAGGACCAGGCCCAGGGACTTGCGGTCCTCGGGCACGTAGGCGACCCCGGCGGCGATCGCGTCGGCGACGTCGCCCATGCGCAGTTCCTCGCCGTCTCGCAGCAGGGAACCTCGGACGTAACGGCCATAGGAGCGTCCGAACAGGTTCATGGCGAACTCGGTGCGCCCGGCGCCCATCAGGCCGGCCAGTCCCACGACCTCACCGGCCCCGATGTCGAGATCCGCCCCGTCCACGATGCGCCGTCCGGCCTGGGTGGGATGATCCACGGTCCAGTCGCGCACCTCGAAGCGGACCGGGCCTACGGTGGCCTCGCCCGGTGGGTAGCGCTGGTCCAGGTCGCGGCCGACCATGCCACGGATGACACGGTCCTCGTCGACGGAGGGCCGCCCCTCGGTGTCGCGTTCCACCGTGAGGGTCTCCACGGTGCGGCCATCGCGCAGGATGGTGACCTCGTCGCTGACTCGCATCACCTCGCCGAGCTTGTGCGAGATCAGCACGCAGGCCACACCCTGCTCGCGCAGGTCCGACAGCAGCTCCAGGAGACGGTCGCTCTCGGCCTCGTTGAGCGCGGAGGTCGGCTCGTCCAGTACCAGCAACCGCACCCGTTTGGCCAGGGCCTTGGCGATCTCCACCAACTGTTGAGCGCCGATGCTCAGCGCGGAGACGGGCAGGGCGGGGTTCTCGTCCAGGCCCACGCGCAGCAGCAGTTCACGGGCGCGGGCGTGGGTGGCGCCCCAGTCGATGACACCGAACCGGGTCACCTCGTGGCCCAGCAGGACGTTCTCGCTGATGGAGAGCTGGGGGATCAGCGCCAGTTCCTGATGGATGATGGCGATTCCGGCGCGTTCGGCGGCGACCACGTCGGAGAACGCCCGCGGCTCACCGTCGATCTCCACCGACCCGGTGTAGGACCCGGCCGGATGGACCCCGCTGAGTACCTTCATCAACGTGGACTTGCCGGCCCCGTTCTCGCCCATCAGCGCGTGGACGCTGCCGGGGGACACCTCCAGGGAGACCCCGTCCAGGGCCCGCACCCCGGGGAACTCCTTGCGGATGTCGCTCATCCGCAGCAGGGGCCCCGGGGCGTCGGGAATGGTGTGCGCGGTGCTCATTGGAGCTCGGACTCCTCGTAGTAGCCGCTCTCGACCAGGACCTCGTGGTAGTTGTCCAGGTCCACCGAGACCGGTTCCAGCAGGAAGGACGGAACGACCTGGACCCCGTTGTCGTAGGACTCGGTGTCGTTGACCGGCACCTCCTCGTCGTTGAGCAGGGCCTCGGTCATGTCCACGGTCTGGGAGGCCAGGGCGCGAGTGTCCTTGAAGACCGTCTGGGTCTGCTCACCGGCGACGATGGAGCGCACCGACGACAGGTCGGCGTCCTGGCCCGTGATGACGGGAAGCGGTTGCTCCTCGGTGCCGTAGCCCACAGCGCGCAGGGACTCGATCACCCCCAGGCTGATGCCGTCGAAGGGCGACAGGACCGCGTGCACCTCCTCGTCGGAGTAGTTGGCGCTGAGCAGGTTGTCCATGCGGGACTGGGCGATGGAGCCGTCCCAGCGGGTGGTGGCGATCTGCTCCATGGAGGTCTGGCCGCTCAGGACCTCCAACGTGCCGTCGTCGATGTGGGGTTGCAGGACCGACATCGCGCCGTCGTTGAAGAAGTAGGCGTTGTTGTCGTCGGGGGCGCCGCCGAACAGCTCGATGTTGAACGGGCCGTCCTCGTTCTCCAGGTCCAGGTTGTCGACGATGTACTGCCCCTGGAGGACGCCGACCTCGAAGTTGTCGAAGGTGGCGTAGTAGTCGACGTGCTCGCTGCCCATGATGAGCCGGTCGTAGGCGATCACCGGGATGTCGCCGTCGGCGGCCATGTCGAGGACGTCGCCCAGGGCCTCACCGTCGATGGAGGCGATGACCAGGGCGTCCACGCCTCGGGTGATCATGTTCTCGATCTGGGCGACCTGGTCCTCGACGATGTCCTCGGCGTACTGCAGGTCGGTTCCGTAGCCGCGGTCCTCGAACTCGGCGACCATGTTGTCACCGTCGTCGATCCAGCGTTCGGAGGATTGGGTGGGCATGGCGATGCCGATGACGCCGTTCTCACCGTCGGGGCGGGCGGCGTCGCCTACACCGTTGCAGGCGGTCAGTAGCAGTGCGGCGCCGGAGAGGGCGGCGGTGACGGACAAGAGTGATGGTCGGGGCATCGGGGGCCTTCTTCCGTACTCGGGGGGTGGAGCCGGTCGTTCAGACCGGGACGTATTCGATACCGGCCAGCTCGCACAGGACACGCCAGTCCTGGGCGATGTGACCGGAGTTCATGACCATGTGGTGGGTGCCACCGGCGCGCAGCCAGGCGTCCATGCAGCCCCGCACACCCGAGGCGGGACGGAACTGCCCGTAGGGCATCTCCAGGGCGGGCAGTTCGGGGGAGTCCAGGACCTCGCCCTCGGCCACGACCAGACGGAACCGTTCCCCGCCCAGGGAGACCAGGGACGCCAGCGTCGCCGGCCCCGGGCGGTAGCGGAACACCAGGGTGGGCGGGTCGTCCAGGCCTCCGATGCCCAGCGGGCGTTTGATCAGCCGTACCGGTTCGTCCTCGCGGGCCATTCGCCAGTTGCCCTCGCCCATGTGGCTCATCAGGATGGAGTCGCTGGGAAAGTCCATCGCGTACATCTCGGTGAAGTGACCGTCCCCGGCGAGACGGTGCCCGGCGTAGACGACCGAGGCCGCCAGGACGTCCCCCTCTCCGGCGAAGCCGTACCCCTGAGCCATCAGCGTGGACGCGGCGGCCATGGGCAGCCGGGCGAAACGCCCGTCCTCACCGATGGCGTCGAAGTGGGTGGAGTAGGCGCCGCATTCCGATTCCTCCAGGAGTCGTTCGATGCCCAACTGCATACGGACGTGGTCCTCGCGCTCCTCCTCGGACAACCGGGTGTCCACGTCGAACGCCCCATCCTCCCAGGAGAGGAGGTCGCGTACCGCCTGTTCGGGCAGATCGGCCATGGTGCGGTGCAGTGCGCCGGGCGCGATCACGTGCACCTCCGGTCCGAGCTTGCGCAACAGCGCGGACTCGTCCACTCGGGCGTCGCCCATGCCGTTCATGGGGTAGCCGAACACGCCCACCCGCAACCGGCGCAGCGCGCTGACGGTGTGGGCCGCCCGAGCCCAGCGGTCCACCCGCTCCGCGAAGTCCGGGCTCTGCCACTCACCGGTGATGACGTCGAAGTCGACCCCGGCCCGCACCATCGCGTTGGCGGTGTCCTGGGCCCCGTGGATGCCCTGGTTGTAGGTCATGTCGTCCATGTCCCAGGCGGCGCTGACGGCGGGGTCGGGCTGGATGTTGGCCAGGGCGACCGGCAGCCGCAACCCGGACAGGGCCCGGGTGACGCGCAGCGAGGGGCCATAGGTGAGCATGACGACCAGGACCCCGTCGAGCCCCTCGGCCTCGAAGGAACGCAGGGCGCGTTCGGCGTCCTCACGACCACGGACCGGCGGAGCGACCGTCCACTCGGCGACGTCGGACAGACGCTCGGCGACCCGGCCGGCGTAGGCGGCCTGGTGCTCGGTGATCCCCGGGATCATGTCGTCGTAGAGCGGCTGCATGATGCCGAGCAGACCGATGCGGGGCCGGTGGGCGCGCACCGCGGGGTTGTCGCTCGCGGGGGGCGTGGGTAGGGGCACGTCGCTTCCTCACTGTCCGTAGGCGTTCTGGTAGCGGTGGTAGAGGGCGTCGACGTCCTCTTGGGGCAGGCGTTCGACGGGTCCGCCCTGGCGGGCGATGTGGACGGTGCGGGCCACGTCCTCGCACATCACGGCGGCCTTGACCGCGGCCTTGGCGGTGGTGCCGATGGTGAAGACCCCGTGGCCGCGCATGAGGACGGCCGGGGACCGGTGACCCTCCAGGGTGTGGACGATGCCGCGTCCGATGGAGTCGTCACCGATGCGTGCGAAGGGGCCCACCGGGATGTCGCCGCCGAACTCGTCGGCCATCGCGGTGATGGCGCAGGGGACGGGCTCCCCGCGGGCGGCCCAGGCCGTGGCGTAGGGGCTGTGGGTGTGCACGACCCCGCCGACGTCGGGGCGGGCCCGGTAGACGTGGGCGTGGGCGTCGGTGTCGCTGGAGGGTTTGTGACGGCCCTCGAGCAAGGCGCCGTGCAGGTCGCACACGACCATGTCCTGGGGGGTGAGGTCGTCGTAGGACACGCCGCTGGGTTTGATCACCATCAGGTCGGTGTGGGGCACCCGGGCCGAGATGTTGCCGCTGGTCCAGGTGACCAGGTCCCACCGGGTCAGTTCGGCGTGCAGTTCGCACACGTGCTCACGCACGCGTTCCACATCGGCGCGGTGGCGCGTCAGCAGGTCTTGGAGGTCGTCGGTGGAGGTCATCGCGTCCCCTGGGTGGCGTCGTCGGTGGTGAGCGCGTCCTGTCGCAGGGCCCGCAAACGGTGCAGGCTGTCGGTGCCGCCGCGCCCGAAGTGGTCGTGCAGTTCGGTGTAGACCTTGAACAGGGCGTCGTAGGCCGCAGCCCGGCGTGGGTCGGGGTCGACGGTGTCGGGGCGGACCCGGCCCATGGCGGCGGAGGCGGCGTGGACGTCGGGGTGGGCCCCGGCGGCGACGGCGGCGTGGATGGCCGCCCCCACGGCGCAGCTGTGCTCGGTGTCCACCACCCGCAGGGGCCGGTTCAGCACGTCGGCGTAGACCTGGAGGACGAAGGGGTTGCGGACCATGCCGCCGCCGATGGTGAGGTCGTGGACCGGCACCCCCGCGGTGGTGAAGGCCTCGATGATGGTGCGGGTGCCGAAGGCGGTGGCCTCCACCAGGGCCCGGTAGACCTCCTCGGGGCGGGTGGCCAGTGTCATGCCCACGAGCACGCCGGTCAGGGAGTGGTCGACCAGTACCGACCGGTTGCCGCTGTGCCAGTCCAGGGCCACCAGACCGTGCGCGCCCACCGGGGCGTCGGCCGCCTTGGCCGACAACAGGTCGTGGACGGACACCCCGCGTTCGGCGGCCTCCTGGTGGTAGGCCGGGGGCACGTGGGTGTCGACGAACCAACCGAAGATGTCGCCCACGCCGCTCTGTCCGGCCTCGTAGCCCCACATGCCCGGGGTGATGCCGCCCAGGGCCATGCCGCACATCCCCGGTACCTCGGCCAGGACCTCGGAGTTCATCACGTGGCAGGTGCTGGTGCCCATGATGGCGAGCATCCGACCGGGCGCCGTGGTCTGCGCGGCGGCGGCGGTGACGTGGGCGTCGATGTTGCCGACGGCCACGGGGGTGTCCTCGAGCAGGCCGGTCCAGGCGGCGGCCTCGGCGGTGAGGCCACCGGCCCGTTCGCCCAGTTGGGACAGCGGGTGGTCGAGCTTTTCGGTGACGAAGTCGGCGAAGCGGGGATCCAACGCGGACAGGAAGTCCTTGGTGGGCCAGGCGCCGTCCTGGTGGATCCCCTTGTACCCGGCGGTGGCCACGTTGCGGTTCTCGTGTCCGCACAGCCGCCACACGATCCAGTCGGCCCCCTCGATCCAGCGGTCGGCGCGCCGGTAGACCTCGGGGTCGTCGCGCAGTACCTGAAGGGCCTTGGCGAACTGCCATTCGGAGGAGATCCGCCCGCCGTAGCGGCCCAGCCAGGGTTCGCCGCGTTCGGCGGCCAAGGCGTTGATCTCGTCGGCCTCGGGTTGAGCCGAGTGGTGGCGCCACAGCTTGGGCCAGGCGTGGGGGCGCCCGGCGAGGTCGGGGACCTCGCACAGGGGGGTCCCGTCGGCGGTGGTGGGCAGGACCGTGCAGGAGGTGAAGTCGACACCGACGCCGATGACCCGATCGGGGGTGATCCCGGCCGCGTGCAGGGCGGCGGGAACGGCTTCGCTCAGGACCCTTCGGTAGTCCTCGGGGTGTTGCAGGGCGGTCTCCGGTTCGAGGGGCTCCCCGTGGCCGGGCAGATGGTCGGAGATGACCCCGTGGGGGTAGGCGCGTTCGGCGGTGCCGAGTTCCGCGCCGTCGCGGACCCGGACCACGACGGCGCGTCCGGAGAGGGTTCCGAAGTCGATACCGACCACCACGGGGTCGGGGGGAGATCCGGCGGAACCCGAATTGTTGGCGTTAACATCCGTGGCCAAGGAGAGGTCCCTTCTCGGCTGTGCTCACTGAATGAACCCCTTGCGCCACGTGAGGGACGAGGCCATGAGGGGGCTGCTGTGACCTGGCCAACATTGTTGGCGTTAACAAAGGAGGAAGTCAACCCCCCGACGAAAACGGTTGCCGACAGCGAAGCGCCCGTGCCCCGAACCGGGACACGGGCGCTTTCGCCGAGGTATCAGTGGCCGAGCGCGGGTTCGCCGACGGCCTCCTGCTCCGGTTCGGCGGAGCGGTCCGACAACCCCGCCATCACCGCGATGCCCAGGCCGATCAGGGCCAGCACCGCGCCGATCGCCGCGGGGGAGGCGTAGCCCAGACCCATCGCGATGCCCACGCCTCCGACCCAGGCGCCACCGGCGTTGGCCAGGTTGAACGCGGAGTGGTTGGAGGCCGAGGCCAGACTGGGAGCGGTGCCCGCCCGACTCATCACCAGCACCTGCAACGGAGCCGTCACGCCGAAGCCGACGGCTCCCAGGACGACCACGCCGATCGCGGCGGTCCAGGGATTGTGCACGGCCACGGTGAACAACGCCAACACGGCGGCCAGGCTCGCCAGGGAACCGTAGATGGTGGGGCGCAGCCAGCGGTCGGCCAATGGGCCCACCAGAAGCGAACCCAAGGTCATGCCCACTCCGAACAGGGCCAGCACGATCGGCACACCGGCGGTGGGCATGCCCGCCAACTCGGTCATCATCGGGGAGATGTAGCTGTAGACCGCGAAGACCCCGGCGAACCCGAACACCGCGGTGAGCAGACCGAGGACCACCTGGGGCCGGGCCAGGGCGGAGAACTCCCCGCGCAGGCCACCGGTGCGGCCGATCGGCACGTGCGGCACCCAGCGGGCGACGCCGAGCACGGTCAGTCCGGCGATGACCGCCACCACGAGGAAGGCGGTGCGCCAGCCGGTGAGCTGTCCCAGCAGGGTGCCGGCGGGCACCCCGACGATGTTGGCGATGGTCAGCCCGAGCATCACTCGCGCGACCGCGGTGGCCTGCCGGCCGGGACCGGCCAGGTGAGCCGCCACCAGCGCGGCCACACCCAGGTAGGCGCCGTGCGGAACGCCCGCCAGGAAGCGGGAGACCAACACGGTCTCGTGCGAGGGCGCGAACACGGTGAGCAGGTTGCCCAGCAGGAACACGCTCATGAACAACAGCAGCGCGGTCTTGCGCGGCAACCGCGTGCTCAACGCGGTGAGTAGCGGCGCGCCCACCACCACGCCCAAGGCGTAGGCGGAGATGAGGTGTCCCGCGGTGGGGATGGGTACACCGAGGTCGGCGGCGACCTCGGGCAGCAGACCCATGATGACGAACTCGGTGGTTCCGATGGCGAAGGCCCCGAGGGCCAGGGCGAGCAGGGCCAAGGGCATGACTGTGCCTCCCTCTTGCGCAGAGGTGGTCGAGCGACGGGTCGTGGAGCGCGCGCCGAAGGGCGCGAAGGCCTGGTGGCCGAGAAGGAACGTGCCTGCCGCCGGGGTCGGAGCGACAGATGGTTGGCACGTGCTAAATCCAGGATGTCAGGTCTGAGGGGCGCACATCAACCGTGCGGCACGTGATCTGTCTCGCGCCGGGACCGCGTGGACTCAACGGCATGGGGGAGCGGTGCTCTCCCGCATGGTCAGCGTGGGCGCCAACACCACATGGGCGCTGTCGGTACGCCCCTCGTCCAACCGCGCGACCGCCGCGTCCACCGCCAGTTCCGCCATCCGTTCCACGTCCTGGCGGACCGAGGTCAGACCCAGGAACGGCAACCCCGCGACACGGCTGTCGTCGTAGCCCACCACCGACACCTCACCGGGAACGGAGCGCCCGGCCCGCACCAGCGTCGCCATCAACCCGCGCGCGCACTGGTCGTTGCAGGCGACCACGGCGGTGGGCAACCGGTCTCGGGCCAAGAGGGTGTTCGCGGCCCGGGCCCCGGCTGCCTCACCATAGACACCGGGCAGTACCTCGACCCACTCGTCCAGACCGTGGTCGCGCATGGCCGCCAGGTAACCGTCACGGCGCTCGGGCGCCCCGGGCGATTCGCCACCGTCCACGTGCACGATGTCCCGGTGTCCCAACGAGACCAGGTGGTCCACGGCCAGCCGGGTCCCGGCCGCGTCGTCGGTTCGGACGCTGTCGGTGTCGACCGCCCCGCTGCGCTGCCCGATCTCCACCACCGGCACCCGGGACGCCACCCGTGCCAGATCCTCGGGGGCCTGGGCCGACAGACCGATCAGTACCAGCGCCTCACAGCGCAACCCCACGAGGTCGTCGATGGCCCGGCGTTCGGTGCGCGTGGCCATCAGGGCGCTCAACACCACGCTGTACTCCTGTAGGGCGGCCGCAGCGTACAGCGCGCCCACCAGGTCGGTCTCCATCGGGTGCGCCATGGTGAACAGCACCCCGAGTTGGCGGCTGCGGGCCCGGCGTAGCAACTGTGCGGCGGTGTCGGCGCGGTAGCCCAACTCCTCGGCCGCGCGCAGTACCCGCTCTCGGGTACGGGCGCTGGGGCCGGGCCGATCGCCCAGCACCAGGGAGACCAGCTGCCGGGAAACGCCCAGATGCGCGGCCACGTCGGCCATCGTCGGCCGAGCGCCGCTGTCGTTCCCCGTCACCTTCGGTCTCCTCCCGTGCAGGCGCATCGTACCGCCGCCCACGAACACCCGCCGCACAAGGCGAACCGATGTCCGGAAGCGGGCGTCGGATGGCGCGGATCGGCGCGGTCGGGATGGGCGCCGTATACGGGTCCTCTCGGAGAGGGTCCGGCCGGTCCACGGTTCACGCGCCGATGGGCGGATGAGTGGGTGAGGCCGGTCGTGAGTGGAATGGTCCCGACCGGACACGAAAAAGCGGGGGCGCGCTGTGCAGCGCGCCCCCGCCGGGTCTGGTCGGCCCCACGTCCCCCAACGTGGGGGCCGACCTCGCGGCCCGCCACCGAGAACGGTGGGGCCGCTGGGAGGCGAATACGGTGATGTTTCCGTGTCGGAAACCCCCATTTACGACACGAACACTCGTATTCGCTTGGTCTGGGCCGGGTCCCACGTCCCCCAACGTGAGACCCGACCGGCGCGGCCTACGCACGGAGTGCGGTCTGGCCGCTGGGAAGGCGGATGCAGCGATGGTTTCGTGCCGGAAACCCCCATTGCCGACACGAGCGCGTGCATCCGCGCATGGTCTGAAGGTGATGTCGAAGCTTCTCACAGACACTGGTGGGATTTTCGGGGTCGGGGTTCGGTCTGGGGTGCTTCACCTGTGATAACGCTTCGTACAGGTGGAGTGTTCCCGCCTGTACGAACGAATTTACGGGGTCGTCGGTAAAAACCGTGTGCATTCCGGGGCACGGGTTGTCCATACTCTTCGAGACTTCGATCGGCGAGGTGAGGGAGGATGGTCGCGACGCCTCCGGGCACAACTGATGAGGCGACCACCCTGTGGCGCACCACCGGCCCCGCGGAACTCGCTCTGGTCAGGGGTTCCGGCCGGCGCGAGTGGCCGCCGAGGCCGCTCGGCGGCCCCTCTTTCATCCCGTCCTGAACGAGGACTACGCCGTTCGGGTCATCCGAGAGTGGAACCCGCCACGCGAGGGTGAGGGGCACGTCACCCTTTTTCGCGTGGAGTCCTCGCTCCCGTCCCGCTACCCGGTGCGACAGGCGGGTGGGCGCACGATCCTGGAGTTGTGGGCGTCGGTGGCGGAATCGGCCGAGTTCAACGCGCACGTCCATGGAACGATCGAACCGGTGTGATCCTTCCTGCCCGAGGCCTCGTGGCCCGCGTTCGGAGAATTCTCAGGCGCGAACTCGTGGCCCGGCCGATGCCGGCCCCTTCGTGTTCGTGGGACTCAGCGTGGCTCGGCGATCGTCTCGCGTTCCTTGAGGCTGAGCAGGACCTCGCCCAAGGCGTCGGCGAGCAGTACCGGCTCTCGGGTGCGTTCGGTCGCTCCCTCGTCGGTGTGAGGTGGGCGACGCTGCCGGGGTACGGCACCGTGTGGGGTCGGTGAGGCGGTGGGGTGATGGGGCTTCCGTCGGGGGTCGAGGGTGGTGGCCATGGGGGTGTCGGGCGCTTCGGGGGCACCCTTCTCCTTTCCCGCACTCTTCAGGCCGGTCTGTGGCCCGCTGTGACGGTGTCTTCACCTGTCTCACCAGGGGTATCACGCGGTAGTGACATTTGGTGGATACGGAGCGTGCCTGTGGATGAACACGGGCCCTCGAAGGTCGATGGAATAGCCGGATCCACAAGCTGGTTCGACATGATAATTTCATAGTAAATAATTTCCTTGGAAGCTAGATGGATCGGGGAACGCCATGCAGTTCGGAATCTTCTCGGTCAGTGACGTCACCACCGACCCCACCACGGGACGCACTCCGACCGAGCACGAGCGGATCAAGGCGATGGTGGCCATCGCGGTCAAGGCCGAGGAGGTGGGCCTGGACGTCTTCGCCAGCGGCGAGCACCACAATCGCCCCTTCGTGGCCTCCTCGCCCACGACCATGCTCGGCTACGTGGCGGCGCAGACCGAGAAGCTCATCCTGTCCACCTCCACCACGCTGATCACCACCAACGACCCGGTGAAGATCGCCGAGGACTTCTCCATGCTCCAGCACCTGGCCGACGGCCGGGTGGACGTGATGATGGGTCGCGGCAACACCGGACCGGTCTACCCCTGGTTCGGCAAGGACATCAGACAGGGCATCCCTCTGGCACTGGAGAACTACAACCTCCTGCACCGTCTGTGGCGCGAGGACGTCGTCGACTGGGAGGGCAAGTTCCGCACCCCATTGCAGGGCTTCACCTCCACACCGCGACCGCTGGACGAGGTGCCGCCGTTCGTGTGGCACGGTTCCATCCGTAGCCCGGAGATCGCGGAGCAGGCCGCCTACTACGGTGACGGCTTCTTCCACAACAACATCTTCTGGCCGGCCACTCACACCCGTAAGCTCATCTCGCTCTACCGGCGCCGCTTCGAGCACTACGGCCACGGCGGCGCGGACCAGGCGATCGTCGGACTCGGCGGTCAGGTGTTCATGCGCAAGAACTCCCAGGACGCGGTCAAGGAGTTCCGTCCCTACTTCGACAACGCGCCGGTCTACGGGGGTGGCCCCTCCCTGGAGGAGTTCACCCGCGAGACCCCGCTGACCGTGGGCAGCCCGCAGGAGGTCATCGACCGTACTCTGGGCTTCCGGGAGATGTTCGGCGACTACCAGCGCCAGCTCTTCCTGATGGACCACGCCGGTCTGCCGCTCAAGACGGTCCTGGAGCAGCTGGACCTCCTGGGCGAGGAGGTCGTCCCGGTGCTGCGCAAGGAGTTCGCCGCGATGAAGCCCGCCCACGTGCCCGACGCACCCACCCACGCCTCGCTCCTGGCCGCCAAGGAGCAGGCCGCCACGAAGACGGAGGAGACCCGATGACCCGGAAGTTGGTGACCGTCACGGCGGGGATGAGCAACCCCTCCTCGACCCGTCTGCTCGCCGACCGTCTGACGGCCGCTGCAGAGGAGGCCATGGTCGAACGTGACGAGAAGGTCGAGGCGCGCGTCGTGGAGCTGCGCGAGGTGGCCCACGACATCATGAACGCCATGACCACCCGTGTACCCACCGGCGAGCTTCCCGGCGTCCTGTCCGACATCGCCGACGCGGACGGGATCATCGCGGTGACCCCGGTCTTCAACGCCTCTTACAGCGGCCTGTTCAAGTCGTTCTTCGACGTGATCGAACCGGGCACGCTGGACGGTACCCCGGTGCTGATCGCCGCCACCGGCGGCAGCCCGCGCCACTCGCTGGTGTTGGAGCACGCGCTGCGGCCGATGTTCTCCTACGCCCGTTCGGTGGTGGTGCCCACGGGCGTCTACGCCGCCTCCGAGGACTGGGGCGCGGGGGACGGCGGTGGACGCGAGCTGTCCGAACGCATCGATCGGGCCGCCCGACAGCTGGCGATCCTGGCCACCGAGCACACCTCGGACAAGGTCGACCCCTACGAGGAGCCCACGTCGTTCGCGGACCTGATGTCCGGTCTGGGCACCTGAGCGGGGGCTGATTCCCGAAAACACAACACGTGTGGGCTCCCCGAGGAGCCCACACGTGCCCTCCGTCCGCCTCAGCCGTGTTCTCGCCGACGCTTCCCGTCCTTCTTCTTGGGGCGGTCGCGCATCTCCACGTAGGGCTCCTCCTCGGAGGACTGTCCCGCCTCCTGCGCGCGCCCGCGCTCGATCTCGGCGTTGAACTCCTCACCGAGCAGGATCGCGATGTTGCTGATCCAGAGCCACACGAGGAAGATCACCACGGTCGCCATGCTCCCGTAGGTCTTGCTGTAGGAGGCGAAGTTGGCGACGTAGAAGGCGAACGCCAGCGAGGCGACCAGCCAGATCAGCACTGCGAGCAGGCTGCCCGGGCTGACCCAGCGAAAGCCGCGCTTGGCGTTGGGCGAGGCCCAGTACAGGAGAGCGATCATGAAGGCCATGAGGAGCAGCAGTACCGGCCACTTCGCGATGCTCCACACCGTCACCGCGGTGGGGCCCAGACCGACCAACCGACCGACGCGCTCGGCGACCCCGCCCGAGACCGCGACGGTGAGCACGGTGACGGTGATCAGGACGACCAACAGCAGGGTGACGCCGACGCGGATGGGCAGCGTCTTCCATATGGGGCGTCCCTCCGGTACGTCGTAGACGACGTTGGACGCCCGCATGAAGGCGGCGATGTACCCCGAGGCCGACCACAGGGCCACGGCCAGGCTGACGATACCGACGAGGCCGGCGACGCCCTGACTGCCCTGGAGGTTCTCGATGGCGGTGTTCACCAGCCCGGCGACGTCCGGGGGTAGGAGCGCGGAGGCGTTCTCGGTCAGTGTCCGGGTGGCGTCCGGCCCGGCCAGACCGAGCAGTGAAACCAGTACCAACAGCGCCGGAAAGAGCGAGAGGATCGCGTAGTAGGTCAGCGCGGCGGCCAGGTCGCTCACGTTGTCCGCGCTGAATTCCCGGAACGTCCTGCGCAGGGCGCCCCACCACGAGGACTTCGCCATGCGGGTCGGAGCCGTGGCCTCTCCTGTCGGAGTGCGCTCGCCGCCCCGTTTCTGGTCGCTCTGTCGGACCATCGGTCACTTCCCTTCTCCGCTCATCGCCATCTCGCCGGTACCGTCGACGAAGGGCGTGGCCGCGCCCCACCGCCTCGCCCACCGCGACAGAACCGGGTGGGGAGACGACGCGGGCACGACGGGCGGTCGGAGCCTCCCGCGCGGATCAGGAACCGCGCATTTCCTCCGACGCGCTCTTGGCCTCATGCCGGGCCTGCTCACCGGTGGAGCGCGCCCTGTCCGAGGCGCTCTCCTTCAGGTGCTCTCCGGCTTCGCGAGTGGAATCGGTGGCCTGTTCCTTCACCCGGTCCACGGACCCGGAGACCGCCTGTTCGACCGGCTCGATCATCGCGCCCGCACGGTCCTGGACCTGGCGGGCGGCCCGCCGCTCCGCCCTGCTCTCGGAGATGAGCGAGGCCGCCAGCAGACCGGCGCCGAAGGCGATCAGTCCGGCGGCGAGCGGGTTGCCCCGGGTCTGCTGGACGGCCTGCTGGGGAGCCGACCTGACCGCGTCGGTCATCTGTTCGGCGTTCTGTCGGATCGAGCTCCCGGTGGAGCTCCCACCCGACCCCTGAGACGGAATCGATCCCATGACGCGATCCTTCACTTCCCCGGCCTTGCGGCGCATCCGGTGGGTGCGACGGTCGATCGCTTTACGCGGGTTGGCGCGGTCCACCAGCCGGTCGGTGTCCTGGGTCAGCTCCGCGCGCGTGCGCTCGATGTCCTGCCTTATCCGGTCGGATGTTTCACCCATTGGGCGTCCTCCTTCAGTGTCTCGATGGTGCGGTCGGGTGTGGGTGAGACCTCGCGCATCCGGTTACGTCCGATGACGAACATGACCGCACCCGCGATCGCCCACAGCACCGCCACCACCAGGGCGGACCAGCCCAGTCCGATGAGCTCGGCGAGGCCGAACACCGCGGCGAAGCTGAGCAGGATCACCGTCATGTAGCCCGCGAACCCGGCTCCACCGAGCAGCCCCGCGGCCTTGCCCGCCTTGGCGCCCTCCTCGCGGAGCTCGGCCTTGGCCAAGGCGATCTCCTGGCGGAACAGCGTCTGGAGGTCGGTCGTCACCACCCCCACGAGTTCGGACAGGGACCGGTCGTCCTGGTCCCACTCCCGCCGGATCCGGTCCTGTGTGCCCGGTGTGGGCCTGGGAACCGTCGCCATGTCAGATTCCTCCTCCTTCCGGATTCCGCCCCAGCCTCTCGGAGGCCACGCCGGGAGGGATCGTCTCGCCCGCGGACGGGCTGCCCTGTCTTGGCAGCGAAGCGGGCTCGCGACTCTGGACCGAGGAAGAGCCTCGCCCCGGTCCCTCGGACCCTCCCTGTTCGGATCCCTCGGGGGACACCTTGAGGATGCGCCCGAGCGCGAACCCGGCCACCGCAGCCCCCACGAGGAAGGCCATCGGCTTGCGCCTGGCGAAGTCGCGGGCCTCGTCCAACAGGCCGTTCACGCCCCGCTCGTCCAGGAAGTCCGCGGTCCCGCGGCCGCCTTCGGCGACCTGGCGCACCACGTCGCCCACGGGTGAGTCCGTGTCCGCGTGTTCGGCCATGGACTCCAGTTCCTGTGACCACTGGCGCAGGTTTCCCGAAGCCTTCCTGGTCTGGTCCTCGGCCTCTTCCCGGAGGCGCCCCTGGACGTCGTTCATGACGTGGCCCGTCTCCGAGCGGGCCTCACCGACGAAGGACCGTGCCTGCTCCTTCGCGGTGGACGCGACCTCGCCCGCGGCCGCGCGAGCCGCTTCGGTCTTCTGGCCGCCGCCGCTGTCGGGTCCGCCGGACCCATCCTGCGAGTGCATCACCGCAACCTCCTCGGATCGGCTGGTCATGCGGTTGGGAGCGCGCCTACCCTCGCGCTCGCACCGATACGCATGAGAAGACCGCGGATGTGTATTCCTGGACTTCTTTTGTCATTTCCTTTCCCCGGAGGAAGCCTCGTCGGGGACGGTGGACCGGACTTGTCCCTAACGGTGTTAGGTAGGGTTGGACGATGGACTCCGCGCTCATCTACCAGCAGGCCCAAGACCGTCTCGTCGCCTTGGCCGCGGGCCTGGACGAGGCCTCTCTCGCCACCGTCGTCCCGGCCTGCCCCGCCTGGGACGTTCGCCAGACCTACGCCCACATGGCCGGTCTCTGCGTCGAGGTCGTGCAGGGCCTGGTGGCGCCCCCGGCCAGTGACGAGGTCACCGCCCGTCAGGTCGCCGACCGTGCCGACAAACGCATCGACGAACTCACCGCGGAATGGGTCGAGGGCGCCCCCGCCCTGCTCGAACTCATGCGCACCCGGACCCGGCTGCGTTACTCCCTGCCGGCGCTGGACACCTGGCACCACGAGAACGACATCCGCGGCGCGCTGGGGATGCAACCCCAGACCGAGGGCGCCGACCAGCTCGCCGCCTTCGTACTGGGCGGCCTGGCCCGAGGTTGGCCCGCCGACCGCCCCTCGGTGCACGTGAAGGCCGCCGACACCGGCCAGGAGTGGCGGCTGGGGGAGGGCGACGCCGAGAAGGGGGCCGACCTCGGCCTGAGCGCGAGCGCCTTCGAGCTGGCCAGGGCGATCACCGGGCGGCGCAGCCTCGCCCAGATCCGTGCCCTGGACTGGGACGGCGACCCCGCCGGGGTGGCGCACCTGCTGCCGGCCCTGCCCGCCCCGGAGGGTGACCTGACGGTCTGAGGATGGCCGTGGCGGATCCGTGGAGCCGGGCGGTGCCACTGATCCGCCACGTCACTTCCAGGTACCGGTGGTGGGAGCGTTCCGATTTTTCTCCCGTCACACCCATTGCCGGGCCACATCAATGGTGTTAACTTTTCGGCACCGCTTATGGGAGCGCTCCCGAACGGGGGGAGCCCTCCCATGGGCGGCGGACCACATCGACGCCCACACCACCTTCCACGTGCCCGAACGGTCGCGCCAGGTCCCGCCGCGACCGCAGCCGGATCCACCACGCATCCTCAGCCCCGCACACCCCTCGGTCCCCCGCACGGTCGCGCCGAGGCGTCCCACTCCTGGACCTTTCGCACGGTTCGGAGGTAGGCGCCCACCCGTGGTAACCGCCAAGGGCATTGAAGGGTCATCTCCGAGGAGAATGATGTGATCAATCAGAAAGCAGGGCGCCCACACGGAAGGCGCCTCGCCCTTCCCGCGGCCATGGGCACGACGCTGCCGACGACCGGCTTCACGGTCGTCTCCCAGAGCACCCCCGCCACCTCACCGGCCGAGCCGGCCCGCACCCATCCGTACGGCGGGCCCGCCCCCGAGTTCATTCACCACTGTCTCTGGTCGCGGATCGAGGTGGCCACGGCGCCGGCGTCGCATGGCGAGCCGTTCGGCGACGAGGACGACACGGAAGACGACACAGAAGAGGAGGGCGCCGAGGACTGACGTCCCATCGGCCCCGAGACCCTTTCCATCCCCCACGCCCGGCCGCGTGAACACCCCCGTACGCGGTCGGGCCCCGCCCCGAAGGGACACCATGCGCACACCCACCATCGTCGGGACGATCGCGACCGCCGCGGCCATCGGAGGCATCGCCGTCGCCGGGGTGCTCGTCGCCCTGCCCGACACCGCCGAGGCCCACGGCGCGTTCACCTACCCGGCCAGCCGCACCTACGCCTGTTTCGACGACGCCACCGGCGGCACCGGCGGAGGCGCGCTGAACCCCACCAACGAGGCCTGCGCCGACGCCCTGACAGAGGGCGGGGACTACGCGTTCTGGAACTGGTACGGCAACCTCGTTCCCGACTCCGACGGACGACACCGCGAGTACGTGACCGATGGGGAACTGTGCGGACCCGGCGAGGACTTCGCCGCGTTCAACACGCCCCGCACCGACTGGCCCACCACACACCTGCCTGCGGACGAGACGGTCGAGTTCCGGCACAACGCCTGGGCCCCGCACCCGGGCACCTTCTTCACCTACGTGACCGAGGACGGATTCGACCCCGAGGCCCCACTCACCTGGGACGATCTGGAACTCATCGACGAGGTGGTCGACCCGCCACTGCGCAGTGGCGGCGACGCCGGAGCCGAGTATCACTGGGACGTGGATCTGCCCGACAAGGAGGGGCGCCACATCGTCTACGTGGTGTGGGAACGCTCCGACAGCCCGGAGGCCTTCTACAACTGCTCCGACGTGGTCTTCGGCGACGAGGAACCGGCACCCACCGATGGGCCCACCACCGAACCCTCGGACGAACCCACCACCGAACCCGAACCCACTGAGGCGCCGGCCGAGGAGTACTGCACCGCCGAGTACACGGTCGTCGACCAGACCGACGACCGGTTCGAGGTGGAGGTCGAGGTCACCGCCGGAACCGAGGGCGTGGACGGCTGGATGGTCGACTGGGTGTTCGCCAACCGCCAGGAGATCCTGGACATGACCGGTGCCACCTGGGTGAACCACGGCGCCCACTTCGAGGCGACCGGGACCGAGGAACACAGCGCCCTGGAGCCGGGGGAGAGCACCGTCTTCGAGTTCACCGGGGCCCACCAGGGCGTCAACATCGAACCCAGGGTGGCCTGTCAGGAACCCGTCGAACACGACCACTAAAGCCCCGGGGACGCGCGCACGGGGCGCGTCCCCGGCCCCTTCGGGCGTCCGGCCCGCTCACTCCTCCACGGGTCGGACGCCCACCGCGGGGCACGGTTTTCGAGGCCGAGGACCTCAGGGGTGGTAGGGCAGGCGGTCGAGCGCCCGCACCTCGCCCAACGTGGACCACTCGTTGCGCCCGAGCCGGGCCAGGGGGCGCAGCAGGGTGATCTCCGGGTGTCCGTCCACCAGGGCTTCCGGAGCCACGGCGACGCGCAGCACCCGGCCGAACACCACGGTGGAGTCGCCCAGCCCCACGGTGGAGTGCAGCCCGCACTCCAGGGCCACGGGTGAGGCGGCCACCCGGGGCGGACGCACCTGCGCGCTCGCCTCCCGCTCGATCCCCAGCGCGTCGAACTCGCTGGTGTTCGCCGGGTAGGGGGTTCCACTCGCGTTCACCTGGTCCTGTAGCGGTTCCGCCGCCAGGTTGATCACGAACTCGCGGGTGTGCTCCACGTTGCGCAGTGAGTCCTTGCGGCCCACCGAGGTGAACTGCACGATCGGCGGCTCCACACAGGAGAGGGTGAAGAAGGAGTGCGGGGCCAGGTTGTCCACGCCGTCCGGGGACGTGGTGGAGACCCACGCGATCGGGCGGGGGACCACCACCGACGTGAGCATTTTGTAGAAGTCCCGGCCGGGAAGGTCGTCAGGGGTCCATTCGGTACGCATCACATCCGAGTATTCCGTGTGCGGCGACCGGACGGGGGCATACTCGCCGCATGCGATTGGTCTCCGTAGAGGACGTTCGTGCCGCGGCCACCAGAATCCACCAACACGTGGTGCGCACGCCCCTCACCGCGGGGCCGAGCACCGAACGGCCCTTTCTGCTCAAACCCGAGAGTCTGCAGCCCACCGGCGCGTTCAAGCTACGCGGGGCCACCAACGCCGTGGCACGGCTCGACGACACCCAGCGCGAACGCGGGGTCATCACCCACTCCTCCGGCAACCACGGTATGGCTTTGGCCCACGCCGCCGCCCGGCAAGGGGTGGCCTGCACCGTGGTGGTGCCCGAGGGCGCACCGCGGATCAAGGTGGAGCGCATCCGGGCGTTGGGCGCGCGCGTGGTGCCCGTCTCCCCGGCCGAACGCCTCTCCACCGCCGAGGAATTGGTCGAACGCGAACTCCTGGCATTCGTGCCGCCCTTCGACGACGCGCGTGTGATCGCCGGTCAGGGCACCGTCGGCCTGGAGATCCTGGAGGAGTCCTCGGAGGTCACCACCGTGGTCGTGCCGGTGGGCGGGGGAGGGTTGGCGGCGGGAGTGGCCACCGTTGCCCGGGCCGTGAGCCCGCGCCGGACGCGGGTGGTGGGTGTGGAACCCGAACTGGCGGCCGACGCGGCCCAGAGCCTGCGCGAGGGTCGCATGGTCACCTGGGAACCCGAACGCACCGACCGCACCATGGCCGACGGGGTACGCGTGTGCCTGTCGGAGTTGACCTTCGCGCACCTGTCTTCACTCCTGGACGAGATCGTCACCGTCAGCGAGGACGAGATCGCCCACGCGGTGGGCGCGCTGGCGCACGGTTCCCGCCTGGTGGCCGAACCCAGCGGAGCGCTGGCCGCGGCGGCGCTGCTGTCGGGCAGGATCGACACCGTCCCGGGACGGCCGGAGGCGACGGTGGCGGTGGTCTCCGGCGGCAACGTCGATCCGGCACTGTTCACCCGCCTGGTCGGCACCGGCTGAGCCCGCCTCGGACCGAAACGCGGATACGCGTGCGCCGGCCATGGGGGCACACCGGGACGACGCGCGTACACCACGATCCTTGGACACGTTTTCGGGACACCGAGGTCAGGTCGCGCGCCGGCGGAAACGTTCGTACTCGGCGGTGGTCGTGCGCCGTATCAGCGTCCTCTCGTCCGTGTGGCCGAACCGCCGGTGCCGCGAACAGAACGCCTCGGGGCGTACGCCCGGTACCAGTACCGGTGCGGGTTCCGGCTGCGGCGTGGGCCCGGGGCCGGCCCGGGTTCGGCCTCCTCCTCGGGTGCGGGTGCCCGGCCCCGAGCAGCCGGCGTAGCCTGGACCGGGCGTGGCCAACGGGTGCGGTTTCCTGGAACCAGGGGATGGCGGGGCAGGAATGGGGACGGCGGGGCGAGCGCCGATCACCGCGTCACAGGGTGTGGCGCTGGCCTGTCATTCGCGAAATAATCCTCACGATATGGACGGAAGCATCAGGTTCGTCGCCGGTCTCGGTCCGTCTCCTGCTCGGGTTCCTTCGCGTCGGGGCCGGTGATCTCGGCTTCGGGCGGTTTCCCGACGATGAGTCCGAAGACCACGTGATCCACCAGCAGGGCCAGCCGCTCCTGTGGACGATCCCTTCGTGTGTGGGCCAGACCGAGCGTCGGCGCCAAGGCCAGCTCGAACAGGCCCCAAGAGAGGGCCCCGTAGATCGGGCCGGTCAGCCGGTGGCCTCGCAGCCGCCCCGGTACGAGGCCGAACGCCGCACCCGCGGCCGCCCCGTAGCTCCAGTGCGCCAGTTCGATGGCAGCGGTGCGCCGATGTTCGGGCACTTGGCGCAGCAACGTCGGCACCCCCTCGCGCAGCATGGCCTCGGGAGGGGTGCGTTCGATCATTCCCAGACCCACCGCGGCCTGTCGCATTCCGCTCATGGCCATGGCGCCGACGGCGCCTCTGAGAGCCCCCTTCATCCAGGGTCGACGTCCCACTCGATTCGTTCGTCCGCTCATCGTCCTCTCCCTTCTCGTGTCGATCTCCCTGACCGGTTCGGTCGCCGGTCACACCCGCGCCCGCTGCGACCGTGCTCCGATGTCGAGGGTTTCCCGTCAAGGACGAAGAGGAGAGCGGCTCCGGGAAGGGGAGACGGCCGGGAGCGCGGGCGTGCGGCCCGCACGCCCGCGGCCGGCCCTCTCAGCGCCCGTCCTCGCCGATGGTCTCGCGGAGTCCGCGCAGGGATGCGGCCAACAGGCGCGACACATGCATTTGGGAACATCCCACCTCCTCGGCGATCTGCGACTGGGTCCACTCGTCGAAGAACCGACGACGGATGATGAGCCGCTCCCGCCAGGGGAGCGCGCGCAGCGCCGGGCGGACGGTCGCACGGTCCACGACCAGGTCCAGGGCGGCGTCCTCCGTCCCGAGGTGGTGTTCGAGAGTGGTGGGAGCGCCTTCCTCACGGGGCTCGGGCGCGTTGAGCGAGACGGTGTTGTAGGCCTCCGACACCAGGCGGGCCTCCTCCACCTGCTTTTCGGTGATGCCCATCTCCTGGGCGATCTCGGCGACGTTGGGCGCGCGGTTGAGGCGTTGCTCCAGATCGGCGCGGACCTTGATCATCTCCGAGCGGCGTGTCTGGGGATCGCGGGGGGTGTGCACCGCCCAGGTGTGGTCCCGGAAGTGCCGTTTGATCTCCCCGGCCACGGTGGGCGTGAGGTAGCGGATGAACTCCTTACCACGATCGGGGGAGTAGCCGCGGATCGCCTTGGCCAACCCGAGGTGGGCGGTCTGCCGCAGGTCCTCCACCCTCTCCCCTTGTCCCCGGTACCGGTTGGCGATGCGGTGCAGAACCGGCAGGTAGTGCTGGGTGATGCGCTCGCGTAGCCGACTGCTCAGCGGGTCGTCCTGGTCCAGGCTCTTCAGCAAGGCCAACAGATCCTCCGCGGAGGCGTCCTGGGAGGGCTCACGACGGGCGGTGGGCACGACGGTGGTTCTGATCGCGGTGGTGTTCGCTACGGGAGCGGGCATGGTGCATCTCCTGACCCTTCACGTGTCCGGTGTGCTCGTTCTCGAGTGGTTCGTACGACCCGGACGGGGCGGGGGATCGATGGTTTCCCCGAACGGCGTGAAAAGCGCATCTCCATGGTGCTGCCCGAGAAGTGAGTGTTGAAAAGCGGCCCTGTGGGCTCTTGGGCGAAAACTGTCCTATGTTGGGATGAAATACTCCACGTGCGTCAGAAAGGCCTCTTTGGGCGCTGTTCTGATATTTTCTGCGCGCGAGCCGAACGTTGGTGAGCGAGCCCTTCGGTCAAGGGCGCGGACACGAAGGACGCCGCGGCGCCCTTGTGGACAAGGACGCCGCGGCGGAACCGCTCGTCGCCGTTGGACGGGGCCGTGCGCGGTCGTGGGCGGAGAAGATCCTCCACCCACGACCGCGACGTGGGTTCGTTCAGGTGTCCGACGGCCCCGAATCGGGGCTGAGCGGGTCGTGACCCACACGCATCATCCTCCTGCGCCAGGCGTCGTCCTGGGGTCGCGGATCGGTCAGTTCCTCCTGCACGAACCGTGAGACCCGCTCCATCAGATCGATGTCGTCGGAGGTCACGTCCCTCTTGCGCTTGTCGAGGAGTTGGACGATGCGTTCACCCTCGACGGAGACATCACCGTCGGCGGGAAGCGCCTCCTCCCCCGAGGCGTCCGTGAGCAGCCACCGTCGCAGTTCCTCGCCGGTCATGTTCACCGAGGCGTGGAACTCCTCCCAGAGCCGGTCGACCTCCGGATCACTCGTCGCCATAGTGACGACCCCCTCTCTCCCGAGTCGTGGACGTGGCTACCCCGAGCGTGGCCGACTCATTCGGGTGAGCGGACATCGATGGGATCGGGGCAGACCGGGAGGCCTATGACGTTTCGCCCGGCAGAGGGTCGGTTAGGGCCGAGGACTGAGGACGACGACCGTGAAGGGAGAAGACCATGGTGGACAGCATCACCGAGATCATGAACCCGAGCGTGCGCACCGTCACGCCCGACACCACTTTGCGCGAGGCAGCGGAGATCATGCGCGACGAGGACGTGGGCGACGTCGTGGTGACCTCCTCGGGACGTCTGCGCGGCATGCTCACCGACCGCGACGTCGTGGTGCGGTGTGTGGCCGAAGGGGGCGACCCCGAGACGATCCGTGCCGGGGACGTGTGCAGCACCGAGGTCGTGACCGTGCCCCGCCAGAGCAGCGTCAAGGACGCCGCCCACACGATGCGCACGGCGACCGTGCGCCGGCTGCCCGTCGTCGACGACGACGAGGTGGTGGGAGTCGTCACCATGGGCGACCTCGCCCGGGCGGTGGACGAGCGGTCCGCGCTGGCCGACGTGAGCGAAGCCCCGCCCAACCGCTGACGTACGTCGTCCGAAAGAGGGAGAAGCGCTCCGTCCAGTCCGGGGCCCGGATGGAGCGCTTCCCACGAAGAGCCACGCCGACTGGGGGAGAACATGCGAGCAGTGCTGTGGAACGGAACCCGCGACGTCAGGACCGAGACCGTTCCCGACCCGACGATCGAAAGACCCGACGATGCCGTCATCCGGGTGACCAGTTCCGGCTTGTGCGGATCCGACCTGCATCTTTACGAGGTTCTCGGCCCGTTCATGACGGCCGGCGACATCCTCGGACATGAACCCATGGGTGTGGTCGAGGAGGTCGGGGCGGACGTCACCTCCCTGGTCCCCGGCCAGCGCGTGGTGGTCCCCTTCCAGATCTGCTGTGGGCACTGCCCGATGTGCGGAAGCGGGTTGCAGACCCAATGCGACAACACCCGCGTCCAGGAGCAGGGGATGGGCGCGAGCCTTTACGGTTACAGCTCGCTCTACGGCTCGGTCCCAGGGGCGCAGGCCGAGTACCTGCGGGTTCGGCGGGCGCAGGACAACGCCGTACCGGTGCCCGACGAGGGGCCCGACGACCGCTACTGGTACCTGTCGGACGTGCTGCCCACGGCCTGGCAGGCCGTCCGGTACGCGGACGTGCCCCAAGGGGGTTCCGTGGCCGTCCTGGGACTGGGGCCCATCGGTGAGATGGCCTGCCGTGTGGCCCGGTACCTGGGGGCCGAGCACGTGTTCGGTGTGGACCCGGTGCCCGAACGGCGTGCGCGTGCCGCCGCTCGGGGGGTGGAGGCGTTCGACTCCTCCACGGCACCGACGATCTCGTCCAGGAGATCCGGGGCCGCACCGACGGGCGGGGGCCGGACGCGGTGATCGACGCCGTGGGCATGGAGGCCGAGGGCCACGGTTCGGCCTGGCTCGCCCAGCGGGCGACCTCCTTCATGCCCAAGGGGGTCGCGGCCAAGCTCATGGAGAACGCCGGGGTGGACCGGCTCGGCACCTTCCTGACCGCGATCGACCTCGTGCGTCGGGGCGGCACCATCTCCCTGATCGGTGTCTACGGTGGCATGGCCGACCCGCTGCCCATGCTCACGCTGTTCGACAAGCAGATCCAGTTGCGGATGGGGCAGGCCAACGTCCGTCACTGGGTGCCCGAGATCCTTCCGTTGTTGGACGAGGACGACGTCCTGGGAGTCGAGGACTTCGCCACCCATCACGTGTCCTTGGAGGGGGCGTCGGAGGCCTACCGGCGGTTCCAGGTCAAGGAGGACGGGATCTTCAAGGTGATCTTTCGGCCCTGAACCCGAACCGGTCGATGCGCGAGGCACGGCGCACTACCCGAGGAGGAGCGAACATGGTGCAGAGCGTCGCCGACCATCTGTTGCGTCGGCTGTCACAGTGGGGCGTCACCGAGATCTTCGGCTACCCCGGAGACAGCGTCAACGGACTGGTCGCCCAAATGGCCGAGATCGAGGACGGGCCCCGGTTCGTGCAGAGTCGCCACGAGGAGATGTCGGCCTTCGAAGCGGTCGGCTACGCCAAGTTCGGCGGCCGCCTGGGCGTGTGCATGGCCACCGGGGGACCGGGAGCCATCCACCTGCTCAATGGTCTCTACGACGCCAAACTCGACCATGTGCCGGTGGTGTCCATCATCGGGCAGGCCAGCCGTAGCGCCATGGGCGGTGCCTACCAGCAGGAGATCGACCTGCACAGTCTGTTCAAGGACGTCTCCTCGGCTTTCCTGGAGACGGTCAACGTCCCCCAGCAGCTTCCCAACGTCCTGGACAGGGCCGTGCGCACCGCTCTGTTCGAGCGGGCACCGACCACGGTGATCATCCCTGCCGACGTGCAGGAACTCGATTACTCGCCGCCCGAGCACGCGTTCAAGCACGTGCCCTCCAGCGCGCCCGACCGTGTGGTGGGCGGGGGCACCGTGCTGCCGCCCGAGAGCGAGCTGGATCGTGCCGCCGAGGTGATCGACGCCGGTGAACGCGTGGCGATCCTGGTCGGACAGGGCGCCAGGGGAGCGGCCGACGAGGTGCTGGCCCTGGCCGAGGCGACCGGAGCCGGCATCGCCAAGGCGCTGCTGGGCAAGGACGTGCTTCCAGACGATCTGCCGCAGGTCACCGGGTCCATCGGGCTGCTGGGGACCCGCCCGTCGTGGGAGCTGATGCGCGACTGCGACACCCTGCTCATCGTGGGTTCCAACCTGCCCTACTCCCAGTTCCTACCGCCCTTCGGCCGAAGGGCCGTGGAGATCGACATCGATCCCCGGTTCATCGGAATGCGCTATCCCACCGAGGTCAACCTCGTGGGCGACGCCGCGAACACGCTGCGCGCGCTCAACGAACGCCTGAATCCGTCCGACGAACGCGGTGAGGGGCGTCGACGGTGGCGCACCACCGTGGAGGACAACGTCCGCCGTTGGTGGTCGGTCCTGGACGCTCAGGCCGGGGTCCACGCCGACCCGGTCAATCCGATGCTCATCGTTCACGAACTGTCCTCCCGGCTGCCCGAGGACGCCGTGGTCACCGCCGACTCGGGGTCGGCCACCAACTGGTACGCGCGGTTCCTGCGCATGGGCGAGGAGAACCGTGGTTCGCTCTCGGGCACCCTCGCCACCATGGGATGTGGCGTCCCGTACGCGATCGGTGCCAAGTTCGCGCACCCCACACGTCCGGCGATCGCCCTGGTGGGCGACGGGGCCATGCAGATGAACGGGCTCATGGAACTGTTGACCGCGCGCCGCTACCAGCACCTGTGGGACGACCCGCGCCTGGTGGTGTGCGTTCTGCACAACAACGACCTCAACCAGGTCACCTGGGAGCTGCGCGCGATGAGCGGGTCGCCCAAGACCCCGTACTCACAGGACTTGCCGGACATGTCGTACGCGGTCTTCGCCGAGTCGATCGGGCTGGTGGGCATCACCGTGGAGCGGCCCGAGGAGATGGGCCCCGCCTGGGACCGGGCCCTGGAGGCAGAGGGGCCCGTGGTCCTCGACGTGCACTGTGACGGGGACGTCCCGCCGATCCCGCCCCAGGCCGAGTCCGAACAGGTCACCGACACCGTCAAGGCCCTGCTGAACGGGGACCCCGACCGGGCCGGTGTCGCCGCCCGCGGCCTCGCCACCAAGATCCAGGAGTTCCTGCCGCACCGCCGTTGACCACCGACCGGAGCGCCCCCGCACCCTTTCGAGAAGGGTGCGGGGGCGCAGTGGTCTACCCGGTCTTCGCCGCTGCCCTCTTGCGTTCCTCCAAGCGGCGGCGCTGTGGGACGACCGTGTACTTGGGGTCGGCGGCCGACTGTACCCCGGCCTCGAAGACCCCCAACCGGGTCAGCGCCGAACCCGCGAGCAGCGCCGCTCCGCTGACCGCCGACACCGCACGGCTGCGGCGCCCCAGCACGGCACCGACCGCCCCGGCCAGGGTGAGGGCCTTGGCGGCGCGGGTGAGCTTCCCGGCCCGTCCCTGCTCGTAGGGTTCACCCACCAGCCCCATGCGGCGTTCCATGTACGTGGACGTCGCGACCTCGATCAGGGCGCCACCCACCGCGACCCGACGGGCAGGACGGCTCTGTGCCGTGGGCGCGACGATCAAGCCCATGCCTCCGGCCGCGGAGGCGGCCGAGGAAGCGAACACGAAGGGCATCTCCCGGTACCCCTCGTGCCAGGCGGGTACGGCCGTGTCGCAGATCAGCGGCGCCGTGTAGGTGGCCACGAGTGGACCCGTCAGAGCGGCGCCGATCGTGGCGGCGCGTCCGATTCGGGGAAACCATCCGGTGGCGGCCGTCACCGCGGCCACCCCGGCCAACGGCCCGTACCCCATGAGGATCCACGAACCCATGCTCATCGGCGAGGTCGGCTTGAACACCCGCAGCATGTTGAGGAAGCGCTCGGGCCGCCCCAGGTCGTGGATGAGCGCCGCCGTCGAACCGGAGATGGCCGCCAGGGCCGTGTACTTCAACGGTCGGGCCAGCTCTGGGCGGCCGGTGTGCTCGGCGCCCGCCGCGAGCACGGACGAGGCCCCGGCCAGCCCGCCCAGGAAGAGGTAGCCGCCGATGTCGCGGGCCTCCCACACGATCTGGTTGAGCACCGGCCTGCCGTGGTAGGAGCGGAAGTCGGCGTCGGGTACCCGGGTGGCCTCGCCCCGGCCGCGTCCGCCACGCCTACCGCGCCGAGGGTGGTCCTTGTGCCGTTCGCGTTGTTCGGCGGAGACCACGTCGGTCGCGCCGGTGATCGCCTCGCGGCCCGCCGTACCCGCGCCCTCTCCGGTCTTGTCGGGGTTGGTCATGATCGCCTCCCCGCGAACGCGGCGGTCGCCCCCGCCAGCAGCACCAGCGCCGCCGCCCCGGCGTGGCGCCACATCGATGGCAGGTCCCGGGTGGTCACCACCGGGTCCGGTGGCAGGCCGTACACCTCGGGTTCGTCCAACAGCAGGAAGAAGGCCCCGGTACCGTCGACCCCGTTGTCGGGATCCTCCCCGTACAGCCGGGCCGAGGACACTCCCGCTTCGTGCAGGTCCTCGACCCGCTTCCGTGCGCGCTCGCGCAGCTCGTCCACGTCGCCGAACTGGATGGAGTCGGTGGGGCAGGCCTTGGCGCAGGCCGGTTCCATCCCCGCGCCGAGCCGGTCGTAGCACAGGGTGCACTTCCAGGCCCGACCGTCGACCTCGCGACGGTCGATCACCCCGTAGGGGCAGGCGGGCACGCAGTAGCCGCATCCGTTGCAGATGTCCTCCTGCACGACCACGGTGTCGAACTCGGTCCGAAAGAGCGCACCGGTGGGACACACGTCCAGGCAGGCGGCGCTCGTGCAGTGCTTGCACACGTCCGAGGACATCAGCCAGCGGAAGTCGCCCCCCTCCGCTTCGTCGTGCTCCCCGGTGCGCTGACCGGGCAGCCCGAAGGAGGGCATGCCCAGGTTCACCGGGCCGGGACCCTCGCCCGCGGGGCGGCCCACCCCCGAGTCCTGGTGCCCCAGGGGTTCACGCTGTTCGATGAAGGCCACGTGCCGCCAGGTGTCGGCGCTCAACCGACCAGTGTTGTCGAAGGACATCGCCAGGAAGTCCAGCCCGTCCTCGGGCACCATGTTCCATTCCTTGCAGGCCACCTCGCACGCCTTGCATCCGATGCACACGCTGGTGTCGGTGAAGAAACCCTTGCGTGAGGGACTCTCGTCCTGCGTCATCAGTCCTCCGTTCCGGTCCGTTCGGTGATGCGGGCCCTGTCGCGGTACTCCTCGACCAGGGCCACCCGCTCCGGGCCCCGGGGACGCCGACCTGGCCGGATGTGCGCGGTCAGTGCCTTGACCTCCTGGATGTGCACGTTGGGGTCCAACGAGATGGACATGAGCTCGTTGGCGGCGTCGCCGGTCGAGTACCCGTTGGGGCCCCAGTGGTAGGGCAGACCGATCTGGTGCACGGTTCGACCCTGCACCCGCAACGGCTTCATACGGTCGGTGACCAGTACCCGGGCCTCGATGGCGTTGCGGGCGGTGACGATCGTGGCCCACCCGCCGTGCTCCAACCCCTCCTCGGCCGCCAGTTCCGGGCCGACCTCGCAGAAGAACTCCGGTTGCAGCTCGGACAGGTAGGGCGTCCACCGGCTCATCCCACCGGCGGTGAAGTGCTCGGTGAGCCGGTAGGTCGTCACCACGTACGGGAACACCGACGCCTCCGGAGTGTCGGGCGCCGGGTGGTAGCGGTTGAGCTCGTGCGGGTACAGCACGCGGGTGGGGTTGCGCTGGTGCCCGTACAACGGGTTGGTGAACGGGGTGTCCTGAGGTTCGTAGTGCGTGGGCATCGGGCCGTCGTTGAGCCCGGCCGGGGCGTACAACCACCCCTTACCGTCGGCCTGCATGATGAACGGGTCGACGCCGCTGAGCGCCGCCACGCCCCGGGCGTCGTCGGACGGCCGGTATCCGGGTGCCTTGTCGGGTTCGAAGTCGGCGACGTCGTAGCCGCTCCACCGCCCGGACTCCTCGTCCCACCACACCAGGGCCTTGCGTTCGCTCCACGGGTGCCCCTCGGGGTCGGCGGAGGCACGGTTGTAGAGCACTCGCCGGTTGTCCGGCCAGGACCAGGCCCATTCGGCGGCGATCCAGTCCTGTTCCCGGCCCGGTCTCTTGCGGGCGGCCTGGTTGACGCCGTCCTTGAAGACACCGCAGTAGATCCAGCAGCCACAGCTGGTGGAGCCGTCCGCGCGCAATTGCGTGTACATGCTCAGCGGACGCCCCTGGGCGTCGTGGCCGTTGATCTCGCGCAGGACCGCCTCGGCGCTGGGATCGTCTCCCTCCTCCATCGGATAGTCCCAGGTCAGGTCCAGGAGTGGACGGTCCTTGGGGTCCTCGGAGCCGTGGAGCCGTTCTCGGAGCAAGAGCCCCAGATGGTACATGAACCACAGGTCGCTGCGCCGGTCACCACTGGGCTGCACCGCACGATCGTGCCACTGCAGGGTGCGGTTGGTGTTGGTGAAGGTGCCGGACTTCTCCGTGTGCGCGGCCGCCGGGAAGAAGAACACCTCCGTGCTGATGTCCTCGGTGCGCATCTCCCCGGACTCGATCTCGGGGCCGTCCTTCCACCAGGTGGCGCTCTCGATCAGTGAGAAGTCGCGCACCACCAGCCAGTCCAGTTCGGCCATCCCGAACCGCTGGGCCCGACTGTTGGCCGAACCCACGGTCGGGTTCTCGCCCATGAGGAAGTAGCCCTTGCAGACACCGTCGATCTGGGCCATGACCGTGTCGTAGGTACTGTGCGATCCGCTGAGGCGGGGCAGGTAATCGAAGAGGAAGTCGTTCTCGACGGTGGCGTGCTCACCCCACCAGGCCTTGAGCAGGCTGACCGTGTAGGCGTCCATGTTCGACCAGAAGCCCTTGAGCGGTTCTCCGGCGGCCTTGACGTACCCCTCCAGGTCTTGCTCTTCCTGCATGTGCGGCATGGGCAGGTAACCGGGCAAGAGGTCGAACAGGGTCGGCACGTCGCTGGACCCCTGGATGCTGGCGTGACCGCGCAACGCCTGGATTCCGCCGCCCGGACGACCGATGTTGCCGAGCAGCAGTTGGAGGATGGACGCGGTACGGATGTACTGGGAGCCCACCGTGTGCTGGGTCCAGCCCACGGCGTAGCAGAACGCGCTGGTGCGGTCGGGGCCGGAGTTGCTCGTGAGGTGTTCGCACACCCGCTCGAACACGTCCCGCGGAATACCGCACACCTCCTCGACCAATTCGGGCGTGTACCGCGAGTAGTGGCGTTTGAGGACCTGGAACACGGTGCGCGGATCCGTGAGCGTACGGTCCACCCTGGGCGGATTCCGGATCACGGCCCCACCCGAACCGTGCTGCTCCGGACGTCCCGAGTGCCGGGTGCTCGGATGCGGGTCCCCCTGGCTTCGGTACAGCTGACCACGGTCGCCCGAGGCAGCGGCCACCTCCGTGCCGTCGTAGCTCCACGAGGTGACGTCGTAGGAACGATCCTCGCCCGAGAAACCGGAGAACAGCCCGTCCAGGTCCTCGGTGTCACGGAAGTCCTCGCCGACGATGGTCGCCGCGTTGGTGTACTCCAGCACGTAGTCGTGGAAGTACTTCTCCTCGGTGAGCACGTGGTTGATGATCGCGCCCAGGAACGCGATGTCGGTGCCGGCGCGGATGGGTACGTGCAGGTCGGCCAGGGCACTGGTGCGGCTGAACCGGGGGTCGACGTGGATGACGACGGCTCCGCGCGCCTTGGCCTCCATCACCCACTGGAAACCCACCGGGTGGGCCTCGGCGAAGTTGGATCCCTCGATCACGATGCAGTCGGAGTTCTGCAGGTCCTGTAGGAACATGGTCGCCCCGCCCCGACCGAAGGAGGTTCCCAGACCCGCGACCGTCGAGCTGTGGCACACACGGGCCTGGTTCTCCACCTGGATCACGCCCAGGGCGGTGAAGAGCTTCTTGATGAGGTAGTTCTCCTCATTGTCCAGCGTCGCCCCGCCCAGACTGGCGATACCCAGGGTGCGGGCCACGCGCCGGCCCTCGTATTCCTCCTCCCAGGTCTCCTCGCGGGTGCGCACCACCCGGTCCGCCACCATCCGCATGGCGGTGTCCAGGTCCAATTCCTCCCAGTCGGTGCCGTGCGGAGGGCGGTACAGGACCTTGTCCCGCCGGGACGGGCCGGTCGTCAGCTGCAGACTCGCCGAACCCTTGGGACACAGACGGCCCCGACTGATGGGGGAGTCGGGGTCCCCTTCGATCTGGACGACCTTCTCGTCACGGACGTAGACGTTCTGTCCACAGCCCACCGCGCAGTAGGGGCAGACCGACTTGACCACCCGATCGGCCTCCGCGGTACGCGGACGCAGCCGTTCGCTGCGCTCGGACCTGGCGGCCGATCCCAGTCCCATTCGGTCCTCACCGGTGACCTGCCGCAGCACCGGCCACGAACCGAGCCATGTCCACACGCTCATGGAAAACCTCCCGGACCCGCGGGCCCTCGACACGTTCCGGGCCCCGGTTCGACACCGGGGCACGGTCCTCCACCGTGGGACACGAACATGGGGACGTGCACGGGACAACGCCGGGACTTGACCGAACCACGACCATGTCGGCACCCGGGCACGTCCGCCGTGGGCGCCCGCGTGCGCCCGCCCGCCTCAGGCGAGTTCGGGCTTGCCGAACATCGTGGCGTAAGCGGACGGCAGGTGGCTCAGGAGCTGGTTCAGCTCGCCGCCGGAGACCGCCTCGGCCACGGTCGTCAGGACGGCCCCCGAGTCCTGCTCCGCGGTCAGGGCGCGCCCACCGACCAGTTCGGCCACCCTCCGGTGGAACTCCTCGACACCGAAGGCCTCGGCCTCGGGTTGTGCGGCCTCCCGGAAACCCTCGCGCAGCGGTTCGGGCAGTTGTGCGGCCAGCTTCTCCGCGGTGTCGCCGGGAAGACGCGTGGCCAGGACGGACAGGACCGCCGTCGTCACCTCCTCGGCCTCCCGCTGATCCTCGTACTCCCCGAGCTCACGCACCCGGGCCAGGAACTCGTCGTCACGCATGGCATACCTCGCTTCGGTTCGAACCACGAATGTTCCTCCGTTGCTGTCGGCCGCCCTGCCCGGTCGCGACGCCCGTCAACCACCGGATGTGGATCTGATTCGGCGCGAGACGTTCGATCTCGCGATATGACGCGATAATTCGGAGTGTTCTCCTGGGAAAACGGTATCGGGTCTGCTGGGTTGGCGGCTCGCGATGAGGTCGCCGATGTCGTGTTCCGCGCCAACAACTCGGCCCCGGGTGCACATCAACCGCCGGAACTGTCCGCGCCATCGCCTTCGGAGGTACCCGGAGCACCGGGGACTTCTCCTTGGTCGGTACGGGCGCTGGCTTTCGTCGATGGGGTGTCGGTGGTTCTGATCAGACAGGTGGTGCACAGTCAAGAGGATTCGGTACCGAGTCTTCGCCATTGATCGTGAAGACTTGAATCATGTCTCGAATCGTTCGCTTTTATCCGTTAACCTGGAAAAATACTTCTCATCGGGCCAGGTCGGCCCTCCTTGGCCGCTGTCGGTCATTCATGTTTGCTGGACTTCGAAGCTGAAAGATCGAACCGGTTCGGCTTCCGAAGTGGTTGCACTTCGACTGTGAATCCTGATGTCTTCCCACGTTGACGCCACATTCAAGAGAGGATGGAAGGATATCCTGTTGTCACCGTTGACAAGCATTGAGTGATGGTGCAGGGTTGGTCAGCGGAGTCAGAAGTCCGCTCGATGTACGTGTGTATAAATGTGTCCGTTCTCCATTTGTCAGTGCGTAGTATCGCTGTCCGGAGTGGGGTCGATCGGTGCGGCGTCGACCGATGCGTTATTTCTGTGGGTTGTGTAGGGGTGGGCACTCGGGCATTCACCTGCTCAGGTGCTCTTCGGGTTTTCGTGACCGAGATGGCGGCTTCATGGTTCCTTCGCATGCCCTTTTTCTTCCATGTGCGGAAATCTGAAAACCCTTGAGAACCCTGTTGATGGGGAAAGGTGGCGTTGCTAGTGTCAAATGTGCGCGCGCAGGTTTCACATTCCAGGAAGTCGTAAGGAGAAAAAATGTCCGAGCAGGCGAAGACCGAAGAGCGAAGCGATGTCGTCAGTGCCGCCGAGGAGCTCACGAAGGATGACTTCGAGGCGCTCTTCGGGGACATGCCGCTGGTGATCACCGACTCTGAGATCGTGGACTGCTGAACGGCTGACCGTCTTTTTGGCTTGTCCGCCCACGCGGGTGGATCGAGTCTGTGACCCATGAGAAGAATCGGGTGAGGGGCATGAATGTCCATGTGTATGTCGGGCCTTCGTGCCCCGAACCTGTAATTGGGAAGCGATTTCCAAATTTCTTGGTGAAACCCCCTGTGGAACACGGTGATCTCTATTCATCTTCGCTGGCCGACGGTGATCTCGTTGTCATCTTGGATGGTCTCTACCATCACCACCTGGCCATACGACACAAAGAGATCATGGATGCGATGTCGCGGGGTGTCGGCGTCATCGGGGCCGCCAGTATCGGCGCGTTGCGCGCTGTCGAACTATCATCTTTCGGCATGATCGGCGTAGGTGAGGTCTACAAGTGGTACCAGGAAGGCATCTTCGACGGGGACGACGCAGTGGCGGTGGCACAGGCCGGTTCCGGTTCCACCACGTCAGCTCTGAGCATTCCTCTTGTCAATATTCACGCCGCTCTTGAGCGTGCGGTCCACGAGACGGTCCTGGATCGCGGTTCGGCCGATCGCCTATTACTCGAATATGAGCGGCGGTACTACCCCCAGCGCACCCGAGGTTTCGTGATCGACGCCGCGAGAAAGGGTGGGGTGCATGGATTCGCTCGTTGGTTCGCCGCGCACACGAACGCCGATCCTGCGGCCTTCGACCAAAAGAGAGCGGACTGTCTGCGAGCGCTTGATGTCGCCCGTGAGCGGGTCCTGGCGAACGAGGCCGCTTCCAGGAGTCCATCGCGTATATCACCGAGATCCGCGAAAGTCTCGTTTGTCGATGACGGCCGCGACTGGCGTACTGAGTTCGAGCGTCGCTGGCGTAACACGTTCACCGAGGACCTCCACCGCCGTCTCGCCTACCAGCAGATTTTCAACGTGCGGTTCCCTCGGATCTGGTGGGAATACCTGAATCGGTTCTGTCCTGGTCCGGCGGGTGATCCGGGTGACCGACTGCGCGATCATGTGATCTATACGCTGGGAGAGTCGGCGGCGGTGTGGTTGAAGACCGAATTGGGTCGGGACCGGATTACACACTTGATCCGCCCCACACCGGATCTATCCGATCCAGAACACAGTGCGCTGCTGTTGAGTGAGGAATCCTCCGAAGACCGTTCCACCGTGGCAGGCTATCTCGCCGAGTCGAGGGAGTATCTCGGGCGCAGGCCGGGACGCGGTCTCAGAAATATCTCGGAAGATCAGTGCCTGCGGCTGCTCGCCGGGATCTGGCATTCCACCGACATAACCACCGAGTGTGGGCGGCGCGGCTTTCAGTCTCCGCGTCAAGCGGTCATAGCCTTCAAACCGTTCGTAATCGGATTCCTCATCGCCACAGTATCCGCAGCAGAGACGGAGGAGTCCGCCCGTGCCTGAACCGATCCTTCCCGGAACCCACCGAGAGGTGGCGCCGGAAGTGACCTGGTCGAGGGTCGAACCTCTCCTTCGTCGGTTCGGTATCACCCGCGTCGCCGACGTGACCCGCCTGGACACCATCGGAATACCGGTCATGCTGGCGGTTCGTCCCTCGTCGGAGACCCTTGCCGTGTCGCAGGGCAAGGGAGCGACACCGTTGCTGGCCAAATTGTCCGCCGTCATGGAATCGATCGAGCTGTGGCATGCCGAACAGCCGACCATCGCCACCTGGCGTGCCGCGGCCCAAAACATGTCCTTGCCTTATGAGTTGAGCGACCTCAATCTCACCGACCATGTTTCGCGAGTGGACGAGTTCACTCTGGCCTGGACCGAAGGAATCTCCCTTGTCGATGGTGCGCGGGTACCTGTTCCCGCGGACGCGGTGCGCTTGTCCTTCAGTCGCGAACATTTCTGGCACCCGCGGATCCTCCGTTCGGGAAGCACTGGCCTTGCATCGGGAAACACCTGGACCGAGGCATGTTTGCATGCGCTGTACGAGGCGATAGAGCGAGACGCACTGGCTCCGGGACGGGGAAGGGAGGATCGTCTTCCGGTTGATCCGCGGACTGTTGAGGACAAGAATCTGCGGGATCTGCTGGGGCACCTCGACGCCGCCTCGGTGAGCTACGAGATCACCTTCATACCCAACCGCCACCGGGTCCCCACCTTCACCACGCGCGTGTGGTCGCCGCTCTTTCCCATCGTGTGCGCGGGGTCCGGCAGCCATTCTGATCCGCACATCGCGCTGTCCCGGGCGGTCGCCGAAGCGGTGCAGAGTCGACTCACCGAGATCACCGCCACACGGGACGACATCCCCTCGGACCAGGATCTCATCGTGGATTCGGCCGCGGATCCGGGGTTCGGCCGGCCCGAGGACGGGATCGCACTGGAGCAGGCCTTGGTCGGCTGCGAGGAGGGGTTCATGACCATGGAGGACGAACTCACCACGGTGGCGGGCCGGGTGGTTTCATCCACCGGCCGTGCACCGCTGTGCGTCGACCTGTCCTCGCACCCGGAACTCTTCAGCGTGGTTCGGGTGGTCGCTCCGGGGTTGGCATGGGCGGAAGGTCGCACCCTTGCGCATTGAGGCCGGGCGAAAGGCGAAGGGATGACTTCTGTGGCGCCGCACGTGTGGCTCGCCCCCGAGGCGTTGGTGATCGCCGCCTTGATCGTCCATCAGATCGATCGCCTGTGGGCTCGTGGCCTGTCCGACGCATGGGAGAACGTCGCACCGGTGATGGGTGTACGACTGCCTCGCCCCCTCAACGCCGGTATCGCCGTGCTGGCGTTGCCTGTCGCCTTGGCGGCGGTGACCGCCTTCTCCACGGACCTCGGCAGGATCGTCGCCTCCTGCCTCGTACTGCTGTGGTTGTTCTCCGTTCAGCGTCGCCTGGCCAACCATGTGTGGCTCGGCGTCGTCGCGGTGGTGCTCATTGTGGCCTTTCCGGTGCGCTTCGAGGCGATCGTGGCACGGGATTTGTTGGCCGGGGTGTACTTGTCCGCCGCCCTGTTCAAGGTGAATCACTCTTATCTTTGGACGAGAAACAGTGCCGGTCGCCTGATCGCGGATTTCTATGCTCGGCTGCACGGAGTACGGCTGCCCGTATTCGTGCTCACCGCCACGCCGTTCATCGTGATCTTGTGGGAAGTCGCGGTCGGAGTCGGTTTGCTCGACAGCGAGTGGTCCCATATAGGTCTGTTCGCGGCCCTTGCAATGCATTTGGTCTTCGGTATCTCGGGTAACTTCACCTTTTCCGTGGTCGCCATGGCACTGTGGTGCTGTGCATTGGCCTCACCGGCGCAGGGAGTGTACGTCCAGTTCGATGTCCTGGCCGTGGTCCTGGTCCTCGCGAGTGTGACCTTGGCGGTCGTCCTGTGTAGGACCGTGGCGGGACCGAGGCCACCGAACACGATCGCTTGCGACGCTTTCAAGGGCGCCGTTTTCGGATTGCTGAGCGTAACGGCGGTTTACAGCGGTACACCCGACGCCTGGCACCCACCCGGTGCCGAAATGGTCCACTGGGCCATGGTGACCGGTTTCACCATCAATATGCTGTTGGTCGTGTTCGGCCTGAAGCTCGAATGGAGCTTCGCCATGTTCAGCAGCCTGCGCCCGTTCGGTCGGACCTGGCTGGACCGGGGACTGCCGCGCACGGGCCCGCGCTATTTCGCTCTCACCCTTCCCGACCGGGTCCCCAGTACCCTGTTGAAAGTGGTGAGAGGCGAGTTCATCTATGAGGTCACCAGGCCGACGGTCGCGGTACACGAATCGGTGGCCCACCGCCTGGAATCCATCGCCCGAGAACACTCCACATCCTTCTTGCCTCGAATGGTCCGGGCGGATCACGAAAAGGGAGGACTGGTCGTGATGGATGGTGAGGAGCAAGTGCTTCCGCGGCGTGGACCGTTGCTCTATCCCGCCGTGATCCCACGTGGTTTCGACCGTCACTATCTGGGTTAGAGAGGGACACACATGCGCTCAGATCTTCATCAGATCGAACATTCCCAAGGTTATCTACTCGATTACCTTGTGGAAGCACCCGAAACCCCTTCGAGTCCTTATCTGCACGTCTTCTTCCATGGGTTTAGTCGAATCGAGGCCCAGGTGCCACCGGTCTTCGCCCGTCGGTCATGGGCGCGTTCTCTGGATGCGGTGTGCCTGTTCGTGTCCGACCCTATTCACCGTTTCACTCGGGATTCGGCGTGCGGTTGGTATCTCATGGGCGAGGATGAGTTCATGCCCCGCATTCATTCTCTGCAGGAGAGGCTGATCGCCGAGTACGGTTTGAGCAGCACGGTCTGGCACGGGCTCTCCTCCGGTGGGTACGCTGCGATCCGACATCTCGTCCGCTCGGGGCGTGATGGGCTCGCGTTCGTCGTCTCACCGCATAACGACCCGAGGGTTCTGCCGCAGTGGGGCCAGGAGGCCCTTCCCTTCGCGGACCTGCCTTCCATGGGGGAGCCGGAACCCACCACGAGTGTGCTCTCCGGTTGGGGAGCAAACGGGGCACGGCATCGGATGCATGCCTTGGTGTCGGAACGGGATTCGTATTTCGCTCTGGAGCACCTGCGGCCCATCATGCGGTTCTTCAAGGGCGATGGCACCGCTCGTGCCGTGATGCTGCGCAATGACCGAGGGCACGGTTTCATCGGGGACGTCGACTATGATGACCAGCTTCGGACCGCATTGCGGCACTGGCTGGGAGGCCACCGTCAGGAAGACGAAGTGGAGGTCGTCCTGTCCACCGCGCTGTCGCGGTTTGCGGGCGGGCGTTCTCGGTTCGGTGTGCAGCGAGGTGCCGTCGCCCACGTGCTCGCCCAGATCGGCGGCTTGCACCCGCAGTTGCGCAAGCACCTGCTGGATGACACCGGAAACCTCCTGCCCTTCGTCAATATGTATGTCGATGAGGACAATGTGCGGGATCTGGGTTCTACGGACTTCGAGGTCGCACGAGGCTCGAAAATTCTGATCATGTCGGCGGTGGCCGGTGGCTGAGCGACGGATTGTTCGACCGGTTCGGGGCGATGACTACGAGGCCGTCAGCGAGGTCTATGAGACCTCGGCCTTCGCGGAGCTGAAGCACAGGCTGTCCTCGACCGGTCGCCCACCCGGGACCACCTACCACGTGGTGGATTCGGATGGGGAGATCGCTACGGTGTTCGGCCTTACCGAGCTTGGGCGCCTACGTCCGGGAACCCCTCCTCGTCTGCTGTTGCACGAGTTCAAACTCGGTGCACGCTTCAGGGGGACCGATGTATTGGAAGACGTCCTGGAATGGCTCGTCGCCTACAAGGGGGCGGGGCGGGATGTCGAGGTGGTCGTGTTCGCTCCGGCGAATCGGCTGCCCGAGTCATTCGCCCGTCGAGGGTTCGAACCGTTCCTTGACGTCCTGAAGTGGGAGACGGTGTGACTCTGCAGTCTTCGCCTCGGGCCTTCGATCCTTCAGGGACCGAGGAGTTCGCCCACTGGCTCGACGGCGTCCGCGCCTGGGCAGGCACCGCGGCGCCTGATATGTCGGGTTGGCGTTCAGGTGCGGCCCTGGACCTGCTGGCCCTACCGGTGGCGCGGGGAGAGGGCGGTGCGGGAGCCGGGTTCCTCGCCACGTGTCGCGCGTTCGAGACAGCGGGGGAGGGGGCCGTGCTCTCGGGGAACAACGTGCTGGGTGGTTTTCTGTTCGCGATGTCGGCACATCTGTGGGCCTGTCAAGAACCGTTGCTCGCCTTCGGTACCGATGAACAGCGTGCGGCCTACCTGCCGGACATGATGGCGGGAAAGGTGTGCGGAGCCTTCGGCGCGACCGAGGACGGGGCCGGATCCGACGTGATGTCGATGCGGACTCGCGCCGTTCGCACGGACACCGAGGGGTGGTGTCTGAACGGTGTCAAAACCTTCGTCACCAATGCCCCCACCGCCGATCTCTTCCTGGTGTTGGCGCGTACCTCCGAACACGACTCCTACGGCTCCTTGTCGGCCTTCCTGGTTCCGCGTTCGAGCCCCGGCCTCTCCGTAGGGTCCGCTACGGAGATCGTCGGCCCGGCGGGAGCACGGACGGCTGTGGTCCGGTTGGCCGACGTGACTGTGGGCGAACAGGCCTGTCTGGGGGGTGAGGGTGCGGGGTTCGCAGTGCTGATGCACGCAATGCGCCACGAACGGGCCTTCATCCTCGCGCCCGCAGTGGGCCTCATGGCGGGGATGCTGCGTCGCACGGTCGAACACGCTCGCCGACGAAGCCAGTTCGGCCGACCGATCGCGACTTACGACGCAGTGCGGGAACGGCTGGTGGACGCCGCTCTACACCTGGCCGCCGCACAGGATGTCCTGCGTGCCACAGCGGGCTCTGCGGACCTGGACGAACTGGACCAGGCACGCGCCGCTTTGACGAAACTCCATGTCAGCCGTGAATTCAACGCACTTTCGAACCGCCTGGCCGATGTGTACGGCGGATACGCCATGATGCCCGACACCGGGATTCCGCAGTTGATTCACGATGCGTTGGCCAGCCGTTTCTACTCAGGGACCGACGACATGCAAACAAAGATCATCGCAGAAGGGCTTGGCCTGTGACCGTTGACGACGGAGTGCTCACTGTCATCAGGGAGGCCGTGCACAAGGCCGCCCCTGCATTCGACGGCGACGATGAGACACAGTTGATCACGCAACAGGTCCTGGATTCGCTCGCCGTACTCAAAGTCGCCTCCCGACTTGAAAACCAACTCGGTGTTCCCATCCGAGATGCAGAGCTCTTGCCGCGCAATTTCGCTTCTATCAGCGCGATGCGCGCGTTCTTGGCCACGAAGGGTTGCTGATGAAGGGGGAGAGCGCTCTCGCGAGCGATCTGCGCCGTGCCGCCGAACAGCACGGCGACCGCGTCGCGGTGATCCACGAGGGTGGCGTACTCACGTACGAGAGGTTGACCGCCGCGGTGGAGAAGATCTCCGTTGAGCTCGCCGCGTACGGTGTGACCGACGGAGATTGTGTCGCCTGGCACGGTCACAAGTCCGCGGCCGCCGTCGCGGCCGTGCATGGAATTCTCAGGGCCGGCGCGGGCTACGTGCCGCTCGATGCGTCGGCGCCGCGCGATCGGAACGACGCCATCATCAATGGGCAAAAACCCAGAGCCCTCCTGGCCGACGGTCCGACCCGCGAGGTCTGGGAGCGAACGGATCCGGATTTACGTTGGTCCCCTATCACGGTACCGAGGCCGATCACCGAGGACCTGTGGTTCGCTCCGCTACCCGACCCGCGATCTTCTCACATCGTGGACATCGCGTATGTACTGCATACCTCGGGGAGCACCGGTCGACCCAAAGGGGTGGTACACACCCACGCCAGTGCTCGAGCTTTCTTGGATTGGGCCGTGTCGGAACTCGAACTGACCGGTGACGACGTACTCGTGAACTCGGCCCCCTTACATTTCGACCTATCGATCCTCGACCTTTTCGGTGCCTGTCGTGTCGGAGCGGCGGTGGCTGTACTACCTCCGTCGGTGGCGCCGCTCCCCGCCGGATACGCCGAATTCTGTCGCGATGCGGGGGCGACCGTCTGGTACACGGTGCCGTCCACCCTCGCCTGGCTCACCCGTCGCGGGACCGAACTCGTGGCCGGAATCCGGTCGCTGAGGGTGGTCGCTCTGGCGGGGGAAGTGGTGCGCCCGCCGGATGTGGCCGCACTGCGCGCGGCGATACCCGCGATCCGGGTGTGGAATCTGTACGGGCCGACCGAGACCAACGTGTGTACCTACCACGAAGTGCGCAGCGGACATCCCCTTGATGAACCGGTTCCGATCGGGCGGGCCTTGCCTGAGGTCGAGCTCTCCATCGTTGACGAACGACGGAGACCGGTGCCAGAGGGGGAGGTCGGTGAACTCTTGGTGCGCGGTGACACGGTCATGGCCGGCTACATCGATGAACGGGACGACCGCGACGCCTTCGTCGCCACCCCCGATGGTCGTATCTGGTACGCGACGGGTGACAACGTCCGAATCGACGCCCACGGTGACCTGGTGTTCATCGGCCGTAACGACCAGCAGATCAAGTCCCGCGGGCACCGAATCGAGCTGGGCGAGGTGGAAGAGGTGATCACGGGATTGCCAGGAGTGGGAGCCTGTGTGGCGGTGGCCGCGCCCGACCCCCTCTTTGGCAACACGATCACCGTGTTCGTCCAACCCGCGCCGTCGGCTCAGGCCGAGGCGCTCACGCTGTTGGCACAAGCCGTCCGTACAGCCCTACCTCCATACATGGTGCCTCAACGCATTATCTCCCTTACCGACACATGGCCCACCCTCAGCAACGGGAAAGCGGACCGCCGCCGTCTGTCCGAACTCGCGCTCTCCTCCAACGCCCTTCGAGGTGAAGGGGTCTCAGTCGTATGGTGACCGAATCGCGTGGTGAAGATACGTCAGAGGTGATGCGAGACCCTTGTTTCCGGCGGCTGTGGTTCGCCGACGGATTCCGTTACTCGGCGGCCGAGGTCGCGGCGTTCGCCCTTCCCATCACCGCGGTGCTCCTCCTGGAGGCGGGGCCGATGGAGATCGGCCTCATCGCCGTGTGCGCGAGGATCGGATACCTGGCCGTTGGTCTGCCCGCAGGGGCCTGGATCGATCGCTGGACGAAACGCACCGTGATGATCATCGCGGAGATCGTCTATGCCCTGGCTTTCGCGAGCGTCCCGGTGGCCTACTGGCTGGACTGGTTGACTGTCCCACACCTGTTCGTCGTAGCGGTCGCCACCAGCGTCGCGGGTGTGTTCTTCGACGTGTCTCATATCAGCGTCCTCCCGCTCATCATCACGAAGCGGCGTGTCGCGGATGGTAACGCGCGGCTGCAAACATCCAAAAGCACCATCCAGGCCGTGGCACCGAGCACGGCCGGCGTTCTGACGCAGGTGGTGGCGGCCCCCCTGCTGTATGCGATGGCCTCGTTCTTCCACCTGGTGTCGCTTCTGCTTGTACGGAGCATCAGGGTCGATGAGGACGCTGGTGACCGAAGGCACGGGCGACGGCGTCGACTTCGGCAGGAGATCGTCGAAGGATTACGGATCGTGGTGCGCCAGCCGTTGCTGCGGTTGTTGATCTCCCAGGCAGCGCTCAACAACCTGGGCGCCGGCGTCATCCTCACGGTTTTGCCGCTCTTTCTGTTGCGGGACATCGGGATGGAACCGTGGATGTACGGCCTGCTGTCCACCATGGGAGCCGTGGCCGGTATCACCGCGTCCCTGGTCGCCCCCGGTCTACGGAGGCGTTTCGGTGAGATCCGCATGACCATGGTCTTTTCCGCGCTCGCCCCTGTGGCGGTGGTCGCCGCTCCCATGGCCGGTCTCATTCCCGCAGTCGCTGTACCGCTGGTGGCCACGGCCCAGATGCTCATCGGGTTCGTCGTGGTGGGCAGAGCCATCGCGGCCGCGGGGCTGCGAGTCCGGGTCACATCCACCCTGTTCATGGCGAGGGTGACGGCTGCCAACGGGGTCGTGACTCAAGGCACGCTCCCATTGGGAGCGCTCATCGGTGGAGCCATGGCAGCCGTGTGGTCCACCTCGACGGCCCTGTGGATCGGCGTTGTCATCATGGCGATCCCCGTGGTGCTCCTGGTCCGCTCGCCGCTGCGTAAGCACCGATCGCTGCCACCCGAGTGGGAGAAGGAATGACCGTGGGCACAAGACCATACGTCGGTGATCCGGTGACGCGCACCGGTGACGCGTTCGGGCGTGCCGTGACCAGGGCTTGGCGGCGGGGCGGTGTTTCCGGTGTCGCTTACGAGGTCATTGAGAGAGATGACGGCATGTTGACCGTGCACGACGTGGCCAAGTACTTCGCCCCCGAGGAGGGGTGGAATCGTGTGGAGAGACTCGCCTGTGAACGAGTGCAGGGCCGGGTCTTGGACGTGGGATGTGGCCCGGGGCGACACGCGGTGCATCTGATGAACCAGGGCGTCGAGGTCGTCGGAGTGGAACCCTCCGCCGGTGCGGCCGCGGTCGCCAGGGAACGTGGGGTCGAGGTCGTGGAGGCCGGCGTCGAGAACCTGGACCGGATCCGGTATCAGTTCGGCACCATTCTTCTCGGCGGGCAGAACCTAGGACTCCTGGGTAGCCGGGAGAGGGCCTCCGCCGCGCTGTCCGCGCTGGCGGGAGCGGCCCTACCCGGTGGAGTGTTGCTCGGGGTCGGTATCGACCCGGGCATGCTCACGAGCTCCGAGCACACGGCCTACGCCGCGGGGAATCGGGCAGTGGGCCGTCTACCGGGGCAACAACGATTCCGTATTCGCGACGGGTCCTTGGCCACTGACTGGTTCGACTATCTGCTCGCGTCACCCACAGAGCTCGCTGAAATCGTTGAGGGCGGCGACTGGGAATTGGTGGATGTCACTACGGATGGGCCCCGCTACCTGGCATGTCTGGCACACAAGGGGTGACCACGCCCATGGCTCACTGAGGAAGGTACAGCCATGCAGTCTACGACGAACATCGTGCGCAGGAGGATTTTTGTTCGGGGCATCGTCCAAGGTGTCGGGTTCCGTCCGTTCGTCTATCAAGAGGCGCAGCGACACCGACTCAACGGTTTCGTCGGTAACGACAGCGACGGTGTGTTCATCGAGGTTGAGGGTAAGGGCACGGATCTCGCGGCGTTCATCGTTCGGTTGCGGAACCACCCACCGCCGCTGGCTCGTGTCGATCGGGTGGTCGACGAGCCGATGGAACTGCGGCACGATTGTGAGTTCAGTATCTCTCGCAGTCGACAGGGGCGCGATGGGCGTAACACGCTGATATCCCCGGACAGTGCACTGTGCGAACAATGTCATGCGGAATTGCTCACCCCGACCGACCGACGCCACCGATATCCGTTCATCAACTGCACCAATTGTGGTCCGCGATTCACCATCACCATGGATGTGCCTTATGACCGCGTGAACACCACCATGCTCGACTTTCCGCTGTGCTCCCGGTGCGCCACGGAGTACGACACCCCATCCGATCGTCGCTTCCACGCCCAGCCCAACGCTTGTCCCGACTGTGGCCCGAACCTGGAGTTCCTGAGGTGGACACGACCGGACGGTGATGGGAACCTCCGGCAGGCCGTCGCGGACGGCTCACTCGCACAAGCAGCTGACCTGCTGGCTAGAGGCGGAGTCCTCGCCGTGAAAGGCCTGGGAGGTTTTCACCTGGCCTGCGACGCGGGTAATCCGAAGGCCGTCGCCGAACTGCGTCGGAGGAAGAACCGGGAGGCGAGGCCCCTGGCGGTCATGGTCGAGGATGTGACCGTGGCGCGGTCCATGTGCGTTATGTCGGCTGAGGAAGAGGAACTCCTTCGGTCGGTCCAGCGCCCCATCGTCCTCTTGCGCCGATTGCTGGAACAGGAACAGGGCACGATCATGGAAGGTGTCGCTCCGGGGGTGGGGACATTGGGAGTCATGCTGCCCTACACTCCGGTGCATCATCTCCTGCTGGCCTCCTGCCGAGAGCATTTTCCCCGAGAGAGCCCCGTAGCGCTGGTGATGACCAGCGCCAACGCTAGCGACGATCCCATCATCTACCATGATGAGGAGGCCTCAGCGCTGCTGCCGGATATCGCCGATGCGGTACTGACGAATAACCGCCCCATCCATATGCGATGTGATGACTCACTGGTCCGCATCACCGCAGGATCTCCCCAGGTCCTGCGGCGTGCACGTGGTTACGCGCCCGCTCCACTACGGCTGGCACTTTCCTCACCGGTGCCGTTGTTGGCATGCGGAGCCAACAACAAGAACACCTTCTGCTTGGTCGAACACGATCAGGCGTTTGTGAGCCATCACATCGGCAAGCTGAGCACGGATGCTACGCTTCGGTCTTTCGCTGAAACCGTTGAGCACTACCAGCGTCTTTTCGATGTCATGCCGGCGGTGGTCGTGCATGATCTACACCCGCACTATGGATCGACCCGGTACGCGCACCAGTCTGCTGTTCCGCTCAAGATCGGCGTCCAGCATCATGAGGCGCACATCGCGAGTGTCATCGCAGAGCACGGCCTCGAAGGCCCGCTCATCGGGGTCGCGGCAGATGGGACCGGCTACGGCCCGGACGGCACCATCTGGGGTGGAGAGTTCTTCGTAGGAGACCTGAAGGGCTTTGAGCGCTTCGCTCACCTTGCCCAAGTGCCCTTGCCCGGTGGCGGTCGTGCTCTGGCACATCCCTGGATGCTCGGATACGTGTACCTGCGCGAAGCTTTCGGCGCGGACACCGACACGGTCGCGGTACCTCTGTTGCGGGAACTGTCACCGGATAAGTCGTCGGCGCTCGACAGGCTGATCGCCGACCCGGCGGTCTCACCCCGTACATCAAGTATGGGAAGACTGTTCGATGCCGTATCGGCCATCCTCGGAATCTGCGACGAGAATCAGTACGAAGGCCAGGCGGCGGTGATGTTAGAGGAGGCCGCTCTGCTCCATGTGCCCGAACGTGAGGCGTTGCCGGTCCTTTCCGATCCTTCATGGGGTACCTCTCCCTCATACATCGGCCCGATTGAGACTCGACCAATGGTCCAAGGGGTGGTGGACGACATGTCGGCAGGAGTGCCTGTGCCCGAGATCGCCTTCCGCTTCCATCACGCCGTCGCCGGCCTCATTACCTCGTGTTGCGAGGCCGCCCGCCACATCCACGGACACGGTCGAGTGGCGTTGAGCGGAGGGGTATTCCAGAACGCGCTTCTGCTCGAACTGGTCACGGTCTCGCTCCGGGAGCGTGGATTCGCTGTGTACAAGAACACATCGGTTCCTTGTCATGATGGAGGTATCGCTCTCGGCCAGGCGGCGGTGGCGGCGGCGCGACTCGAGAACCTGGCCGCTCCGGCCCGTAGCCGGGCGGGTGAGGGCTCGGTGCCAACACCGTTGTTTTAAGGTGTTTTCACTGGTGGGGTGAGGCACCAGAGGTGGACTCGATGTCGTGCTCTGACCGAGGCGGGCCTGGTGCGGTCCCGAGTGGGGAACCGGAAAGAGCGCCGGGTGACCTCGCGAGGAGCGGACCGGCAGCGGCGAGGGGGCAGCAGGTCGTCCATCAGCTCGCCGAACGCCCACATGTCCAAGGCCGCCAGGTGTTCAGGGGCAAAAACGCCGACCGGTCTGGTTGACCGAGCGACGGGCGGAGTTGAGGGCGGTGGTGAAGCTGATGCGGTCGGGGTCCAGTTGTGTTTACCCGGCGGCGCGGGTGATCAGGTCCGAGACCAGCTTGGTAGAGGAGCAGTAGTGCCCCAAGTCCACCTCGCCACGACCGTGTCCGGACACCCGATCGTCATCAAGACGATCCGCCCCGAGCTCGCTCAGGAAGACGGTTTTCGCTCCTGATTCGCCCGGGAGGCCGATGCCGCGCGCAGGGTCGGCGCCTTCCACCCCGCCCATGCCGTGGACGTCGACTCCGACGCCGAGACACCGTGGATCACTACCACGCACATCCCCGGACCCATGCTCACCCAGGCAATCCGGGACTACGGTCCCCTCTCACCGCGGGCGACGCCGTGGAGCCCGGGAGGTCGACGCCGGATGCTGGAGGCGTCGAGGGTGGCGCGATAGGTGATCACGTGGGGCCCTTCACGGTGGCCCGGCAAGATGCGACACCTCGCCTTCTCCCCGGCGCTCCACGTCTATGTCCGCTGAACGGCCGTTTCTCCCTTAGGTTTCGGGTTGTCGCTTAAAAACCTATTTTAAGGTCCCCGGGGTCATTCCACTGTCCGGTCGCCGGGTTCGTCAATCACCGGACGAGGGAACGACTCGGCGCGAGACGTCGGATGTCGAGATATAACGTGACCATTCGAAGGGATGGTCTCGAAAGGATTCGGGGCTAATGTCCCTTCTGGTATAAAGTCTCCCGATTGTTGCACGTGAATCGCTCGGCGAGTTGCTCGTGCCCTCCTGGGAAAATGGCATCGGGACTGCTAGGTTGGCGGATCGAGTGCGAACCACTCGTCGACTTCCCGTCGAGAGCGCGCCTTCCCTCGATTCGGTATTCATGGACGAACCGAGCTCCCGGCCGTTTCGCCTGTGGTGGGCCGGGTCGGAGGAGAAGGTTTTCCGGACTTTCATAGATCACCTTTCCCTCGCCTCTCCAGACGCCACAGGGCGGGCTTCGCTTGTACGCAACCCCAGAAGGAACCTCATGACGGTCGAGACGAACACGCGGACATCCGAGCCCGAAGGGGTGAGGAACAAAGGCTCACTCGTGGTGGGATGGTTGACCTCGACCGACCACAAGATCATCGGGTACATGTACCTGATCACCTCCTTCACCTTCTTCCTCTTCGGTGGAGTGCTGGCGGTCCTGATGCGTCTGGAACTGCTCTCGCCGGGCCTACAGGTCCTGACCAACGAGCAGTTCAACCAGATGTTCACGATGCACGGCACGGTCATGCTGTTGTTGTTCGCGACCCCGCTGTTCATCGGGTTCTCGAACGTGATCATGCCGTTGCAGATCGGCGCTCCCGACGTGGCCTTCCCCCGGATGAACCTGTTCAGTTACTACCTGTTCCTGTTCGGGGGCCTCATCACCATCGCCGGGTTCCTGACCCCCGGCGGCGCGGCCAGCTTCGGTTGGTTCGCCTACGCCCCGCTGTCGGACGCGGTCCGCTCACCGGGGATCGGCGGCGACCTGTGGGTCATGGGTCTGCTCGTCTCCGGCCTGGGCACCATCCTCGGTTCGGTCAACTTCATCACCACCGGTGTGTGCATGCGCGCGCCCGGTATGACGATGTTCCGGATGCCGATCTTCACCTGGAACACCATGCTCACCGGTGTCCTGGTGCTCATCGCGTTCCCGGTCCTGACGGGTGCCCTGATCGCCCTGGGCGCCGACCGCATGGTCGGTACCCACGTGTTCGACCCGGCGCACGGTGGTGCCATCCTGTGGCAGCACCTGTTCTGGTTCTTCGGCCACCCCGAGGTGTACATCATCGCGTTGCCGTTCTTCGGTATCGTGACCGAGATCCTGCCGGTGTTCAGCCGCAAGCCGATCTTCGGTTACAAGAGCCTGGTGGCGGCGACCATCGCCATCACGGGGCTTTCGGTCACCGTGTGGGCGCACCACATGTTCGCGACCGGAGCGGTGCTGTTGCCGTTCTTCTCGTTCATGTCCTTCCTCATCGCGGTACCGACCGGTGTGAAGTTCTTCAACTGGGTCGGGACGATGTGGCGGGGGCAGCTCTCCTTCGAGACGCCGATGCTGTTCTCGATCGGTTTCCTGGCGACCTTCCTCTTCGGTGGCATCACCGGCGTCATCCTGGCCTCGCCGCCGCTGGACTTCCACGTCACCGACTCCTACTTCGTGGTGGCGCACTTCCACTACGTGGTGTTCGGCACCGTGGTGTTCGCGATGTTCGCGGGTTTCTACTTCTGGTGGCCCAAGTTCACCGGCAAGATGCTCAACGAGAAGCTCGGCAAGTTCCACTTCTGGCTGCTGTTCCTGGGCTTCCACGGCACCTTCCTGGTGCAGCACTGGCTGGGCGTGGCGGGCTTCCCCCGGCGTTACGCCGATTACCTGCCCGACGACGGCTTCACCGAGCTGAACCAGATCTCCTCGATCTCCTCGTTCGTGCTCGCGGCCTCCACGCTGATCTTCTTCTGGAACATCTACGTCACCGCGAAGAAGGCGCCGATGGTCGGTGTGGACGACCCGTGGGGTTACGGCTGCTCCCTGGAGTGGGCCACGCCCTGCCCGCCGCCCCGGCACAACTTCACGGCGCTGCCGCGGATCCGGTCCGAGCGTCCGGCCTTCGATCTCCACCACCCGTACGCGGCGGTGCCCTCTGGGACCGACCCCGAACGGCAATGACTCGACCGAGGCGATCCCAACGACGCGCGGCGCGGCACGAGAAGAGGACGTCATGGACATGAGCGCCCAGGCGAAGCGACGGCTCTCCCGAAAGGGCCGCGCCGTCGCGGTCTGCGTCCTTTTGCTGTGCACGGCCGCGCTGAAGATGGTCTGGACCTGGACCGGGGACACGGCGTTCCTCCTCGCGAGCCTCGTCCCGGTCCTGGCCGTCGCACTGCTCTGCCTGGGGGGACGGGGACAGGTCCCGTTCGAGGTGATCGGCGGCCCCTGGGACGGAGCCCGGGTGCCCGTGAACACCGTGGACCCGGACACCGAGGTTCTGGTCCTGCACACCAGCGGTGGCGAGGGTGCCCGATACGCGATCGTGGACCATCGCAGCCTGGTCTACCAGGGACAGACCCAGACCCCCGACTGAGCACCGCACACGCCCGGTGCGCGGCCCGAGGGGCCTGGAAAAACCGGTCAAGGCTCTCGAAATGTCGCCCGGGGAGGGACTGACGGCGGGCCGTCCGGGTAGCCGAGCGACCATGAGACTCGGTAAACGCATCCGCGAGATCGAACGCGAGGACCGTCTCGACCCGCTGGTCGCCCGCCTGAAGGGCCTCGCCGAACGGCTGCCCTCGGGAACGGCGCGCGACGTCCTGCACGGCGTCCAACTGGGGCACCCGCTCCACCCGATCATGATCCACCTGCCGATGGGCACGTGGACGGCCGCCGTCCTGTTGGACCTGCTGCCGGGCGACCACCGTCGCGAGGCCCGCGCTCTGGTCGACATCGGGCTGCTGACCGTCGCCCCCGCGGTGTTCAGCGGGCTGGCCGACTGGTCCCAGCAGCACGAGCGCCATCAGCGGGTGGGAGTGGTGCACGCGGCCGCGAACGGGTTGGGAACGCTGCTGTTCGGAGCCTCCTCCTTGGCGCGTGCGCGTGGCAGGGCGGGCTGGGGCAGGTGCCTGGCCCTGGCCGGCCTCGGCTCCATCGGTATCGGTGGAACACTGGGCGGCCACATCGCCTACCACCGTGCGGGTGGTGCCAACAGCGCCGACCACCTCGGAGACCTGGTGCCCCAAGGGTGGCACGACCTGGGCCCGTTGGAGGGGTACCCGGAGGGGAACCCGGCCGGTGGTGACATCGATGGTGTGCCGGTCGTGGTGGTCCGCACGGAAGGTTCGGTGTCGGTGCTGTTGGGCACCTGCCCGCACATGGGCGCACCCCTGGCCGAGGGGGAGTCGACCGACGGGTGCCTACGCTGCCCCTGGCACGGAAGCGAGTTCCGGCTCGACGATGGAACGGTCGTCCACGGGCCCGCGACCGCCCCCGTGGAACCCCTGGAGACGTCGATCGTGGACGGCAGACTGTGGGTCAGGCTTTCCTCCGTCTAGGGCGGAGGGCACCGTTCGAGGGAAGACGATGGTCCTGGAGAAGCTGAGGAGAGCACTGTGCCGCGCCTATCGGAGGCGCGGATTCGAACGGGAGATCTTGGTCTTCGTCGTCAAGTCCGCGTTGGCCTCCGTCATCGCCTTCGCGGTGGGAGTCTTGATGGGGGAGAAGACCCAGCTGGGGTTCGCGGTCTTCGCGGCGCTGCTGGTGGTTCGGCCCACCGTCTACGGTTCGGTGTTGAGCTCCAGCCGTTACGTGGTGGCCGTGTTCCTCGGGGCCCTGCTGGCCGGGGTCATCGGCCTCACGGTGGGAACGCACCTGTGGTCGTTCACCCTGGCCATCGTGGTGGCGTTGCTGTTGGGGCAGGTGAAGCAGTTCGGTGGCCAGAGCGGCCAGCTCGCGGTGATCGCGGGGTTCGCCCTGGCGAGCGGGTCGGCGACCAATGTCGATGAACTGGGTTCGCTGATGCTCATGGTCTGTGTCGGCTCGGTGAGCGCCTTGGTCGTCAACGTCCTCATGGCTCCCGCCATTCGTTTCCGGGACGCGGAGAACGCCGTGCTGGACTTCGCGGACGGGTTGTCCACCCTCAGCGGCGACATCGCCGAAGGGTTGAGAGGTGGGGAGGAAGGGCTCACTCTGGACCGGTGGGACCAGGCCTGTGAAAGACTCGACGGCACTGTGCGCAACGCCCTGGAGACGGTCGGTCGGCAGGAGGACCGCTTCCGGCTGAACCCCCGACGCCTCGTGAGACGACAGGCCGTACCGGTCGGTCGGCTGAGGACCTACCGGAACTGGATCTACGCCCTGAGCCGCGCCTCCCAGCACATGCGATCCCTCGTGCGGACCCTACGGGCGGCACTCGACGTCGGTGCCCGCTCTCCCACGCTCGACGACGCCTTCCTCCAAGAGTTGGCGCCCGTGATGGAACGGGTCTCGAAGACCTTCGCGCTCGTGCGGGACACGGAGGAGCCGGAGCACCACCTCCCCTCCGACGACCTCAGGGCCTTGGTCGACGAGGTTCTGGACAAGGTCGTGGAGCAACGTGAACGCATGCTCCGTTCCTGGGACGACGAGCGATGGCCGGTCTATGGTGCCCTGCTCACCGACGTCGAGCGAATCCTGGAGGAGATCGACCAGGGGCAAGAGAACAGCAGCCGCGCCGCCGGCGACCGACCGGGCTCATGAGCCACGATCGGGCTTTCGGTTCCAGGGCGCGCTTCCGGGCGGGTCGTCCTCCGCCAGTTCCTTGCGCAGACGCTCCAGCGAGGCGGTGAGCAATCGTGAGACGTGCATCTGGGAGCAACCCGCCTCCTGGGCGATGCGCTCCTGCTTCCATTCGTCGAAGAAGCTTCGTTTGAGGATGAGTTTCTCCCGGTCGGGGAGCGCGAGCAGGGCGGACCGGGCGGCCTCGCGTTGCATCACCAGGTCCAGGTCGTGGTCCTCCACCCCCAGGTACCGCTCCCAGGCGGAGGAGGAGTCCTCCCTGCGGGGTTCGGGAGCGTCCAGGGACATGGTGTCGTAGGCCTCCGACACCAAGAGAATCTCTTCGATCTCCTTGACCGTGACCTCCATCTCCCGGGCGATCTCCTCGTTGGTCGGTGTGCGGGCCAGCCGCTGCTCCAGCTCCTGTCTGGCCTTGCGCAACCGTGGGCGTTGGGACTGGGCCCCTCGCGGGGTGTGGACCGCCCACGTGTGGTCGCGGAAGTGGCGTTTGATCTCCCCGGTGACGGTGGGCAGCAGGTAGGAGATGAAGGCCTTGCCACGGTCGGGTTCATAGCCGTTGATCGCCTTGGCCAGCCCGAGATAGGCCGTCTGGCACAGGTCCTCGACGCTTTCGCCCCTGCCTCGGTAGCGGCGGGCGATGCGATTCAGCATCGGTTTGTAATGCGCCAGGACACGCTCTCGTAGCCTTTTGGCCCTGGGGTCGTCCCGGTCCAGGCCTTGGAGCGCCCAGAGCAGGTCCTCGGCGGAGGCGTCCTGGGTCGGTTCGTCGCCGGGTCTGGCGGGGGCTGGAACCGTGGTGGTCACGGAGGAATGCATATCGAGCCTCCAAACCGTCCGCTGTACGGACGGTGTCGTGGGTGCACGGCGCCTGGAAACGGGCGTCGTGTCTCCGCGTGATGGAAGTGGGGGAGGCTGATCGCGGAGAACGCATCGGCTCGACTCTGCCCGGAAACAGAGGCGTGGGAAACATGACTGTGCGGACTTGGCCGACTCTTGCTCCCAGGTTTTCCCCATCCTCATTCGTCGAGGGGTCCCTTCCGGGACAGCGCGCGTTCGCACGCGCTCAGGACCCGGTCGACGGTGATGGCGGCCAGGCCCGGGTCGAGATGATCGGCGTGGGGGTCGCCCCTCGTGCCCGACCACAGGCATTCGTGGCGATCGCCGTCCACCAGCGGTCCCCACAGTGAGGGGGGCATGGGACCGAACAGCCGTACCGAAGGTGTTCCGTAGGCGGTCGCCAGGTGGGCCACTCCCGTGTCCCCGCACACGAGCAGTCGCGCTCGGCGGACCAGTTCGGCCAGTCCCGGCACGTCGGTCCGGCCCGCCGTGACCGTCTCCCGCCCCAGTCCGGCCTCCCGCGCCACCTGTTCGGCAAGGGGACGCTCCCCGCTCGATCCGGTGAACAGGATCTCGAATCCCAGGTCCGCCAGCCACCTGGCCACGTACGCGAACCGGTGTGATGGCCACCTGCGAGAGGCGGACGCCGCGCCGGGGTGCACGATCACCGTGTCCCGTTCGGGCTCTGATCCCCGAGAAGGGGCGGGCCAGCGCAGGTTCGTCGGGTCGGTGGCCACACCGTTCCATTCCAGGAGCCCGCACCAGAGCCTGGTGTCGTGCACCGGCCCCGGCCACGGGGCGTCCTCGTGCGACGATCCGGTGGGACCCCCGTAGGCCCACAACCGTCTCGGGGCGAGGGTGTTCAGAGCGGCCGTGCTCTGCGGGCCACGACCGTGCAGGTTCACCGCCAGATCGGGTGCCACGCCCCTCCACGGTGGCGGCTGTAGTGGTCCTGTCGGAATGACGGTCCATCGCAGACCGGCCAGCCACACCAGGTCGCGATACCAGGAGGGCGCCGCGAGGAAACGGTCGTGATGGGGCAGGGCCCGTTCCAGGGCGCGAAGAGCCGGAACCGCGGTGCCGAAGTCGCCCAGACCCAGTGATCGGCAGACCAAGAGCGAAGGCGCGTTCCGAGGGGAACGTGGTTCGTCCCCCCCACCGGTTCCGACGGCTCGCCCGACCCCTTCCATGTCCCCGCTCCTGACCTTTCACCACTCTCTCCAAACCCCCGGGCCTCTCCGAACCCCCGGGGGTGAGGTGCCAGCCCACTACTCCCGTTTTCGGACGGTTCGGGAACCCACGGGCCACTCCTTCCCCACAGTCACGTTTACCGACGTTCGCCCCAGGTAGTCGAGTGCTTGTACTCGGTATCGGCTCACGAACTCGAGATGAGGGAGGCAGGCCATGCGGGTGTTGGGCGTCAACGCCGTCTTCCACGATCCGGCCGCCGCGGTGGTGGTGGACGGTACGACAGTCGCCGCCGCGGAGGAGGAGAGGTTCTCCCGCCGTAAACACGGCAAGGAGGCGGTCCCCTTCTCCACCTGGGAGCTTCCGACCCAGTCGATGCACTGGTGCCTGCGGGAGGCCGGGCTGACACCCGCGGACCTGGACGCGGTCGCCTATTCCTATGATCCGCGGCTCGCCACGGAGGAGGGACCCGGCCTGGAACCCGGCTGGGAGCGTCTGCGGTTGATCTACGTCGAACGCGCTCCGTACTTCCTGGCCACGGCCCTTCCCGGACTGGACCCGGGCAAGGTGGTGTACGTACCGCACCACGTCGCACACGCGGCCTCCGCCGCGCTGGCCGCGCCGACCACCGCCGAGGGCGGTGTGGACCGGGCGTTCCTGGTCGCCGACGGGCGAGGCGAGAACACCTCGCACATGGCGGGCTCCTACTCGGAGAAGGGCGAGCTGGACGTTCTCGTCCGCCAGCCGCTGCCCGAGTCCCTGGGGATGGTCTACGAGGAACTCACCCAACACCTCGGTTTCCGACGTTCCAGCGACGAGTACAAGGTCATGGCACTGGCCTCCTACGGCAAACCCACCATGAACGAGGCGCTGAAGGAGTACGTCGACTATCTGGGCGACGGCCGGATCGTGGCCTCGGGGGTGGACTGGGATTCCTTCGCCCCGGCCCGGACCGCGGGGGAGGAACCCGACCGCGAACACGCCGACCTGGCCGCCAGCGTGCAGAACAGGATGGAGGAGGTCCTCCTCGAACTCGTGGGCTGGCTGCACGAGCGGACCGGGCAGCGGCGCCTGGCGATGGCGGGAGGAGTCGCCCTCAACTGCGTCGCCAACAGCCGCATCGTGAGAGAGGGGCCCTTCGAGGACGTGTGGGTCCAACCGGCCTCGGGCGACGCCGGCACGGCCCTGGGGGCGGCTCTGCAGGTCGCCGTCGACCTGGGCGACACGATCACCCCGATGCCCGGCGCGGACCTGGGACGCAGCTGGGACGAGGAGGAGTTGGCCCGGATCCTGACCGAGGCCGACCTGGAGTTCGAACGTCCCGACGACCTCGCCGCGGAGGTGGCCCGGGCCTTGGGGGAGGACGCCCTGGTCGCCTGGTTCCAGGGCCGGTCCGAATACGGACCCCGGGCCCTGGGTCACCGGTCCCTGCTGGCCAATCCCGCGCGTGAGGACAACCTCGAACGGCTCAACACGGTCAAGGGGCGTGAGCAGTTCCGCCCGGTGGCGCCGATGGTGTCCGCGGACCGCGCGCCCGAGATCTTCTCGGGAGGGCCCCTGCCCAGTCCCTACATGCTCTTCGTCCACGACGTGGCACCCGAGTGGCGCGATCGCGTACCGGCGGTGGTCCACGTCGACGGTACGGCACGGGTGCAGACCGTGGCGCCCGAGGACGATCCGCTCACCGCCCGGTTGCTCTCGGAGTTCGACGCTCTCACCGGCGTCCCCGTCCTGGTCAACACCAGCCTGAACACCGCGGGCCGTCCCATGGTCGACTCGCCGTGGGACGCGCTCGAGTGCTTCGGCTCCGCACCGGTGGACGTTCTGGCCCTGGGCCCCTTCCTCGTCCGTCGGGGTGGTCTTGGAGGCAAACGTTCATGATGGATCCCGAGTACGCGCCCGAGTACGCGATCGTCGTCCCGACCGTGGGCCGTCCCGGTCTGGCCGAACTGCTGCGCCCCGTGTTGGAGGCGCCCGAGGAGAGCGCCCCGTCCGACGTGGTGGTCGTCGACGACCGCCCGGAGGACGAGGCGACCGGACCGCTTCCGGGCATCGACGACCCGCGGGTGCGGACGCTACGTACGGGAGGTCGGGGGCCGGCGACGGCACGGCAGGCCGGATGGCAGTCCTGTACCGCCCCGTGGATCGTCTTCCTCGACGACGACGTGCGACCTCCGTGGGACTGGGCGCACCGGCTGAGGGGCGACCTTCGCTCGGTGCCACGGGGTGTGGCCGGAACCCAGGGGCGCATCGTCGTTCCCCGACCCGAGGGACGACGCCCCACCGACTCCGAACGGAACACCATCGCCCTGGAACGGGCCCGGTGGATCACCGCCGACCTGGCGTTGCGTAGAAGCGCCCTGGAACGGGTCGGCGGGTTCGACACCCGCTTCCGCCGGGCCTACCGGGAGGACACCGACCTGGCGTTGCGCCTGGAGGACGCCGGTTTCCGCCTGCGCCAAGGCGCCAGGGTGTGCGTCCATCCCCTGGCCGAGGGGAGGCCACGCGCCTCCCTGAGCGCCCAACGGGGCAACGCCGACGACGTCCTGATGCGTCACCTGCACGGCACGCGTTGGCGCGAACGTGTGGAGGAACCACGGGGCACCCTGCGTTCACACCTGATCACCACCGCCCTGCCGTTGGCGGCCCTGGCCGCGACGGTCAAGGGACATCCACGACTCGCGGCCGCGGCCGGCGCCCTCTGGGCCGCCCGCACCGTGGGCTTCGCGGCGCGCAGGATCGTGGCCGGACCGGCCCGGTTCGACGAATGGGTCGACATGGCACTCACCAGCGTGGCCATCCCACCTCTGGCTGTCTGGTACAGGGGCGTCGGCGAGCTCCGGTACGCAAGGGCCCATCGCCGGCCTTCGGTGCGGGCCGTGCTCTTCGACCGTGACGGAACGTTGGTGGAGGACGTCCCCTACAACGGCGACCCCGACCGGGTGGTGCCCCGACCGGGTGCGGCCGAGGCGGTCGCCCTGGCCCGAGAACACGGGCTGGCGGTCGCGGTGGTGACCAACCAGTCCGGAATCGGCCGGAAGATGATCACCGAGGAGGACGTGGCCGCCGTCAACCGCAGGATCGACCGGCTCATCGGGCCGGTGGACCTGTGGTCGCTCTGTCCTCATCGGGAGGAGGACGGGTGTTCCTGCCGCAAACCCCGACCGGGGATGGTCGTCGGGGCGGCGTGGGCCCTGGGCGTGGCCCCGGCGGAGTGCGCGGTGGTGGGCGACATCGGCGCCGACGTGGAGGCCGCTGCGGCGGCCGGGGCGCGGGGGATCCTGGTGCCCACCCCAAGGACCCGCGAGGAGGAGGTCCGCGGCGCTCCCGAGGTGGCCGAGGACCCCTTCGCCGCGGTGTCGCGACTGGTCGAGGGTGGGCGCACATGAGTGCCGGCACCGTGCTGGTGGCACGCATGGACAGCATGGGGGACGTGGTGCTGTCCGGGCCGGCCGTGCGCGCGGCGGCGCGCACCGCGGACCGCGTCGTCATGTTGGTGAGTCCCCGAGGTGCTCCGGTGGCCCGGCTGCTGCCCGGCGTGGACGACGTCCTGGTGTGGCGCTGCCCGTGGATCGACCCGCGCCCGTCCCCGGTCGAGCGCGAGGACGTCGAACACCTGGTGGAGCGCATCGCCGACATCGGTGTCGACGAGGCCATGATCCTGACCTCCTTCCACCAGTCACCACTGCCCTTGGCCCTGCTGCTCAGGATGGCCGGGGTGGGACGCGTCGCCGCCATCAGTGAGGACTACCCCGGCAGTCTCCTGGACGTACGACACCGAGTCGCGCGGGGCCTGCCCGAACCCGAACGGGCCCTGTCCCTCATGGTGGCCGCCGGCCACCGGCCGGACCCGGACGACGACGGCCGACTGGCCCTCACCGACTCCCTGCCCGACACCCGTGGACTCACCGGGCCCGACGGATACGTCGTCGTGCACGTGGGGGCCGACGCCCCTTCCCGGGAACTCCCGCTCGAGCTGGGCGCCGACGTGGCGGCATCGCTGAGCGGACGGGGACATCGGGTCGTGGTGACGGGCGACGACCACGACAGGGCCACCGAGGTGGCCGCCGACCACGCACTGAACCTGGCGGCCCGCACGAGCACGGCCGAACTGGCCGACGTGCTCCGCCGTGCCAGGGTCCTCACGGTGGGCAACACCGGGCCCGCGCACCTGGCGGCCGCTCTGCGCACCCCCGTCGTCTCGCTCTTCGCGCCCGTCGTCCCGGCTTCGGCCTGGGCCCCCTACAAGGTCGACCGTCGTGTCCTGGGTGATCAGGACGCCCCCTGCGCCGGTACCCGTGCCCGCGAGTGCCCGGTCCCCGGTCACCCGTGTCTGAACAACGTCACCACCGAGGACGTGCTGACCGCGATCGAGGAGCTGGAGGACACCGAATGAGCGTGCGCGCGGAAGCGGCCGTCCGGCCGCCACGGCAGGACACACCGGTACCGGTGGAGACACCGGCGGTACGGACACCCACACGACACCGCCGGATCCTGATGTGGCACGTCCACGGGTCGTGGACGACCGCCTTCGTCCATTCCGGACACACCTGCGTCCTTCCCCTGGATCCCGAGCGGGGGCCGGACGGGCGGGGCAGGGCCCGGACCTGGGACTGGCCGGTCAACGCGGTGGAGGTCCCCGTGGACGAACTCCACGACACCGAGATCGACCTGGTGGTCCTGCAACGACCACATGAGCCGGAGCTGGCCGAACGCCTGCTCGGCAGGGTGCCGGGACGAGACGTTCCGGCGGTCTACGTCGAACACGACACACCTCGGGGAGGCGTGCCGAACACCCGACACCCCCTCGCCGACCGCTCGGACATACCGGTCGTGCACGTCACGCACTTCAACGCGCTGTTCTGGGACTGTGGTCGCGCGCCCACCCGCGTGGTCGAACACGGCGTTCCGGACCCCGGCCACCTCTACACGGGGCGGACCGAACGTGTGGGGGTGGTGCTCAACGAACCCCTGCGCCGGTGGCGCTTCACCGGCACGGACCTGCTTCCGGCCATGGCGGAGGAGGTCCCCTTGGACCTCTTCGGGATGTCGGTGGGGGAGGTACCGCGGCGACTCGGCCTGGAGGACGCGGCGTTGCGCGTGTACGAGGATCCGCCACAGGCGGCCATGCACGCCGAACTGGCCCACCGCAGGGCCTACCTGCATCCGCTGCGCTGGACCTCGCTGGGGCTCTCCCTCATCGAGGCCATGATGCTCGGGTCGCCGGTCGCCGCGCTGGGAACCACCGAAGCCTACGAGGCGGTGCCATCGGAAGCCGGAGTGGTGTCAACGGACCCGTACGTCCTGCGAGAGGCCCTCCGCGGTTACCTGGAGGACCACGAACACGCCATCCGTACCGGTACGGCGGCTCGCGAGGCCGCACTGCGACGGTACGGACTCTCCCGGTTCCTCGACGACTGGGAGCGGCTGTTGGAGGAGGTGTCACGATGAGGATCGCCATGGTCTCCGAACACGCCAGTCCGCTGGCGTGCATCACCGGTGAGGACGCGGGCGGCCAGAACGTCCACGTGGCGGAACTGGCCACCGCTTTGGCCCGACGAGGCCACGAGGTGGTGGTCTACACGCGCCGGGCCGACACCACGACGCCCGACCGGGTGCCCTTCACCGAGGGTGTGCGCGTCGACCACCTGAGGGCCGGCCCCGCCGCCCCGGTGGCCAAGGACCACCTGCCGCCCCACATGCCCGCGTTCGGGCGCGGGTTGCGTCGGGCCTGGTCGTGGTGGAGACCGGACGTCGTCCACGCCCACTTCTGGATGAGCGGCATGGCGGCGATACCGGCCGCCGAAGCCCTCGACATACCGGTACTCCAGACCTTCCACGCCCTGGGATCGGTCAAGCGTCGTTTCCAGGGCGCGGCCGACACCAGCCCACCCGAGCGGTGCGAGGTCGAACGCACCGTGGCGCGCAAGAGCACCATGGTGGTGGCGACCTCACGGGAGGAGAGGTCCGAACTGCTGACCTGGGGCGTGCACCCGGAGAGGGTGGCCGTCGTCCCGTGCGGCGTGGACACCGAACGCTTCTCGCCCTTCGGCCCCGTCGCGACCCGGGCCATGGGCCCGCGGGTGCTGAGCCTGGGACGCATGGTCCCGCGCAAGGGCGTGGACACGGTGATCCGCGCTATGGAGAAGGTACCCGGCGCCGAACTGATCGTGGCGGGAGGACCCCGACCGGAGGACATGGAGGACGACCCGGAGGTGTGTCGTCTGCGCACCCTGGCCGCTCGTCTGGACCTGGCCGAGCGCGTGCGCTTCCTGGGCAGCGTCGACCGCGCCGAGGTGCCGACCCTGATCAGGTCGGCGGACGTGGCGGTGAACACTCCCTGGTACGAGCCCTTCGGGCTCTCGACCCTGGAGTCCATGGCCTGCGGCGTCCCCGTGATCGCCTCACGGGTGGGCGGCCACAAGGACACCGTCGTGCCGGGGGAGACGGGACTACTCGTTCCGCCACGCGCACCGGGGAGTCTGGCCGAGTCCCTGCGCCACCTGCTCGCCGACCCCGCTGAACGGGCGGCCTTCGCCGAGTCCTCTCGGCGGCGGGTCGACGAACTGTACTCGTGGGCCGAGGTGGCGCGGGCCACCGAGGAGTGCTACCTGGCCCTGGCGCGGCCAGAACCGCCCCGACCGAGGATCTCCTCCGAACGTGCCGTGGAGCGAACGTTGGGAACGGCGTTCGCGGGAGGTGACAACTGATGCACACCCACCTGCGTGAACTGTCCGAAGCGTTGGCGGGCACCGACGTGGAACGGGTCGAGGACTGGGGGAGCAGGGCCGCTCCCGCCTTGGCCGCGGGGCGACGCCTGTTCGCCTGCGGCAACGGTGGGAGCGCCGCGGAGGCGCAACACCTGACGGCCGAACTGACCGGTCGCTTCGAGCGCGAGCGCGGGCCCCTGTCGGCCCTGGCCCTGCACGCGGAGACCTCCAGCGTGACCGCCATCGCCAACGACTACGGCTATCAGCACGTCTACGCACGTCAGCTCCGTGCCCACGCCGCACCGGGGGACATCCTGGTGTGCCTGTCCACCAGTGGCAACAGCGAGAACGTCGTGGAGACGGTCAAGGCGGCCCATGAACTCGGTGTCGTGAGCTGGTCTTTGACCGGTTCCGTCTCCTGCGCCCTGGAGGCGTTGAGCGACGAGACCGTCGCGGTTCCGGCGGGGTCGGTGTCGACCGTCCAGGAGGTGCACCTGGTGCTCGTCCACGTCTTCTGCGCGGCCGTGGAGCGGGGACTGGTACGAAACGACCGGGCCGTCACCGCACCCACACCGAGGACGGCATCATGAGCGGCCCGACGATCGTGGTGATCGGGGACGCCTTGCTGGACGTGGATCTGCGAGGCGAGTCCCGGCGCTCGTGCCCGGGAACCTCCGCGCCGGTGCTGGAACGCACCACGCGCTGGTCCCGACCCGGGGGAGCGGCACTGACCGCCGGTCTGCTCAGCGAGCACGAAGGGGTACACGTGGTGCTCCTGACCGCCCTGGGTGAGGACGACGCGGCGGCGGAGATCGCACGCGGCCTGGGGACGGGGGTCCGACTCGTCTCACCGTCCGCGCGGGAACACACCCCCACCAAGACACGGATCCTGGCCGAGGGCGTCACCGTCGCGCGCGTGGACGAGGGGTGCGACCCCGACTTCGAATGGCCCGACGACATGGACGTGCGCGCCCTCATCGACCGGGCCTCGGCCGTGCTGGTCTCGGACTACGGCCTGGGAACGACCCATCAGGGCGTCGTTCGCGCGGCCGTGTCCGAAGCGGTCGGACGTGTACCGGTGGTGTGGGACCCGCACCCGAAGGGCGCCGCGCCCGTCGAAGGCGTGGACCTGGTCACGCCGAACGAGACGGAGTCGCTCCTCGCAGGAGACGGGGAACGGGACACACCCTGGGAGAGGGCGAGCCGGCTCGTCGACCGGTGGAGGGCCCGCGCGGTCGCCGTCACGCTGGGGGAGGAGGGCGCGATCTGGTCCGATGCCCGAGGTCGCCGTGGCCGTTCCCGATCGTGGCCGATGGGCGTGCCCACGGACACGTGCGGGGCCGGTGACGCCTTCGCCGCCGCGTGCGTCGCGGCCAGGGCCGTGGGCACCGACATCCAGGGCGCGGTGGAGGCGGGCACCTCCGCGGCCACCGAGTTCGTCGACCGAGGAGCGGCCGGAGCGTACGCGACCTCGCCCAAGCGGCGGGGACCGGCCATCAGTCTCCTCACCCCCTCACCGATCACCGAGAGCGCACGGCGTGGTGGAGGACGCGTCGTGGCCACCGGCGGCTGCTTCGACGTGTTGCACGCCGGCCACGTGGAACTGCTGCGGCGCGCACGTGAACTCGGCGACCACCTGGTCGTGCTGCTCAACGACGACGCCTCGGTCCGGACGTTGAAGGGTCGGGGCCGACCCGTGGTCCCCGAACACGACCGGGCCCAGATCCTGGCAGCGCTGGAGTGCGTGGACACGGTGGTCCTCTTCGCCGACCCCACACCGGTCCGGATCCTCGAACGGATCAGACCCGACGTGTGGGTCAAGGGCGGGGACTACGACCCCGAACTGTTGCCCGAGACCTCCGTGGTCCGGGAGGCGGGCGGCGAGGTGCTCACCATGCCGCTCCTGGCCGGACGGTCCACCAGCGGGGTCATCGAACGCATACGCGAACGCGCGGGAGCACCCGCGCTCTGAAGACCGAAGACCGAACGCCGACCAGGGAGAAGGAGAACGCAGATGCGTGAGATCGGTACGACGCTGGTCACCGGAGGAGCCTCGGGACTGGGAGCGGCCACCGCCCGGGCGATCGCCGAGGAGGGCGGCACCCCGGTGGTGCTGGACCGTCGGCACCCCGGCATCGACGTGGCGTTCGAGGAGGTGGACCTGGCCGACCGCGGAGCCGTGGAGAAGGCGGTCTCCCACGTGGTGGAGTCCCACGGACGGATCGACGCGATCGTCAACGCCGCCGGGACGGACGCCTGCGGGCCCCTGGCCGAGGTCGGCGCGGACGAATGGGAACGCGTGATCGCCGTGAACCTCCTGGGGACCGTCGCGGTCACCAGGTCGGCCCTGCCCCACCTGAAGGACAGCGGGGGCACGATCGTCAACTGCGCCTCCACCCTGGGTCTGAGGGCGCTCAGCGACGCCACCGCCTACTGTGCCTCCAAGTTCGGCGTCGTCGGGTTCACCCGGGCGCTGGCGGCCGAACTCGCCGGAACGGTCGGCGTCACCCTGCTGGTCCCCGGTGGTATGCGCACCGCCTTCTTCGACGACAGGCCCGAACAGTACAAGCCGGGCCCCGACGCCAAGCTCAACGATCCCGCCGACGTCGCCGCGACCGTGCTCTTCGCTCTTCGCCAGCCACAGGGCTGCGAGGTCCGCGAGATGGTCGTGTGTCCCTCGAACGAGACCTCGTGGCCCTGAGGGACCGATGGAACCGGCGCTTCGGCGCGAACCCATCCCAGAGGAGGAACAAGCCATGCGGAACTCCGGACAGGGCACCGTCCTGGTGACGGGCGGTGCCGGCTTTCTCGGATCCCACCTGTGCGATCGGCTGGTGGAACGAGGTCAGCGCGTGGTGTGCCTGGACAACCTGGCCACCGGACGGACCGAGAACGTGCGACACCTGTTGGACCATCCGAGGTTCAGCCTGTTCCTGGCCGACGTGACGGACACATGGGAGATCGACGAGCCGCTGACCGCGGTGTTCCACCTCGCGTCCGCGGCCTCGCCCCCGGACTACCAGCGCCTGCCAGTGGAGACGCTGGAGGCGGGGAGCCTGGGGACGAGGAACGCGCTCCGTTGCGCCAAGGAGCATGGGGCGCGCCTGGTCCTGGTCTCCACCAGTGAGGTCTACGGCGACCCGAGGGAGCACCCACAGCGCGAGACCTACTGGGGCAACGTCAACCCGGTCGGACCGCGCAGCGTCTACGACGAGGCCAAACGCTACGCCGAGGCCCTGGTCATGGCGCATCACCGGGAACGCTTGGTCGACGTCGGTATCGCGCGGGTCTTCAACACCTACGGGCCCCGGATGCGCCCGGACGACGGGCGCATGATCCCGAACTTCATCACGCAGGCGCTCTCCGGTCGGCCGCTCACCGTCACCGGCAACGGACAGCAGACCCGTTCGGTCTGCTACGTCGCCGACACGGTGGAGGGCCTGCTCATGCTCGGCGACAACGAAGCTCCCGGACCGATCAACATCGGCAGTCAGGAGGAGGTCTGCGTGCTCACGTTGGCGCACTTCGTCCGTGACTTCTCCGGATCCCGCTCCGAGATCGAGTTCATCGAACGGCCCGAGGACGATCCGCACTACCGCAAGCCGGACATCACCAAGGCCAGGGCCGAGCTCGGCTGGAGTCCGCACGTCCGGTTGGAGGAGGGGATGCGACGCACGCTCGCCTTCTTCATGGAGCGTCAGACCGCTCTGACCACCGGTCCCGGGGACGATCGCCCGAACCCGTCACGGAAGGAGACACAGGATGGTGTCGCACACCGAGCAGCCCAGGGTCTCGGTCGTGGTGATCACGCGTGACCGGGTCGACGAACTGAGCCGCACGCTGACCGAGCTCCGAACGCTGCGACCACGGCCACCCGTGGTCGTGGTGGACAACGCTTCCACGGACACCACCGCAGAGACGGTCCGGAACGACTTCCCGGAGGTCATCCTGGTCCGGAACCGGCGCAACACCGGGTGTGCGGCGCGCGACACGGGGGTGGCGCGTACCGACACCCCCTACGTCGCCTTCAGCGACGACGATTCCTGGTGGTATCCGGGGGCCCTGGAAAGCGCGGCCGACGCCTTCGACGCCCACCCCCGACTGGGGCTGGTCGCGGCCGCGGTCTACGTCGGGGAGGAAGAACGTGAGGATCCGGTGAACCGACGTCTGGTGGAGAGCCCGTTGGAGCCCGCAGCCGACCTTCCCGGGCCCCGCGCGATGGGATTCATGGCCTGCGCCGCGGTCGTGCGCCGTTCGGCCTTCGACCAGGCAGGAGGGTTCGGATCATTGCTCTTCTTCGGGGGTGAGGAGACGCTCCTGGCCCAGAACCTGGCGGCACGGGGATGGGGACTGTGCCATCTGCCGGACGTGCACGCCCACCACAGGCCCTCCAGTTCACGACCGCCCGGGCGGTGGCGACGCGTATTGGAGGAACGCAACGCCCTGCTCACCGTGTGGTCGCGCCGGAGCCCGAGGACCGTCCTGACGCGCACCGCCCGGGCCGTGGCCCGTGCGGTGCGCGACGCCGAGGTGCGAAGCGCCTTGGGCCTGGCACTGCTGCTGGCACCCCGTGCGTTGGCCGACCGACGACGTGTGCCCGCGTCGGTGGAGCGGGACCTTCTCCTGTTGGAGAGAGCGTGAGTTCCCCGATCGGCGTCGTGGTCATCACCCGGGACCGCCGCGAGGAACTGCTGAGGACCTTGCGGTACCTGGAGGAGCTGCCCGAGGACCCGCCCATCGTGGTCGTGGACAACGCCTCCACGGACGGCACCTCGGAGGCCGTGGCCGCGCGTCATCCCGAGGTGGGGTTGATCAGGTCCGAAGCCAACCTCGGAGCGGTGGGACGCAACGTGGGGGTCGAGGCCCTGCCCACCCCCTACGTGGCCTTCTGCGACGACGACACCTGGTGGGAGCCCGGTTCCCTGGCCAGGGCCGCCCGGTTGCTCGACGACCACCCCGACCTCGGCGCGGTCACCGCGCGTCTGTTGGTCGAACCGGCGGGTGAGGAGGACCCGCTCACCCCGGAACTGCGTGACTCCCCGCTGCCTCGACCCGAGGGGCTGCCCGGTCCGGCGATCCTGGGCATCCTCGCGGGGGTGAGCGTGCTCCGGATCGACGCGTTCTGGCAGGTGGGCGGCTTCTCACACCGTCTGTGGCTGGGCGGGGAGGAGGAACTCCTCGCGCTGGACCTGGCGGCCGCCGGTTGGTGGATGTGCTGGGATGAGTCCATGGTGGCCCACCACGCGGCCTCCCTGGTCCGGGATCCGCGTGCCCGCCGACGCCAGGGGATCCGCAACACCCTGTGGACCGCCTGGCTGCGGCGCTCTCCTCGCGGGGCGCTCGCGCACACCCGTTCCGTGCTCGGTTCGGCACCGGCCGACGCCACCACCGCCCTGGCCGTGTGCGAGGCCCTGGCCGGGCTTTCCTGGGTCCTGCGCGAACGCCGGACCGTACCCGCGCACGTGGAGCGAGGACTGCGACTGCTGGCAGAACCCCGCCGTGACTCACCGGCCCGACGCTACGTCGGTTAGGCAGTGTTTTTTAGAGCCCCCGACGGCGCTTCGTCCCACCCGTCGCCCACCAACCTCAACGGACGCCTGCGGCGCGGTCCTGTCGGATGTTCGGGCGCCCCGAAAAGTCGGGAACGGGTCGAAGGGAACACCGTGGCGCCTACGGTGCGATCCTCGTTCCTCGGATCCCACCTGCGGCACCTCCCCGGGTTTCCGAAGGAACAGGGCCTGACGGCGACCGAACGGGGGACCCTCGTGGTTCACAAAACAACCCTCAGGGCGTCACCGTCCTTGTCGGCGCGCCATCCGGCGGTTCGCGTAGCCCACGACGCCGATCACCGCACCCGCGCCCAGCAGGATCAGCGTGCGGCGCCTGCGATTCAGCTCGTCCAGCAGACTCACCTTGCGCGACTCGTCGTCGAACTCCCCGTGCGCGCCGAGGTCACGGACTTCGTCCAGCGGCGCGAACAGGTTGTCGCGTTCGGGGGCCGGAGCGTCACGGACCTGTGCCTTCCTCCCCATTCGCCCGAGTTGAAGGTCCAAAAGGCGAGGTGCCAGCCGTTGCCCCAGGACGGTGCCCACGGTCGAGGGTCCCACCCAGTACCGACGGCGACGGGGATGCTCCGCCGCCCAGACGATGGCCCGGGCCGCGACCTCCGGTTGGTACACCGGCGGCACCGGCCTGGTCCGGCTGCCCATACGTGAGCGCACCCAGGAGAACTGCGGGGCGTTGATCGCGGGCGGGTGGACCTCGGTCACCCTGATCCGCGAGCCCGCGTCCACCAGTTCGGCGCGCACCGAGTCGGTGAAGCCGCGCACCGCGTGCTTGGCCCCGCAGTAGGCCGCCTGGAAGGGGATGCCCCGGTAGGCCAGCGCGGAACCGACCTGCACGATCACTCCCCGCTTCCTGGGCGCCATCAGAGTCAGCGCCGTGCGCGTCCCGTGCACGTATCCGTGGTAACAGACATCGGTGACCCGGTGGTATTCGTCCGGTTCGATCTCCCCGAAGGGGGCGATGATGGACGCGAACGCCGCGTTCACCCACACGTCCACGGGACCCAAAGTGTCCTCGATCCACTCCGCGGCCTCACGCACCTGGCCGGCGTCCGCCACGTCCACCCGTCGTGAGACCACCGGAACCCCCGCCTCGCGGGCCTCTCGCTCGGCGCAGGACAACCCCTCCGTGCCACGGGCGAGCAGGGCGAGAGCGTACCCGCGACCAGCGAACTCCCGCACGACCGCACGGCCCACCCCGGCACTGGCGCCACTGACGACGACCACCCCACGGTCCCGAATGCGCTCACGCATGTCGTCCCCCATTCCCGGCGAGGAATCAACGGCTCACGCCCGCACTACCCGGAACACGGGCCTCCCATGTGCCCGAACGGATGGCCGTTGAACCGCTGTTTCGTCGCGTACACGTCGGGGCAGTCGGGCAGGAGAGGCCCCGAGCCGCATCATGGAGGAGGGACCGATGGAGGATCGAACCACCCCGATCGGGGATCACGGTTTCCTTTCCGACTGCCACACCTCGGCGCTCACCACCCCGGACGGGACGATCACCTGGCTGTGCGCGCCCCGGTTCGACGGGCCCGCGTTCCTCTCCGGAATCCTGGACCCCGAGCGCGGGGGCGGGTGGACGATGGAGGTACAGGGGGCGAGACCCGTCGGCCGCGCCTACGTGGAGGACAGCCTGGTCCTGGAGACCCGTTGGGAGGGGGAGGACCTCACACTGGTCGGTCACGATCTACTCGCGGTGCGCCCCTCGGCGCGGGGCACCGGTCTATGGCGGGAGGGTCTCCTGGTCAGGATCATCGAATGCCGCTCGGGTAGTACCTCCGTGCGCTCTCGACTCCAGGCCCGACCCGACTTCGGCCGTTCCGTGGCTGCGTGGCGACACCTGGACGGATCGTTGAAGGAGTCGTCCGGGCCTTTGCTGTCGGGGGATCGTGCCCTCGTTCTCCTCGACGAGGGGGACCCCGAGTTCAGGGTGGAACTCTCCGAGGGCGAGAGCGCGGTGTTCGTCCTGGACTACCTGCGCGGCGAACGCCGTATCTCTTCGGGGGAGGGGCAGGCGTTGTTGAAGAGCACCCTCGACGCCTGGCGCCTCTGGTCGGACCGGACCGACTATGACGGTGTCGGCGCCCCGCACGTGCGGCGAAGCGCGCTCGTACTGCGCGGCCTCCTGCATGAGGAGAGCGGAGGACTGATCGCCGCTCCCACCACCTCCCTGCCCGAGGACCCGGGAGGGGAGCGTAACTGGGACTATCGATACGTGTGGCATCGTGACGCGGCCCTGGTGGTCCTCGCCTTCCTCCGCCTGGGACACGAGGAGGAGGCCGGGAGCTACCTGCGTTTCCTGCTGCGGATGTGCGGGCACCCCATCGGTTGGATCCCTCCCGTGCAGGCGGTCGACGAGCGACCACCGCCCGAGGAGGAGGTCCTCGACCACCTGGACGGATACGGTGGTGCCCGGCCCGTCAGGATCGGCAACGCAGCGTATTCACAACACCAGTTGGACGTGTACGGGCACGTCCTCGACGCGGCGCTGTGCTACGAGGAGGCCACCGGCGGTCTGGAACCCGGACAACTGGCACAACTCGATTCCGTGGTCGAGGCCGTCCGCGCCCTGTGGCGTGAGCCCGACAACGGTCCTTGGGAGGTGCGCTCGTCCCCGCGTCACTGGACCAACTCCAAGGTCTACGCCTGGGGATGCCTCGATCGCGGGATCCAACTCGCGCGGATCACCGGCCGAGAGGATCGGGTCCCGCTGGCCGAGTGGCGCCGTGAGGCGGGGGAGATACGCGAGGACATCCTGACCCACGGCTACGATCCCGCCGGCGGGACCTTCGTCCAGGCGTACGGAACGACCAACGTCGACGGGTCCCTGCTCCGGATACCGCTCCTGGGGTTCCTCGAGGGGACCGACCCGCGGGTGAGGCGCACCCTGGAACGGGTGGCGGCGGAGCTGGGTGATGGAGACGCTCTCGTCCACAGGTACGACCCGGAGGAGACCGACGACGGGATCGGTACATCGGAGGGCGCCTTCCTCCTGTGCTCGTTCGACATGGTCTCCGCCCTGGTGCTCGCCGGACTCACCGACGAGGCCCGACGCAGGTTCGAGGTCCTGTGCGAGAGCACCGGTGAACTGGGCATCCAGGCGGAGGGAATGACGGCCGACGGCACTCAGACGGGCAACCACCCCCAGGCGTTCACCCAGCTCGCGCTCATCGAGGCCGCCGTCAACCTCGACACCGCGGGTGACGGAGAGGCGCTGCATCGCTGGGCGCGCACCAGGACCCGTGGCGGGGACCCGGCTCGGTCCCGAAGGAGAACGAACGAGAGGGAGAACCATGCATGACGAGGCCACCGACACGCAGAACATCGAAGGGACCATCCGAGAGGAGGCGGAGATCTACCGCGGGGGCAGCGACCAGCCGCTCGCCGGGTATGCCATGATCGCCGCCTCCTACACGGCCATGGTCGCGGCGGGGGTGTTCGTCGCACGACGTCTTCGCACACGGGAGGCGGCCGCGTCGGTGGGCCCATGGGACCTGGCCCTGATGGGGCTCACCACCCACAAGCTGTCACGGTTGCTGGCCAAGGACCCCGTCACCAGTCCACTGCGGGCGTTCTTCACCAGGTTCCAAGGGGCGTCCGGGCCCTCCGAACTCGAGGAGGACGTGCGCGGCGAGGGCGGCCGCAAGGCGATCGGGGAGCTGATCACATGCCCCTTCTGTACCTCGCAGTGGGTCGCCACCGGATACGCCTTCGGCCTGGTGTTCGCCCCCACCCTGACCCGGAGCGCGGGGGCGGTGTTCAGCACCGTGGCGGTGTCGGACTGGCTGCAACTGGCCTATGCCCGTCTCCAACAGGTGCAGGAGTGACGGGACGCTGAGGGCGCCACGGTCGTGGCGCCCTCACGGCCGTGTTCAGCGCGCCCCACGCAGCCGGGGCAGGACCTCCTCGGAGTAGAACCCGAAGAAACCATCCTGGTCGTCCCCCACCTGGCACACGTACACCTCGTCCACCCCCGCCTCCAGGTAGGCCTCGATCGCGGCCACGTGCCGCTCGGGGTCCGGACCACAGGTGACCTCATCGGCGACCATCTCCGGGGTCACCAGCCCCTGGGTGAGCTGTTCGAAGTGTCGGGGCGAGGGCAGCACCTGCGGTGCCTCGCCGGACAACGCCTCGTTGGGCCAGCGTTCGTAGGCGGTACGCACAGCGTCCTGTTCGTTCGGCGCCCAGCAGACCTTGAGCCCGCCCTGGACGGGTTTGCCCGCCCCGCCCTCTCGCCGGAAACGGTCGACGGTCTCAGGGGCCGGGGCCACCTGGACGAGACCGTCCGCCGCGCGTGCGGCCAGTGCCGTGGCCTTCGGACCGAACGCCGACATGAGGACCGGCGGAGGTTCCTCCGGCAGTGTGTACAGGCGTGCGGTGTCCACGGTGTAGAACTCGCCGTGATGGCTCACCGTACGACCGGACCACAGCTCGCGCATGACCTCGATCGCCTCCTCCAACATCGCGAGCCGCCGGGCCGCGTGCGGCCAGGGATCGCCGAGGATGTGCTCGTTGAGAGCCTCTCCCGTACCGACGCCGAGGCTGAATCCGCCGGGCGTCATGGCCGCCGCGGTGGCCGCGGCCTGGGCCACGATCGCCGGGTGGATCCGGGTGGTCGGGCAGGTGACGGCGGTGGCCACGGGAAGCGAGGTGACCTGTCCGATGGCTCCGATCACCGACCACACGAACGAGCTCTGCCCCTGAGCGCCGAGCCATGGGTGGTAGTGGTCGGAGATCCACAGGGCGTCGAAGCCGGCCTCCTGCGCGGCTCCGGCCTGACGTACCAACTCCTCTGGACCGTGTTCCTCGGTGGCGAGGAAGTATCCGAACCGTGTCATGGTGTCCTCCCGGTCTGGACGGGTTCGTTGCCGAGGGAGGTGGGGATCGGCTACCCGGAACCCTCACCGAGGAAACCGTGGTCATGCGCACGTATGGGACGAATGGGACCGGGTAGGCGCGCTACTAGAGACGATCCCTCTCACATCCCCCAACACAGCATCCACGAGTGAAGGGCGGTGCGAGAGCATGAAGAACGTGTTCGTGATGGGACTGGACGAGCGCAACCGGGAACTTCTGGCCAGGCCCCCCACCGGGAGAGACTGCCGGTTCCATCAACTCCTGGGCATCGAGGAACTGCAACGAGGCGAGATCGACATCGAGGAGACCCTCGCCGCGGCGAGGGCCGTGCTCGACGGATTCGACGGCACGGTGGACGCCATCATCGGCTACCGCGACTTCCCGATCACCCTGCTTGTACCGGTCCTGTGCGCCGAACGAGGACTGCCCGCACCGAACCTGGAAGCGGTGGTCAAATGCGAGCACAAGTACTGGAGCAGGTTCCTACAGGCACAGGTGACCGAGGCCCATCCTCCCTTCTCCCTGGTCGACCTGGACGCGCAGACCCCCGAGCACGGCTTGGACTATCCGCTGTGGCTCAAGCCCATCAAGTCCGCCTCCTCCGAACTGGCCTACCGTGTGCAGGACGACCAGGGTTTCGAAGCGGCGGCGGCGCGCATCCGCGAAAGCATCGACAGGATCGGCCGCCCCTTCGAGAGCATCCTGGAACGGGTGGAGCTGCCTTCGGAGGTCGCGAAGGCGGGACGACACCATTGCCTGGCCGAGGGCGCCCTGCACGGGCTCCAGACCGCCGCCGAGGGCTACGTCCACGCGGGTGAGGTCAACGTGTACGCGGTGCTGGACTCGGTGGACTTCCCCGGCAACCCGTCCTTCCTGCGTCACCAGTACCCCTCCAGCCTTCCCCCGAAGGTCCAGGAACGCATCAGGGACATCTCCGCGCGCGTCATCGAACAGCACGGCCTGAACGACTCGACGTTCAGCGTCGAGTTCTTCTACGACCCGATCGATGACAGCCTCGGCATCGTGGAGATCAATCCCCGGCACTCCCAGAGCCACACCCCCCTCTTCGAACTCGTGGACGGCGTGCCCAACCACGAACGCATGCTTCGCATGGCGTTGGGGGAGGACCCCGCGCTGTCCGACGGATCCAAGGGAGAGTTCTCCGTCGCCGCGGAGTGGTACTACCGACGCTTCCGGGACGGAATCGTCACCCGGGTGCCCGACGCGGAGGAGATCGAGGCCCTGGAGAAGGAGCTGTCGGGCGTGAGCGTCCACATCGTTCCGAGCGTGGGACAACGCCTCTCCGACATGATCGCCCAGGACAGCTACAGCTTCGAGTTGGCCAAGATCGTCATCGGCGCCGCGAGCGAGATCGAGATGCAGGCCAAGTACGAACGCTGTGTGAAGGGCCTGCGGTTCGAGTTCGAGGACGACGAGAGCGGCGACCGCAGTGTCGAGGGCGTCACAGGCAACTGAGGAGGTGCGTATGCGTCTGGTGGAGGATCTGCCGTGCGAGATCCGGACCGAGGACCACTTCTGGATACCCATGTCGGACGGTGTGCGTCTGGCGGGGCGACTGTGGCGACCGGTGTCGGCGGACGAGAACCCCGTACCGGCGGTGCTGGAGTACATCCCCTACCGTAAACGCGACCTGACGGCGGTACGCGACTCCATGCACCACCCCTACATCGCCGGACACGGCTACGCGTGCGTACGCGTGGACCTGCGGGGCACGGGCGATTCCGAGGGTGTGCTCACCGACGAGTACCTGGAGCGCGAACAGCGGGACGCAGAGGAGGCCCTGGCCTGGTTGGCCGCGCAACCCTGGTGTGACGGCAACACCGCGATGATGGGCCTGTCCTGGGGCGGCTTCTCCGCGCTCCAGGTCGCGGCCAGACGTCCCGAGAGCCTGCGGACCATCGCCATCAGCTCGTTCACCGACGACCGGTACGCCGACGACTTCCACTACATGGGCGGATGTCTGCTCTCGGACAACCTGGCGGAGTCCGGGACCACCTTCGCCTACGGCACCTGCCCACCCGACCCGGAGACCGTCGGCCCGGCCTGGCGGCGAATGTGGCTGGAAAGGTTGGAGGCCAACCGTCCCTGGGTGGTGGAGTGGCTCCGCCACCAACGCCGGGACGGTTATTGGAAACACGCATCCGTCAACGAGGACTACACCCGGGTCCAGTGCCCGGTGCTGGCATCCAGCGGCTGGGCGGACGGTTACTCCAACGCGGTCCTGCGACTCATGGAGAACCTCGACACCCCGGTCAAGGGCCTGGTGGGGCCCTGGTCCCACCGCTACCCGCACATGGGTGTCCCGGGACCGGCGATCGGCTACCTCCAGGAGGTGGTGCGCTGGCTCGACCACTGGACCAAGGGCGAGGACAACGGTGTCGAGAAGGAGACCGGACTCTGGCTCTGGATGCAGGAGAGCGTCCCGCCCTCCACCTCCTACCAGGAACGCCCCGGCCGTTGGGTCCACGAGCCCCACTGGCCCTCCGAGCGCGTCGAGAACCGGCCCCTGCCACTGTCGGAGAACCGGATCGGTATCGCCGGGGAACGAGGGAACCTCGTCCCACAGAGCATCCGCTCACCCCTGTCGGTCGGGCAGTTCGCCGGTAAGTGGGCTTCCTACAGCGCGCCACCGGACCTGCCCTACGACCAACGAGAGGAGGACGGAGGTTCCCTGGTCTACGACACCGAACCCTTGGAGGAGCGGGTCGAGATCCTGGGCCCCACACGAGTCGTCCTCGAACTCTCGGTCACCGAACCGGTCGCCATGGTCGCGGCGCGACTGTGCGACGTGGCCCCCGACGGCAGCGCCACCCGGGTGACCTACGGTCTGCTCAACCTGACCCATCGCAACGGGCACCAGCACCCCGAGTCCCTGGTTCCGGGGGAGACCTACCAGGTGGAGATCACCATGAACGGTGTCGCCCAGGCCTTCCCACCCGGGCACCGCATACGACTGTCACTGTCCACCTCCTACTGGCCGCTGGCCTGGCCACCACCGCGGCCGGCGCTGATGTCGGTCCATCCCGAGAACAGCGCCCTCGTCCTGCCGGTACGGAAGGAGTCCTCGGGCGAGGACCCGAACGAGGAGGTGTTCGAACAGCCGGAGGCCACGCCGGCGATCCCCACCACCCGAACACGACCGGGGGAACACAACTGGTCGGTGCGCCGTGACCTGGTCGACAACCGTTTCTCCCTGGAGATCGTCAAGGACGGAGGCGTCCTGCACCTGGAGGACACCGACCTCGACGTCACCCGCAAGGCCGAGGAGAACTACGAGGCGGTGGGGGACGACTTCACGTCGGTGTGCGGGCGAACCGCGTGGACGATGTGTTTCTCCCGGGGGGAGTGGCACACCCGTACCGAGACCTACACGGCCCTGGAGTGCACCGAGGAGGAATTCCGCGTGCACGCCACCCTCGACGCCTACGAGTCCGGGGAGAGGATCTTCTCCCGACAGTGGACCGAGACCCTGCCCCGCGACCACGTGTGAGCGCATGACCGCTGAGCGCATGACCACGTGGGGCCGCGCGACCGTGTGATGAGCGAACGCGAACCGGGGGGAGCCCGAACCCACATGTACAGCGAGCCACACCACGAGGCGAACGGCGCGACCCCCGGGGAGAGCCTGGAGATCCTGTCGTCGGTCCTGTTGCCCACCGTCGCGCGTGGCGCCATCGTGCGCCGCCCCGCCGGAGAGGCCCTGGTCACGGCCACCGACAGCGACCGCAGGCTCGTCTCGACCCTGCGCGCACTCCGCGCACGGCACGGTGACGATCCGCTGCCACTGCGGTACATGGGTCGGCGCATCGCCTTGGTCCTGGCGGCCGAGGACGTGCGCGTGCTCCTACGCGGTACCCCGGACCCGTTCTCTCCCGGGGGCGCGGAGAAACGTGGCGCGCTCTCCCACTTCCAACCACACGGAGTCCTGGTCTCCACGCAGGGGGACCGGCCCCACCGTCGAGAGGCCAACGAGCACGCCCTGGCCCTGGGCCGATCGCCCCACCCCGAGGCCCGCGCCATCGCCGCGCACGCGGACGAGGAGGCACGAGCCCTGGTCGCGGCGCTGCGCAACGCCGGATCGCTGGACGGCGTCCTGGACTGGGCCAGGTTCTCCCGGAGCTTCGACGCGCTCGCGCGCCGGGTGGTCTTCGGGGCGTTCGCCGCGAGGGATCGCCGAACCACCGAACTCCTGCGGCGCCTACGGGCACGCGCCAACTGGTCGTACCTGGCACCACTGGATCGAAGCGCCCGAAGTTCGTTCCTGGAGCGGGTACGCGCGAACATCGAACGGGCCGACCCCGACGCCTTGGCCGCACGTCTGGGTCGGCCCGGGGCCGAGGAGCGTCCGGAGGACCAGGTCGCCCACTGGCTCTTCGCCTTCGACGCGGCGGCCATCGCGACCTTCCGCGCCTTGGCCCTGTCGACGTCCCAGGGCACCGTGGCCGAGGCCGTCCGCGCGGAGGGCCGCACCGAGGACGGTGTGGACCTGCCACTGTTGCGGGCGACCCTGCGCGAATCCGTCCGCCTGTGGCCGACCACGCTGGTGGTGATCCGGGAGAGCCTGCGTGCGACCACCTGGCGCGAGCGGACCATCGAACCGGGCACGGCGTTCCTGGTGATGAGCGGCTACTTCCACCGGGATTCCACCCGCCTGTCCTACGCCGACTCCTTCGAACCGGCCATCTGGACGGACGGACGCGCCGAACACGAACCCGCCATCCTCCCCTTCAGCCATGGTCCGGCGGGGTGCCCTGGACGTGACCTGGTGCCGTTGACCGTCTCCTTCTTCTTACGAGCGTTGCTCCGGGGCGGACCGCTGCACCGCGTGGACGAGGCACCGCCCCTGCGCCCGCACGAACTGCCCGCCTCCCTCGACCACTTCACCCTGCGTTTCTCCTACCAAGGCACGGCACAAGGAGGTATCGACGTATGAGCGTGGTCGGACAGATGCTGTACGCCCATCCCGACGATCCGGAGGGTGTGGGAGAGAAGGTACGAGCCGCGGTCGAGGCGTGTGGACTCTGCGCCCAAGTGTGCGTGGTGTGTGCGGACGCGTGCATGCGGGAGGAGACGGTGGCCGAGTTGGTCTCCTGCGCTCGTTCCGACCTGGACTGCGCGGATCTTTGCGAGGCCACGCAAAGGGTGCTCGTGCGGCGGACCGCCGAGGAGGACGGATTCATCGCTTCGGTCCTACAGGCCTGTGTACGGGCGTGTGATCGGTGCGCGCAGGAGTGTGAGGAACACGCGGAACACCACGAACACTGTCGGGTGTGCGCCGAAGCGTGCCGCGCGTGCTCACGGGCCTGTCAGGACCTTCTCGACGCCCTGTGACGATGCCGGACCGGGGCCCGGAGGGATCTTCCCACCGGTCCCTCACCAGTGTCGGACCGGTGTGTGGTTGCGACCGATGAAGAACCACAGCAGCGCCCCGATGACGGGTGCGATGATGACGAAGATCAACCAGACGACCTTCATCCCGAAACCGATCCGTGAGAAGAGGACGCTGAACACCGCGGCGACGACCAGCACGACCACCGCCAGAGCGATGGTCAGGTACACCCCCGCGAATCCGAGGCCGAAGAGGGTCTCGGTGGAGACGTCGGCCAGAAGGTTCTCCAGGGTCATGATCATTGCCTCTCTGCTTCGGAGCGGCGGTCGATTCCACGACCGCCGGGGACGTTGTCCACGCTAGAAGCGCGACACCCGTCCCCACATCCACCGCCGGGACGTTCCCGCCCGTGCCTTCGGCGGCGCGACTCCGGTTCGCCGTGTCGCCATGGTCGGTGTGCGACACCGACTTTCGTCGGGGGTGCGGTCACCCGGGCGTGGACGTGTTCGGGAGCATCGAGGCACCTCAGTAGGAGGCGTAGCCCTCAAGGTCGACGTGTTCGTCGCACTCGTGGTCGGCACCGACCAGAACTCCACGTCCGCCCCGGAGGCGTGCGAGCCGCCACTCGTTTCCGCCCGCGCCGTCGTGGTGCACGACCGCGGCGGCATGGGCACGCTGGTTCCGACCGCCGCCTGCTTCCAGGGCGACCAGGGTGGCGGCACGGGCTCCGACAGCCTGAGTGGGGTTCCTCCAGATTGAAGGGGCCGGTGTCGTACGCCGGGCACCAGGGCGCACCGGGACCGCACGAGCGGCGCCGTGCCGTCCGCTCTTCTTTGCACACGGCACCGGGTCGGGCTCACGACGAGACGGTGAGCCCGACCCGTGGGGACTCACCTGGAAGGGTCGGAGACCTTCCCATAGCCGAGTGCCGCCCAGAAGTCGCCACGCACGTAGCGCTGCTCGGGCTCAGGATCGAAGTCCCAACGGCGCACCCGCCCGTTCCGCAGCGCCTCGGCTACGAGACGGCGACTCGCCTGGCTCGCGAGCACGTCGGATTCCAGGCGGAGGACGTCGTATCGCGCCTGGAGCGTTGCCCGCATCTGCCCGACGATCTCTGCGTATTCGGGCACCGCTGCGCGATTCCTCAGTTCGTCCGGATCCACCGAGAGATCGAAGAACTGTTCCGGATCGCCAGGGCACAGCACGTATTTCAGGTGCCCTCGCACCAGCGTCAGCTGGGGGCGCAACGTGCCCTCCGCGAGGTACTCGATCACGATGTCGCGGTCCTTGGGGGTCGCCTCGCCCGTGCGCTCTTGACGGGCGGTCTCCAACAGTGACCGCCCGTCCTGCCCACTCGGGGAGGGAGCACCCGAGAGCTCCAGCAGGGTCGGCATCAGATCGAGCAGACAGACCGTGTTGGCGAAGCGTCCCTTGGGCACCAGGTCTTCAGGTCCGTGCACGATCATCGGTACCCGCGAGGACTGTTCGTACGGCGACATCTTGTACCACAGGCCCTTCTCACCCAGCATGTCACCGTGGTCGCTCGTGACGATGATGACGGTCTCGTCGGCCAGACCGAGCTCCTCGACGCGCTCGCGAATGCGGCCGACGTGGTCATCGATGTAGTTCACCGCGGCGTAGTACGCGCGACGGGCCCTGCGTACCTCGTCGATACCGGGCTCCCGTACGTCGAACCCGCTCATCGCCCGTAGTCGGTGGCTGTGCGGATCCTGCTCGGGGTCAGGAACCTCGGGATGGACCGGATCGGGGATATCGACGTCGGCGAACCGGTCCCAGTGCTCGCGTGGCGGCTCGTACGGATCATGCGGATGAATGAACGAGGTGACCATCAGGAAGGGCCGTCTCTCCCCGGCGGCCTGGTTGACACGAACCCTGTCGTTGAGGTGCCGCAGGGTTCGGAACCCGACCTCGTCGTCGAAGTCCTGCTGCACGGTCGCCTTCGAGACTCCGGCGCTGAACACCGCGTCGGCGTCGTGATACCACTGAAGCCGGTCCTCCGGTCGGCGATTCCAATCGGGCACCATGTCGAGGTCGGCCGGGTAGACGTCAGTGGTCAGTCTCTCCTCGAAGCCGTGTTGCTGGTCCGGTCCGATGAAGTGCATCCTCCCGATCAACGCCGTGTGGTACCCGATCGCCCGCAACCGGTGGGCGAAGGTCGGTTCGGACGCCGCGAAATCGGCTCCGTTGTCGTAGCAGCCGATCGCCGAGGGCATGCGGCCGGTCATCATCGACGCACGAGAGGGGGCGCACAACGGGGTGTTGCAGTAGGCACGGTCGAACACCGCCCCCTCCTCGGCGAGAGCGTCGATGTTCGGGGTCCTCGCGGCCTGATCACCGTAGGCACCGAGAGCCTGCGCGGCCATCTGATCAGCTTGGATCACGATGATGTTCGGTCGGTTCCGAGCCATGAGTCTTCCTTTCGACGAGACGGAACAAAGGGGTCCGAATGAGTTGCTGTGGTCCCGAACGCGACACGACCGGCAGACGGTCGGAGGGCTTGGCGGGCGCCGACGTGAGAACGCTGGAGCGCCTTGCCGCCGCCGCGAACGACGAGCTGCGGATGGTCGGCCTCGCAGGAGGCACGTTCCTCATGGGCAGCACGGATCGCTTCGCCTACCCGGAAGATGGAGAGGGACCTGTCCGCCAGGAGTGGGTCGAGCCGTTCGCCATCGCCCCGACGACGGTGACGGTGGCCGAGTTCGCGGCCTTCGTGCTCGACACCGGGTACCGCAGTGAAGCCGAGAGGCTGGAGGACTCCCTCGTTTTCCAGGGACTGCTGCCCGCGAGGTTGCGCAGCGGTGCCCCAGCGGTCGCGCAGGCACCATGGTGGCGTCGGGTCGAGGGTGCCTGCTGGCACCGGCCCGAAGGCCCCGGGTCCTCGGTGGAGTCCCGCGGTGCGCACCCGGTAACCCACGTCTCGCAGCGGGACGCGATGGCCTACGCCGAGTGGGTGGGTGCCCGGCTTCCGTCGGAGACCGAGTGGGAGTTCGCCTCGCGCGGCGGACTCGAACAGCGGCCCTTCCCTTGGGGCGCCGTGCGAGAACCCGACGGAGTGCCTCGCATGAACACCTTCCCCGGTGATTTCCCGGACGGGCCGACCGGTGTGGTCGGCACCGTGCCCGCCGCGTCGTTCGCACCCAACGCCTACGGGCTGTACAACACCACGGGCAATGTCTGGGAGTGGACCGCCGGCGTCTTCGGCGATACCGATGGACGACCCGTGCTGCGAGGCGGATCGTACCTGTGCCACGCGTCGTACTGCCGTCGATATCGCACCTCCGCACGCATCGCGGCGACCGCGGACACGACCCTCGGCCACGCGGGCCTTCGCCTGGCCCTCGACGTCGGCTGATGGACAGGAGCCGGGGGCGAGGGAATCAGCGGTCCCCACGGGCTTCCCAGGTCTGCGACGCCTCATATCCGTCGGCCCACTCCCCGGTCCCGAAGTCGTAGCCGACCGGTTCGCCCTCCTCGTTGGTGCGCTGATACCACTCGGTGTAACTCTCATCGGTGGAGTCGATGTCGGCACCCGCCCCGCCTCCGGGTGGGGATTCCACGACCTTCAACGAGAAGTCGTCGCCGTACCGATCCACCCCCTCGGTCACGGCGTTGTTCACCGCGGTCTCGACATAGCGCATGCGTAGCGTGAGAGGGTCGGTACGCAATTCCTTGAACCACGCGATGATGGCGACGAGCAGCACGAGTGCGAACGGCACCGCTGTGACGATCACGAGTTGCTGCAACCCTTCCAGTGCCAGCGCATCACCGAGAAGGAGCATCACGATCGCGATTCCCGACATGACAAGGCCCCAGAAGACGACCACCCAACGGCGGGGTTTTTGATCTCCCTGTGTGGTGAGCATCCCCATCACGACCGAAGCGGAATCGGCCGCGGTGATGAAGAAGATCGCGAGTATCAGGATCACGACATAAGGCAGCCATTCGACATACGGCAGGTTCCCGATGAGGGCGAAGAGCACCTCGGGTGCGGGCATGTCGTCAGTGAATCCATCCGCGCCGCCCCGGTACATCCAGATGGAGGTTCCACCCATCACCCCGTATGCGATGAAGAGCAACGAAGATGGAATGAGGATCGTGCCGAGGGTGAACTGACGGATGCTGCGGCCGCGGGAGATACGTGCGAGGAAGATACCCACGAAGGGCGACCAGGAGATCCACCACGCCCAGTAGTATACCGTCCACAGTGATTGGAATTCCTGCGTGTCCGAACCCCACGAGAGTGAGCGACCCATCATGTCGAACATGGATCCGAGATACTCCATGATCGCGGAGGGAAGCAGGTTCAGGAGGAACAGTGTGGGGCCGAGGAAGAGTACGAGCGTGATCATACCGATCGTGAGTACGATATTGATGTTCGACAGGTAGCGGATTCCCCGGGCCACACCCGATACGGCAGAAATGATAAAGCCGATGGTCAGAACCGCGATGATGACGACCAGGATGTCGTTCGTGAGCTCTCCGGCACCCGAAATGATGCTGATGCCGGAGCCGATCTGCATGGCCGCGATACCGAGAGCGGCGGCGGTACCGAAGAGTGTTGCGATGATCGCGAAGATGTCGACGAGTTTCCCGGCGAAACCCTCGGTGAGACGCTGTCCGAACAACGTGCAGAAGATCGAGGACATGAGCAGGGAACGACCACGGCGATATGCCGCGTAGGCGACGGATCCACCGACCAGCGCGTAGATGGCCCACGCGTGAAAGCCCCAGTGGTAGTACATCTGGGCGAGAGCGGTGTGCACGGCTTCGACCGACTCGGCCTCGCTGGTCAGCGGAGGCGGCGAGATGAAGTAGCCCAGGGGTTCCGAAGGCCCCCAGAAGAGGACCGCCACACCCAGTCCGGCGGCGAACAGCATCGCGGTCCAGGAGAAAGTACTGAACTCGGGCCTCTCACCGTCCTTTCCGAGTGGGATGTTCCCGTAGGGCGAGAGCGCTATGCCCAGGAGAGCGACGAGCACGACGATGGCCACGACGTTGAACATCCACCCGAGGTTGTCGGTCGACCAGTAGAACGCTGTCTCAGCGACCCCGGCGACGCTACTCGGTGACAAAATGCCCCAGATGACGAAAGCGACCGTCAGCGAACCGGCGATCGCGAACACGAGCCAGTCGATTCGGTATCGGCGACGCTGTTCGTCGATGGCAATACCCGGAACAAGGACCGGGTGCGTGTCGTGGGGGTATCCGGGATGCTTGTAGTCCAGGCTTCCGAACGCCGTGGTGCCCGTCCGATTCTGCGGGATCAAGGATTCATCGTTGTCTTTGTCGTCCTTGCGACCTTTTGGGGGATGGTTCGGTTCATCTCTTCCTGGGTTCGAGTTTTCGGGCATTATGAACTCGGCCTCCTCGTGAATGTTCAGACAGAGGCGCAGATCGGGTCCGGGAAGACGCGAGTGCGCGTTGGGAAAGGTCGATCAGGGGGATCGAAGGGGTGGAGGTGCTTCTACCGAACGCCGGTAGAAGCAGGGGGTCCCACCGGCGAGGGTGCCGCATAATGACATGCGTGTATCTCTGCGCGCACATAGATGTCGGGAAGTGCCGGTCACCGTTCCTGGGGATTTCGATTCACCCGGAGCGCTCTCGGTTAGGGGTCGCCGCCCCACCAGCCGATCGCCACTCCTGCCCATGAGTCGTTCTCATGGCCGACCGTGTCAGGCGTGGCATGCGAGCCGGACCGGTCGCCAAGTGCGGTTCGAGTCGCAGGGCGCGCCTTGAGTCCGAGCCTGGATCGGCGCTGCGCCAACAATGCAAATTCCGACATACTTGACATAGAGTAACTGTGATGCGCGTTACTGTCAACTCTTCGAATCGTGGTCCGAAGGTGGAATTGTCTTACATGCCTATCCGAGATCGATGTCATGATCGTGCCTGTCTTTCTGCGGAGCAGGACTCTTTTGTGCCTTCGAATTCGGACGTTCGTGAGGTCCTCGTGAAATGTGCGTGTGGGCTGAGGTCGAGTGGAGTCCACGCGGCATCGGAGGCTTCATGAAGGGCAGGGCTCTTTCAAATCCCCCAAGAGGTCGGGATCGTGACTGTTACCGAAGAAAGGCAGCGTTCGTTCGGGTGGACACCGGATCATGTGGCGATATCGTCCATCCCCACCGTCTTCAGCACCATGGCCAGGTTGCGTAGCGCGGCCATGAGCCGTACCCCGGAAGGTAGGGCCGAGGGCGACACATCGGGGACTGCTGATGGCTGACGGCGACACCTGGTCGGCCCGGCGGGTCGTCAGTGCCACCGGCACTTGGTACGCCCCTTACATCCCCGACCTACGAAGCCGAGCCGATGTTCGACCACCTCACCCGCACGGGAGTCTTCCGGTCCGACGGCACCACGATGGAATGTGACGCCGTCCTGTGGTGTACGGGGTTCCGTCCGGTGCTGGACCCCCTCGTCTCTTCCGGGCTCGTGGACGGGCAGGGGCGGGTAGCGGTGGAAGGCACCCGGTCGGTGGCCGAACCGCGTTTGCCTCTGGTGGGCTATGGGGACTGGACGGGGTCGGCATCGGCCACCCTGATCGGCGCGGTGCGCACCGCCAAGGTGACCGTCGCGCAGATCGTCCAGGAACTGGAGGCCGAGGACCGGTCCGGAACGAAATGAGGCAGACGGAACGAGACGGCGGGCGTCCAGCGCCGCCAGAGGACACGGGCACCGCGTGCGGCGCGCGGCACGCGCTGCGCTCGGTCCTGGCCCCGGCGGGGTTCCTGTGTCTGAATGGTCACGAATGCCGGTGAGGTGGGTGTGGCGCTGGTTCGGAATCTTGGTCGTCCTCGTCCACCCGAACACACACGTGCGCGGCGCGGCTGCGGAGCAGCGGCACGTCGATCCCGGTGATGGGCCGAATCGGCACTACAGACGAGGTTATGGAGCGTGCGCATGCAGAGTTTCTCCGAGTCCCTGAGCCGGGCCGTGGCCAGGTGGCGCAGCCGACCGACGTTGACCGCCCCGGCGGGCAGTGAGGACCTCGAGGTCATCACGCGACGGTTTCTGCTGTACGGGGTCCTGCCGTTGTGGTTCGTCCCGGCGGTCGCCGACCACATCATGCATCGGCGCACCGACATCGAGCACACGAGCGGGACCCGCGAGTCCGCCATCCACGCGTTGATGATGGCCGAGGCCGGCGTCCCGGTCATGTTGGGCCTGTTCGCGCGCATCAATCCGCTGGTACTGAGCACCATGTACGGTGCCGCGGCCATCCACGCTGCGACGGCTCTGTGGGACGTGCACGTGGCCACCGAGGACCGCGAGGTACGTCCGGTGGAGCAGCACATCCACAGCTTCCTGGAAGTGCTGCCCCTGACCGCCATCGCTTTCCTGTCCTGCCTGCATTGGGACCAGGTCCGCGCCTTCGCCGGCACCGACCCCGACCGATGGAAGCTCCAGTCCAAACGTGAGCGTCTGTCCGGCGGCTATGTCGCCGGGATCGCCGCGGCGGTGGGCTGCTTCATCGTCCTGCCCTACGGGGAGGAACTGCTGCGCTGTGTCCGTGCCCAACGCCGCAGGGTCTGAGCGGGAACCGAAGTGGGGTCGCGATCCGCGGGAAACGTCTTGGGGGACCGGTCCGGGTTCTGGTGGTGGCGCTCTCCATCTCGCCTGTTTCACTTCGCGCATGAAATGAGAGGGACGCCCGGGCTGGGAAGAAGCAGGAATCGGGCTTTTAGCAGAATATCCACGAATAGGGTCTCTTTTCATAAGTCAGACCCCGATCGGTGCTGCCGGTCATGGTGTGCTGCGCGCATCGGGTGTTGTGGGAGCGTGTCGCCCGAGCACACCCTGTCGACCCCGCAACGGCGCATGGCTTATTCTCGTGGGCCCTTCAGGTCTTTCAGGTCCTTCGATAGGGACTCGTCGGCACCATACTTCTGTAAAATGGTTTATCGAAGCGCCTGAATCGCAGAAGAACAAGACCGGAGGTGGGTAGGGTGCCGTTATGTCTTCCGATCTTCGGGCCCTCGCCCTGGTATGCAGTCTCAAGCCCAGTCCGGACCCTTCCAGCAGTGAATTGCTCGCACGGCAAGTGCTCGACGAACTCTCCGGGCACGGAGTCCGGGGCGAGTCGGTGCGGGTCGTCGATCACCGGGTAAGCCCCC
>NZ_BCSH01000031.1 GCF_001570765.1 Nocardiopsis listeri NBRC 13360 | reverse complement strand
CCAAGCGACACCCGACAACCCCAAGGCCAAAGGTCTCAGTCATCCCCGCCACGAGCCCGACCTCTACCTCTCAGCCCCAGCCCCAGCCCCAGCTTTCATCCCGAACCCCTACTCCCTGGTGGCCACCTGACTACATGACTACCTGGATGTCTCGCTCTCTGCCTCGCCCCTAAGCCCTGTTCCTCAGCCCTGCTCCTCCAGGGGAGGGACGTGCTCGCCCTCCACCACGGGTCCCGGCGGCGTTCCGTCCCCGAACGGGCGACCGCCCAGCTCCTCCCGGTGGTGTGGGGTGAGCCAGCCCTGTGGGTCCGGGCCGACGGCCACGATCCCGGTGGGGTTGATGGCGGTGTGCACCGCGTAGTAGTGGACCCGGATGTGCTCCAGGTTGGTGGTGTCGCCGAAGCCCGGGGTCTGGAACAGGTCGCGAGCGTAGGCCCACAGCGCCGGGTACTCGATGAGCTTGCGCCGGTTGCACTTGAAGTGGCCGTGGTAGGCGGCGTCGAAGCGCACCAGGGTGGCCCACAGGCGCAGGTCGGCCAGGGTGATGTGCTCACCGACCAGGTAACGGCGTTCGGTCAGGCGCTCCTCCAGGGCGTCAAGGCACTCGAAGACTCCGCGAACGGCCCGCTCGTAGCGCTGCTGGTCGGGGGCGAACCCGGAACGGTAGACACCGTTGTTGAGGTCGCGGTACACCTCGGCGCTGACGGTGTCGATCTCCTCGCGCAGCTCCTCGGGGTACAGTCGCGGCGCGCCGGCGCGGGCCAGACCGTCCCACTCGGTGGCCATGTCCACGCTGATCTGGTCGTAGTCGTTGGAGACCAGGTGGCCGGAAGCGACGTCCACGAGTCCGGGTACGCTCACACCGCCGTCGTAGTCGGGGTCCCGGGCCAGGTAGGCCTCGCGCAAGGCGTGGATGCCGAGCACGGGGTCCTTGTCGTCGGGGTTGCCGGTGCGTTCGGTGAACACCCAGTGCGGGTCGCCCTCGATGATCTCCTGCACGGGGTCGGTGACGGCCAGGGAGACCACCTGTTCCAGCCCCATGAGGCGGCGGGTCATCACGACGCGGTGCGCCCAGGGGCAGGCCCGGTTGATCACCAGCCGGTAGCGTCCTGGCTCGGCGGTGCGACCGAAGCGTCCGTCGGAGGTGATCCGGTCGGCGAAGGCCGCGGTCTCGCGCTTGATCTCCTCGGTCGGCAGCCGATTGGCCCGCATGGCGCACACCCTCCGTGTTCTGGGAACCCTTGTCTTCCCCGATCCTAGGCCGAACCCTCGCCGGGAACCCGTTTGTCCACAGGACCAATTCCCGTGCTCTCACTCTCGCAGTGCGGCCACGGACTCGATCTCCACGAGCTGGTCGTCGTAGCCCAGGACCGTGACGCCCAGCAGGGTGCTGGGCACGTCGTGCTCACCGAAGGCGTCCCGCACCACCTCCCAGGCCGTCACCAGGTCCTCCTGGGACGTGGAGGCGACCAGTACCCGGGTGCTGACCACGTCGGTCAGTTCGGCGTCGGCCTCCGCGAGCGCGGTCTTCAGGTTGGCCACGCACACCGCGGCCTGACCGGCGTAGTCGCCCACGGCGGCGGTGGTGCCGTCGGCGTTCAGCGGGCACGCGCCGGCGGTGAAGACCAGTCGCGTCCCGGACGGGACCGTGGCGGCGTAGGCGTACTCCGCGACGTCGGACAAGGTGGCGGAACGGAGGAGGGTCACGGCGCTGTTCATCGGGTTCCTCTGCGGTGTGGAAACGGTCGGTCACGGGGCACGTTAGCGTCGCACCGACGACCGCCCCAACGGTTTTTTACGTGGGGAACGTTTCGTCACCGGCGTCGACCGAGCAGGGGATCCATAAGACGGAGGAGGAAACCTGATGGCTTACGCGACCACGAACCCCTACACGAACGAGACCCTGGCGATGTTCCCGGGGATCGGGGACGAGGAGCTGGACCGGGCCGTCCACACCGCCCAGCGGACCTTCGAATCCTGGCGCACCAAGTCCTTCGACGAGCGCAAGGAGGTCGTCGCACGCGCCGCGAGCATTCTGCGCGAACGACCCGACGAGTTCGCCCGCCTCCTCACCCTGGAGATGGGCAAGTTGTACGGCGAGAGCCTGGGCGAGGTCGAGCTGGCCGCTTCGATCCTGGACTACTACGCGGACAACGCCGAGGAGTTCCTGGCCCCCGAGCGGGTGTCCACCGACGCCCCCGAGGCGGGAGAGGCCATCGTCGTCAGCGATCCGATCGGGGTGCTGTTCGGCGTCCAACCATGGAACTTCCCCTACTACCAGCTGGCCCGATTCGCCGGCCCCAACCTCATGGCCGGGAACGTGGTGATGGTCAAGCACGCGTCGATCGTGCCGCAGTCCGCAGCGGCCTTCGAGCGGCTGTTCCGCGAGGCCGGCGCGCCGGAGGGCGCCTACACCAACGTCTACGCGAGCAAGGACCAGGTGAGCCGCACGATCCAGGACTCCCGGATCCGCGGTGTCGCGCTCACCGGTAGCGAGGGCGCGGGCGCCAGCGTCGCGGCGCACGCCGGCGAGGAGTTGAAGAAGAGCACCCTGGAACTCGGCGGCAGCGACGCCCTGATCGTGCTCGCCGACGCCGACCTCGACTTGAGCGTCGAGCGGGCGCTGTGGGGCCGGCTCAACAACGCCGGTCAGAGCTGCGTCGCCGCCAAGCGGATCATCGTGGTCGAAGAGGTGGCGGACGAGTTCCTGCGGCGGTTCGCCGAAGGGTTCGCCGAGCTCAGGGCGGGTGACCCGTTCGACCCCGACACGACACTGCCGCCGCTGTCCTCACAGAGCGCCGCCGACGACCTCGACGCCTTGGTGGACGAGGCCGTCGACCACGGCGCCCTGATGATGACGCCCGGCGATCCCGTGCCGGAGGAGGGCGCGTTCGTCCAGCCCAGGATCCTCACCGGGGTGAGCAGGGACAACCCGGTCTACGACAAGGAGTTCTTCGGGCCCGTCGCCCTCTTCTTCCGAGCGGCGGACGAAGACGAGGCGGTGCGGATCGCCAACGACTCCAGCTTCGGGCTGGGAGGATCGGTGTTCACCGAGGACACCGATCACGGTGTGGAGGTCGCCAGGCGGATCGAGACCGGGATGGTGTTCGTGAACCACCCGACATGGACCCGGCCGGAGCTTCCATTCGGTGGCACCAAGAGGTCCGGTTACGGCCAGGAACTCTCCGAGGCGGGGATCCAGGAGTTCGTCAACAAGAAGCTGATCAACGTGATGCCGACCGGTTAGGGAGCGCGGCCACCACTTGACGCGCGACGGCCCGCCCGGCCCGGTTGGCGCCGATGGTGCTGGCCTGCGGCCCGTACCCGGCCATGAACAGGCCCGGTCGACGGACCGCGCGGCCGTCCTGCACCCACACCCCTCCACCGGGTTCGCGCAGGCGCAGTGGGGCCAGGTGGGTGAGTTCGGCCCGGAAGCCGGTGGCCCAGATGATGGCGTCCACCGGTTCGAACGTGCCGTCCGGCCAACGCACCCCGTCGGGTTCGATCGCGGTGAACATGGGCCGGTCCAGCAGCAGACCACGGTCCCGGCCCGCCAGGTTGGCGGGGGTCGCGGGCAGCCCGGTACCACTGACGATGCTGGGCAGGCGACGGCCGGCCCTCGCGGCCTCGTCCGCCGCGCGCACCGCGTTGATCGGGCCCTCCGGGTCGTCGACGAACGTGACGGGTCTGCGCGTGGCCCATGTGGTGCTCGCGGCCACGCCCTCCAGTTCGCGCAGGAACCCCACCGCGGAGGTACCACCGCCCACCACCAGGACCCGCATCCCCGCGAAGTCCTCGGCGGCCCGGTAGTCGGGGGTGGAGATCTGGACGCCCCGGAAGTCCGCCGCGCCCGCGAAGTAGGGCCGGAACGGCCGGCCCCAGGTGCCGCCGGCGTTGACCACGGTCCGCGAGACGACCTCCCCCCGGTCGGTCACGACCCGGAATCCCTCGTCGTGGTCGTGCACCCCTCGCACCTGGATCGGGCGCACCACCCTCAGATCGAAGGCGTCCTCATAGCGGCGGTAGTAATCACGGACCACGTCCCGGGCCGGGCGTTCGGGGTCGGCGGTGTCGAAACTCAGTTCCAGTTCCCGCATGCCGGGCAGGTCGTCGACCTTGTGGGCGTCGTCCAGACGCAACGCCTCCCAGCGGAACTGCCAGGCTCCACCGCTGTGCGGGCCCCGGTCCAGGACCACGAAGTCGACCCCGGGCTCGAGCCCGAGTCGACGCAGGTGCCAGGCCACCGAGAGCCCGGCCTGCCCGGCACCGATGACGACCACGTCGGTCTTGTCGGGCGACCCCGCCTTGTCCGTCATCGTCCCTCCGGTCGCGGCGCCGGCCTTCGGCCATGCCAGGCGTCGACGAGCAGTATCTCCACGCCCTGCCGTTCCGGCTCTGGCGGGTTCGGATAGGGTTTCGCGGTGGCGAGCCCGGCGGCCGGCGCCAGGTCGGCCTCGGCCATATCGAGCTCACGCAACGACGTCGGCCCGGCCACGCCCACCACGAGGTCGTGGACCCCGCGCGCGGCGTCGTCGGTCCCCAACGCCTGCGCGATTCGGAACATCACCTCGGGTACGGCAGGCGCGTTGTAGGCCATCACGTGCGGCAGTACGACCGTGTGGGTCGCGGCGTGCGGCATGTCGAACGCCCCTCCCAGGGTGGGGCAGAGCTTGTGGTGCAGGCCCATTCCCACGGCCCCGAGACAGTCGCCGGCGAGTCGGGCCGCGCGCAGAAGGTCCTCTCGGGCCTCCGGGTCGACCTTCGGTGCGTACAGGGCCTCCACGGCGTGGGCCATGGCGTTGACCGCGCTGGTCACCGAAACCGCCACCGGAAGTCCCAGGGCGAGGTCGACGTCGTAGACCACCGTCTCCGGCAGGATGTGCGGCCCGGATCGGGTGGTCTTGCGCCCGTCCTCGGTCTCCCCGAGGACGGACGTGACCTCGGAACCGGCGTAGGTGGTGGGGACGATGACCTGCGGCAGCCCGGTGCGTACCGCCAGGGCCTTGGCGAGTCCGGTCGTCGAACCACCGCCGATGGCGACCAGGCAGTCGACGGACTGCTCGCGCACGAGCCGAAGCGCCGCTCGGTCACCTCGACCGGGATGTGCGGAATCGCCCCCGCGAACTCCGCCACCAAGAGGTCACCGAGTACCTCGCGCATCCGGCCCACCGCGCGCCCCGAGGGCGAGGAGAGCAGGAGTGCCCGGGACGCGCCCAGCCGTCGGACCTGCTCCCCCACTCTGTTCACCGTCCCGCAGCCGAAGACCACCATGGAGCTCACACCACCTGTGCCTCGGGGTCGTTCTCGGCGGGCAGGTCCAACCGTGGAAGCGCGCTCTGGATCTGGTCGCGTCGGGGCTCCAGCCACGGTGGGAGCTTCAGGGCACGGCCGAGTTCGAGCGGGGGCTCGTCGACGTCGAAACCGGTGGGGCGCAGGGCAGACTCATGAGGAGACGGAGGTGTAGGGGGCCATGTCGTAGGCCTTCTGCACCAGTTCCGGGCGTCTTCCATCGTTGAGTCCGCGTTCCCAGAAACCGTCGACCTGTTGGCGGACCTCGGGTTCCATCTCCTCGGGAAGCACGTGGCGGTAACGCGTGTCCTGACCGAGCAGCACCTTGATCGTTGTCTCGAAGACGGGCTCCGGGTCGTACTGCTCATGGGGGAAGGACAGTTCGGAGTAGTCGAAGAGGCGCTGGGACGGGTCGTCGCCCCACGTCTTCCACTCCTCGAACATGGTGTCGTTGAACCCCGTCAGGAACGGCCCCGGATTGACGGTTGCGACGGTGACACCGAACTCGGCCAGTTCCTGGTCCAATGCGTCGGCGAAGGCCTCCACGGCGTGCTTGGAACCCGAGTAGGCACCGGTGAACGGATCCGTGGTGAGCCCCGCTACCGAGGACATGAAGACGATCCTGCCGCTCCCACGCGCCGCCATCCTCTTCGCGAAGCGCTGGGTGAGCAGGACCGGACCGAACACGTTGACGTCGAACTGCCGGAACAGTCGGTCCTCGGGGATGTCCACGGTCGAGCCGCCCTCGGAGACACCCGCGTTGTTGAGCAGAACATCGACGTCCCACGTCCAGGCGTGCCGCCGGTCGTCGGGATCGGTCACGTCCAGCTTCTCCACGCGCAGGCCCGCCCCGCGCGCCTCCGCCTCGGATCGGAGCGAGTTGACCTGCGCGATGATCTCGACGCCGGCGATGACGTCGTGCCCCTGGGACGCGAGCCGCAGAGCGACCTCCTTGCCAAAACCCGTACCCGCTCCGGTGATGAGGATCGTTCCGGTCATGATGTTCCCTTCGATGAGTCAGTGAGTTCCTTGAGGCCGTGCCGGCAATGGGTTCAGAGGGCGGCTGCAGCCGCTTCGGCCACAGCGCTGTCCTGTTCTCGCGAACCCCCGCTCACCCCTACCGCTCCTACGAGCTCGCCATCGGCGAACAAAGGCAGACCTCCGGCGAACACCAGAACGCGCCCGCCACCCGACAACGCCATGCCCCAGAACCGCCCTCCCGGTTGGGAGTCCGAGGCCAGGTCCCCGGTCGGTTTCCTGAAGAGCACACTCGTGTGCGCCTTATTGATCGAATGTTCGATGCTCCCGAGTTGCGCGCCGTCCATCCGTACGTGTGCCGTAAGGTTCCCTCCGACATCGGCCACCGCGATATTACTCGGGGAATTAATCTCCTGAGATTTAACTATTCCCGCGTTTATTACACGCATGGCGTCGTCGAGACCGATCGTTGTCATGGACTCCATGACTTGGACCGTAAGTCCACGTCCACCACCGGTCAAGGCACCGGGAAAAGGTTGGCGACCCCTTTTCTGAGACAATGAACTTCATTAACGAAAGCGACACTTCGTATTGTGCGCCGATGTGTCACGGTGGCGCGCTCGAACGGTCCAACGTTCCTTTCCTCATCCAGATCGTTTTGCCATCCGTGTGAGGACCACCGGTCCTGGAAGTCGATAGTGAACGTGCGGCCGTGGAACGCGAAGTTCCGCACGGACGACCGGACGGCTCAAAGCTCATCTCGAAAGCCATCAACATGCCTGGCCAGTCAGATCGAGCAATCGATCTCGTACCGGCGCCACCCCGGCCGTGGGGAGAATTCGATGCCGGGACGGGCGATACGCACGCCGATGCCGCGGTCAGTGGGGTTCGGCCCCGTGCTCTTCCTCGCTGTCGGAGTACGAGGTGAGCATCGAGGAGATCTCACCGCTGGTCGGTCACGACGACATCGACACCACCGAACGTGTCCACCGCCACCGGCTGCGGCCGGTACGTCGGTCGGCGGCTCGGGCGATGGACGAAATCCTCAACGACGTGGGCCGATACCCCACCCGAGACGCAGAAAGAGGCCCACCGAATGGTGGACCCCTCTATGACCTGCTACTTCTCTGTCGGGACGGCGGGATTTGAACCCACGACCCCTTGACCCCCAGTCAAGTGCGCTACCAAACTGCGCTACGTCCCGCCCGTCGGACCGACACCGTCTCCGGTGTGGCCAACGGAGACGACTCTATCGCATTCCCCGAGCCGTTCGCGCCACGGTTCCCTCCGCCCCGCCTGCGCAAGATCGGTCAAGCGGCTCCAGGGGTCGGACGAAGATACTGGTCCCATGACCGACCCCACCACCGGACGCGACCGGCTGCGTGAACTGCTCGACGCCGTCCTGGCCGAGGACAACACCCGCCTGAGCGACATGGCCGGGCAGGCGCACGCCTCACCGTTCCACTTCAGCCGCACCTTCGCCCGGGACACCGGCGAACCACCCGTGGCCCTGCGCCGTCGGGTGCTGTTGGAACGGGCCGCCTGGCAGATCGGTCAGGGCAGCGGGGTCACCGACGCCGCCTTCGCCGCCGGATACGAGTCCGTCGAGGGGTTCACCCGCGCGTTCGCACGCGCGTTCGGTCACCCGCCCAGCGCCACCACGGCCGGCAGCGGCCGGTGGCTGACCGCGCCCAACGGGGTCCACTTCCATCCGCCGTTCCACCTGTGGGTGGAGGAGAACCCGAAGGGACGAGCCGACATGGACCTCACCGCCTTCCAGGTGCACCACGACGTCGACGACACGGCCCTGCTCATCGGCCTGGCCGCCGAACTGTCCGAGGAGGAGTACCGAAAGGTGCGCTCCCCCGGGCGGACCGTCCTGACCTGGGACGGTCCCGAGAAGTCGATCGCGCACAGCCTGGATCGTCTGGTGTGGTCCAAGGAGGTGTGGCTGGCCTCCATCGAAGGGGACGACTTCCCCGAGCACGGGGAGGACGATCCGGCTTCGCTGCGGGAACGGCACCGCGAGGCGGGGGCGCGGTGGATCGCCGCCGTCGGTGACATCGGACGCCGGGGCGCCTGGGGCGACCGGCTGATCGACGCGCTGTGCGACCCACCGGAGAGCTTCGTCATGGGCAGCGTGGTGGTGCACGTGCTCACCTACGCCGCGCACCGCAGGCAACTCGTGCGGCACATGCTGCGCGAGGCGGGCGTGGAGGTGGGCCACGGCGACCCCATCGAATGGCTACAGGACCACTACGGAGGAACGACATGACCAGGACAGTCTACGAGACCGCCACCAGCCTGGACGGGTTCATCGCCGACCAGGACAACTCCCTGGAGTGGCTGTTCGCGGTGGAGGGCGCCCAGGAGGGGGAGGCGATCGACTCCACCGCCGAGTTCATCGACGGCGCGGGCGCGATCCTCACCGGGGCGACCACCTACGAGTGGATCCTGGAGCACGAGGGACACACGCCCTGGCCCTACAAGACACCCACCTGGGTGCTGACCCATCGTGACCTGCCCAGGATCGAGGGCGACCTGCGGTTCCTGAGCGCCGACACCGACGACGAACTGCGCGCCCTGCACAAGGACATGGTCGAGACCGCCGACGGCAAGGACATCTGGGTGGTCGGCGGTGGACGCGTCGCCGCCGAACTGGCCCGGCTGGGCCTCCTCGACGAGGTTCGGGTGTCGATCGCCCCGGTCAGCCTGGGCGGCGGCGCTCCCCTGCTGGACGGCCGGGTGCGGCTGCGGCCGTTGTCGGTCCGACTCGCGGGCGCGTTCGCCTGTCTGGACTACGAGGTCGTCAAGGACTGACCGCCTACGACTCGGCCAGCAGTTCCGCGGCCCGGGCCACCTGGTCCTCGTCCAGGACGGGGATCCCGTGCTCGCGCAGCAGGTGCGCGGTGACCCCCTCCCCCGGGACCTTGCGCCCGGAGAAGGTGCCATCGAACACCTGGTGGGAGCCGCAGGAGGGGCTGGACTGCTTGAGCAGGGCCACGGCCACACCCTGCGCCCGCGCGGTGGCCAGCGCCGCGCGGGCGCCGGAGACGAAGTGATCGGTCACGTCCACGCCGTCGGGGGTGAGGATGCGGGCGCGGCCCGCGAGGACGTCGGCGGCGTCGGCACCCGGCTCGATCTCGGCCGGTGGCCGGGGCACGGGCAGACCGCCGGCGATCTCGGGGCAGTGCACGACCAGACGCCCCTCGGCGCGCCACCTTTCGACGGTGGCGTCGTCCACCGGTTTGGCCCGCCCGTCGAAGCGGACCTTGCGCCCCATGAGACAGGCGCTCACCAGCACTTTGCGCATACGGCCACGCTACCCGGACGTCGACACGACCACATCCCACGCTTTCGTCACCCACGGTGCTTACCTGGAGTCTTCACGTGGTCACTGGGAGGGGAAGACGTGAGCCAGACACCACCCGAGAGCGGTGCGAGCCCCAAGGGCACCCGGGTATTGGAGACCGACCACCGCACCACCCGCAAGGCCGTCACCGCCGCGGCCATCGGTAACGCGACCGAATGGTACGACTTCGGTGTCTACAGCTACCTGGCCACCACGATCGGGCTGGTGTTCTACCCGTCCCAGTCGGGTGGCGTCCAACTGATCGCGACGTTCACCACCTTCGCCGCGGCGTTCCTCGTCCGCCCCCTCGGTGGTCTGTTCTTCGGTCCGCTCGGTGACAGGATCGGCCGCAAGCAGGTACTCGCCTTCACCATGCTGCTCATGGCGGCGAGCACCTTCGCGATCGGGCTCATCCCCTCGGCGGAGACGATCGGCGTCGCCGCCCCGATCCTGCTTCTGGTCGCGCGCATGTCCCAGGGCTTCTCCACCGGCGGCGAGTACGGTGGCGCGACCACCTTCATCGCCGAATACTCACCCGACAAGCGTCGCGGGTTCCTGGCCTCCTGGCTGGAGTTCGGCACGATCAGCGGCTACGTGGCCGGTGCCTCCATCGTCACGCTGATGACGATGACCCTGGGCGGCGAGACCATGGTGGAGTGGGGGTGGCGTGTCCCGTTCCTGTTGGCGCTTCCGCTGGGTGGCATCGGCCTCTACCTGCGTCTCAAGCTGGAGGACACCCCGATCTTCGAGGGCTCCTCGGAGAGCTTCGCCAAGGACTCCGCCGGGGAGCGTCGCAAGGGCCAACTCCGGGAGACCTTCGTCGACCAGTGGCGCGCCATGCTGCTGTGCATGGGGCTGATCCTGGTCTTCAACGTCAACAACTACATGGTGACGGCCTACCTGCCCACCTACCTGGAGACCGAACTCGACCACGATGCCTCCGCGGCGCTGGTGATCACCCTGGGCGGCATGGTGTTCATCCTCGCCACGGTCGCCCTGGTCGGGCGTCTCAGCGACCGGGTGGGCCGCAGACCCGTGTTGTTCACCGGCAGCGTGCTCTCGATCGTGCTGTCCTTGCCGGCCTTCTGGCTGATGCAGCGCGGTGAGCTGTGGGCGGTCGCCCTGGGTGTGGTGGTCCTGGCGATCACCCTGGTGCACTTCTCCGGCACGGCGCCCGGTGCCCTACCGGCGTTCTTCCCCACCAAGGTCCGCTATGGCGCGTTGGCCGTCAGCTTCAACGTCTCGGTGGCGTTGTTCGGTGGCACCACCCCACTGCTCTCGGAGTCGCTGATCCAGACCACCGGCGACCTCTACGCCCCGGCGTGGTTGCTCATGGCCGCCGGGGTGGTGGGCGTTCTGGTGGTGTGGCGGATGCGGGAGAGCGCCGGGCGACCGTTGCCGGGCGCGCCGGCCATCCCGGTGCCGAGTCCGCGCGAGAACGTGGAACCCGCGCCGAGGCCGCGCCACGGCAACGTACGCCGCCTGCCCTAGTCCTCCTGCCCCTGACACACGGAGAGGGCTCCCCGATCACGGGGAACCCTCTCCGCTCATACGCGAGACCCTAGATGAGTGATCCCCGGGGGTGGAGGCGGGGGTGAGGCCAAGGTGAATCGGCGGATCTGGGAGCATCACCCCGCCGAGAAGCAAGAGAAGAAGCCGGATCCGGTGGGGATGGTGAGAGTGAGCCGGCCCCATCCACCGTCCTCCCCCGCAGCGCTACCCCTCC
>NZ_BCSH01000030.1 GCF_001570765.1 Nocardiopsis listeri NBRC 13360 | reverse complement strand
CACCCCAAGGGTCTCTACCTCAGGCGCCCCGCCAGACCCCACACCTTGGAATCACTCATCTAACGGCGACCGCCGGACTTGCGGTCGGGGCGCACACTGCCCTTGGAGGCGCGGCCCGGGGCCCCGCCCTTCTTCTCCCGGATGCGCATGCTGATGTGCACCGGAGTGCCCTGGAAACCGAAGTCCTCGCGCAGGCGCCGCTCGATGAACCGGCGGTAGTTGTCCTCCAGAAACCCGGTCGTGAACAGGATGAAGTGCGGCGGACGCGACCCGGCCTGGGTCCCGAACAGGATCTTGGGCTGTTTGCCACCGCGCGCCGGCGGCGGTGTGGCCGCCACCAACTCCTTGAGCCAGTTGTTGAGCTGACCGGTGGGAATGCGCTGGTTCCAACCCATCAGGCTGGTCTCGATCGCGGGGACCAACCGCTCCATGTGGCGGCCGGTGGCGGCGGAGATGTTCACCCGGGGCGCCCACGACACCCGCGACAGCTGCCGGTCGATCTCCTTCTCCAGGTAGATCCGGCGCTCCTCGTCCAGGATGTCCCACTTGTTGAAGGCCAGGACCAGACCACGGCCGGCCTCGACGACCTGCTCGACCACACGGATGTCCTGCTCGGCCAGCGGCTCGCTGACGTCGATCAGCACCACCGCCACCTCGGCCCGTTCCAGGGCGTTGCCGGTGCGCATCGTCGCGTAGTAGTCCGCGCCCTGCAGCGCGCGGAACTTGCGACGAATACCGGCGGTGTCGATGAACTTCCAGGTCTGGCCGCCCAGCTCGATGAGCTCGTCGACCGCGTCACGGGTGGTACCCGCCACGGAGTCCACGACCACCCGGTCCTCGCCGGCCAGCCGGTTGAGCAGGCTGGACTTACCGACGTTGGGCCGCCCCACCAGGGCCACCCTCGACGGACCGTCCTCGCCGTCGCTCTCGTCGTCACCTTGGGGGATCTCGGGGAAGGCCTCCACCACGGCGTCGAGCATGTCACCGGTTCCGCGACCGTGCAGGGCACTGATCGGGTAGGGCTCCCCCACACCGAGGTTCCACAGGTTGAGGGCGTCGGCCTCCTGCTGACCACCGTCGACCTTGTTCGCGGCCAGGACCACGGGACGCTTGGTGGCGCGCAGCACGCGGGTGACGGCCTCGTCGGCGTCGGTGATGCCGACCGTGGCGTCCACCACGAACAGGATCACGTCGGCGGTCTGCGCCGCGTACTCGGCCTGACGGGCGACCATCGCGGCCAGCCCGCTGACGCTGGTCTCCCAACCACCGGTGTCCACCAGGGTGAACCGGTGGTTCTGCCACTCGGCGTCGTAGGCGACCCGGTCACGGGTCACACCCGGAACGTCCTCGACCACGGCCTCGCGGCGACCGATGATCCGGTTCACCAGGCTGGACTTACCGACGTTGGGTCGACCGACCACCGCCACCACGGGCAGGGCCGACTCGGTTTCCTCGGTCTCGTATCCCACATCGGACACGTCGAACTCGTTCATTTCTCACTACTCCCGGTTCGAGGTCCTCGCGCGCCCAGGATGCGTGCCGCGAGGATGCTGAAATTCCACGGGGAGACCCCCGTGGTGATGCCGGCGTCGCCGGTGGTGCTATCCGACCTTGGCCTCGTCGGCCAGTTCGACCACCAAGGCCACGACCTCCTCCAGCGTCAGGCCGGTGGTGTCGAGCTCGGTGGCGTCAGCGGTCTGGGTCAGCGGCGAGTGAGCGCGGCTGGAGTCGAGCTTGTCGCGGCGGACCAGGTCGGCCTGGGTGGCGGCGACGTCGCCGGTCCGGACCTCCTTGCTGCGCCGCTGGGCGCGGGCCTCGGCGCTGGCGGTGATGAACAGCTTCACCGGAGCGTCGGGGGCCACCACCGTGGTGATGTCCCGGCCCTCGACCACGATGCCCGCGGACTCGGCCCTGGCGGCCTCGATGATCTCGCGCTGGGTGCGCACCAACAGCGCACGCGCCTCGGGCACCGCCGAGACCGCGCTGACGTTGGTGGTGACGTCCTTGCCGCGGATGTCGGTGGCCACGTCATGACCGTCGACCGTCACGGTGGGCGCGTCCGGGTCGGTGCCCATGGAGATCACGGGATGCTCGACGTTCGCGGCCACCGCGGCGGCGTCGTTCACGTCCACCCCGTGGTGCAGCATCCACCAGGTCAGGGCCCTGTACATGGCCCCGGTGTCGAGGTAGCGCAGCTCACGCACCCGGGCCACGCCCTTGGCCGTGCTCGACTTCCCCGACCCGGAAGGACCATCGATGGCGATGACGATTCCGGTGTGCTGCACGCTCACTACTGCTGACTCCCTCGGTCCACTCTTCGCCGACGCCTCAGACTACCTTCGCGCGACTCGCCCTCGGACCATGGCGCGGAGCGGTCTCACACCCCTGGGTGGACCGACCATCCATCGGCCGAAAGCGCCTCGGCGAGGACGTCCACCGCCTCCGGCAGCACGTACAACTCGGCCACGCCCAGCGGTAGTCCCGGACTGTGCTCGATGCGCACGTCCTCGATGTTGACCCCGGCGGTGGCGGCGGCCGCGAACAGGCGACCCAGCGACCCGGGTTCGTCGGGGATGACCACGGGGATCACGGTGTACTCCGGACGACGGACCGAACCGTGCTTGCCGGGGATGCGTCCGTGCCCGGAGCGGCCGCGCTCCAGCAGGTCCCGGACCGGTTCCGTCGTATGGTCCGCCAACGCCTCCGCGGCGGCGGCCAGGTCCGCGGCCACCTCGCTCAGCACCCGCGCCACCGGGGCGGCGTTGTGGGTGAGGATCTCCTCCCACATGCGCGGGTCGCCGCCGGCGATGCGGGTGACGTCGCGCACCCCCTGACCGGCGAGCGCCAACGCGGTCTCGTCCCCGCCCAGCAGCCGCGCGGCCACCGCGGAGGAGGCCACGTGCGGAACGTGCGAGACCAACGCCACCGCCCGGTCGTGCGCGTCACCGTCCAGTACCAGCGGGTCCGCGCCGCAGAGCCGGGCCAGTTCGGTCACGGCCGCCACCGACCCCGGGTCAGCCTTGCCGGTGGGGCACAGCGCCCAGGATCGGCCCAGGAACAGGTCGGCGCGGGCCGCGCCGGGTCCCTGCTTCTCCCGACCGCCCATGGGGTGTCCTGGCACGAACGTGGCCATGTCACAGCCCGCGCGTTCGGCCTCGCGCAGCACGCTCGCCTTCACGCTGGCCACGTCGGTGTACACCTGGGCCAGACCGCGGTTCTGAGCCTCGCGCAGCACCGAGGGGATGACGGCCGGAGGTGCGGCGATCACCGCCAGATCCGCCGGGGCGGTCTCGGTCGCCTCGTCCAGGGGTCGTCCGGCGCCCAGGTCACAGGCCAACCGGAGTGACGCCGCGTCGGGGTCGGACAGCGTGACGTCGACACCGCGCCCGCGCAGGGCCAACGCGATCGACGTGCCGATCAGACCGGTGCCGACCACCGTCACCCGACGCAGGTCGGTCCGCCGATCCCCGGCCGTGCCGTTGCTCACTCGCCTGTCCCCCGACCTCGACTTCTTCCCCGAACCCCCAGGGTAGGGCCTCGTACCTACTGGGCGATGTCCAAACGCAACGCCTGGGCGCCGCGCAGGTACACGTGCTGGACCTCCGAGCGGGGACGGTCCGTCTCCACGTGCGCCATGAGCCGCACCACCCGGGGCAGGGCGTGCGGCACGGAGATCTCCGTGGCGCACATGAGCGGAACGTCGGAGAATCCGACCTTGCGCGCCGCCAACGCCGGGAACTCACTGGTCAGATCGGGGGTAGCGGTGAACACCACGCTGATCACGTCGTCGGTGGTGAGCCCGTTGCGCCGCATCACCTCCGAGACCAACTCGGCCGTGGCCTCCAGCACCTGCTCACGTTCGTCCGCGTCGACCTGTACCGCTCCACGGATGGCCCGTACCGCCACGTTCTCCCCGCCTCGTCCTCGTTTCCGCGCCGCCCGTAGAACGCGACGGCGGCCGCCCCGGTCCGGGGCGGT
>NZ_BCSH01000029.1 GCF_001570765.1 Nocardiopsis listeri NBRC 13360 | reverse complement strand
CCGCCCCGGTCCGGGGCGGCCGCCGTCAACTGTATCGACAGCGCTCGGTTACAGCGCAGCCTGCTTGTACAGTTCGCCGACCTCACGCTGACTGAGCGAGCGCATCGTGCCCAGTTTGAGGTTGTTCAGGTCGATCGGGCCGACCTGGGTGCGGGCCAGGTCCGCGACCGGGTGGCCCACGGCCTCCATGAGACGACGCACGATGTGCTTACGTCCCTCGTGCAGCCGGATCTCCACCATGGCCTGCTGGTCGTCGTTGTCGACCACACGGAAGGAGTGGACCTTCACGGGCCCGTCCTCCAGCTCCACGCCCTTCTCCAGCTCGCGCACCACCCGGTGCGGCACCGGGCCGGTCACCTTGGCCACATAGGTCTTGATGACCTTGTAGCGGGGGTGCGTGAGCCGGTTGGCGAGCTCACCGTCGTTGGTCAGCAGGATCAGACCCTCGGTCTCGGTGTCCAGGCGACCGACGTGGAAGATGCGCTCGGAGGTCTGACCGGCGTAGTCGGCCAGGGTCGGGCGCCCCTGCGGGTCCCACATGGTGCTGACCACGCCGCGGGGCTTGTTCAGCGCGAAGTAGAGCTTGTCCGGAGCGGTGACCACACGCATGCCGTCGACGCGGATCTCGGAGACCTCCGGGTCCACGCGCGCGCCGAACCTGCGGACGATCTCCCCGTCGACGCTGACGCGACCGGCGGCGATCATCTCCTCGCTGGCGCGACGACTGGCGACACCGGCCGCGGCGAGCGCCTTCTGCAGGCGGATGCCACCGGGCACGTCGGTGTAGGCGTCACGGTCGTCGCCGGGATGGTCGTCGTCGCGCGGGTCGTAGTCGGCGCGCAACGCCTTGAGGCGCTCGCGTGCCGCCTTGGACAGCTCGTTCTCGCTCTTGCCACCGGCGACCGGGGCGGGGCCACGGTTGTCGCGGCGCGGACGCTCGTCGCGTCGGTTGTCACGGCCGCCACCGCGTCGGTCGTCCCGGCGGTCGAAGGAACGACCACCACGGTCATCCCGACGGTCGTCGCGACCACGGAACCCACCGCGATCACGGTCACGGTCCTCACGCCGCGGACGGTCATCACGTCCCTGGGGACGACGGTCGTCACGGTCATAACGGCCACCGCCACCACGTCGGTCGTCACGACGCTCGAAGGAACGACCACCACGGTCATCCCGACGATCATCACGTCGGTCGTCGCGACCACGGAACCCACCGCGATCACGGTCACGGTCCTCACGCCGCGGACGGTCATCACGTCCCTGGGGACGACGGTCGTCACGGTCATAACGGCCACCGCCACCACGTCGGTCGTCACGACGCTCGAAGGAACGACCACCACGGTCATCCCGACGATCATCACGGCCACGGGACCCGCCACGGTCACGGTCGTCCCGCTGGAAACGTCCGCCACCCTGGCGGTCGTCCCGACGGTCGTCGCGGCGATCATCCCGTCGGTCATCGCGACCACGGAACCCACCGCGATCACGGTCACGGTCCTCACGCCGCGGACGGTCATCGCGCTCGAAGCGCCCGCCACCACGACGCTCATCACGCCGGTCATCGCGCTGGAAACGTCCGCCACCTCGGCGGTCGTCTTGTCGCTGGGGGCGGTGGCCTCGGCCACCGCGGTCGTCATTGTCGCCGCGCTCACCGCGCGGGGCGTATCCGTCGCGCCGCTCACCGCGGGGACGTTCGTTGTCAGTTCTGCTCACCGGTGTCGTCAAGACCTTCGATGTCGTCGGGGAGGAACGGCGCCAGATCAGCCAGCTCGTCGAGGCCGCGCAGGCCCAACCGTTCCAGGAAATAGGAAGTGGTCCGGTACAGCATCGCACCGGACTCGGGGTCGTGACCGGCCTCTTCGATCAGGCCCCTCAATACGAGGGTACGCATGACTCCGTCACAGTTGACCCCGCGTACCGCGGAAACCCTGCCACGGGAGACCGGTTGGCGGTAGGCGACCACCGCCATCGTCTCGAGCGCGGCCTGGGTCAGCCGCACTTCCTGCCCTTCCCTGAGGAAGTGCTCGACGATGTCGGCGCACTCGGGTCGCGTGTACACACGCCACCCCTCGGCCACCGCCCGTAGGTCGAAACCACGGCCCTGCTCGGTGTATTCCCGGGACAGGTCCTCCAGGGTGCGGGTGACCACGTCGAGGGGGACGTCCAGGGCGCGCGCCAGGTCGAACTCGGACACGGGCTGGTCGATGACCATCAGGACGGCTTCCAGGTCACGGCGCAGCGTGGGCGGCGCCTCCGCACGGTCGGCCGCGTGTTCCATGGTCATGGTCACTCCCCCTCGTCATAGTCGCCGGTCACCTCGACCTCGCCTTCGCCACCGGTCCAGGTGACAAGAAGCCCGCCCAAGGGTTCGGGTTGGTCGAAGCCCACGTTGGAGGCCCGGTACAGCTCCAGCAACGCCAGGAAGCGCGCGACGATCTCGAAGGTACCGGTGCAGGCGACCGTCAGCTCCGCGAACGTGAGTCGTCCGTGCTCGCGCAGTTCCGCGACCATCAACTCGCCTTGTTCCTTGACCGAGGTCTTGGCCTGGTGGATGTGGGTGACAGGGACGCTCGGCGGTTCCTTGGGAGTGAAGACCGACCCGGCCAAGGCGGCGAACTCCTCGGGGCCGAGTTTGAACAGCACGTCCGGGCGCATGCCCGCGAACCGTTCCTCCAACGGCACCGCGCGGGCGTAACGGCGCCCCTGGGAGGCCAGCCGCTCGCGCATGTAGGAGGCGACCTCCTTGTAGGCGCGGTACTGCAGCAGCCGGGCGAACAGCAGGTCTCGGGCCTCCAGCAGCGCCAGGTCGGCCTCGTCCTCCACGTCCCCGCGCGGCAGCAGTCGGGCCGCCTTCAGATCCAGCAGGGTGGCCGCGACCAGCAGGAAGTTGCTGGCCTGGTCCAGGTCCCATTCGTCCCCGTGGGCACGGATGTGCGCGATGAACTCGTCGGTGACCTGGGACAGCGCCACCTCGGTGATGTCGAGCTTGTGTTTGGAGATCAGCCCGAGCAGCAGGTCGAAGGGGCCCTCGAAGTTGTCCAGGTGGACCTGGAAGGTGTTCTCGTCGACCTCGTCGACGTCCTCAGTCACCATGGCGGGTCCACGTCCTTTCGCACATGGAACAAGGGTGGCACCACCCGGGACCCTCCGGTGACGACAACGGGCACGGGTCGACCGCTCCCCCAGCGATCGACCCGTGCCCCTGGTGTCAGTCCTCGCTCAGCCGACGGACCAGCATGCTGCTCGATCCGTGCTCCTCGAAGTCGGCGAGCAGCACCGCCACCGCCTCACGGACGAGGCGGCCGCGGTCGGCCGACAGTCCGTGTTCGGCCCGCAGTGACAGCCTGGTCTGTTCCAGGGCCAGCAGTTCGGCTCCGGAGACGTAGACGGTGATCTTCTCGTCGTGACGCTGGCGACCGCTGGGTTTGGGCGCCCGGCGGACGCTCTTGGAGCCACGCCCGGTCTTCTTGGACCTGCCGGCGTCATCGGAACCGTTGGCCTTGTGGGCGGTCCGCTTCGACGAGCCCTCGGCCGAGTCCTGTCGTGTCTGTTCCGGTACCTGGTGTCGGTGGTCGGTCTCCGGCTCTTCCGGTTCGGGACCGGAGGGGCGGAAGAACAGCTCGTCCGCCCCGGGTAGCGTCACGCGCCGTGACCGCTGAGAGGCCACCTCGCCAGCACCTCCTTGGCCAGAGCCCGGTAGGCGTTGGCCCCGGCCGAGGACGAGTCGAACCTGGTGATGGGTTCACCCGCCACGGTGGCGTCCGGGAAGCGCACGGTGCGGTTGATCACCGTGCCGTAGACCTTGTCGCCGAACCCGTCCACGATCGTGGAGAGCACCTCGCGTGCGTGCAGGGTGCGCGGATCGTACATGGTCCCGAGGAAACCGTCGATGACCAGTTCCTCGTTGAGTCGTTCCTGGACCTTCTGGATGGTGTCCATCAGCAACGCCACACCGCGCAGCGCGAAGAACTCGCACTCCAACGGCACGATGACACCGTCTGCGGCGGTCAGCGCGTTGACGGTGAGCAGGCCCAGCGACGGCTGACAGTCGATCAGGATGACGTCGTAGTCATTGATGACCGGACGCAGCGCGCGCCCCAACATCTGCTCGCGGGCCACCTCGCCGACCAGCTGCACCTCGGCTGCCGAGAGGTCGATGTTGCTCGGAATGAGGTCCAGACCGTCGATGTCCGTCTTGAGCAGGACGTCCTCTACCGACACATCCCGCTGCATGAGCAGGTTGTAGACGGTCAGGTCCAGCTCACGCGGATCCAGGCGGCCCAACCCCACCGACAGGGCGCCCTGCGGGTCGAAGTCGACCAACAGCACCCGCCTGCCGTACTCGGCGATGGCGGCACCGAGGTTGATGGTGGTGGTGGTCTTACCGACCCCACCCTTCTGGTTACACAGTGCTACAATCCTTGCCGGGCCGTGTTCGTCCAACGGCTCTGGCTCTGGATATGTGCGCACCGGTCTCTTGGTGTGCAGATCCGCCCCCGTGTTGCGTGTCGTCCCCCACGGGTTGTTCACCGGATCGGCGAGGTCTCCCCCGCCAACGGGTGCGGTGTTCGCCGCCTCGTCGTACTCCGACCAGTTCACAACCCTTGACCTCCCCTACGGACCGGCCACGGCCCGATGGGACTCTTGACGTCTCCCACGACTGGCCGCCGTCGGAAACTCAATATGTCGACAGCAACGTACCTTCGTGCGGCGACTCTAGAACGGCGACACGGCGCACTTCAACATGATCAGATGAGTATTCGTCGCCGTGCGTACCGAGGGGGTCTGGCCGCACGTATCCTTCCTTCTCATAGGAGAAGGGTACACACCAGACACCCTCCTCCGGCCCCGAACGACAAGCCTTCCGGTCCCACCGGTCAGGACCCCCATCGCCGCCGGCGATCACCTTCGTGCCCTGGGGTGGCTGGTGGCGTACACCTCCCGCAACCGTTCCACGGTCACGAGCGTGTACACCTGGGTGGTGGTGACCGAGCTGTGCCCCAGCAACTCCTGCACCACCCGGATGTCGGCACCCCCGTCGAGCAGGTGCGTGGCGAAGGAATGGCGCAGGGTGTGCGGGGAGATCCCCTCGACCCCGGCCCTCTCGGCCACCGCCGACAACAGCGCCCACCCGCCCTGCCGGGTCAACCGGCCCCCGCGCGCGTTGACGAACAGCGCCGGCCCACCCCGGCCGGAAGCGGCCAGTGTCGGCCGTGCCCTGATCAGGTACCCGTCCAGGGCACGACGGGCGTGCGAGCCGAGCGGCACCAGACGTTCTCGTCCGCCCTTACCTCGGAAACGCACCAGACCGACCTGAGGGCTCTCCCGCACCGCCTCGGTCACGTCGTCCACGTCGAGCCCCACCGCCTCCGAGATCCGCGCGCCGGTGCCGTAGAGCAACTCCAGCAGGGCCCGGTCGCGCAGGGCCAACAGGTCGGCTCGCGCGTCGGAGGCTGGAGCCTCCTCGGGACCGGCCGCGGCCAACAACCGCTCGATCGCGTCCAAGGGGATCGCCTTGGGCAGACGCATGGGCGAGGCGGGCGGCACCACCTCCGCGGCCGGGTCGATGGTCGCCCACCCCTCGCGTACCGCGAACCGATGCAGCCCGCGCACCGCCGCCAACGTGCGACCGGCCGAGGCGGCTCCCAGCGGAGCGTGGTCCTCGTCGCCCTCGCGCAGTGCCGTGAGGAAGGAGCCCACCTGCCCCGTGGTCACCTCGCCCGGCTCCGTCACGCCGAGGGCGTCCAGGTACTCCACGTACCGGCCCAGATCACGCCGGTACGCGGACAGGGTGTTGACGGCCAGAGCCCGCTCGGCGCTCAGATGGTCCAGGAAGGCGGCGCGGGCCCGTCCCAGCGGCCCACGCTCCAGTTCCTCCTCCACGGCTCAGTGGTCGCCGGCCACGGGCAGCGACGCGAACCCGTCGGCCGCCGCGGCGTGCGCCGCCAGGATCCCTATGATCGTCGCGCCGTTGTGCAGCCGGCCGGAGAGCACGGCGCGCATCGCCTCCTCCAACGGCAACCATTCGGCGGCCAGATCGGTCTCCTCGTGTTCGCGCACGAAGTCGATCTCCTCCTCGGGCACCTCGGACAGGTCCCGGGCGAGGAAGAGGTGGATGCGTTCGCTGGAGAACCCGGTGCTGGGGAAGAAGTCCGGCAGCTTGTGCCAGGTGGCGGCGCGCAGCCCCGCCTCCTCCACCAACTCGCGGCGGGCGGTGGCCAACGGGCCCTCCCCCTCCACGTCCAGCACACCGGCGGGCAGCTCCCACAGGGTGTGTCCGACGGCGTGCCGATACTGGCGTTGCAACAGCACCCGACCGCGCTCGTCCAAGGCCAGGATCGCCGCCGCGCCCGGGTGTTCCATGTAGTCACGGGCCGCGACGGTACGTCCCTCGCCGTTGGCGCCGGGCATCTCCACCCAGTCCGTGCGCATCCCGCACTTGGCCCCGCGGAACCGCTCCTCGGAACGTTCCACCGGCCACGACTCGGGGGCGTCCGCGACCCTCGCGTACGCCCCCGTCGTCTCTTCTGCGACCCGGTCGGTCATTCGGCCCCTCTCACTCGGGCCCCGCCGACCGTCGCCTAGGACTCCTTGTACTCCAGCGCGGCGGAGATCAGCCCGCGGAAGAGCGGGTTGGCGTTGGTCGGGCGGGACCGCAGCTCCGGGTGCGCCTGTGTCGCGATGAAGAACGGGTGGACGTCCCGGGGCAGCTCCACGTACTCCACCAGCTTGCCATCAGGGGAGAGTCCGGAGAACACCAGCCCCGCCTCCTCCAGCTTGGCGCGGTAGGCGTTGTTGACCTCGAAACGGTGCCGGTGACGCTCGGAGACCTGCGCCCGACCGTCGTACAGGTCACGGACCAGGGTGCCCTCGCCCAGGTCGGCCGGGTACAGACCCAGCCGCATCGTGCCGCCCATGTCGCGGTCGCCGGCGACCACGTCCTCCTGGTCCGCCATGGTGGCGATGACCGGGTCGACGGCCTTGTCATCGAACTCCAGGCTGTTGGCGCCCTCCAGGCCGAGCACGTTGCGGGCGTACTCGATGACCATGCCCTGCAAACCCAGGCAGATGCCCAGCAGCGGAATCCCGTTCTCACGGGCGTAGCGAATGGCGCCGAGCTTGCCCTCGATGCCACGAACGCCGAACCCGCCAGGGATGAGGATGCCGTCGGCGCCGTCGAGCTCGGCGGCCGCACCCGAGGGGCTGGCGCAGTTGTCGCTGGCGACCCAGCGAAGGTTCACCCGGGTGTCCGTGGCGAAACCACCTGCGCGCAGCGCCTCGCTGACCGACAGATAGGCGTCGGGCAGGTCGATGTACTTGCCGACCATGGCGATGGTGACCTCGTGGTCGGGCTGGTGCACGCGACGCAGCAGCTCGTCCCACTCGGTCCAGTCCACGTCCCGGAAGGGCATGCCCAGGCGGCGGACGACGTAGGCGTCCAGGCCCTCGCGGTGCAGCACCTTGGGAATGTCGTAGATGGAGGGCGCGTCGGGGGTGGAGACCACACCGGCCTCGTCCACGTCGCACATGAGGCTGATCTTGGACTTGAGGCTCTGGGTGATGGGCCGGTCCGAACGGCACACGATGGCGTCGGGCTGGATCCCGATGCTGCGCAGCGCCGCTACCGAGTGCTGGGTCGGCTTGGTCTTCATCTCACCGGCGGGGCCGAGGAACGGGATGAGGGACACGTGCAGGAAGAAACAGTTCTCCCGGCCGATCTCGTGGCGGATCTGGCGGACCGACTCCAGGAAGGGCTGCGACTCGATGTCGCCGACCGTGCCGCCGATCTCGGTGATGACGATGTCGACGTCGGGATGGTCCATCGCGTAGATGCGCGACTTGATCTCATTGGTGATGTGCGGGATGACCTGCACGGTGTCACCGAGGTAGGCGCCTTGCCGCTCCTTGGCGATGACGCTGGAGTAGATCTGGCCGGTGGTGACGTTGGCGGACGCGGACAGCTCCACGTCCAGGAAACGCTCGTAGTGGCCCACGTCCAGGTCGGTCTCGGCACCGTCGTCGGTGACGAAGACCTCGCCGTGCTGGAAGGGGTTCATCGTGCCGGGGTCGACGTTGAGGTAGGGGTCCAGCTTCTGCATGGTGACCCGCAGACCTCGCGACTTCAGGAGTCGGCCCAGACTGGAGGCGGTGAGGCCCTTGCCAAGACTGGAGGCGACGCCGCCAGTAACGAAAAGGTGCTTGGTACTCGCGGCGGATGCCAAAGTGTTGCTCCCGTGGTGTGAGTGGCTACGGCGGGCTCGCAAGAGCCGAGCGACCGTGCGGCGGTCCGGGTCCGAGCGGCGGCCTTGCCGTTTCGGCACGTCGGACTCCACGGGGCACCAGGATAACAGGCCCCCCGTTCGCACACACCGGGCAACCTGTTCCCACCCTCGTTCTGTTCCCCGCCTCCCTCGAACGCCCACGCACGAGGACCGCTACGGCGGCGTTCTCGCGTGTCATCACCGTCGGTGTGGTGGCGAAGGCAACACCGATCAGGCGGGGAAGTTCCCGGCGCGACCCAGATAGGCGGGCGGGGACTTGGCGAGCCGCTCCCCCATCCAGCCGCCCAGGGCCGCGGCCTCCGACGAACTCACACCGGTGCGCAGGCCGCTGCGGTGCAGCAGGTAGAGCAGGTCCTCGGTACCGATGTTTCCGGTGGCGGCGGGGGCGAAGGGACACCCGCCGAACCCGCCGAGGCTGGAGTCCAGTACCCGCACGCCCTCCTCGACGGCGGCCAGCGCGTTGGCGTAGCCGGTGTTACGGGTGTTGTGGAAGTGACAGCGCAGGGTCCGCCCTGGCGCCGCCTGCGCGGTCAACCGCAGAAGTTCGCGGACCTGGGCGGGCACGCCCACACCGATGGTGTCGGCCAGCGCGATCTCCGCCGCGCTCGTCTCGGCGATCCGGCGTACCACCTCGGCTACCCGTTCTGGAGCGACCTCACCGTCGAAGGGACAGCCGAAGGCGGTGGAGACGGTGACGCTCAGCGGTACCCCGGTGCCCTGGAGGGCCTTGTCCATGTCGGCCAAGGCGTGGAGCATCTCCTCGACCGTGCTCCCCTGGTTGCGGACACAGAACCCGTCGGTGGCCGGCACCGCGACGTTGACCTCCGACACCCCTGCGGTCAGGGCCCGGTCCAGACCACGCCGGTTGAGCGCCAGTCCGATGAAGGAGACCCCCGGTTCCCGACGGACCCCGGCCATGACCTCCTCGGCCCCGGCCATCTGCGGTACCCGCTTGGGGTTGACGAAGCTGACTGCCTCGATCCGCCGCACCCCGGCGGCGACCGCCCGGTCGATCAGTTCGATCCGGTCCTCGACCGACAACACGGTGGACTCGTTCTGCAGGCCGTCACGCGGTCCCACCTCGACGATCTCCACGTGCTCGCCGCCCTCGGGTCCGCGGTCGTTCGTGGTCATCAGGTCCACCTCTCACGCTCCGTCGCGTCTTGCGCCCCAGACTAGGGGAGGGCGAGGGTGACCCCCGTCACCGGGGGTCGGGGCGTGGCCCTGCCCTCTGGTCAGCGCAGGGCGAGCGCGGGGCGGACCTCCCACGTGGTCCACACCGGCCGGTAGCCCATGCGATGCCAAAAGGGCCCCGACAGTGGGTTCATCGCGGCGTAGTTGAGCACCGACACACCCACCCCGTGGCTGTCCAGGGCCTGGTGGGCCTGGCTGACCAGGGCGGTGCCGATCCCGTGGCCACGCTCGGCGGCGGTCACCACCCCATAGCCGATGTGGGCGATCGGGCGGGCCCGCACCAGGGACTTGGCCCATCGGGAGCGTTCGGGCGGCGATACCCACAACAGACCCACGGCACGGCCACGGCGTTCGGCCAACCAGATCCACGAACGGGATCGGTTCAGCGCCCGGGCGGCCACCTTGCGGGTCTGCTCGGCGGTGTCGGGCTGCAGGAAGACCCCGCCGAAGTTCTGTTCGTAGCGGTGTTCCTCCATCAGCAGGCCGACCACCTGGGTCAGGTCGCTGATGTCGGCGAGCCGGATGGCCACGTCGCGTGGAGGCAGCGACGGCGGCACCCCGCGTCGTCGTTGGCGCGCCGCGAGCACGGTGTAGGGCTGCAGACCGTGGCGTTGCAGCGGGATGATCCCGCTGACGTCACGGGCCGGCCAGCTGACCAGGGCCGCCGACTCCGAACCGGTGCCGGATGGCAGGTCCTCCAGCTGGTCGCGCCAGCTGGTGAGCAGTGAGTCCAGGGCGCGGGCCGGTTCGGGGCCACCCACGATGGGGGTGAGCCAGTGCTGATCGGGCACGCCCCAGATCCGGCCGACCTCGCCGGGCTGGTACCAGGTGTAGTGCATGCTGCCCGCGGCGACGGGGATACCGTCCTCGTCACTGACGGTCAGGAGCGGATAGGAATCGGGGGCGAACCCCACGGGTTCGGGTAGCAGGGGGTCGGCCTCCGCCCAGCGTTGGGCGGCCGAACGCACCAACGGGTCGAGTCCGACGTCGCCCCCGGGCGACTCATCATGTCGCACCCGTGCGACATAACCGCTCATCCACCCCTCCCATAGCGGGTTCTTCCCAAGTGAACACCCTCGGTTCTGGCGCGGACCGAGCCGCGGTCGCCCTCACACCACGACGCGGACATAACGGTGTCTGAGGGACCAGAACGACCGTACCGCCTCATCGCGGTACCGGCACACGGAATCGGTGAATCGGGCGGTGGTCCGGCATCATCTCCCGTACCGCGCGGAAGGACGGGCTCTACGGTAACGGATCGCGGATCACTCTCGGGTGGCGGGTCGGTGTATCGATAGACACGAAGTCGCCCGCCTCACGGGCGCTCCCACCGAAGGTCAGTCCTCTTTGTCGCCCGCCGCGCTGACGGTGGTGTTGCGTCCTTGGTTGATCACCTCGGGCTCACCTTCGGCGAAGGTGATCTCGTTGTCCACACCCACCAGGACGATCTTCTCGGCGCTGCCGACCTCGACCACCGAGCCCCGGCCGGTCGCGCGCACCACCCCGCAATCGCCGGAGAGGACGACGGTGGCGCGGTCGGCGGAGACCACGACCTCCCGTTCCTCGCAGTCCTCGCGCACGTCGGCCCCGTCGTCGACCACGAGGATCACCTCGTCGTCGATGACGTTGCCCTCGGGCTCGCTCGTGGTCTGCCGCCCCTGACCGGCCTCGGGTGAGGGGGCGCTCTCCTCGGGGGCCGCCCGGCCCACGTCGCACCCGGCCAGCAAGGGGCCGAGCAGGGCCACGCCCCCGATACCTTTGAGCACCCGACCGAGCATGGAACTCCCCCACCAGAAAACGGCAATCACGACATACCCCTTGGGCAAAACCCAAGACTATGTCACGCGAAGGTAACTATGCGACCTAAGCGTTCTGCGATCGTTTCTGATTCGATACACACCGATCGGGATCATCGGGGCGCCCGACATCGTCACTTCACCCCGGCGGCGTCCATGCCACGAAGCTCACGCTTCAACTCACCGATCTCGTCGCGCAACCTCGCCGCCAACTCGAAGTGAAGGTCCGTGGCGGCCTGATGCATCTGCTCACCGAGCTGCTCGATGAGACCGGCCAGCTCGGACCGCGGCATGTTCGCCACATCCGCCTTCTCGCCCAACGCCGGTACCGGGGCCTTCACGGACTTGCCGCCCTGCCGGTAGCCGGTCGCCATGAGCTCCTCGGTGTCCACGTCCTCGCGGTTGAGGGTGTCCAGGATGTCGGCGATCTGCTTGCGCAACGGGGTCGGGTCGATGCCGTGTTCGGCGTTGTAGGCCAGCTGCTTGTCCCGACGCCGGTTGGTCTCCTCGATGGCGGCACGCATGGAGTCGGTCACGTGGTCGGCGTACATGTGCACCTGACCGGCCACGTTACGGGCCGCACGACCGATGGTCTGGATCAGCGAGGTCTCCGAACGCAGGAAACCCTCCTTGTCCGCGTCCAGGATCGCCACCAGCGACACCTCGGGCAGGTCCAGGCCCTCACGCAGCAGGTTGATGCCGACCAGCACGTCGAACTCGCCCACGCGCAGCTCGCGGAGCAACTCCACGCGCCGCAGTGTGTCCACCTCGCTGTGCAGGTACCGGACCCGGATCCCCAGCTCCGCGAAGTAGTCGGTGAGGTCCTCGGCCATCTTCTTGGTCAGCGTGGTCACCAGCACCCGCTCGGAGCGCTCGGCCCGCTCCCGGATCTCGTGCACCAGGTCGTCGATCTGACCCTCGGTCTCCTTGACCAACACCTCGGGGTCCACCAGACCGGTCGGGCGGATCACCTGCTCGACCACTTCGCCGGCACCCTGGCGGAGCTCGTACTTGCCCGGCGTCGCCGACAGGTACACCGACTGGTCGATCCGCTCGGTGAACTCCTCCCACTTCAACGGCCGGTTGTCCATCGCCGAGGGCAACCGGAACCCGTGGTCCACCAGGGTGCGCTTGCGCGCCGCGTCGCCCTCGTACATCGCGCCGATCTGCGGAACCGTCACGTGCGACTCGTCCAGGACCAGCAGGAAGTCCTCGGGGAAGTAGTCCAGCAACGTGTTGGGCGCGCTGCCCGGCGCACGGTCGTCGAAGTGCCGCGAGTAGTTCTCGATCCCCGAGCAGCTGCCCAGCTGGCGCATCATCTCCAGGTCGTGAGTGGTGCGCATGCGCAGCCGCTGCGCCTCCAGCAGCTTGCCCTGCCCCTCCAGCTCGGTGAGCCGTTCCCCCAGCTCCGTCTCGATCGAGGCGATGGCGCGCTCGGTGCGCTCCTCACCGGCCACGTAGTGCGAGGCGGGGAAGATGAACATCTCCTCGCTCTCCCCCAACACCTCACCGGTGAGCGGATGCAGCGTCATCAACCGTTCGACCTCGTCACCGAACATCTCGATGCGGATCGCCAGCTCCTCGTAGACCGGGATGATCTCGATGGTGTCCCCGCGCACCCGGAACGTGCCACGGGTGAAGGCGGTGTCGTTGCGCGAGTACTGCATCTCCACCAACCGACGCAACAGATCGTCCCGGTCGACCTCCATGCCGACCGCCAACTGCGCCATCCGGTCCACGTACTCCTGTGGCGTGCCCAGACCGTAGATGCACGACACCGACGCCACCACGATGGTGTCGCGCCGGGTGAGCAGCGAGTTGGTCGCCGAGTGCCGCAAACGCTCCACCTCGTCGTTGATCGAGGAGTCCTTCTCGATGAAGGTGTCGCTCTGGGGGACGTAGGCCTCGGGTTGGTAGTAGTCGTAGTACGAGACGAAGTACTCGATCGCGTTGCCCGGCATCATCTGCCGCAACTCGTTGGCGAACTGCGCGGCCAGGGTCTTGTTCGGCTGCATCACCAGCGTGGGCCGCTGCAACCGCTCCACCGTCCACGCCACCGTGGCCGTCTTACCGGTACCGGTCGCGCCCAACAGCACCGTGTGCTCGCGCCCGTCCCGCACCCGTTCGCTGATCTCCTCGATCGCGCGCGGCTGGTCTCCCGCGGGGGTCATCTCCGAGACGACCTCGAACGGCGCCTCACTGCGTTTGATGTCGCTGACCGGTCTCACTAGCCCTCAAATCTCCCGTCGAACCGCGTCCCCTCATACCAACGCTACAGACCGCCTCTGACATCCCGCCTCGCAAAAGCGGGGAAGGCCCCCTCGCCGAGCCTCTTTCGGACGTGTTCGCCGTCTTCTTCCACTCCCGGCCCCCGGTCGGGCCGCCGACCACGCCGACCCGGCCCTCACCTCCGGCCAGGACCCCACCCCCGCCGAGGAACTCGACTCCAGACTGTTGAGCGTGCGCGCCACCCTCGGCGTGCGAGAGGACCTGGTCCGCGAGGCCGTGGGGGCCGGCACCTCACTCTCCGACGCCCTGTGCCAGGAGGCTCCCGACCCCCGACCCGCCCTCCGCACGGGCCCATCACCGACCGTGAGTAGGCTGTCGTCCGCTCACACACCGGAAGAGGCCCCCTTGTACGACCAGGACATCAGCGCCGCCACGGACCTGCCGCCGTTCGAGACCCTGTGGGCGCACGCCGCCCTGGACGCCGCGCTCATGCACGGAAACGGGGACGATGACCCCTTCTCCCCGCACCGGGCGGACGAGGGACAGATCCGCTACGACGATTCCGGCGGCAACGACTGGTGGCTCCTGCGACTGGAGGGGGGCCGTGGCGTGCTCATCGGCCAGGACCACGAGTCCGACACCGTCTACCTGGACGAGGAGGGCGGCGACCTGTTCCGAGACGGCCCCGACTGGCTTCCTTGGGAACTGCTGCTCGACCACGAGCGGGACAACAACGTCGGATTCCTGTACTGGTGGGACGGGCAGGCCTGGGACCGCACCCCCTACCCGGACCACATCGGTCGGGACGGCGTGCACCTGAACCTCGGCGGCGTCCTCAGCGAGGAGGGCCTGCTCGAACGACTCACCGACAACACGGACCTGGGTGAGGAGAACACCGCGGAACTCACCGGTCTGCTACCGAGGTTGGTCCGCGCGGCTCTCACCCGAGAGCTGACCGAATCGGCGCTGGCCCAGGCCCTACCCCTCCTGCACCAGAGCACCGATCCCACGGCCGCGATCGGCCAGGCCGACGCACTGGGGCTGACACCGAACGGCGGCGCCACGGTGCTTCCCGCCGGGCACCACGGTCCCGTACGACGTGACATGATCGTCTGCTGTTCCCGGACGTTCGGTCTGTACTACGCGGACGCCATGCGTCGCACCGAGGAGATCCCCGGTCGTCCGACACCCGAGGACGGCCCCGAACTGCTCCGTCTGGTCGAGTGGGCACGCCACCGCATGGGTCCCGGCGGGCGCCTGACTCTGACCCACAACGCGATCGAGGCGCATTGGCGGGCACGACCACGCGAGTGGAAGGGGCCCGAGGAGATGTTGCTCTGGCGATCCCTCTTCGAGGCCGAGGACCACCCCGAACACGGTGGTTGGCTCTACGCCCGGTTGGAAGTCACCCGAGAGGGACACACGCTGCGGCGCGCCTACGACCACTGGCCGACCTGGTGGAACGACCACGCCGCACACCCCGGGGAGGACGGCATGATCTCCTATGGGTTCGTGTCCGGTCTGGGCGAACGCGACCGGTATTGGCGGCCCGAATGGTCGACCGGCGGGCACAGACCACCCTCGTCGCTCCCGGCCCCACAGGGCTGGGACCGACCCGGCGGCACCGAACCGAGTTTTCCGTGGGCCCCCATCGCTCCGGACGAACGTGACGCCCTACTCGACGATCTACGCGAGATCCTGGTCGAGGAGGTCACCGGTGAGTGGACCGCGCTGAGCCTGGACGTGGACGCCCTGGTCGATCACCTGGGCGTCGTGTGCCGTGTCCGGCGACCGGACTCGACCCGGGGGGAACGCTTCCCGAGCCCACCCGCTCTGAGCCGCCCCTTGAGACGGCTGCGCGAGGGCATGTACGAGCGCGGCGTGGGCACCTGGTTCCGCGCCTCCTTCAGCGTGGACACCGAGGGCGTCCGAGAGGAGGGCTACGACCATACGAACGAACCCGACTTCGGCCGCCGGATCACCGAACTCGACCATCAGCTGGACTTCCGCTACTTCCCGCGTCAGGCCGAACACATCCCGGAGTGGCTGCGTCGCAAGATCGCTCCCCCGGCGAAGGCGGAGGAGGGCGTGGGCCTCTAGTCCGCGCGGTCCAAGAGCTCGCGCCATAGCTGAGCAACGCGTTCGGCCAGGTCCTCACGGGTCCCGGAGTTGTCCACCACGAAGTCGGCGGCGGCCAGCCGCGTCTGACGATCGGCCTGGGCGTCGATACGGGCCCGTACCTGTTCACGCGGCATGGCGCGGTCGCGGGAGACGCGTTCCACCCGTACCTCGTCGGGGGTGTCGACCACGACCACCACGTCGTAGAGGGACTCCAGACCGTTCTCCACCAGCAACGGGACGTCGTAGACCACGACCTTGGCGCCGGATTCCAACGCCTCCTCCATCAGCCGGCCGCTACGCTCGCCCACCTTGGGGTGGACGATGGCGTTGAGCCGAGCCAGCCGGGTCTGGTCGGCGAACACCAGTTCGCCCAACCTGGTCCGGTCCAGCCGCCCCTGCGGGGTGAGTACCCCTTCCCCGAACTCGGCGACGACCTCGGCCAGGCCGGGGGTCCCCGGCTCCACCACCTCGCGGGCGATGGCGTCGGCGTCGATGACCACCGCCCCGTAGGAGGCCAACGCGGCCGAGACCGCGCTCTTGCCCGAACCGATCCCGCCGGTGAGTCCCACTTTCAGCATGCGCCAAACCCTAGAGGTCGGAGTGCGCGATCGTCACACCGACCCCGCCGTCACCCGCCCCAGTTCCTTGCGCATGTGCACCATCACCAGGTGGTCGGCGACGCGCTCCCGGTGTGTCTCGGCGTAGCCCAGCCGACGGTAGAGGCGCTGTTCGGTGGTGTTCTGCGCCCCCGAGAACAGGGTCAACGCCGCAAGCTCGGGGCGACGGTGCCGCAGGTCCTCCTCCAGCCGCTCCATCAACGCCCGGGCGATCCCGCGCCCGCGCACGTCGGGGGCCACGACCAGGCGACCCACCACCCCGGTGGTGTCGGTGGTCGCCGCGCGCACCGCGCCCACCAGCCGATGACCCGTCACCGCCTTGAGCACCAGCGCGTCACCCGAGGCCAACAGTCCCTCGATCCGGGACAGGCCCTCGGTGAGCGGCAGGATGAACGGGTCCCCGTAGGTCTGCGCCTCATCGACGTAGGCGGCGCGTTGGAGGGTGAACAGCTCCCCCGCGTCCGCCACGGTAGCCGGGTGGATCTCGAACACGTCGCCTCCTGGTGCGCTTCCCTTCGCGGGTTTCACCCTAGAGCCTGACACACGGCGAGGGGCCGCCCCCACCGAAGTGGGAACGGCCCCTCAAGCGACCAGAGGCTTAAGCCTCGCCGCCCGCGAGCTTCTCGCGCAGAGCGGCCAGGGCCTCGTCGGAGGCCAGGGCGCCACTGCCGGAGTCGGAGGTGCCGGTGGAACCGGTGCTCTGGGCACCGCCGCCGGTGTACTCCTCCTCTTCCTCCGGAGCAGGAGCGTTGGCGGCGTCGGCCTCGGCCGCGCGCGCCTCCTCGACCTGCTTGCGGTGAGCCTCGAAGCGAGCCTGCGCCTCGGCGTAGCTGCGCTCCCACTCGTCCCGCTGAGCCTCGAAGCCCTCGAGCCACTCGCCGGACTCGGGGTCGAAGCCCTCGGGGTACTTGTAGTTGCCCTGCTCGTCGTAGTCCGCGGCCATGCCGTACAGGGTGGGGTCGAAGTCCACCTGGTCGGGCGAGACGGCCTCGTTGGCCTGCTTCAGCGAGAGGCTGATGCGACGACGCTCGAGGTCGATGTCGATGATCTTCACGAAGATCTCGGTGCCGACCTGGACGACCTGCTCGGGCACCTCGACGTGGCGCTCGGCCAGCTCGGAGATGTGGACCAGGCCCTCGATGCCCTCTTCGACGCGCACGAACGCACCGAACGGAACCAGCTTGGTGACCTTGCCGGGAACGACCTGACCGATCTGGTGGGTCCGGGCGAACTGCTGCCACGGGTCTTCCTGGGTCGCCTTGAGCGACAGGGAGACGCGCTCGCGCTCCATGTCCACGTCGAGAACCTCGACGGTGACCTCCTGGCCGACCTCGACGACCTCGCTCGGGTGGTCGATGTGCTTCCAGGACAGCTCCGAGACGTGCACCAGACCGTCGACGCCACCCAGGTCCACGAAGGCACCGAAGTTGACGATCGAGGAGACGACGCCCTTGCGGATCTGCCCCTTCTGGAGGGTGTTGAGGAACGTCTGGCGAACCTCGGACTGGGTCTGCTCGAGCCAGGCACGGCGGGACAGGACCACATTGTTGCGGTTCTTGTCCAGCTCGATGATCTTGGCCTCGAGCTCGCGGCCCACGTAGGGCTGGAGGTCGCGAACGCGGCGCATCTCGACCAGGGAGGCCGGCAGGAAGCCACGGAGGCCGATGTCGAGGATGAGACCACCCTTGACGACCTCGATGACGGTACCGGTGACGACGCCGTCCTCTTCCTTGATCTTCTCGATCGTGCCCCAGGCCCGCTCGTACTGAGCGCGCTTCTTGGACAGGATCAGACGGCCTTCCTTGTCCTCCTTCTGGAGAACGAGGGCTTCGACCTGGTCGCCGACGGCAACCACTTCACCGGGGTCGACGTCGTGCTTGATCGACAATTCCCGAGAGGGGATGACACCCTCGGTCTTGTAGCCGATGTCGAGCAAGACCTCGTCTCGATCGACCTTCACGATGGTGCCCTCGACAATGTCACCGTCGTTGAAGTACTTGATGGTCTCGTCGATCGCCGCGAGGAAGGCTTCCTCGGACCCGATGTCGTTGACCGCTACCTGGGGTGTCGAGGTGGCCTCGGTGCTGCTCGTCATTTGTGGGTGGACTCCGGATACGGACAGGTTCAGGAAATGGGCACGCCGCGGGCTCGGGCTGTTCGATCCGTCGTCCAGATGTGAGGAGCAGGGCCACATGTACGGAACGAGCCGTCCGTGACCGCCGACTACCTGAGTCCAGAGTGGTGACCGATGCGGTGCAACCCTTCGCCCCCTACGGGGACGACAGACGGCACGCACGAAACCCACAACGCTCTGGCCAGAATATGAGACAAGGGCGTCCTGGTCAATCGGAACCCAGGACCGCCAACCCGACGAAGGGCATATTGGCCGCAACTTACCCGAGCGGCACGGTCAAGATCAACTGGACGACGTCGCATGTCCGACGGTGCTTACCCACCCGTAACCTCATGGCCTTCCCACGGGGCCGAACCGTCCCCCGAAGGAGCCGAACATCACTCCATCGAAGGCCGCGAACGTGCCCGTTTGACCTCGCTCCGGCGCCGTTTGGCGTCCAACCGACGCCGCTTGGCGTTCTTGGAGGGCTTGCGTTCGCGCCGTTCCGGCGGCGGGGGCTCGATCGCCTCCGCCAGGACCGCCGCCAGCTTCTCCCGGGCCTCCAGCCGGTTGCGCACCTGCGACCGGTGGCTCTGCGCCGACACCGTCAGCACACCTTCCACCAGACGCCCCCGCAGACGTTCCAACGCACGGGTCCGGCGGGTCTCCCCCAGCGCCCGACAGGACGCCACGTCCAGCGACAACGACACCCGGGTGTCGGAGGTGTTGACGTGCTGCCCTCCCGGCCCCGAGGACCGAGAGAACCGCCACGTCAAAGCGTCCGCGGGAACGGTCACGGGCCCCACGGCCAGACCCTTCGTGGTCTCGTCCTGCCCCGCCACCGTTCCCACCCTCTCCATCCATCACCGTCTAGTGCGCGGCGTCGTGCCAGTTCTGCCCGCTGCCGACCGAAACGCCCAGCGGAACACGCAGATCATAGGCCGAGCCCATCTCGTGCGTCACGAGGTTTTCCACCGCCTCGCGCTCGCCCGGGGCGATCTCCACCACGAGTTCGTCGTGCACCTGCAGCAGGACACGGGAGTCGTGTCCACCCTCGGTGAGCGCCGCGTCCACCCGCAACATCGCGACCTTGATGATGTCGGCCGCCGAACCCTGGATCGGCGCGTTCAACGCCATCCGCTCGGCCATCTCCCGACGCTGCCGGTTGTCGCTGGTCAGATCCGGCAGGTACCGGCGTCGACCCAGGATCGTCTCGGTGTAGCCGACCTTGCGGGCCTGCTCCACCACCTCGTTCAGGTAGTCGCGCACCCCGCCGAAGCTGGCGAAGTAGTCCTCCATCAGCCGCTTGGCCTCATCAGGAGCGATTCCCAACTGCTGCGACAGCCCATAGGCGCTCAACCCGTAGGCCAACCCGTAGCTCATCGCCTTGATCTTGGAACGCGCCTCACCGTCGACCTCTTCCACCGCGACGTCGAACACCCGCGCCGCCATCTGCGCGTGGAAGTCGTAACCACTGTTGAACGCGTCGATCAGTGCCTGCTCGCCGGACAGGTGCGCCATGATCCGCAGCTCGATCTGGCTGTAGTCGGCGGTCAGGAGCTCGTCGTAGCCCGCACCGACCACGAACGCCCGCCGGATCCGCCGGCCCACGTCCGTGCGCACCGGGATGTTCTGCAGGTTGGGTTCGGTGGAGCTGAGCCGCCCGGTCGCCGCCACCATCTGGTTGAACGTGGTGTGGATGCGGTCGTCGTCGGCGACGGTCTTGATCAGACCCTCGACCGTGGTGCGCAGCTTGGTCTGGTCCCGGTGGTGCAACAGCACCCCCGGCAGCTCGTTGACGGTCTGCCCCGCCAGCCACGCCAGCGCGTCGGCGTCGGTGGTGTACCCGGTCTTGATCTTCTTCGTCTTCGGCAGCTCCAGGTCCTCGAACAGCACCTGCTGCAACTGCTTGGGGGAACCCAGGTTGAACTCACGGCCCACGAGCTCGTGGGCTCGCTCCACCGCGGCGCGTCCCGCCGAGGCGAACTCTCCCTGCAACTCCTCCAGATAGGGGCGGTCCGCGGCGATCCCGGCCCGCTCCATCCGTGCCAACACGTCCACCAGCGGCAGCTCCACCTCGCGCAGCAGGTGCGCCCCACCACGCTTGCCCAGCTCCGCGGCGAGCACGACCGCCAGGTCCCGGGTGGCCGCGGCACGCACCGACAGCACACGGCCGCGCCCGCCCCCGTCGCCCTCCGAACCCAGGTCCAGGGCCAACTGGTCGCCGTCGGTGTCCTCCTCCAGCTCCCGACCCAGGTACTTGCGGGTCAGGTCTGCCAGATCGAACCGGCGCTGCCCGGGCTGGGCCAGGTAGGCGGCCAGAGCGGTGTCGCTCACCACGCCGCCCAGGGACCACCCGTGCGCGCCCAGGGCCAGCAGGGCGCCCTTGCACTCGTGCACCACCTTGGGACGATCCGCGTCGGAGAGGAAGGCCGCGAGCGCCTCCGTGTCGGCGACGTCCAACAAGGTGGGGTCCAGGTACAGGGAGGCGCCGCCGGCGACGGTCACCGCCAGCGCGTCCACCCGACCGGTCCCCCGGCCCCAGGTACCTTCCAGGGCCAGTCCGGCCGGAGCCTCGGTGGTCACACCGTCCACGGAGGCGTGCTCGGTGAGCCAGGCCGCCACGTCGCCGGTGTCGGCGACGGTCACGTCCACCTCGAAACCCTCACCGGAGCCGTCGCCGCCCTCGCCCGGCTCCGCGGCGCGCACCACCGCGTACAGGCGCTCACGCAGGTTGGAGGCGAACTCCAGGTTGTCGAAGAGCGCGTCCACTCCGGCCCGATCCGTCTCACCCAAACCGAGCGCGCTCACCTCGGCGTCGAGCGGCACGTCGGTTACCAGCTTGTTGAGACGCTGGTTGCGCAGCACGTCGGCCAGGTGGTCGCGGAAGTTCTGCCCGGCCTTGCCGGTGACCTCGTCGGCGCGCTCCACCAGGGCCTCCAGGGACCCGAACCTGGCGATCCACTTCGCGGCGGTCTTGGGCCCCACCCCGGGCACACCGGGTAGGTTGTCGGCCTTCTCCCCCACCAAAGCGGCCAGGTCCCGGTAGCGCTCGGGCGAGACCCCGTACTTGTCCTCCACCGCCGCCGGATTCATCCGCCGCAGGTCCGACAGGCTCTTGCCCGGGTACAGCACCGTGCAGTTCTCGGTGACCAGCTGGAAGGCGTCCCGGTCACCGGAGGCGATCAGCACCTCCATGCCCGCCTCGCCGCCCTGGTGGGCGAGCGTGGCGATCACGTCGTCGGCCTCGAATCCGGGCGCGGACAGGTTGGTCACGCCGATCAAGCGCATCAGGTCCTGCGTCAACGGCACCTGGGACGGGAACTCCGGCGGGGTCTCCGAACGACCGCCCTTGTAACCGTCGTACTCCTCGTCCCGGAACGTGGGGCCCGACAGGTCCCACGCCACCGCCACATGCGTGGGCTCCTCATCACGCAACAACTTCACCAACATGGAGGCGAACCCGTACACGGCGTTGGTCGACTGCCCGGTACTGGTACCGAAGTTCTCCACCGGCAACGCGAAGAACGCGCGAAAGGCCATCGAGTGGCCGTCCAGAAGGAGCAGTCGGGGGCGCCCGCCATCGGCCGGGGCTGTCTGTTCGGGGGTCTCTCGCTTGGTCACCACAAGGGGAATCTTAGGATGCGCTGGGGACACTCCGTGGCCATCACCACGGGAACAGCGGATCGGAAGGCACCACCATGAGCACGCAGGCCCGGGAACTCAAGGAAATGCTGGACTCCGGAACACTCACCGGCGGCCTGGGCGACACCATGGGCATCGAGGTCACCGAGGCCTCACCCGAACGCGTCGTGGGTCGCATGCCCGTCGAGGGCAACCGACAACCCTTCGGGCTGCTGCACGGCGGAGCCTCCTGCGTTCTGGCCGAATCCCTCGGCTCCATCGGCTCCACCATCCACGCGCACCGGTTCGGGCGCATCGCCGTGGGCATCGAGATCAACGCGACCCACCACCGCTCCGCCACCGAGGGCCACGTCACCGGTGTCGCCACCCCCGTCCACCTGGGGCGCACCCTCACCACCTGGGACATCACCATCACCGACGACGCCGGCCGGAAGGTGTGCACCTCCCGTCTGACCTGCATGCTCCGTGAGGCACCCCAGAACTGACCGCGGCGGGACCCGAACGACAAGCCCACCTTCACGGGCGAACACAGGATCACTACACGGGCCGTCCGTCACACGTCGACGGTCGGCCCGTGTGGTGCCCCACCACCATGACAGATTGCGTCCGGCCGGTCCTTATCGGTCACGTTCGTCCAAGAACCAGGCCCAATGGCCCCCACCTTGACCACAGGTTCATAACGGCATGAAAGCGAGTCGGACGCAACCTCCCCCTCCCGCTTCACGGAACGGAACTTCCATGATTAAGCTCCACTAACGCTCCTGATTAAGCCATGCCACACATCACGGACTTCAGGACGCATCTGCATCATCGGCACGGCTGCGCCACGCAGTACGTGCACCGCCGGTTGAACGGAGTGACCACGATCATGGCAAGCAAGAAGGTCCTAGGACTCACTGCCGCGACCGCGGCCCTAGTGCTGGGGCTGACCGCGTGTGGCAACGGTGACGACGGCGGGAACGGCGGAGATTCCGCGGGCGAGGAATTCACCTACGGCATCGTCTACCCCCAGACCGGTGCCCTCGCCTTCCTCGGCCCGCCGCAGATCACCGCGGCCCAGTACGCGGTCTCCGAGATCAACGCCGCCGGCGGCATCCTCGGCACCGAGGTCCCCGAGATCGTCGAAGGTGACGAGGCCGCCGACGGCGCCCAGGCCAACGAGGCCGCCAACAGCCTCGTCAACAGCGACGTCAACGCCGTCATCGGCGCCGCCGCCTCCGGGATGACCCAGGCGATCTACGACACCGTCACCGGCGCCGAGATCGTCCAGTGCTCGGGCTCCAACACCGCGCCCGACCTCAGCGACATCGACGACGGCGGCTACTTCTTCCGCACCGCCCCCAGCGACCTGATGTCCGGCCCCGTCATGGCCCGCCAGATCGTCGCCAACAACCAGACCAGCGTCGCCATCGTCGCCCGCGCCGACGACTACGGCAACGGCTACCTCGAGGCCGTCCAGAACGAACTCGAGGCCCTCGGCGCGGAGGTCGCGCTCACCGAGACCTACGACCCCGACGCCACCAACTTCGACAGCGTCGTCAACGCCGTCGACAACGAGGACCCCGACGCCGTCGCCCTCATCTCCTTCGAAGAGGGCGCCCAGGTCATCGCCGAACTCCTCGAAAGCGGCGTCGAAGGCGACCAGCTCTACATCACCGACGGCCTCAACAGCCCCGAGCTGGGCACCACCGTCAACGAGGACGACCCGTCCATCGTCGACGGCATCACCGGCATCGCCCCCGGAGCCGACAACCCCGAGTTCAACGACGGGATCCGCGAGTTCGACACGGACCTGGACGTGTTCCAGTTCGCCCCGCAGGTCTTCGACTGCGTCACCGCCATCGCCCTGGCCGCCGAATCCGCCGGTTCCGTCGACCCGAGCGTCTACGTCGAACACCTGCCCGAGATCAGCCGCCCCGAAGGCACCGAATGCAACTCCTTCGAGGAATGCCGCGACCTGCTCAACGAGGACGAGGACATCGACTACCAGGGCACCAGCGGAAACATCGACTTCGATGACAACGGCGACCCCACCTCCGCCACCTTCGAGGTCTTCGGCTTCGACGGTGACACCCACGAGGTCCGTGGCTACGAGGAATACTCCGCCGACGAGTAGACCCCACACCGGACGCCACGTCCCGAAGTAGCGGACTCACCGACACACGCAACACCGCGCCGGGGGTGCGGGGCCCGCGCCCCGCACCCCCGGCGGCCTTTCCCCCGACCGGCACGGCCGCCACCCGCGCGCCGTGCCTCGTCATATCCGTACGGAGTGACCGCGTACACGGCACGGACCGAGTACGAGACGCCCACCACGACCGACCCCACGCACGCCGGGCCCGACCACCACGCACACGAACTCCGGGCCCACACCCACCCCCCGAGCCCCGAACGGACCGACCCGATGACCACCGACACGCGCCCGGCCCTGGCGCTCACCGCCACCGCGCTCGCCGTCGTACTCACCCTCAGCGCCTGCTCCGACGCGTCCGAAACCGAGGACAGCGCCTTCACCTACGGCCTGCTCTACCCACAGACCGGATCCCTGGCCTTCCTCGGCCCGCCCCAGCTCTCCGCCGTCGAATACGCCATCTCCCAGATCAACGACGCCGGCGGCATCCTCGGCGAACAGGTACCACCACCCGTCCAAGCCGACGAGGCCGGCGACAACGCCCAGGCCAACGAAGCCGCCAACGCCCTCGTCAACGACAACGTCAACGCCGTCATCGGCGCCGCCGCCTCCGCCATGACCCAGGCCACCTACGACACCATCACCGGCGCCGAGATCGTCCAGTGCTCGGGCTCCAACACCGCCCCCGAACTCTCCGAGATCGACGACGACGGCTACTTCTTCCGCACCGCCCCCAGCGACCTCATGGCGGGCCCCGTCCTCGCCCAACAGATCGTCGAGGACGGCCACACCTCCGCCGCCATCGTCGCCCGCGCCGACGACTACGGCACCGGCTACCTCACGGCCGTCGAGAACGAACTGAACTCCCTCGGCGTCGACGTCCTCGTCAGCGAGACCTACGACCCCGACAGCACCAACTTCGGCGCCGTCATCGACGGGGTCTTCCGAGCCGACGCCGACGCCATCGCCCTCATCTCCTTCGAAGAGGGCACACAGCTCATGGCCGCCCTCATCGAAAGCCAGGTCCGCAGTACCTTCTACCTCACCGACGGCCTCAACGACCCCGGCCTGGCAGAAACCGTCGCGGACAACCGGCCCGAGACCGTCGTCGGCACCACCGGGGTCGCCCCCAGCGCCGACAACCCCGGGTTCAACGAAGGGCTGCGCGAATTCGACCCCGAACTCTCAGCCTTCCAGTTCGCGCCCCAGATCTTCGACTGCGTCACCGCCATCGCCCTGGCCGCCGAATCCGCCGAGTCGCCGGACCCGACCGTCTACGTCGAACACCTGCCCGAGATCAGCCGCCCCGAAGGCACCGAATGCAACTCCTTCGAGGAATGCCGCGACCTCCTCGACCAGGGCGAGAGCATCGACTACCAGGGCACCAGCGGAAACATCGACTTCGATGACAACGGCGACCCCACCTCCGCCACCTTCGAGCTCTTCCACTTCGGAGACGACGGCTACGAGATCCTCGGCTACACCGAATACTCACCCCAGGGCTGACCCCTCACACCACGAACACGACGGAGGGGGTGGGACCGCGCGGTCCCACCCCCTCTTCGCCCGGGCCCCAAGACCCGACATTCACGCCTTCGCGAGCGTCCCCAGGTACAACTCGACCACGTTCGAATCGTTCAACAGGTCCCGACCCGTACCCGTGTACGCGTTCCGGCCCTGGTCCAACACGTACCCGCGGTCACAGATCTGCAGACAACGCCGCGCGTTCTGCTCCACCATGACCACCGAGACACCCGTGGAGTTGACCTCCTTGACCCGCTGGAAGACCTCCTCCTGGTAGATCGGCGACAACCCCGCGGTCGGCTCGTCCAACAGCAGCACCGACGGGTCCATCATCAAGGCCCGCCCCATAGCCACCATCTGGCGCTCACCGCCCGACAGCGAACCCGCCTTGGCCCGGCGCCGCTTCCCCAACAACGGGAACAGATCCGAGACCACAGCGAACCGCTCGGCGAACGACTTCGGCCGAAGGAACGCCCCCATCTGGAGGTTCTCCTCGATCGTCAGGGAAGGGAACACGTTCCGCGTCTGCGGCACGTACCCCACACCACGCTCCACCAGACCGTGCGCCGGCAGACCCGCGATACTCGAACCCCGCAACGTCAAGGAACCCTCCCGCACCGGGATCAGTCCGAAGATCGTCTTGATCAACGTCGACTTGCCCGCGCCGTTCGGACCGATGATCGCCACGACCTCGCCCTCGGACAGGGTCAGGGTGCACCCGTTCAGGATGTTCACCCCCGGCACGTAACCGGCCACCATGTCCTGGGCCAACAGCAGATGGTCCTCCGGGCCACCCACCTCCAAGGCCGCGCCCGCGTGCTCCAGGACCTCCTCACGATGCTCCTGGACCGCGGCGGCCTCCTCGACCTCCACCGGAACCTCCTCCGGCTCAGGGCGCGACCCGCCGTTCCCCTCACTCATCGCCACTCTCCCCGGACTCACCCTCGACCTCCTGGGCTCCCAGGTAGGCGTCGATCACCTGCTGGTCGGACCGGATGTCCGAGGGACGACCCTCCGCGATCACCCCGCCCTGCGCCAACACCACGATCCAGTCGCTGATGCCCATGATCACGTCCATGTCGTGCTCGACGAACAGGACCGTCTTGCCCTCGTCCCGCAACGACGTGATGTGCTGCAACAGCGACTGCACCAGAGCGGGGTTCACACCCGCCATCGGCTCGTCCAACATGATCATGCTCGGATCGGTCATCAACGCGCGCGCCATCTCCAACAGCTTGCGCTGACCACCCGACAACGAACCCGCCATGTCCTGACGCTTGTCGACGAGCTTGAAGCGCTCCAACAACTCCATGGCGCGCTCGGTGTTGGCCTGCTCCTGCGAACGCCACATCGGCCGCAGGAACGCGCCGACCATCCGCTCGCCCAACTGGCCCTGAGCACCCAACAACATGTTGTCGAGCACCGTCATGCGGGTCAGGGCCTTGGTCAACTGGAACGTCCGTACCATCCCGGCCCGCGCCACCTGGTGGCCACGACGACCGTTGATCGGCCTTCCCTCGAACGTCCAGCGGCCCTTGTCCACCCGGTCGAACCCGGTCAACAGGTTGAAGAACGTCGACTTGCCCGCACCGTTCGGACCGATCAGCGCCGTGATCGTCCCCCGCTGTACCTCCAAGTGGTTCACGTCCACCGCGGTCAGACCACCGAAGGAACGCTTCACGCTGTCGGCCACCAGGATCGGATCCGACTTCGGCGACCCGGGCTCGGCCACCGCGTCCGCCATCCGGTCGACCTCGACCGCCGCGGAGGTGTCCACCTCATCACTTGACATTGATCAGCATCTCCTTGCGGTCACCGATGAGGCCCTGCGGCCGGAAGACGATCAGCAGCACCAGCAACAGCCCCACGAAGGCCAGCTGGATCGCGCCATAGTCGGGTCCCTCCAGGAAGGGCAACAACCCCTCACGGCCAAGGCCCTTCAAGAACCCGTCCGTGAAGTTCATCAGGAACCAGAACGCCATCGAACCGATGATCGGACCGAACACACGGCCCGCACCGCCCAACAGCAGGATCACCCACAGGAAGAAGGTCACCTGCGGCTTGAACTGGTCCGGCTGGATCGCCCCCTGGTGCACCGCGAGCATCGCGCCCGCCAACGCACCGATCAGACCACCCAGCACCAACGCCTGCATCTTGTAGGCGAACACGTTCTTGCCGAGGCTGCGCACCGCGTCCTCGTCCTCCCGAACGCCCTTGATCACCCGGCCCCAAGGGCTGTGGATCAACATCCACGTGAACACGGCGAACAGCGCCACCAAGCCCCACGTCACCGTCATCAACCACATCTGGTTGCCGGTGAACGTCATCGCCCCGAACCCGTAACGCCCACCCGCGTCGAACGGGTTCACCTCACGAAAGCCCGAGGACAGGTTCTGCAGACCATAGACACCGTTGGTCACCGGCTCGGCGAACCCCGCCCGGTACACCAGGCGCAGCACCTCCGCCGCCGCGATCGTCGTGATCGCCAGGTAGTCGGCCCGCAACCGCAGAGTCGGAATACCGAGCAGCAACGCCAACACCAGCGCGCAACCCAGACCCACGAGGAAACCGACCAGCACCGGCAGGTCGAACACCGCCACGCTGATTCCCACGCCATAGGCGCCCACCAGCATGAAGCCGACCTGACCGAAGTTCAGCAGACCCGTGTAACCGAAGTGCAGGTTCAACCCCACAGCGGCCAACGCGTAGATCGCCGCGACCGGACCGACCGCGGATCGAGCGGCCTCGGCGAGGATCATGAGAATATCCATCGTTACCTCTCCTAGCCGACCCGCTCACGCGAACCGAGCAGACCCTGGGGCCTGAGCAGCAGCATGAGGATCATCAGGGCCAGAGCCCACGCGTTCATGAGCTGTGCGGGGAACCACAGGGTGGACAACATCGCCACCAGACCGACGGCCAGACCGCCGACCATCGCTCCGTAGGCCGTGCCCAGACCACCGAGGATCACCGCGGCGAACATCAGCAGCAGCAGACGGAAGCCCATCTCGTAGTCCACGACCTGGTTCAGGCCGAAGAGCACACCGCCCAGCGAAGCCAGACCACCACCGAGCAACCACACGTACATCGTCACGCGGTCCACGTCGATACCCGACGACTCCGCCAGGTCCCGGTTGTCCGAGACCGCGCGCATCGCCTTGCCGATACGGGTGAACTGCAACAGGCACGCCACCAACACCAGGACCACGATGGCCACGGCGATGATCACCAGGTCGCGAGGCGGCATCGACACCGGACCCAGGTGCACCAACTCCTGCACCTGGAAACCCGCGTACCGCGTCCGGTTCGCGCCGAACAGCACCAGGAGCACGTGCCGCAGGACCAGCGCCACACCGATCGACACGATGAACATCTGGATCAGGGCCACGTTGCGCTTGCGCAACGGACGCCACAGGTAGCGCTCCATCGTGCCGCCCAGCACCGCGCCCATGACCACCGCGATCGCGGCCGCCGACCACAGCGGCACCTGCCACTCGACGGCGTCACCGAGCACACCCAACAGGGTCGCCAGGGCGATACCACCGAAGACCGCCGTCCACTGCAGAACGATCAACAGGGTCCGACCGAGCCTGTTCTCCATGAACGCGCCCAACAGGATCGCCACGCCCAGACCGGCGAAGATCGCCAACAGGGAGTTGCCCATCCCGGCCGCGCCGGTGCTGAAGAGGAGCGCCATCATCGCGCCGAAGGTGACCATGTCACCGTGCGAGAAGTTGATGATCTGCGTCGTCCCGAAGATCAACGACAGACCGATCGCGGAAACCGCGATGACCAGGCCGAAGAGAAGACCGGCCGCGGTCAGCTGGGCGAACCGATCACCGAAGCCACCACTGACCCCCTCGACCTCCAGGGCCTCGTCGTCGGCGGCGGCCTCCTCGTCCTCCTCCGCGGCGCCGTCACCCTCCGCGGGGCTCTCCGATTCCTCCGGCTCCTCCGCGGCCGTACCGGCCTCGTCCAAGGCGACGATCAACGGTCGCCGCTCGTCGGCCTCGACCGTCACCTCGGCCTCACCGCCGACGAGGAGAACCGTCTCGCGGACCTCGTACTCGCTGGGGATGGACTCCTGATCCACCACTGCGCGGTAGTCGCCCGGTCCGGGCAACACCACTTCCCAATTTCCATCAGAGTCGGTCGCCGCCGCTTCGATCTCGTCATCACCCTCGAAGACCGTGATCTCGATGCCTTCCACACCGAGATCCCGATCATCGGGCTGAGTGATCTGACCGTGCAGCGCCTCACCGCCCTGTTCGTCTGCCGTCGCCGCCGCCCCGGGAATCACCAGGAATGCGGTGATCAGGGCGAGCAACACGGTCACGAGACGTGTGCGCACGCGCGCTCCTTGCGCATCTGAGGTCACGTGACGCCCGGATGTGAGCATTCGGGCACCACTGTCCTTTAGCTGTTCGGTGCGCCGAGTTTAGCCCGATTTAGGCTGGTCATTCAGCGCAGCTAAAGTCACGTGACACAACCGTCACCCCATTGTGCGCAACCGAGACCAAACCGGTATCGGATGCGAGTTGAATCTGTACAGACGTCCAGGTTTTCCGCCCGCGCCCCAGCCGATCTTTCATTTGGTCCTACCTGTAGTGACCGGATGACCACACTTGAGACCCGATTCCAGACACAACAAAGGGGCCGCACCCTTGGGCGCGACCCCTTACGTAGAGTGTTCAGTTCTCCTAAGTAGGAAAGATCAGCCCTGCTGTCCACCGAGGGTCTCGACCACGGTCTCGGCGACCTTGCGCATGGTCAAACGACGGTCCATCGAGTTCTTCTGGATCCAGCGGAACGCCTCCGGCTCACTCATACCGTGCCGGCTCTGGAGCAGCCCCTTGGCCTGCTCCACCAGCTTGCGCGTCTCCAACCGGTCCTGGAGGTCACCGACCTCCGCCTCCAACGCCGCCAGCTCGGCGTACCGGGAGGTCGCCATCTCGATCGCCGGCACCAGGTCCGACTTGCTGAAGGGCTTGACCAGGTAGGCCATGGCACCGGCCTCACGGGCCCGCTCGACCAACTCCCTCTGGGAGAAGGCGGTCAAGATCACCACGGGGGCGATGCGCTCCGCCGCGATCCGCTCGGCGGCCGTGAGGCCGTCGAGCACCGGCATCTTGATGTCGGTGATCACCAGATCGGGTTCGAGCTCCCGGGCAAGCCGGATGGCGGCCTCACCGTCACCGGCCTCACCCACGACGGCATAGCCGTCCTCTTCGAGCATCTCCTTGAGATCCAGGCGGATCAGGGCCTCGTCTTCCGCGATCACCACACGGCTCTGCGTCCTCGTCACGTACACGAGGTTACAGAGATCCGCTAGTATGCTGTGCGTCGGCCCCGGCAATGCCGGTCAATCGTGACACCACTGTTGACCGAACATCGTCGAACCGACTATTGAAGGCCCCGGAAAATCACTTGACAAAGTGGGCCTGTCCTGGTAGCCCAACGGCAGAGGCAATGGTCTCAAACACCATCCAGTGTGGGTTCGAATCCCACCCAGGACACTAAAGCCATCCAATCGGATGGCTTTCTTACTGCTCGGGGCCACGCGACCCGAGGATGTCCGAAGCGTGAGCGAACATGCACTCCATGTACTCACCACATGTCAGGCGTCAGGCCACCTCCCTTCTCGATTCGGGCATCTCCTACTCGGAGGTCGCTCAGCGCACCGGGATCGACCGGTCCACCCTTCGCACCTGGATGACGGACCGGTCCCTGGTGGAGAAGTACCAGGGAACCGACCTGTGTCCGCGCTGTGAGCCCATCCCCCGACCTCCCGCCGATGGTCGTTCCTACGCCTACCTCCTGGGCCTCTACCTCGGCGACGGCTGTATCACCCCGGCCGGCGACCCCGCCAAGCGTGTCTGGCGCCTTCGGATCATGTGCGGTGACGACTGGCCGGGGCTCATCGACGAGTGTGTCCTGGCCATGTCCTCGATCCGTCCCGACCACAAGGTGTCCCTGGTCCCCTCCCGGGGCTGCACCGAGGTGCACGGCGACTGGAAGCACTGGCCGTGCGTCTTCCCCCAACACGGCCCCGGCAAGAAGCACGACCGGCGCATCCTCCTGGAGAAATGGCAGTGGGAGATCGTGGACGCGGAGCCGGAGGCCCTTGTTCGCGGGTTGATCCACTCCGACGGATGTCGACTCATCAACCGGATACGCAGGAGGTCTTCGGACGGCGAGACGAAGTCCTACGAATATCCCCGCTACCAGTTCACCAACGTCTCGACGGACATCACCGGTTTACTCACCACCACCCTCGATCGACTGGGCGTGACGTGGAGGGCACAGGTGCGAAAGCCCTCCGATCCTCGACGCAGGAACATGCACGTCATCTCGGTATCGCGCAGGGACGCGGTGGCCAGGATGGACGCCTTCGTGGGCCCCAAGTACTGAGTGCCGGGGCATGGGAAGGGCCGTTCCGGTGGGCCGGCGCCTACCGGAACGGCCCCGGTGCCCCGAAGGGCGAATGGTGCCCGAAGCATGATGGGGATACCCGCCTCGGGCACTCGCGGCGTGCGACCAGAAAGGGGGACATCCGGGCACAACCGACTCAGAAACCCCCTTAGGAGGAGGGTAGGGGGTTCCTTCACCCCCATTTTTATCGGATCCGGGACACCCACGCGGGAAGAACAAGATTTCCGAGGGATTTTCGTTGCGACCCGGTCTCTGCGGGGCGCCGGCCTTGGCTCCGGGACACCGACGGACCGAGGCACCAAGGGAAAGGGAAGTGGCCGTCCCGGTGGGGGCACCGGCCGGGACGGCCCTGTGGCGGCGCGAATCGCGATGGGGTCGAGTTCCGCGCCACGTGTGACCGAGCCTTGGGGAGGGGGTCCCGTGGGCTCGGTCCAGGAGCCACCCTCAGGAGGAGATGAGGGGGTTCCTTCACCAACATTCTTATGGGATCGGAGGCCCTCGTGTGGGGGAAACAGGGATTCTGTGTGATGCGGGTTTTGAATCGGCGCCGGTAACCGCCCGGAACGCCCCGACTTGTGATGCGTTCAGGTGGAGCGCAGGTGGTCACGGAGGGCGCGGGCGACGCGGCCCATGAGGGCTTCGGCCTCGGGTTGGTGGCGGGCGGGGACCTGTGACGCGGTGAGGGCCGCGATGGCGTAGGCCTCGCCGTTGGTGTGTTCGACGACGCCGACCTCGTGGCGGTGGTTGAGGACGGTGCCGGTCTTGGACGCCCAGGTGGTGGCGTCGCTGGTGAAGTCGGGGGCGAGGCGGTGGCGGATCATGTTGTCGGCCATGAGCGCGCGGACGCGGTGGGCGACGTCGGGGTGGATGTGGGTGGGCCGCCAGAGGGCGTGGAGCAGGTCGACGTGGGCGCGGGCGGAGCCGGAGTTGGCGAGGGTGACGTCGAGTTGGGGGATGTGGTGACCGCGTCCGTCGGTGCCGGCCTGGATGGCGAGGGTGTGGGCGAGGTGGGTCTCGTCGGGGGCCAGGCGTTCGGCGGGTGTGGCGTTGAGGGTGCCGATGCCGTGGCGGACGGTGATGCCCTGGATCCGGTGGTCGTGGAGGATGCGGTTGACGTGGGTGGGCGGGGTGAGGCCGAAGAGTGCGTCGGCGGCGATGTTGTCGCTGAGGCAGGTGCTGAGGTGGAGGAGGTCGTCGATGGCGATGGTGACGGGGTGGCGGAATTTGCTGATGCCGAAGGGGCCGGTGCCTGGTGGTCCGGTGTCGATGTGGGTGGGGGTGAGGTGGACGGGGGTGGCGCCGTCGAGTTCGCCTTGGTGGATGCGGTGGAGGGTGGCCAGCGCGAGGGGGACTTTGACGAGGGACGCGGTGGCGTATTCGGTGTCGGGTTCGATGCCGATCTCGTGACCGGTGCGGAGGTCGCGGACGAGGAAGGAGCCGTGGAGTCCGGCTTCGTGGAGTTCGGCGCGCAGGCGGTGGGTGATCACGGGTGGGTGGCTCCGAGGCAGCGGGCGACGTGTGCGTGCAGGTGGGTGCGGAGGGTTTCGGCTTGTTCTCCGGTGGCGGTGTGGTCGCGGGTGGGGTGGATCTCTCCGATGGGACGCCAGTGGAGGTCGAGTCGTTCGGCCTGGTTCGGGGTGCAGAGGAGGAGGTCGTGGGTGGTGAGGACTTCGGCGGTGGCGGTGGTGAGGCTGGTGGCGACGGTGATCTGGGTGGGGTGGAGTCCCAGGGCGTGGCCGGTGCGGGTGAGGGGGTCGCGGATGTGGGGTGTGTCGTCCTCGGGTTGGATCCAGACGCGTCGGCGTGGGGTGGTGTGGGCGCGTCCGGCCCGGAGGGTTTCGAGGTAGTGGGTGTGCGCGGTGGGCGGGTGGTGGGTGGCCAGGCCCAGGGGCGCGGTCCAGGTGGCCTGGTCGGGTGCGACGGCGGTGAGGGCGGCGCGGACCTGGTGGGTGTGCAGGAGGTGGGTGCGTTGTGCGGGTGGTGCGGGGTGGGGGTCGAGGTTGAGGTCGTGGTGGCGGGCTCGGGCGGTGAGGTGGGCGAGGTCGTGGGTGGTGCAGGTGGTGGGGACGGCGATGCGGAGTGGGGTGAGGCGGGCGGTGGCGGCGTCGTGTTCGAGGGTGTGGGCGAGGTCGACGAGGCGTCGGGCGGTGGGGAGGACGGCGTGGCCGAACTGGGTGAGGGTGGGGTGTCGTCCGGTGCGGTCGAAGAGGGGTGCGCCGAGGTGTTTTTCGAGGGCGGCGATGCGTCGGCTGGCGACGGGTTGGGGGATGTGGGCGGCCGCGGCTCCGTGGGTGAAGCTGCCTCTGTCGCTGACGTGGACGAAGGCGTTGCAGGCTCCTACGAGGTCCATGGCCTGAGGTTATGCGCTTCTGGCATGGGATTGGTCGTTTTCGTCTTGGACAACATGGGTGGGGGCCGGTGAGACTGCGGGTGCGGGCCGGTCCTGGTTCGTGTTCGTCCAGTGTTGGGGGTTTTCGATGGGGGTCGTGATGTCGGGGTCCAGGGTGTCGGGGTTCGGGGTGCGCGGGTTCGTGGCGGCGGCGTTGTTGGTGCCGTTGGTGGGTTGTGGGGCCTCGGACGGCGCGGTGGGTCCTTCGGGAGCGGCTTCGCTGTCGGCGGCGGAGTCCGCGGGTGTGGTGGCGGACGTGTCGGCGGAGTTCGAGGCGTTGGAGGAGGAGTTCGACGCGCGGTTGGGGGTGTACGCGGTGGACACCGGCTCGGGGGACACGGTGGCGTTCCAGGAGGAGGATCGGTTCGCGTTCGCGTCGACGTTCAAGGCGTTGTTGGCGGGGGTGGTTCTTTCGGAGAACTCGTTGTCGGAGATGGAGCGGGTGGTGACCTTCGACGAAGGGGTCCTGGTGCCGCACTCCCCCGTGGTGGAGGAGAACCTGGATTCGGGGATGTCGTTGTTGGAGTTGTGCGACGCGGCGGTGCGCTACAGCGACAACGCGGCGGCGAATCTGTTGTTGGACGAGATCGGCGGCCCTGCGGGTTTCACCGAGGCGTTGGGCGGGTCGACCGGTGACGAGGTGACGAATCTGACCCGGTACGAGGTGGAGTTGAACGAGGCCACGCCGGGTGAGGAACGGGACACGAGTTCGGCGCGGGCCATGACCGAGAGCCTGGAGGCGTTCACGTTGGGGGACGTGTTGCCCAAGGATCGGCGTGAGGTCCTGGTGGACCTGTTGGTGCGCAACACCACGGGGGACGACCTGATCCGGGCGGGGGTTCCGGAGGGTTGGGTCGTGGGCGACAAGACCGGCAGCGGTGGTTACGGGACGCGTAACGACATCGGCGTGCTGTGGCCGCAGGAGGGTGACCCGATCGTGCTGGCGGTGTTGTCGAGTCGGGACGTCGAGGACGCGGAGTCCGACGACGCTTTGATCGCGCAGGCCTCCGAAGTAGTGGTGGACGCGCTGGGCTGACCTGCGTCCCGGGTGGTTTTTCGGGGGTTCTGGCCTTTGTGGGACAGACTGGCCAGAACCTCCGTAACTACCCGACCATTTCGACCTCAAATAGGTCTTTTGTCACTTTATGAAGGCGCAAGCACGCTGAACCGGTCACATCACGGCCACAACCTGAGCACAACCCGTGGGTTCGGTCGCGGTGGAGCTCCGCCGTCCCTGATCCTTGATGTCGTGTGGCCCTGCCCGAAGGGGCTTGGTGCGAGGAGAGGGGCATCGGGTGTTGACCGCGTTGGCCGGGGTGATCGGCGCGCTGGTGATCGGGGCCTGGGTCGTGGTGGCCTGGGGTTCCCGCCGTCGTCAGCCGTGGTTGTGGACCCCGGTGGCGTTGCTCGCGGTCGTGCTGGTGGCCCTGGACCTTCCCGGCTGGTCGTTCGTACCGATGCTCGCGCTGGCCACCGGCTCCTTCGCCGAATTGGTGGTGGGCTCGCGTGAACAACCGACGATCCGGACCAAGTCACCCGACGCCCCGTTGAGCACCGAACGATGGGCCGCGGCGGTCGCGGCGCCGTTCCGGGTGGCGTTGGCCGAACCCTGGGACGTGGTGGCCCGACCCAGCCTGCGACGTCGCTACCGGCGGATGTTGGGGCAGCAGTGGTCTGTGGTGGATCGAGAGTCCTTGTTGACCACGGTCGAGCGGCTGCTGGAGGAGTTGCACTCCGGCCCGAGTCTGGACCTGGCGGTGGACCTACGGTCGGGGATCGCGCGTTCGCGTCTGCCCGACGGCGGTGAGGACACCGGCGCGATGGTGCGGTTGTCCGACGAACAGGTGACGCGGTTGCGGTCGGTCACCGGGGTCGCCGAGGGCGACGAGACGGTGATGATCGGCGCCTACCAGTGGTGGAAGTCGGTGCACGTCATCCGGCTGGTGTGCGGTGGGGCGTCGCTGGACTGGTTGAGCCCGGTGGAGACGCAGACCCTCCTGCGGCGGGTGGCCTCGGACCTGCAGCGGCGGTACTCGTCGTGGGGACAGCTGTCGTCGGCCTTCCACGCGGGTTACCTGCTGTGGCCGGACAAGGGCGTGGGCGGCGACCACGGGGACGAGGACCGGCTGTGGGTGGCATTGGGTCTGTTGGACGACGACTCGGGCAGCCCGTGGAACCTGTTGCCGTGGGACATGCCGTTGGAGCGGGTTCCGTTCGAAGGTGCTTCCTCGAACCAGGACTGAACCGAAGCCGACCCGTCCGGTCCCCGCCGCACCGGTCGGCCCGGAACGCTCCGGCGTGGCTCATCGCGCCGGGCTCCGGGCCGGACCTGATGCGGCCCGTGGGTTCGGGCGCCGTGGGCGCCCCGCGTCAGTTGTTGTTCAGGGCGACGGCGTCGCCGATGCGGTGAACGCGCAGGAAGTTGGTGGAACCCGTGGTTCCGGGCGGGCTGCCCGCGACGATGACGACCTTGTCGCCCTTGTGGTAGTCGCCGAGCCGTAGGAGCTCGCTCTCGACCTGGCGGACCATGTCGTCGGTGTTGTCGACCCAGGGCACCAGGTTGCTCTCGACTCCCCAGCTGAGGGAGAGGTGGCCGCGTGTGCTCTCCTCGGTGGTGAAGGCCAGCAGCGGGATGGGCGAGCGGTAGCGGGCCAGGCGCCGGGCCGTCTCACCGGACATGGTGAAGGCGACCAGGGCCTTGGCGCCGACGGTCGCGCCGATCTCGGCGGCGGCACGGGCGATGGCGCCACCCGTGGTCTCGGGCACCCGGTTGAGGATGTGCGAGGCCCGCAGGGACTCCTGCTCGGCCGCCCCCACGATGCGCGCCATGGTCTCGACGGTCTCGATGGGGTACTGGCCGACGCTGGTCTCGCCGGAGAGCATGACGGCGTCGGCTCCGTCGAGGACGGCGTTGGCGACGTCGGAGGCCTCGGCGCGGGTGGGCCGGGGCGCACTGATCATGGATTCGAGCATCTGGGTGGCGACGATGACCGGCTTGGCCTTGTCGCGACAGCGTTCCACGGCGCGCTTTTGCACCATGGGGACGTTCTCGAGGGGCAGTTCGACGCCGAGGTCGCCGCGGGCGACCATGACTCCGTCGAAGACCTCGATGATGTCCTGGAGGCGCTCGACCGCCTGTGGCTTCTCGATCTTGGCGATGAGGGGGACGGTGAGGCCCTCTTCGTCCATGATGCGGTGGCACTCCTCTGCGTCCGCGGGACTGCGGACGAAGGAGAGGGCGACCATGTCGACGTTGTGTCGCAGGGCCCAGCGCAGGTCGTCCTCGTCCTTTTGGGTGAGGGCGGGGACGCTGACGGAGACTCCGGGGAGGTTGAGTCCCTTGTGGTTGGAGACGGTGCCGCCGAAGATGACGCGGGTCTGTACGTCGGTGCTGGTGGTCTTGGTGCATTCCAGCACGACGCGGCCGTCGTCGATGAGGACGCGGTCGCCGGGGCGAACGTCGCCGGGAAGTCCCTTGTAGGTGGTGGAGACCCTGTTCCGGTCTCCGGGGACGTCCTCGATGGTGATGGTGAACTCGTCACCGGCCTCGAGTTCGACGGGCCCGTCGGGGAAGGTACCGACGCGGATCTTGGGCCCTTGGAGGTCGGCGAGGACGCCGACCGCGCGGTTGGCGTCCTGTGCGGCCTGCCTGAGGTTGGTCAGGCTCGCGTAGTGGTCGTCATGGGTTCCGTGGCTGAGGTTGAGGCGAGCGACGTCCAGGCCCGCGTCCACGAGTTGCCGGAGGGTCTCCGGGCTCGAGGTGGCGGGGCCAAGGGTCGCAACGATCTTTGCTCGACGTGTCACATGTATCACTTTAGAGCGTCTGGGGGATGGAGTGGTCTAAACCAGGTTGCGAACGGACGTATGCGAGGTGGAGTGGGAGCGAATTCGGTCACCCTCGGTGACCGTTTTCGTGGGGTGTTCGGATGGTCGGGGGTGAAGTCGGCGGGCCGGCGCAGGTTTCTCCGGGTCGTTATTCTGTGGGCGTTTCGCCGTCGGTGGAGGGTGGGGCCGGTTGTTCGAGCGTGGCGAGGTGGTGGCGGCTCTGGCGGATGAGGTGGCGGCCTTGGAGGAGGTGCTGCTGGGGCTGTCGGAGGCGGATGTGGTGAAACAGACACGGTGCGTGCCGTGGGACGTGGCGGCGTTGTCGGTGCACACGGTGGGTTCGTTGCATCAGGTGTCGGTGGCGTTGGACGGGGGCCCGGCGGATCCGGCCGCCGCTCTGGTGTCGGCGGCGGGGTACTACTCGCCGCGAGTGCGTTTGTCACCGGAGGTGGACCGGGCCCGGGTCGACGGTGCCTTGGAGCGGGCCGAGCGTCGGTCGGACGCGGCCGAGCCGGGGCGGGTGTTGGGCGGGATCCAGGCGGAGTTGTGGCCGCGCCTGGCGCGGGTGCCAAAGGATCGCACGTTGGTGACCCGGCATGGTGATTCGATGTCGGTCACGGAGTATCTCGTGACCCGGGTGGTGGAGTCACTGCTGCACGGGTTGGACATCGCGGACGCGTTGGGCCGTGAGCCGTGGGCGGGCGACCGGGCCTTGGACCTGGTGGGCGAGGTGTTGTTCGGCGGGGCCGACCCCGAGGCGTTGGAGAGGATCCTGCCGGGAGCGCGTGGTGCGAACGCCCTGGATGCGGTGCGTGTGGTGACGGGTCGTGCTCCGGCGCGGGTCGGGCGCGTGGTGTTGGCGGGCGCGGGGGTGCGGGTCCTGGCGTTGGGGTGAGGCCATGCGATCGCGTGGCGCCCCGCCTGCGATACGGGGCGCCACGTGTGCGGGCCCTCAGAGGGACCGGCGTGGGCGGGGCAGGTCGGGTACCAGGCGACCGTAGGCGCGCAGGATGCGCAGGCGTTGGATGGTGCGCATGCCTTGGCGTTCGCGGGTGGCGGTGGCGTCCCAGTGGTCCCAGCAGGCGTCCCAACCGCCGTCGGGGCGTTGCTCTGCTTCGAAGGCTTCGAGGTTGCGGGTGATCTCGGCGTCGGTGAAGAGCGGTCGGGCGATGTGAGCGGGGTGGCAGGCCAGGTCGAGTGGCGTGTGCACGTGGCCGGTGGCCCTCGGACGGACCTCGATGACGGCGCGGATCTTGGTGGCCAGGTGGTTCATGGTGGCCACGGCACGGGGCCGGTCGGGCACGTACTGAAGGAAGGTGCAGATACCGATGGCCTCGTGCGGGTCGGTCCAGTGGAGCCCGTCGATGGTCTTCCAGCAGTAGGCCGTGGCCCGGTCGCGCCATGGGTGGGCGACGTTGTTCTTGTGGAGCAGCCCGATGATCATCGCGGTGACGTCGAGGCGGCTGGAGAAGTCGCGGGTCTGCCGGTACCAGGGAGCGGCTTCGGTGTGACGGACGGTGGGCAGAACGGCGGGTACGCCGCCGTCGTCGTTGGCGTTGCCGGCGAGGAAGAGGCAGATGCCCTGTCCGACGTCCTCTGAGATGGCACCGAGTTCGTCGAGGTAGCGCAGGGCCATCTCGGTGGCGACGGGTTGGCTGCCGTGTCCTCGAAGATCCGGGTCGAGGCCGTTGCCGTAGCCGCCGTCGAGGTTTCGGTGGGCGGCCAGTGCCGCGTATACGGGTTGTGCGGACGCTGACTGGAAGTGGAAGGCGAAGCGGTGCCGGTCGATGAGCCGGGCGCTGCGCATGATGAAGTGGTCGGCTGCGCGGTAGGAGCCCCAGGTCATAACGGTCATGTCTCGACCGTAGACCCGTGTGACCTGCGGGTGAAGGACGTGCGTGGGATCCATTCGCGATCTTTACGCCGGGTCCTCGGAGGAGGTGCGTCGGCGGCGTAGGTGCAGGAGGAGGCATCCGGCCCAGGAGACGGCGACGCTGAGGGCGACGAGGAGTTGGGCGGTGAGGAGGTGTTCGGTCGGGTAGATGACGCCGGTGAGGTAGTGCTCGATGAACCCTTCGGAGGACAGGCCCGCCTGGCCGGCCCGTTCGCGTCCCCAGTTCTCGATCCGTGTGAGGGGGCAGGCCCAACCGATGACGGTGACGCCGAGGCCGTAGAGGGCGCAGGCCAGGTGGGGCCAGAAGGCGCGGGGCCACTTCCAGGCGAGGAATCCGCCGACGGCGACGTAGACGAGGAAGGCCATGTGCAGGACCATGGCGCCTTCACCGATCAGTCGGTAGATCATGAAGTGAGCCTAGTGCCGCGTCGGCCAAGGTTCACCCCGTCGCGGCACTAGGACGCCCGTCGGGCACGGGGTGGTCCCCCGCGCCCGACATGTGCGCTCTGTTCCTTCGGTGTCCTACACGAGTGGGCGCTCGGTGGGCGCGATGGCGACCGGCAGGGCGCTTTCCTCGGTGAGGTGGCGGTCCACTCCGGCGGCGGCGGAGCGACCCTCGGCGATGGCCCACACGATGAGGGACTGTCCACGGCCCATGTCGCCCGCGCAGAAGACGCCGTCGACGGTGGTCCTGTAGTCGCTGTCACGGGCGACGTTGCCGCGGCCGTCGAGTTCGACGCCCAGCTCCTCGATCATGCCCTCCTTCTCCGGGCCGACGAAGCCCATGGCCAGGGTGACCAGGTCCGCTGGGAGCTCGCGTTCGGTGCCCTCCACGGGTTCGAAGCCGTTCGGGCCGCGTTCGACGTCGACGAGCCGCAGGGCGCGGACGTGCCCGTTCTCGTCGCCGAGGAACTCCAGGGTGTTGACGGAGTAGATCCGCTTGCCGCCCTCTTCGTGCGCGCTGGTGACCTTGTACAGCATGGGCATGGTGGGCCAGGGCTGGTGGTCGGGGCGCGTGGTCGGGGGCTTGGGCATGATCTCCAGCTGGGTGACCGACGCGGCTCCCTGGCGGTGGGCGGTGCCGACGCAGTCCGCGCCGGTGTCGCCGCCGCCGATGACGATGACGTGCTTGCCCTCGGCGTGGATGGGCGCGCGGTCCAGGTCGCCCTCCTGCACCTTGTTGGCCAGGGGCAGGTACTCCATGGCCTGGTGGACGCCGTCGAGTTCGCGGCCGGTGGCGGGCAGGTCGCGCCACCGGGTGGCGCCGCCGGTGAGGACGACGGCGTCGTTGTCGGTCTTGAGTCGTTCGACGGTGAGGTCGACGCCGATGTTCACGCCGGTGCGGAAGGTGGTGCCTTCGGCGGTCATCTGGGCGACGCGGCGGTCGATGTGCCGCTTCTCCATCTTGAACTCGGGGATGCCGTAGCGGAGCAGGCCGCCGACGCGGTCGGCCCGTTCGTAGACGGTGACGTCGTGTCCGGCGCGGGTGAGTTGCTGTGCGGCGGCCAGGCCCGCGGGGCCCGAGCCGACGATGGCGACCTTCTTGCCGGTGCGGTGGGTGGGCGGCAGGGGCTTGACCCAGCCTTCCTCCCACGCGCGGTCGATGATGGAGACCTCGATGTTCTTGATGGTGACGGCGGGCTGGTCGATACCGAGCACGCAGGCCGATTCACAGGGAGCGGGGCAAAGGCGTCCGGTGAACTCGGGGAAGTTGTTGGTGGCGTGGAGTCGTTCGATCGCCTCGGCCCAGTCGTGTGTGTGGACGAGGTTGTTCCACTCGGGGATGAGGTTTCCGAGTGGGCATCCGTTGTGGCAGAAGGGGATGCCGCAATCCATGCAGCGGGAGGCCTGCTTGGTGACGGTTCCCCGGTCGAAGTCCTCGTGGACCTCGCGCCAGTCCTGGATGCGCACGTCGACGGGCCGGTGCGCGGGGAGCTCTCGCTCGGTGATCTTCAGGAAACCCTTGGGGTCTGCCATGGTTCTTCCTCCTTTCGTGGACCGGGTCTTCAGGACTGCGCGGAGGCCATGACGGCCTCGTCGACGTCGCGTCCTTCGCGTTCGGCCTCGGCCTGGGCGAGTAGGACGCGCTTGTAGTCGCGCGGCATGACCTTGGCGATGCGGTCCAGGCCCTGGTGGCCGGCGACCAGGAGGCGTTCGGCGACGGTGGATCCGGTCTCGGCGTGGTGCCGGGTGAGGACTCCGGTGAGGAAGTCGCGGTCGTCGTCGGTGAGTTCCTCGATCTCGACCATTTCTCCGTTGACTCGTTCGGGGTCCAGGTCGAGGACGTAGGCGACGCCTCCGGACATGCCGGCGGCGAAGTTGCGGCCGGTGCGGCCCAGGACGATGGCGCGGCCGCCGGTCATGTACTCGCAGCCGTGGTCGCCGACGCCCTCGACGACGGCGGTGGCTCCGGAGTTGCGGACGCAGAAGCGTTCGCCGACGATGCCGCGCAGGTGGATCTCGCCGGAGGTGGCACCGTAGGCGATGACGTTGCCGGCGATGATGTGGTCCTCGGCGACCAGGCGTGAGTTCTCGTCGGGGCGGACGATGACACGTCCGCCGGAGAGGCCCTTGCCGACGTAGTCGTTGCCGTCGCCTTGGAGGCGCAGGGTCACGCCCTTGGGGATGAATGCGCCGAAGGACTGTCCGGCGGATCCGGTGAAGGTGATGTCGATGGTGTCGGTGGGCAGGCCCTCGGCCCCGTAGCGCTTGGTGACTTCGTGGCCGAGCATGGTGCCGACGGTGCGGTTGACGTTGCGGACCGGTAGTTGGAGCGCCACGGGCCGGCCGAAGTCCAGGGCGCCCTCGCTGAGTTGGATGAGGGTGTTGTCCAGGGCCTTTTCCAGGCCGTGGTCCTGGTCGCGCCGCCGGGAGCGGTGGTCGCCCGCGATGGGTTCGACCTCGTGCAGGATGGGCGACAGGTCCAGGCCTTGTGCCTTCCAGTGGTCGACGGCGTCGGCCGTGTCGAGCAGGTCGACGGAGCCGATGGCCTCGTCGAGGCTGCGGAAACCGAGCCGGGCGAGGTATTCACGGACCTCCTGGGCGATGAACTCGAAGAAGTTCACGACGTACTCGGCCTTGCCGGAGAACCGTTCCCGCAGGAGCGGGTTCTGGGTGGCGACGCCGACGGGGCAGGTGTCGAGGTGGCACACGCGCATCATGACGCAGCCGGAGACGATGAGGGGTGCGGTGGCGAAGCCGTACTCCTCGGCGCCGAGCAGGGCGGCGATGACGACGTCGCGTCCGGTCTTCATCTGGCCGTCGGCCTGGACGACGATGCGATCGCGCAGTCCGTTGAGCAGCAGGGTCTGCTGGGTTTCGGCGAGGCCGAGCTCCCAGGGGGTACCGGCGTGCTTGAGGGAGGTCAGCGGCGAGGCACCGGTGCCTCCGTCGTGGCCGGAGATGAGGACGACGTCGGCGTGCGCCTTGGACACGCCGGTGGCGACGGTGCCCACGCCCGCTTCGGAGACCAGCTTGACGTGGATCCGTGCGGAGGGGTTCGCGTTCTTGAGGTCGTGGATGAGCTGGGCGAGGTCCTCGATGGAGTAGATGTCGTGGTGGGGCGGCGGTGAGATGAGGCCGACGCCGGGGGTGGAGTGCCTGGTGTGGGCCACCCACGGGTAGACCTTGTGGCCGGGCAGTTGGCCGCCCTCGCCGGGCTTGGCGCCCTGGGCCATCTTGATCTGGATGTCGTCGGCGTTGCCGAGGTAGTGCGAGGTGACGCCGAAGCGGCCGGAGGCGACCTGCTTGATGGCACTGCGTCGCAGGTCCCCGTTGGGGTCGCGGGTGAACCGGTCGGGGTCCTCGCCGCCCTCTCCGGTGTTGGACTTGCCACCGAGGCGGTTCATGGCGATGGCGAGGGTCTGGTGTGCCTCGGCGGAGATGGAACCGTAGGACATGGCTCCGGTGGAGAAGCGCTTGACGATCTCGGAGACGGGTTCGACCTCGTCGATGGAGACGGGTTCGCGCACGCCTTCCTTGAGTCGGAAGAGCCCGCGCAGGGTCATGAGCTTCTCGGCCTGGTCGTCGATCCCGTTCGTGTACTCCTTGAAGATCTCGTACTTGCGGCTCCGGGTGGAGTGCTGGAGCTTGAAGACCGTCTCGGGGTTGAACAGGTGGGGTTCGCCCTCGCGGCGCCACTGGTACTCACCGCCCACTTCCAGGCGCCGGTGGGCGTTGGGGTTGGCGGTGTGGGCACGGCGGTGGCGCATGGCGACCTCTTCGGCGAGGACGTCGAAGCCGACCCCGCCCAGGCGGGAGGTGGTGCCGGTGAAGCAGCGGTCGATGACCTCTTGGCCCAGCCCCAGGGCCTCGAAGATCTGGGCGCCGGTGTAGGAGCTGACGGTGGAGACACCGATCTTGGACATGACCTTGAGGACGCCCTTGGCGTAGGCCTTGAGGGTGTTGCGCACGGCGGTGTCGGCGTCGACGTCGGCGAGGGTGCCGCGCCGGACCAGGTCGCGGACGGTCTCCAGGGCCAGGTACGGGTTGACCGCGGAGGCGCCGTAGCCCACCAGGAGGGCGACGTGGTGGCATTCGCGGACGTCGCCGGCCTCGATGACCAGGCCGACCTCGGTACGGGTCTTCTCGGAGATCAGGTGGTGGTGGACGGCTCCGGTCAGCAGTAGTGACGGAATGGGGGCGCGGGTGTCGTCGGCGCGGCGGTCGCTGAGGACCAGGACGTGCGCGCCGTCGGCGATGGCCGCGGAGACCTCGGTCGCGATCTCGGCCAGGCGCGCGGAGAGGGCGTCACCGCCGCCGGCGACGGGGTAGGTGCCGTCGACTGTGAAGGTCTTCAGCGCGGGGTCTGCCCGCCCCGCGGCGACGATGGCGGCCAGTTCGGTCTCGTCGACGACCGGGGTGGGCAGGACGAGACGCCGGTCGTCGCCGGGGCCGACGCCCAGGATGTTGTGTTCGGCGCCCAGGAGCGTAGCCAGGCTGGTGACCATCTCCTCGCGGATGGCGTCCAGCGGCGGGTTGGTGACCTGCGCGAAGTTCTGTGAGAAGTAGTCGAAGAGTTGGCGCGGGCGGTCGGACAGGGCCGCCACCGGGGTGTCGGTGCCCATGGAGCCGATGGGTTCGGCGCCGGTGCGGGCCATCGGGGTGAGGATGATCCGAAGTTCCTCCTCGGTGTAGCCGAACACCCGTTGGGCGAGGTCCAGCTCGGTGACCGGGGTGGGTTCGGCGGTGGGGAGGTCGTTCAGGCGCAGGACTCCGGCGTCGATCCACTCCTGGTAGGGATGCTCGGCGGCGAGGTCGGCCTTGATCTCCTCGTCCTCGATGATGCGCCCTTGGGCGGTGTCGACCACGAAGATGCGGCCGGGCTGCAGTCGGCCCTTGCGCACGACGGTGGCGGGGTCGATGTCCAGGACGCCGGCTTCGGAGGCCAGGACGACGAGGCCGTCCTCGGTGACCCAGTAGCGGCCGGGGCGCAGACCGTTGCGGTCCAGTACGGAGCCGACGAGGGTGCCGTCGGTGAAGGACACCGAGGCGGGCCCGTCCCAGGGCTCCATGAGGGTGGAGTGGTACTCGTAGAAGGCCCGCACGGCCGGGTCCATCTCGGTGTGGTTCTCCCAGGGCTCCGGGATCATCATCAGGACGGCGTGCGGCAGGGAGCGGCCGCCGAGGTGGAGGAGTTCCAGGGCGTCGTCGAAGGAAGCGGTGTCGGAGTCGTCGGGGTCGACGATGGGAAAGACGCGGTCCAGGTCGCCGGGGATGAGGTCGGTGGCGAGCTTGGCCTCTCGCGAGCGCATCATGTTCCGGTTGCCCTTGACGGTGTTGATCTCACCGTTGTGGGCGACGTAGCGGAACGGGTGGGCCAGGGGCCAGGACGGGAAGGTGTTGGTGGAGAACCGGGAGTGGACCAGGGCTAGACCGGAGGTGTAGCGCCGGTCGGACAGGTCCGGGAAGAACGGCTCCAGTTGGGGCGTGGTGAGCATGCCCTTGTAGGCGATGGTGCGCGGGGACAGGCTCGGGAAGTAGACGTCGGTCTCGTGTTCGGCGCGCTTGCGGACGCAGTAGGCGTAGCGCTCCAGGTCGATACCGGTCAGGCCCTCGGTGGTGCCGCCCTCGCGGCCGGTGATGAACAGTTGCCCGAAGTAGGGCATGACCTCGCGAGCGGCGGGGCCGCTGTAGCGGGGTTCGAAGGGGACCTCGCGCCAGCCCAGGAGGGTGAGGCCCTCTTCGGCGACGATGGCGTCGATCCGCTCCACTGCGGCGGCTCGTGCGGCCGCGTCGGCGGGGAGGAAGCCGATGCCGGTGGCGTAGGCGCCGGCTTCGGGAAGGTCGAAGTCGCAGACCTCGGCGTAGAGCTCGTGGGGGACCTGGGTCAGGATGCCCGCGCCGTCGCCGTCGTCGGGGCCGGCTCCGGATGCGCCTCGGTGGTCGAGGTTGCGAAGGACGGTGAGCGCCTTGTCCACGATGGCGTGGCTGCGGCGGCCGGTGAGGTCGGCCACGAATCCGACACCGCAGGCGTCGTGTTCGTGGGCGGGGTCGTACAGGCCCTGGGGAGTGGCTTGGGGGTTCGTTCGGATGGACGAACGCCGCACGTTTCCAGCAGGCATCTACCCTCCTGTCGTCGTTCTGTCGGCTTTGTGAAAAGCGCATTCGGGACGACATTGGCCCTGCTGCGTACGTGATGGAGTTGTGGCCCGCCGCCGTGGGCGCCCCGGGGCACCCGCCGTGTCGCGTTCACGTCCTCGTGACGCCGGTGGTGTGCGGGCCGCCCGATTTCGGGCAGGTTCTCTTATACACGCCGGCCCGGTGACGATGCGAATCGCCGTGTGTTCGGCGTTCTCCGCTCGTGTCCCTCTCGGTTCCGCGCGATCGCGCTTCTTTTCCGATGACGGTCGGCCTTGCCGTTTGTTCCACGCGCGAACCCCGCTAAACCTTCCCGGGCGCGGTGAAGACCGGACCATGGCCCGATTTTCACCATGGCAAGGCGGCGTCCACCTGCGTGATCCCAGGTCATATCGCTGTTAACGCGTTTCCCAAGGGGGATGAACATGAACCGGGGAGTGATATCTCCCTCATCGGTGACGAACCACCCTGACCTGCGTCACCGGTGTGGTGCGCACACCGTGGGAGGATCGCCGAATGGCAGGACACCCGACTTCCCCCGGCCCGGATTCCGGGACCTCAATCGACCCCGAACGCGCACCGGGTAGCCCGGTCCAGGATGGCCTGGCGGCGCCCGACCCCGGTTCGGGCCCTCCCTTGCCCGAAGCAGCGGAGACGTTCCTCACCGAGTACGGGATCGACGCCCCGCGCCCGCGCCTCATCCTGGCGCTGCTCTCCGACGGTCGTTGGTGGAGCGCCAACGACCTGGTGCGAGCCGGCGGCATCGCCCACTCCGTGGTGCGTTCGCTACTGCGGGTCCTCGACGACGCCGACGAGGTGGCCAGGGACGGCGACCGCTATCGTCTGCTGCGCCCTTCCCACTACCAGGGTGCGACCGCGCCGATGCCCGCCGACCCGGTGGCGCACATGTTGCCCGATCACCCGCGGGCCGCCGCGGAGCTGGTGCGGGCGGTGGCCGAGGGGCCGGCCTCCGACCTGGACCTGGACCACGTGGCGGCGACGGCGGAGACGGCCCTGCGCCGTGCCCTGTTCCTGAGCACCCGTTTCGACCTGACCCGGCGCACCCTGTTGTGCGTGGGCGACCACGATCTGACGTCACTGGCTTTGGCGTTGGTGCTGCCCGGGGCGAAGGTGGAGGTCGTGGACCTGGACGAGCGGGTCCTGGAGCACATCGACACGGTGGCCGAGCGTCTGGGCGTGACCATCCGCACGCACAGCGCCGATCTGCGGTTGGGGCTACCCGAGAGGTTGCGCGAGCGCGCCGACGTGGTCTTCACCGACCCGCCCTACACCCCGGACGGCGTGGAGTTGTTCGTGCGCCGTGGAGTGGAGGGGCTGGCGGACCCGCGCAAGGCCCGGGTGTTGGTGGCCTACGGAGCCAGTGAGACCACACCGAAGCTGGCGGCCGCCGTCCAGACACGGTTGGTGCGGATGGGGTTGCTCATGGAGGCGGTGTTGCCGGACTTCAATCGTTACCTGGGCGGGGAGTCGATCGGTGCCGCCAGCGACCTGTACGTACTCCGACCGTTGTCGAAGACGTTGCCCTCCCCCACCGGTGAAAGCGCCCGGGTGTACAGCCAGGGCGTCAACGCCAAGGAGGTACGGGGCGGAGCGGACGTGGAGCGGGCCCGAGCGGTGCTGGATCGGGTCACCGAGGACGGCGCCGGGCGGCGCCACGAGGAGCAGGGCTCTCCGGCGTTGGTGGGCGACTGGCCCCGTGAGGTGTGCAAGGAGGTCCGGGTACGTCTGTCCACCTGGATGGACTCTCCCACCGCGGTGGGCCCGTGCGCGGTGATCGACCTGACCGGTGGTTGGGACCGGATCGCGGCGCGGGTGGCGTTGGCCACGACCGCGGACAACGCCTACGTCCTGGTGCCGTCGTCGTCCAAGTGGGTGCGCGACGAGGCCGGGCAGAAGGCGTTCCGGTCGATGGTGGAGCCGGGGATGCGGGTGCGGTTCCTGCGCGGATTCGGTGCCTCGGACCTGACGGCGATCCGGTTGGAGCGCGACCCCGAACCGGGTGGGAGTTCGGGCCGGTTGTTGGCCCACGTCCAGGGGCGTGCGCACGGGTCGCTCACCACGACGCTGCGGACCGGCCTGATGGAGGTGACGGCTTGGGGCGGGCGGCCGGTGAACAAGCGCACGGCCCGGCAGGCGGTGGCCTCGGCCCCGGCGTGGTTGCCCGGGCACACCCTGCTGGACCTGCCCGAGCACCGGTTCCCGGATCTGCGGATCCTGGCCTCCGAACTGTTGGCCAGGGTGGAGGAGGTCAGGGCCGGCTGACGGCCTCCTCCCGAGCAAGACGGCGGGCCCACGGAGAACGACTCTCCGTGGGCCCGCCGCACGTTCGGTGGGTGTCGCCCCGGTTCTACTGCCCGGGCACCGCCGGGACCTCGGCCTCGCCGGGCAGTCCCTCCTGCTGACCGGGGACCTCGCCGGGGACCTCTTCGGTGCCGGGTTCGGTACCGGGCTCGCCCCCGGTCTCCTCGGTGCCTTCGGTGCCCTCGGTTCCCGTACTCTCATCGTCGTCGTACTCGATCATGCGACGGAAGAGCGGGTCACGGAAGTTGGCCAGGGCCACCAGCGGGGTGGACAGGGTGACGCGTTCGTCGACCGAGTCGGAGTCGGTGGGTTGGACCCAGACCACGACCAGGTAGTGGCCGCTGACGATGGCGTCGGCGGCGCTGTAGCCCGAGCCGAGACGATCGAAGGGCTCGGCGCCGGAGGGCGGCAGCACGAACCCGGGATCGACGATCTCCTCCTCGGGCTCGCCTCCCTCGGGCTCGGGCAGGTTCAGGGCCTCGGCCACCGCACGGCTGCCCTCGACGTCGGCCAGGTTGAACACGGTGGCCACACCGAAGTAGTTGTCGGAGAGGTAGGCGGCACGTCCGGCCTGGCTGCATTCGGCGTCGGCGAGGGCCTGGGTGGCCTGCTCGCCCCACACCGTGCTGGAGCAGTCGTCGGTCAGCTCCGACTCCTCCAGGGTGAAGTCGATGCTCTGGCTGGAGATCTCGGCGTTGCGGCGTTCGAACAGCTCGCCCTCGTTGAGGACACGACCGTCGATCTCACGGGAGGCCAGGACTTCGTTCATGTTCCCGGCGTCGCGGACCTTGTAGTCGGCCGGACGGGTCTGCGGGGCGGCCGCTTCGCTCCCCTCGTCCCCCGACAGCTGGAAGAACAGGACCACGCCCAAGGCGACGAGGGCGACGACCAGCGTCCCGACGAGGACGACCAACGTCCGACCGAAGCGTCGGGGCTCTTTCTTGCGTCGTCCACCGCTTCGTCGGCGACCGCCCTCCTGGGAGGGGGCGGGGGTCTGCTGTTCGTCGGGTTCGTTGTTCTTCCTCCGGCGACCCGGCCTGCCAGGCGTCGAGGGTTCAGAAGAGGACACCCAAAGGACCTTTCCGTGGGTTCGGGCCGGTCACCTGTGGTGACCGGCCCGCTTGCGCTCGAGTTACGAGGGGAGGGAGCTTCCACCTCGGACACGACCCCGGCGGGCGGGTCGATCTGTCCGAGATCCTATCGGGACGTCCGACAGGGCCGGACAGGGCCGAGGTTCGGCTCGCGCTACTCGCCCTCGTCGCCCCGGTAGGCGACGACCTCGTCGTAGACGAAGGAGAACGCGCTCATGGAGGCCACGTCCAGGGTCGCCAGGTCCGAGTCGTCTCCGGGTTCGGAGCCGTCGGTCTTGGCCGTCCAGAACACGGCCAGGTAGTGGCCCATGACCTGGGTGCTGGCCTGACTGTAGCCCTCCTGCAACCCTTCGACGTCCTCACCGGTCTGGCTCAGCAGGAAGCCGATGTCGGTCTCGGAGTTGGTCGGGTCCAGGGCCGCCGCGGTGTCGGTGGCGGCCTCGCTGTCGGCCAGGTCGAACAGCGTCACCTGGGCGACGTACTCGTTGTCGGAGTCGGTGTAGACACCGGAGGCCGCGTTGACGCAGTCACCGTCGATCAGGCTCTGTCCGAGCTCCTCGCCCCACACCATGGAGGTGCAGGAGTCGGTGACGGCGGAGTCGCGCAGCTCCAGCTGCATGTCCCCCAGTTCCAGTTCACCCACGGAACCGAAGACCGCGTCCTCCGTCATGGGCTCGGCCTCGGCGGGACGTTCGTCGATGGGACCGAACACCTCCGGGTCGTTCTCCTGGAAGCGGTACTGCTCCGGGGTCAGGGTGCTGTGGCCATCGGGCGGGGCGACCACGCTCTGATCGCCTCCGCTGGATCCGCCGGCCCCGCTGAAGAGCTGGTAGGCCAGCACCGCCAGGAGTGCGACCAAGGCGATGCTGAAGGCGCCCAAGAGCACGCCCAGCACGGCGGTGCCGCGCTTGCGCTTGCTCTGTTCGGCCAGGGTGTAAACGATCTGGTTGGGCCGGTCCCCCAGGACCGAGACCTTCTTGATCGCGGACGCGGAGAAGGCGGAGACGCGGCCCACGCCACGCTTCTCCTTGCCCTTGCGTCGTCCCCCTCGACGACCGCCCACCGCTTCGCCGGCCCGGGGATCGTCCCCGCCGCGGTCGTCGTAGTCGGTGTCGTCGTATCCGGTGTCGTCGTAGTCGTACTCCTCGTAGGAGTCCTGGTCACCCGACCGGTCCTGGGCGTGTCCGTACTCGGCGGAGAAGTCCTCCTCCGGGTCGTAACCCTGGTCGTACAGGTCTTCGTCACGCCCGTAGTCGGAGTGCTCTTCGGCGTGGGTGCCGGCGGCGCGACGGGAACCGCCACGCCGCTTCTTGCGTCCGAAACCGGACTCGGCTCTGCTCACGGTCTTTCTCAAATCATCAACCCGTGGTCTGCTCGACTGGTGCGGAAATGGCCCGCGGCGCCTGCGGCCACGGGCCGCGGCCCCGAAATCAGGCGTCCCGCGTTACTCGGGCTTCGACCCGGAGTCGTCTCCCGCGCCCTTGGCGTCGTCCTCCGTCGAGCCCTCGCTACTAGATCGCTCAGGGCTCGGGTGGTATTCCGTACCGGCTTCGTTGGACACGCCACTGTCCTGGTCGAACGCCGATCCCTCGGTGTCGACCGCGCTGTAGACGGTGCCCTCTTCCTCGGCCCTGGCACCGGTGTCACCGAAGACCTGGGTACCGGCGTCCTGGCCGTGGGGGACCACGGCGGTGGAGAAGCGGTCGAGACGGGTGCCGGCCCACGCGAAGAAGGCCAGGGCTCCCAGGAACACGACGATGGAGGTCCAGTTGTTCAGGCGCAGACCGAAGAAGTCGTTGGCCGGGTCCACACGCAGGTACTCGATCCAGAAGCGGCCCACGCAGTAGCCCATCACGTAGAGGGCGAACAGACGCCCTCCCTGGAGGGAGCTCTCGAAGCGTCGGCCCAGGTAGGCCAAGAGGACGGCCAGGCCCAGGCACCACAGGGATTCGTACAGGAAGGTGGGGTGGTAGGTGGTCACACCGGGTTCCATGCCGGCGCGCAGGTAACCCTCGGGGGTGAGGTTGATCTCCACGGCCCAAGGCAGGTCGGTGGGGCGACCGAACAGCTCCTGGTTGAAGTAGTTGCCCCAGCGACCGATGGCCTGGGCGAGGGGGATGGTGGGGGCGATGGCGAAGGCGAGCTTGGACATCGACAGTCCGCGCTTGCGGGCGACCAGCCACACACCGACCGCGCCGAGGGGAACGGCTCCCCAGATACCGAGTCCGCCCTCCCAGATGAAGAAGGCTCGGATGGGTTCCTTGCCCGGGCCGAAGTACAGCTGCGCGTCGCTGATCACGTGGTAGAGACGGCCACCGATGAGCCCGAGGACGACCGCCCAGACCGCCATGTCCATGATGGTGCCGGGCTCACCGCCCATGGCCTTCCAGCGGCGCTCGCTCCAAAAGACGGCGACGATGACACCGGCGAGGATGCACAGGGCGTAGAAGTGGATCTCCAGGGGCCCGATCGGGATCGAGTTGATCTGGGGGCTGGGAATGGCCGCGAGGGCGCGGCCGTACTCGACCGCGCCCTCCGAAGCCGTCGACGACAATGTCACTGCTCTGCTCTCGGATCCGCCCCGCGTGCGGGGAGTCTGTTCAGGGGTTCTACTCCGCGTCACCCCCGTCGGCCGCCGGCTCGGTCTCGACTTCGCCCGCGCCGGCGGAGGCGATCGCCTCGGACAGACCGCGTGCCGTCATGGCGGAGTTGTTGTCGAGCAACTCGCCATTGATGTAGACGGCGGGGGTGCCGCGGAACATGTTGTCTCCGCTGTAGCGAGTGTAGGCCGTTCCGGTGGCGTCGATGATCTCGCCCGTGTACGTCCCGTCGAGGAAGGCGGGGTCGTGTCCGTTGTCGGCTCCCCAGGCGAGCAGGTCGGTCAGGACCATGGTGCCGAGGGTCTCCTCACCGATCTGTTCGGTGGCGTCCGCGGTCAGGGCCGGCAGGAACTCCTCGGTGAATTCGGTGACGACCTCGGCCTCGGCGTCGACGCGTTCGTCGAACTCGCTCGCCTGGGCCTCGTCGGCGTCGGTCTGGCGGAACCATTCCTTGAGTTCGTCGACGGTGAAGCCCTCGCGGCCCTCGGCCGGCTGGTTCTCGAAGAGCAGGTCGTTGTACTCGACGAAGACTCCGTGGTCGGCGGCGGCCCGTGCGGCGGCGCCGCCGCGCAGCGAGTTTCCGCTGATGGGTGTCGGCTGCTGGGCGAAGATGCTGACCGGCCGGAACTGGACGATGGCCTCGCCGCTCGCGGCGCGTGCCTTGAGGAGGTCGCCGTTGAGGAGCTCGAACTGGCGGCAGGCGGGGCACTGGTAGTCGGCGTACACCTCGACCACGGGCGCGGAGACGCCCTCGTCGGCCATGACGACGCTGCCGTCCTCTTGGAGGACCTGGGCCGCCAGTTCACCGTCGTAGCCCTCGTCCTCACCCGAGGTCATGACGGCGTAGCCGATCCCCACGATGAGCAGGACCACGGCGGCGGCGATACCGACGACGAGGAGGTTCTTCTTGCGTCGGGCGGCCCGCTTCTCCTTCTCCCGCTGTTCCTTGAGCTTCTCGCGGGAGCGCTTGCGCGCTTCACTCCCCATGCTTTCCTCTGTTTCTGACTTTCGGGTGGTCGATCGTCGTCTCGGTGCTCGTCGGGGTCACCGGTACAGGCCGAGGACGCGGTCGAGGGCGAAGGGTGAACGGGGCCAGATCGCGATGAAGGCCCCCATGGCGCCGAAGGCGATGTCGCGGGCGATGGAGAGCCCGTAGGTGGTCTCCCCCGGGTCGACCTGGCCGCCACCGCCGAAGCAACCGCAGTCGATGGACAGGCCCCTGACCATGGCGGAGACGATCCCGGCGATGAAGGCGACCATGAGGATCGCGCCGATCGCCCCGGCGTAGCGGGTGGCCAGGCCGAGCAGGAGCAGCAGTGCCAGGGCGAGTTCGAAGAGCGGAAGGGTGTAGCCGATGAGTCGGGCGACCTCGGTCGGGAAGAGGTCGTAGGCCTCCACGGCCTGGATCGACAGGGCCGGCGGGTACTTGGTGACGGCGGCGGTGATGAGGACTGCGGCCAGACCGAGGCGGCAGGCGAGGCCGACCCAGGGCTGGATGGTCTCCCAGCGCGTGGGGGTCTTCGGGGTGTCGTCGATCGTGTCCGTCATCTGGCGCCTTCGGAAGGGAGGGGATCGGTCTACCACGAGCCTGGCGCGGGTTCCGCGTCCGGCCGCTCTTCACGTCGGAACAGATCCTACTGTCTGTAGTTCACGGGTGACACAGGGGTCCCGGGTCCAGGTGCCCGAAGGGCACTCCCGGACACTCCGGGCACCCGTCATCTCACCATCGAATCCGCCCTCATGGGGCCGGTTCACGTGCTTTCGTGGCTTCTTCTCACCCGATTCTCACTCTCTTAACCCGGGTCTTGACCAGGCGAGGAAAAGATGGGCCGCACCGTGATGATGCGGCCCATCACCCGGGACGTGGGTCCCTGGATGACCTCGGAGGGGCCCGCCTAACGGGACCGAACGCCCTCGGCCAGTTCCTCGGCGAAGGAGCGGACGGCGACCAGGCCGGTCTCCAGATCGGGTGCGTCCAGGATCCGCTGGCAGAACCCGGCGCCCACGATGACCCCGTCCGCGTAGGCGGCGACCTCCGCCGCCTGGGTCCCGTTGGAGATTCCCAGTCCCACGCAGATCGGCAGTCCCGAGTCACGGGTGACCTCGCGGGTACGGCGGACCAGGACCTCGGCGGTGTCGGAGACCTGGGCGCGGGTGCCGGTGACGCCCATGAGGGACGCCGCGTACACGAAACCGCCGCAGGCCTCGGTGGTCAGCGCCAGACGACGGTCCGAGGAAGAGGGCGCGACCAGGAAGACGCGGTCGATCCCGGCCTTGTCGGAGGCGGCGACCCACTCGTCGGCCTCCTCGGGGATGAGGTCGGGGGTGATGACCCCGCTCCCCCCGACCTTGGCCAGTTCGGTGGCGAAGCGCTCCACCCCGTAGCGTTCGATCGGGTTCCAGTAGGACATGACCAGGGCGGCTGCGCCGGTGGCGGCGGTGGCCTCCACGACCTGGAACACGTCGTCGGTGGTGGTGCCGGAGTCCAGGGCCAGGCCCGCGGCGCGCTGGATGGTGGGACCGTCCATCATGGGGTCGGAGTAGGGCAGACCGACCTCGACGACGTCGCATCCGCCCTCCACCATGGCCTGGACGACCCGGATGGAGGACTCCACATCGGGGAACCCGGCGGGCAGGTAGCCGATGAGCGCGGCACGGTCGGCCTCGCGGGCCTGGGCCAGCTTGCTCCGCAGTGTGGTGGTCGGCATCATGCCTGTCCCTCCGAGTCGACGAGGCCGAAGTAGTCGGCTGCGGTGTTGACGTCCTTGTCCCCGCGCCCGGAGAGGTTCACCAGGATGACGGAGTCGGGGCCCAGTTCCCTGCCCAGGCGCAACGCGCCGGCCAGGGCGTGGGCGCTCTCGATGGCGGGGATGATGCCCTCTGTGCGGCACAGAAGCCGGAAGGCCTCCATGGCCTCGGCGTCGGTGACCGGCTCGTACTTGGCGCGACCGGTGGCGGCCAGGTGGGCGTGTTCGGGGCCCACCGCCGGATAGTCGAGTCCGGCGGAGATGGAGTGACTGGGCAGGGTCTGGCCGTACTCGTCCTGCAGGACGAAGGTTCGGGCACCGTGGAAGACACCGGGGCTGCCCGCTGTGATGGAGGCGGCGGTCCGGTCGGTGTCGGCGCCCTCTCCCCCGGCCTCGAAGCCGTACAGGGCGACGTTCTCGTCGGGGACGAACGCGGCGAAGATCGCGATGGCGTTGGATCCGCCGCCCACGCAGGCGGCGACGGCGTCGGGCAGCCTCCCGACGAGTTCGAGGACCTGTTCACGGGCCTCGGCGCCCACGACGAAGTGCAGGTCCCGCACCAGCTTCGGGAAGGGGTGCGGGCCGGCGGCCGTGCCGAACAGGTAGTGCGTGTGGTCGACGTTGGCGACCCAGTCGCGGAACGTCTCGTTGATGGCGTCCTTGAGGGTGCGGCTGCCGATGGTGACGGGGACGACCTCGGCACCGAGCATGTTCATACGGGCGACGTTGAGCGCCTGGCGTTCGGTGTCCTGCTCGCCCATGTAGATACGGCAGTCCAGCCCCAGGAGGGCACAGGCGGTGGCGGTGGCCACGCCGTGCTGTCCGGCCCCGGTCTCGGCGATGACGCGGGTCTTGCCCATGCGCTTGGCGAGCAGGGCCTGGCCGAGCACGTTGTTGATCTTGTGCGAGCCGGTGTGGTTGAGGTCCTCGCGCTTGAGCAGGATGCGGGCTCCGCCGGCGTGCTCGGAGAAGTTGCGCGCTTCGGTGAGCAGGCTTGGTCGCCCGGCGTAGGACTTGAGCAGGTGGTCGAGTTCGGCCTGGAAGTCGGCGTCATCCTTGACCTTGGCCCATTGGGCCTCGACCTCGTCGAGGGCCGCGATGAGGGACTCGGGCGCGAAACGGCCACCGAAACGGCCGTAGTGTCCGCCGTCGTCGGGCACCGGTAGAGCGTGGCTCATGGGAAGTTCTCCTGGAAGGAGGCCGACCGCGGCGTTCCCCCGCCGGCGTCCGCGCCGCGGAGGTGCCGCGCGTCGACCGGTGTGCGCCGCCGGCTCCGGCGGCGGGTCGGTCAGGGGTCAACGCGGCGGCGGGAGTCCGCGGACAGGTGTGTCCACGGGCTCCCTAGAGCCATCGCCATCTGCGCGGAAGCGCGTGCGTGGGCCGCTCCGTGCGCGTGGTCGTCGTTCCCATCGGTCGTGGTTCCCTGTCAGTTCCGGTCGCGCAGAGCCGGGTGGGCTCCGGCGGTGACCAGGTCGGCGACGGCCTCGCGCGGATCGCGTCCGCGCACCAGGCTCTCTCCGACCAGGACCGCTCCGGCTCCGGCTCCGGCGTAGGCCAGCAGGTCGTGCGGGCCTCGAACCCCGGACTCGGCGATTCTGACGCGGTCCGCGGGGATGAGCGGGGCCAACCGGGCGAAGGTGTCCCGGTCGACCTCCAGGGTCTTGAGGTTGCGCGCGTTGACGCCGATGACGGTGGCGCCGGCGTCGAGGGCGCGGGCGACCTCCTCCTCGTCGTGGACTTCGACCAGGGGGGTCAGGCCCAGGGAGCGGGCCCGTTCGACCAGGGAGACCAGGGCCTCCTGGGGCAGTGCGGCGACGATGAGCAGGACGGCCGAGGCTCCGAAGACGCGGGCCTCCCACAGCTGGTAGGAGCTGACCACGAAGTCCTTGCGCAGCAAGGGGGTGTCGACCGCGGCGCGGACGTTCTGGAGGTCCTCCAGGCTGCCGTTGAAGCGACGCTCCTCGGTGAGCACGCTGATCCAGGTGGCGCCACCGGCCTCGTAGTCGCGGGCCAGGGCGGCGGGGTCGTCGATGGTCGCGAGCGGCCCCTTGGAGGGGCTGGCACGCTTGACCTCGGCGATCACGTGGACACCGGGGCGGCGCAGGGCGGCTTCGGCGTCCGCGGGGACGGGCACCGTCTCGGCCTTGGCCTTGAGGCGGTCCAGCGGAAGGGACTGCTGCCGCTGCGCCAGGTCCGCGCGTACTCCCTCGAGGATCTCGTCGAGCACGCTCACCAGTTCTTGCTCCCTCGTGAAGTATCGGTTCACGGTGACCGATCCGGCTCCTGGGGCGCGGGTCGGCTCGGCGGGCTTTGGGACGCGTCACCGTCACACCGTGTGGTGGTCATGGTATCCACCTCGGACCGCGTGGGGGTCGCCGCCCCCCTGCAGGTCGGAGGTTTCGTGGTCACCAGGCGGGCAGGATCGGGGTGCCCGGGGCGAGGAAGGAGAACCAGGGCAGGTTGCGCAGCACCCAGAAGGCGACGAAGACTCCCAGGATGGCCCAGGCGAGCCAGGGCCTGACCACGACGACGCGTCCGGGTCCGGGATCGGAGCGCAGGGAGCGGGTCAGCCAGGTCACGTAGGCGTAGGCGAGGTAGGGCAGGCACAGCATGAGCAGGGGGTTCATGCTCGCGGCCCCGAGCAAGTCCAGGTGGGTGAGGGCGGCCATGGCCCGGGTGGTGCCACAGCCCGGGCAGAAGGTGCCGGTGAGCGCCAGCCAGGGGCAACCGGGATAGCCGTTGCCGGGGTCGTTGGGGTCGACGGTGTGCAGGATCGCCGCTCCGACCAGGCCGAGGACGCCCAGGGCGATCGGCCAGGTTCCGGGGTGGACGCGCGCGCCGAGGGCCCCGAGCCGGTCGGCCAGGGAGGGGCGGGCGGACGTCGCCGCGGGGGTGTCGTCGTGCTGCACGGACCCAGCCTATCGAGGCCCCGAAGGGCCGGGGAGACGACTTCGCCCCCGGCGGTGCCGAAGGCGAAGTCGTGATGGTGCGAGGTCGGCGTCTCGATGTCGCGCCGACGCTCGATCAGTAGTACGTCGGGGCGGTGGAGGCCGCACCGATGATGATCACCACGAAGATGATGTAGACCACCCAGAACAGCACGTGCAGGATGAAGGCGATCAGACCGATGATGCCGCAGATCTTCGCGGTGTTGGCCGCGGACTCGGCGCCGGCGTAGTCGCCCATCTGCCACTTGCTGTTGACCTGCAGCGCGAAGATGAGGCCGATGATGCCCACGATCATGCATCCGAAGATGCCCATGATGTTGAAGGCAAGGTAGTTCTTGGGCGGCTCGGCGCCGACCGGGGGCTGTCCCCCGAAGCCGGGCTGGCCTCCGCTGGGCGGACCGTAGCCGCCGGGAGGCGGGCCGTAGCCACCGGTGCCACCGGGAGGAGGGCCGGGGTTGCCGGGAGGCGGGGGACCATAGCTCATGAGTGGAGTGTCTTTCCGGAAGAGGACAAGGGGTTCTGTCTGATGTGATGCAGCCTGGGCACACGTGGTTCCGACGAAGGACAAGGTCGGGACTCACCAGACACGGCGGGCCGGCGAATTCGAATCATGGCAGATCGGCGAGACAGCGCCGACCGGCTTCGAATACGGCGGAAAGGGCCGGTCCTGAGAATGTACCCGTCCCGTGGGACCTACGTCCATTTTACGTTACTCATCCGTTGTGAGCTGCGCTTTTTCGGCCCCCTCCACCCCCGACGTCGCTAGTTGCCGCTCGTGGCCGTGGCCTCACGGCCCGTCTCCCACTCCTCGCGCGTGGGCGGCACCGGGCGCGGCGCCTTGCGTCCCAGGCCGGCCTTCTTCATCACACCGGCGATCACGGCGAGCACGACGCTGGTGGCCAGGGCGATGACGGTCCACGTGATCAGGGAACCGCCCATGATGATGATGACCGCGGCCACGGTCCAGGCCACGATCCAGGAGAGGGTGAGGAACCAGGCGGAGACGGTGTTGCCGTGGTCGTCGTGTTCTTCGAGGTGCGCGTCGGCCATCAGTGGTTCTCCTTCGGTTCGGCCGTCCGGTCGGTCGGCTTTACGGGTTCTGTGTCATCACCGGGTTCGGCTCGGTCCGCCCGTGGGTCTTGGGCGGGCGTGCCGTCGCCCGGGGAGTCGAGTGTGGGGTCGTCACCGGCATCCAGGGATTTCCACAGGTCGGCGGGCGTCTCCGCCTTCTGCGGGCGCGGTGCGGCGTCCCGATCGTACCGGTTTCCCATACCGGGCCAGGAAGGGGCGCGCACAATGGCGACGAGGCCGCTGAGAATCAACAGGACCGCGCCGGTCGCTCCCATCACAGGTCCCAGGGCGTGGACCTCGGGGGCGCCAACGACCTCGCCGGTGCCCGCGGTGTCGGTGGCGAACTCGGCGATGGCCGAGGTGAGCGTGCCGGGCCGGGTCGCCGACCACAGGGCGGTGAGCGCGAACGCGCCGCAGGCGGCGACGAGGGCACCCACCACGCGTCGGAGCCGGGAGCGGGCCGCGTAGAGTCCGGCGATGCCGGCGAGTCCCGCCCAGCCCAGGCCGCTGAGGGCCCCGGTGAGGTCTCCGCCGGTGACCTCGACGGGAATCGGGGCGACGGGGCCGGGTGAGCCGAGCATGCCGCTCACCCACACGCGCCCGGACGCGGCGAGCATGAGGGCGGCGCCGGCGGCCATGGCGAGCGTGACGATCCCGTACTCGCGTCCGGTGCCCGTGGATCGGGCGGAGGTGGAGGTCACAGCAGCCGCCCCGCGTCGAAGCAGGTGTGGTCTCCGGTGTGGCAGGCCGCACCGGTCTGGTCGACTCGGACCAGGAGGGTGTCGCCGTCACAGTCGAGTGCGACCGACACCACACGCTGGGTGTGGCCGGAGGTCGCGCCCTTGACCCAGTACTCGCCCCGGCTGCGGGACCAGTAGGTGCCCTCGCGGGTGGTGAGGGTGCGGTGTAGGGCCTCGTCGTCCATCCAGGCGAGCATGAGGACCTCCCCGGTGTCGTGCTGCTGCACGATGGCGGGGACGAGTCCGTCCGGGTTCCGCTTCAGTCGCGCGGCGATGTCCGGGTCGAGGTTGGTGACGCTCATGCCACCAGGTTATGGGCGACCGGGGAGCGTTGTTCACCGGGTACCGACCAACGAGGGGATGACCGCGGGTTCTAGAGTGCGAGCGTGCAGGACGACGCCCCGTGTCCCCGACGACCTGGAAGGTGCCCACTTTGACCGCCGAGTCCCTGGCCGCCGATCTGGCGGGCAAGCCCGACGCGCTGGCCGCGCTGGCCCGCAGGTTTCCCCGTTGGGACCCCTACGCCGCGCTCCCGGCCCTGTTGGACGACGAACCCGCCTCGGTGCGGTTCCTGGCGTTGGGTCCGGCGCGGCGGGCGTGCGAGGTGGCGGCGGCACGATTGCGGCGGGCGGGGATCGGGGCGAGCGCCGACCCGTCGACCTCGGCGGAGGAGCCTCCCGCGGGCGCGGAGACCCTCGTGGTGGCGGTGACCCTGGGCGACGGTCAACGGGAGCTGAGCACGGTCCTGGACCGCTACGTGGGGCGCTCTCCGGTGGTGGTGCTGGCGCCGGACGCCGACACCGTGGTGGCGCGCTACGCGGACCTGCTGGTGCCATTGCACGCCGGAACGGAAGCGTCGAGGCTGGGATGTCGCGCCTACCAGCACGCCCTGGCCTTGTTGCTGTTGTTGGGGCATCGGTTGGGCGCGCCCGTGGGCGGTAGCGGGAATTTCCCCGGCTTGCTGCTCCGGGTGGCCAACGCGGTGGGGACGCTGCTGGACAAGGCCCCCGACTGGGTCCCCGAGGCCGCGGAGGTGTTGGACTCCCCCACTGGTGTGCACCTGGTGGCGCCGGCGGAGCGGACCGCCTCGGCAGGGCAGGGGGTCCAGGTGTTGCGCCGGGGTCCGGTCCGCCCCGCGTACGAGGCGGAGACCGGAGAGTGGTCGCACACCGATCGGCACCTCGCGGCGGTGACGGACTACCGGGCGTTGTTGTTCGCCGGTTCCCTGTACGACCAGAGGTTCGCCGAGCACCTGGTGCAGTTGCGGGGCGCGTTCGTGACGGTGGGCGCCACCCCCGACCGCGAACGCGTGCCGGGGGCGGCGCTGACCCTGCGATATCCGGGTGACGGCGACCCGGACGTGCGCCTGTTGACCGAACCGGTGGTGGCCGAACTACTGGCCGCCCACTGGTGGGGGCTCAGGCCGAAGAGCTGACCCAGGAGGCGTGCAGGTCCGCGTACACGCCCGGGCGGGCCACGAGTTCGTCGTGGGATCCGCTCTGGACGATGCGGCCGTCGTCGAAGACCAGGACCCGGTCGGCGGCCTCGGCGGTGGACAGCCGGTGGGCGATGGCCACGGAGGTGCGGCCTCGGGTGAGCCGGTCCAGGGCGCGCTGGATGCGCGTCTCGGTGTGCGGGTCCACGGCCGAGGTGGCCTCGTCGAGCACGAGGAGGTCGGGGTCGGCGACGTAGGCGCGCACGAGGGCGACGAGTTGGCGCTCCCCCGCCGACAGGGACTCGCCGCGCTGGCCGACCGGCGTGTCCAGACCGTGGGCGAGACTGCCCAGCCAGTCGGCGAGACCGAGCTCGGTGACGGCGGCCTCCAGTTCGACGTCGGTGCTTTCCGGGCGGGCGAAGCGGATGTTGTCGCCCAGGGAGCTGTCGAACAGGAAGCCTTCCTGCGGCACCATCACCACGCGGCTGCGCAGCGAGGAGAAGGCGACCTCGCGCAGGTCGACCCCGTCCACGAGGACGGTACCGGTGTCGGGGTCCATGAGCCGGGTGAGCAGCTTGACGAAGGTGGTCTTGCCGGAGCCGGTCTCGCCGACGACCGCCACCCGGCTGCCCGGTGTGATGCGCACCCCGATGTCGTCCAGGACGACGGGACCCTCGGGGTAGGCGTAGGTGACGTGGTCGAAGTCGACCTGGACCGCTCCGCGGGGCAGGAGGCGGCCGGCCTCGCCGGGGTCGGCGATGTCGGGGACGGTGTCCAGGACGCCCAGGACGCGCCGCCAGCCGGCGATGGCGTTCTGTGCCTCGTTGAAGATCTCGGTGGCCATCATCATGGGCTGCACGAACAGCGTCATCAGGAACAGGAAGGCGATGAGCTGTCCGGCGGTGAGGTCGCCGCCCACGCCCAGCCAGACACCGACCATGACGACGGCGGCGTTGGCGATCGCGGAGACGATCTCGGCGAAGGGCGACACCGCCATGGAGAGTTGTTGTGCCCTGACCTGGGCCTTGCGGGTCGCCAGGACGGTGGTGTCGATGCGGCCGGCGGTGCGCTCCTCGATGCCGTGGGCGCGGATGACGGCGGCGCCCATGACGGTCTCGCCGATGGCGCCGAGCATGTCACCGGTACGTTCGCGGACCTTCAGATAGGCCTTGGACAGGAGCTTTTGGAGCCAGCGGACCCCGAACAGCAGCGGCAGGAAGCAGAGCCACACCACGATGGTGAGCTGCCAGGAGTAGATCGCCATGAGGATGGTGGCGACCAGGAGTTGGCCGGTGCTGACCAGCAGGAGGAGCCCGCCCCACTGCATGAAGTGGCTGATCTGGTCGACGTCGCCGGTGACTCGGGAGACCAGGGCTCCCTTGCGTTCACTGTTCTGGGTCAGGACGGACAGGTCGTGGACGTGCCGGAAGGCCTTGCGGCGCAGGGTGGCCAGCCCGGACTCGGTGGCCCGGTACAGGCGCAGGTTCATCAGGTAGGAGCAGAACATGGTGACGACCAGCAACGCGGCGCAACCGGTGACCATGCGGGTGACGAAGGTCAGGTCGGGGCCGCCCTCGGCGGCGAGGCCGTTGTCGATGATCTGCTGCACGGCGATGGGCACGATGACCTTGCCGGCGGTGGCGACCAGGGCGAAGACGAGGGTGAGCCACAACCCCTTGGCGAACTCCGGGGAGAGTCGCAGGCCGCGCTTGATCGTGCCGAAGGCGCCGTCGTCGCTGCGGTGCAGGGCCGGTGCCCGGTCACCCGTGGGGCGCGGCCCCTCGGTGTCCCGGGCCGACCTGTCGTCGGTACGGGTCCGTGTGGGTGCGCTCATCGGGTGTTCTCCTCCTTGGAGTCGGTGCCTTGTCCTCGAAGGTGGGGTTCGGCCGGTCCCGGTTCCTCGGGTATCGGGGTGCGTTCCGCCTCGTTCTCGGCGGAGGCGCGTTCGTAGGCGGTGACCAGGCGGTTGTATCCGGGCGACGTGGTGAGGAGTTCGTCGTGGGTACCGCGTGCCAGGATGCGGCCGCCCTCCATGTAGAGGACCTCGTCGGCGAGTTCGATGGTGGCGCGTCGGTAGGCGACCAGGACGACGGTGGCGGCGTCGTCGCGTTCGCGCAGGCCGGCGAGGATCTGTGCCTCGATCTGTGGGTCGACCGCGGAGGTGGCGTCGTCCATGATGAGCAGGCGCGGGTGGCGCACGATGGCGCGGGCCAGGGCCAGGCGTTGGCGTTGGCCGCCGGACAGGGTGGTGCCCTTCTCGCCGAGTTCGGCGTCGAGTCCGCCGTCGAGCGCGCCGATGAACCCGTCGGCGCGGGCCAGGCGCAGGGCGGCCCAGACCTGCTCGTCGTCGACGTCGATGCCCAGGGTGATGTTGTCGCGGACGGTGTCCTCGAACACGAAGGTGCTTTGTGGGACGAGCGCGGTGGTGTGGGGCACCTGGTCGCGGGCCAGCTCTCGCAGGTCGACGCCGTCGTAGGCGACGGTTCCGGTGTCGGGGTCGACCAGGCGCATCAGGACGGTGGTGAGGGTGGACTTGCCCGATCCGGTGGGGCCGACGATGGCGACGGTGCGCCCGGGGACGATGTCGAGGTCGACGCCGTTGAGGACCATGGTGCGACGTTCGTGGACGTCGGCGTCGTCCATGAGGTCGCGTCCGCCGCCCTCGACGTCGTAGGAGTCGGCGTAGGAGAAGGTGACGTCGCGTGCGCTCAGGGCCAGACCGCGGGGCGAGGGTTCCAGGACCCGGTCGCCGTAGACCATGGATCCACCGGCTCCTAGGACGGACTGGACGCGGTCCCAACCCACGACACTGCGGGGCAGGTCGCCCAGGAGCCAACCGAAGGAGCGGATGGGTTGGGCCAGCAGGGTGAACAGGAAGGCGATCTGGACGAGTTCGCCGGGGTCGATGGCGCCGGTGGACAGGCGCCACATGCCCAGGAGCAGGACGGCGAGGACGCCGAGGTTGGGCAGGGACTCCATGAACGGGTCGAACATGGAGCGCAGCCGGCCGACCTGGATGAGGGCGTCGCGCAGGCGGTGGGCGGCATCGGCGAAGCGTTCGGTCTCGGTGTCCTCACGACCGAGGGTCTTGACGACCAGGGCCCCGTCGAAGGACTCGTGGGCGACCCCGCTGACCTCGGCGCGCAGCGACTGGGCGCGGGAGGCCATCGGGGAGACACGGCGTTGGAAGATGACGTTGGCGAGGGCCAGGACCGGGAAGACGACGAAGGCGACCAAGGCGAGGACCGGGTCGGTGACGACCATGGCGATGGCGGCGATGACCAGCATGAACACGCTGCCCACGGCCATCGGTAGGGGTGCGAGCGGCTGCCAGGTGGCCTCGACGTCGGCGTTGGCGTTGGAGAGCAGCTGTCCGGTGGGGTGACGGTGGTGCCAGGAGAGCGGCAGTTCCAGGTACTTGCGGGCGACGGAGCGTCGGTAGCGGGCCTGCATGCGGAACTGCATGAAGCCGGCGAGCAGACGTCGGATGGCCAGGCCGATGGCCTTGCCGAGTCCTACGGCCAGGAGCAGGCCGGCGGCCCCGGTCAACGCCGCCATGGTGGCCTCGCCCGCGGCGAAGGCGGGCAGGATGGTGTGGTCGGTGATGTGCCCCAGGACCGAGGCCGACGCGACGGTGACCGCGGCGTGCGTCATGGCGCCGCCGACGGCGAGGAGGAAGATCCAGGGTTCGGTGCGAGCGGCCACCCACAGGACCCGTAGACCGCGGGTGAAGACCCGTTTGTACTGGGCCCGCCCGGAGGTGTCACCGGTGGACGCGGACCCGGAATCGGATCCGGGGGCGCCCTCCCGTTCCTCCGGTCTCGCCGTAGTCGTGCCCTGCGCCATGCGCCCCCGCTTTCTGTTCCCGGACCGGTGAACCGGTGTGTTCGCACCCCGACGGGCCCGGTTGCGGCCGGGTTCGGTCGTGGGGTGTCCGCACAACCTATCCAGCGGCACCGACAAGCTTCCACCGGATTGTTTCAGCGCCGGACGCATCCGGGCTATTCCGTCCGAACGAACTTCTGTTCGCCTGGCATGGGGAAGGCCCGGACGCCCCCTCCTGGGGTGTCCGGGCCCGTGTGGCGCGTCAACGGCGAGGAATCGTCGTCGAACTAGTGGTAGGCGCGCTCGCGCTCGGCCTCCTCGACGCCTTCGGTCAGAACACCGGCCTCGGCGTCCTCCGTGCCTTCGGCCTCCTCGTCCGGGGCCTCTTCCGCGGCGACGTCATCGCCGGAGGCGTCGGCCGCGGCCTCACCCTCGTAGGTGACCACACCCTTGTAGCTCAACCACCCGAAGGCGCCGTCGACGCCGATGCCGAGCTCCTCCTGTGCGGCCTCGACCGCGGCAGCGGTGTCCTCGTCGTACAGACCACTGGCCTCGTCCAGGTCCGCGCCGAACTTCTCGTTGAGGATCGCCTTGATGCCGATGACGGCCCAGCCGCGGTCACCGACCTCGTAGGCGTCGGCCTCGTTCGGGAAGTGCAGGTTGCGGATCTTGATCCAGGTCTGCGACTCCAGGGTGGCGTCGTCGTTGAGGTTGTGGTGGTCGTCGAACTCGGTGACCGTCGCCTCTACGTCCTCGGTGAACTCGTCACCGGGGCCCGGGGTGATGAACCCGAGGTCGTTGAGGAAGGAGAGGGCGAACCGGATGTCGACGCTGGGGCCGGGGTTCTCGATCGAGTAGCCGGGCCAGCTCTGGGCCTCGATCTGCTCGATGACCTCGGCGGAGGTGCGCTCCAGGTCGTCGGCGGACGCGGAGGGGGCGAAGAGGGCCGCCCCGCTCAGGGCGACGAACCCGGCGGTCGCCAGAGTAGCGATTCGACGGATGACTCCGCCGGTGAAGTGATCGGACATGATGGTGCGAACTCCCGTGTCGTGTGTTTGGGACGGCCTCATGCTCACACGAATCACAACTGAGTTAACTTAGCGCCACGCCTTGACCACGATTGGTAATTTTTCCTTGTCGGGTCCCGGGCCGATCCACCGGCCGGCCCGGGACCCACTGCTAGCGGACCGGGTAACCGGCCTCCCGTAGGCTCTTCTTCACGTCCGCGATGGTGAACTCCCCGAAGTGGAACACCGTCGCGGCCAGCACCGCGTCGGCGCCCGCGGCGACGGCGGGCACGAAGTGTTCCACCGCGCCGGCGCCGCCCGAGGCGATCAGCGGGACGCCCACACGAGCGCGCACCGCCCGGATCAGCTCCAGGTCGAACCCGGCCTTGGTGCCGTCGGCGTCCATCGAGTTGAGCAGGATCTCTCCCGCCCCCAGGTCGGCGGAGCGCTCACACCACTCCAGGGCGTCGATCCCGGTGCCCTCGCGGCCACCGTGCGTGGTGACCTCGAACCCGCTGGGTGTTGGCGCGTCACCGGCACGGACGCGGCGCACGTCGGCGGAGAGCACCAGCACCTGGCGGCCGAAGCGTTCGGCGATCTCCCCGATCAGTTCCGGGCGCATGATGGCCGCGGTGTTGACCCCCACCTTGTCCGCGCCTGCCCGCAGCAGACGGTCCACGTCCTCGGTGGTGCGCACCCCTCCCCCGACGGTGAGCGGGATGAACACCTGGTCGGCGGTGCGGCGCACCACGTCGTAGGTGGTCTCCCGGTTGCCGCTGGAGGCGGTCACGTCCAAGAACGTGAGCTCGTCGGCACCGCCCGCGTCATAGGTGCCCGCCAGCTCCACGGGATCACCGGCGTCGCGCAGGTTCTCGAAGTTGACGCCCTTGACCACCCGCCCGGCGTCCACGTCCAGGCAGGGGATGACCCGCACCGCCAGGCTCATCGACGCCCACCCCCGACCAGGGCCAGGGCGTCCTCCAGGGTGAAGGCCCCCTCGTACAGGGCGGTGCCCATGATGGCACCCTCGACACCCTCGGGGACCAGGCCGGCGATGGCCTCCAGGTCGGCGAGGCTGGACACGCCGCCGCTGGCCACCACCGGCTTTTCGGTGCGCTCGCACACGGTGCGCAGCAGGTCCAGGTTGGGGCCCTTGAGCATGCCGTCCTTGTTGACGTCGGTGACGACGTAGCGGGCGCAGCCCTCGGCCTCGAGGCGCTCCAGGGTCGCGAAGAGGTCGCCGCCCTCGCGGGTCCAACCCCGGGCGGCCAGGGTGGTGCCGCGCACGTCCAGGCCGATGGCGATCTTGTCCCCGTGCTCGGCGATGATCTTTGCGCACCACTCGGGGTGTTCCAGGGCGGCGGTGCCGATGTTCACCCGGGTGCAGCCGGTGGCCAGGGCGGCGGCCAACGACTCGTCGTCACGGATGCCGCCGGACATCTCGACCTTGACGTCGAGGCGGCCGACGATGTCGCCCAGCAGGTCGCGGTTGTGCCCACGCCCGAAGGCCGCGTCCAGGTCCACCAGGTGGATCCACTCGGCGCCGGCGTTCTGCCAGGCCATGGCGGCTTCGTAGGGGTCGCCGTATCGGCCACCGGTGTCGGCCTTGCCCTGGACGAGCTGGACGGCCTGCCCGCCGGAGACGTCCACCGCCGGCAGCAGTTCGAGTGCGGGGGTGGACGTGGTCTGCTCGCCGGTCATACTCGCCTTCTCGTTCTTGGTTCTGTTCACGGAATATTCGGGCTCAGAGTCCGTCGACCCAGTTGGCCAGGACCCGGGCGCCGGCGTCACCGGACTTCTCCGGGTGGAACTGGGTGGCGCTCAGCGGCCCGTTCTCCACGGCGGCCACGAACGGCTCCCCGTGTTCGGACCAGGTCACCAGTGGCGCCGGGATGCGGTCACCGGTCGCGACGAACTCCCAGTCGCGCACCCCGTAGGAGTGCACGAAGTAGAAGCGTTCCTCGGGGTCGATCCCGGCGAACAGGCGCGTGCCCTCCGGCGGGGTGACGGTGTTCCAGCCCATGTGGGGCACCACGGGCGCCTTGATGCGTTCGACGGTGCCGGGCCACTCCCCGCAGCCCTCGGTGGCGCTGTCCGCCGCGTCGACGTCGGCCTGTTCGACTCCTCGGTCGAAGAGGACCTGCATGCCCACGCAAATGCCCAGGACCGGGCGCCCACCGGCGACGCGGCGGTCGATGACGCGGTCCCCACCGGCGGCCTTCAGACTGGCCATGCAGGTGCTGAAGGCCCCGACTCCGGGCACGACCAGCCCGTCGGCCTCCAGCGCGACATGGGGGTCGGAGGTGACGGTGACGTCGGCTCCGGTTCGTTCCATGGCGCGTTGGGCCGAGCGCAGGTTGCCCGACCCGTAGTCGAGGACGACCACACGTGAGGACATCGGGTGTGTGCCTTTCTTAGAGGTAGCCGAGCCGCAACGCGCCGAAGGCGATCGCGAGCACGACGCAGACGGCCAGACCGATGGCGACCGAGCGACTCCTGTGCCACATCGCGTAGACGCCACCGGCGAGGAACCCGCCCAGGATGATGAGGAACAGACCCCAAAGGTCGGTGTCCATCTACAGGACGCCCTTGGTGGAGGGCACCCAGTTCACGCGCGGGTCGTCCTCGGTGGCCAGGCGCAGTGCCCGGGCGAACGCCTTGAACTGGGCCTCGACGATGTGGTGGGCGTTGCGGCCGTAGGGCACGTGGATGTGCAGTGCCACGCGGGCCTGGGCCACGAAGGACTCGAAGATGTGCCGGGTCATGGTGGTGTCGTAGTCGCGGCCGATGATCGGGGCCATGCCCTCGGGTTCGCTGTGCACCAGGTAGGGACGGCCGGACACGTCGACGGTGACCTCGGCCAGCGCCTCGTCGAGGGGCACCTTGGCGTCGGCGAAGCGACGGATGCCGGCACGGTCGCCGAGCGCCTCGCGGAAGGCGGCGCCCAGGGCCAGCGCGGTGTCCTCCATGGTGTGGTGCGAGTCGATGTGCAGGTCGCCCTCGGTGCGCACCGTCAGGTCGAACAGGCCGTGCTTGGCGAGCTGGTCGAGCATGTGGTCGAAGAAGCCGACACCTGTGGAGATGTCGGCGACGCCGGTGCCGTCCAGGTCGACCTCGACCAGGACCTTGGTTTCCTTGGTTGCGCGTTCGATGCGTCCGGTGCGGCTCATGGTCACTCTTTTCGGTGGTGCGGTGGGAAGTCTGGTCGGGATCAGCGGCCGGTGACCCGCAGGAGGGTCTCGCGGAAGACGGCCATCTCCTCCGATGTGCCGACGGTGACGCGAAGCCACCCGGGTGGACCGACCTCGCGGATGAGGACCTGTCGGTCGAGCATGTCCCGCCATACGCGGCTGCGGTCCTCGAACTCCCCGAACAGGACGAAGTTGGCGTCGGAGTCGGCGACCCGGAAGTCGTGTTCGCGCAGCCAGGCGACGAGGGCGTCGCGTTCGGCGCGCAGGTCCGCGACGGCGCCGAGGAGTTCGTCGGCGTACTCCAGTGCGGTGACCGCGACCGTCTGGGTGACGGCCGACAGGTGGTAGGGCAGACGGACCAGCTGGAGGGCGTCGACAACCGCGGGATGCGCGGCGAGGTAGCCCACTCGCGCGCCGGCCAGGGCGAAGGCCTTGGACATGGTGCGCGAGACGATGATCCGGGGGTTCTCGGCCAGGAGGGTGAGGGCGCTGGGGGTGCCCTCGCGGCGGAACTCGGCGTAGGCCTCGTCCACGACCACCACGCCGGGGGCCGCCTGGGCGATGCGCTCGATGGCATCCGTTTCCAGGGCGGTTCCGGTGGGGTTGTTGGGCGAGGTCAGGAAGATGACGCTGGGCGCGTGCTCGGCGATCGCGGCCAGGGCGGCGTCGACGTCGACACGGAAGTCGACGTCGCGCGGCACCGACACCCATCCGGTTCCGGTGCCCCGGGAGATGATCGGGTGCATCGAGTAGGACGGCTCGAAGCCCATGGCGGTGCGGCCGGGGCCGCCGAAGGCCTGGAGCAGCTGTTGGAGGATCTCGTTGGATCCGTTGGCCGCCCAGATACCGGCCGAGGTCAGCCCATGGCCGAGGTAGGCGGCCAGGCCCTCACGCAGCCGGATCGCGTCCCGGTCGGGGTAGCGGTTCAGTCCCAGGGCGGCGCCGGCGACGGCGTCGGCCAGCGCCTTGGCCAGGGCCGGTGAGGGCGCGTGCGGGTTCTCGTTGGTGTTGAGGACCACCGGCACGTCCAACTGCGGGGCACCGTAGGGCGAGCGCCCGCGCAGGTCGTCGCGCAACGGCAGGTCGTTCAGGGTGAAGCTCACTGGTTTCACGCTCGTGGTGGGTCGTGGGAGGGGCGGGCGGGTCCGGTGCGACCGGCTTTCGCCCGTCCTTTCCGTCGGGTGCGTCGGTGTTCTCAGTCCCGCTTCGCGCCGTGGCCCATGCGGGCGGCGACGGCTTCGCCGTGCGCGGGCAGGTCCTCGGCCTCGGCCAGGGTGATGACGTGGTGGGCGACGTCGGCCAGCGCGTCACGGTCGTAGTGGACCACGTGCACCCCGCGCAGGAAGGTCTGCACGCTCAGGCCACCGGTGTGACAGGCACAGCCACCGGTGGGCAGCACGTGGTTGGAGCCGGCCGCGTAGTCGCCCAGTGAGACCGGGCTGTGGTCGCCCACGAAGATGGCGCCGGCGTTGCGGACCCGGTCGGCCAGGGCCGGGGCGTCGGCGGTCATGATCTCCAGGTGCTCGGCGGCGTAGGCGTCCACGACGGCCAGCCCGTGGTCGAGGTCGTCGACCAGGACGATGCCGGACTGCGGACCCGAGAGGGCCTCCCGAACGCGTTCGCCGTGCCGGGTGGCGGCCACGCGCTCGGCGAGGCGTTCGGTGACCTTCTCTGCCAGGGCCTCGTCCGGGGTCACCAGGACGGAGGCGGCGACGACGTCGTGTTCGGCCTGGCTGATGAGGTCGGCGGCGACGTAGTCGGGGTCCGCGGTGTGGTCGGCCAGGATCGCGATCTCGGTGGGTCCGGCCTCGGCGTCGATGCCGATGACGCCCTTGAGCAGGCGCTTGGCGGCGGCGACCCAGATGTTGCCCGGGCCGGTGACCATGTCGGCGCGGCGGCAGTCCTCGGTTCCGTGGGCGAACATCGCCACGGCCTGGGCGCCGCCGACCGCGTAGACCTCGTCGACGCCGAGCAGGGCGCATGCGGCGAGGATGGTCGGGTGGGGCAGACCGCCGAAGTCCCTCTGGGGCGGTGAGGTGACGGCGAGGGAGGACACACCCGCTTCCTGGGCGGGGACCACGTTCATGATGACGCTGGAGGGGTAGACGGCGCGGCCGCCCGGAACGTAGAGGCCGACCCGCTCGACGGGCATCCACTTCTCGGTGACGGTGCCGCCGGGGACCACCTGGGTGGTGTGGTCGGTACGGCGTTGGGCGGCGTGGACCTTGCGTGCGCGACGGATGGACTCCTCCAGCGCGGCGCGCACGGCGGGGTCGAGGTCGACCAGGGCATCCTCGATGACGTCCTTGGGGACGCGGACATCGGTGAGCCGGACTCCGTCGAAGCGTTCGGTGAGTTCGATCAGCGCTTCGGTTCCACGATGGCGTACGTCTTCGACGATGGGGCGGACGCGTTCGGTGGCGTCGGCCACATCCATTTCGGCGCGCGGAAGTGCGTCGCGCGGGTCGCCTGTGGAACCTCGGAGGTCGATTCGACTGATCACCACTCCAGTCTAGGGGTCCCGACCCGACCGGTGGGCGGTGGTGTCCGAATGATGGACACCACACCCGCCCGACCGGCACGAACCCGACCGGGCGGACTTCACGACCCAAGGCCGGATAAACCCGCCGAACAACCACCGAATAAGTGTCACCTAACTTTGGACAACCTTACCTGATTAATCTTTTGGAAGGCTTGCCTAACTAATTCCAGAACCGTTTCTCGTGTTTCACACAATGCATTCGAATGCGTTATCATAGAACCATGACTTCCAACTCTTCCGGCGATAGCGGCCTTTCCAAGTTCCACCGACTCCTGGTCGACCAGGTCCGGCACGAGTTCACCGCGTCGCACCAGTACGTGGCGATCGCCGCCTGGTTCGACGACCAGGACCTGCCCCAGTTGGCCCGCGTCTTCTACGAGCAGTCCCTCGAGGAACGCGACCACGCGATGATGCTCGTGCGGTACCTGCTCGACAACGACGTGACGTTCGCCCTCCCGGGTATCGACGCGATCGAGACGGATTTCGCCGTCTCCCGCGACCTCGTCGCCTTGGCCTTGCGTCAGGAACGCGAGGTGAGCGACCAGTTCCAATACCTGGCCAAGGTGGCCCGTGACGAAGAGGACTACACGGGCGAGCAGTTCCTGCAGTGGTTCATCCAGGAGCAGGTCGAGGAGGTCGCCAAGATGTCGACCCTCCTCAACGTCGTGGACCGTGCCAACGGCAACCTGTTCGACGTGGAGACCTTCGTGGCCCGCGACATGCCGAGCGAGGACAACGGCAGCCAGGGCGCGCCCGGCACCGCCGGCCCCACGGTGTCCTGATCCACGACGCCCCGCGTGCGCACTCGCCCCGCCCGGTCCCGGGCGGGGCGTCGCCATGCGGCCCGTGGGGGGCATACTGGGAACATGCCTGAGGCTCTGCCGATCTTCCCACTGAACACCGTGCTGTTCCCGGGGATGACGATCCCCCTGCACGTCTTCGAGAAGCGGTACCGGAAGCTGGTCTCGGAACTGCTCGGACCCACGATGGCCGGGGGTGAGGCCGGGGGTGAGGCCGGTGGCCGCGAACTCGGACCGGCCCGTTTCGGCGTCGTGTGGATCGAGTTGGGCCACGAGGTGGCGAGCGAGTCCGGTCAGGGCGCCGGCGGCGCCGACACCGGGGTGCCGCACACCGTCGAGCGCACGCGTTCGCCGTCGCTTCCGGTGGTGAGCGCCGTGGGATGCACCGCGGTGGTGCGCGACGTACGCACCTACGAGGACGGCCGCTACGACCTGGTGGTCGAGGGCGGCACCCGGTTCCGCGTCATCGACCTGTCGGAGGTCGACACCTCCGAAACCGACGACTACTCCACCGCCTCGGCGTCGTTGCTCCCCGAGGCCCTGGGGCCGGACGCCAAGGAACACGCCGAGCGGGTACTGGACCTGTACGAGGTCTACCGAGGGCGGTTGTCCGAGATCGGCATGGCCCCGGAGACCTCCCGTGACCTGCCACGCGACCCCATCGCACTGTCCCACTCGGTGGCCGCCTCGATCGTGCTGGACCCGGCGGAGAAGCAGCGTCTGCTGGAGGCCGAGGACGCCGCGACCCGATTGGCCGTGGCCGCGCGTTTCCTGCGCCGGGAGAACCGGATCGTGGCCGCCCCCACCCTGCCGAACCTGCCGGCGGGCCCCTTCCTCAACAACGGCGTCTCCTTCAATTAGCGTGCCCGTCGAAACCGGGCACGTGTTGCGCTAGCCTGCCCGCAAGCCATAGACCAGTGGAAAGCCCAGGTAGCCGATGAGTGGAAAAGCCACGCCCGCGACCGTGGCGGCGGGACGGACCAAGACCACCTACACCCTGCACCCCTACGAGGTCGACGGAGATCGCGACGGCCACTCCTACGGGGCCTACGCGGCGGACGCGATCGGGGTGCCGCACCATCAGGTGTTCAAGACCCTGGTGGCCGAGGTGGACGGGGTGTTCACCGTCGGGGTGGTCCCGGTGAATGGTTCGTTGGACCTCAAGGCGTTGGCCGTGGCGGTCGGCGGTAAGAGGGCGACCATGGCCGAGCCGGCCCGGGCCGAGAAGATCACCGGGTACGTGCGAGGCGGCATCAGCCCGCTGGGACAGCGCAAACGGCTGCGCACGGTGATCGACTCATCGATCACCGCCCTGGCCGCGGTGTACGTGTCCGCGGGGCGGCGCGGCCTGCAGATGGAGTTGGCCCCGGCCGATCTGATCCGATTGACCGAGGCGATCACCGCGCCCATCTCATCGGACTGAGGTGAGGTGCCACACGCAGCGGATTCCGCTGTGGAACAGGGGACCATGGACCCCGGCACATTCGACCACAGGCTGTTGCCCACCCCCCTACCCAGCGGTAGCTTTGCGAAATGGGCAACATCTCATCCCCCTATAGGTCCGTCCCCGACATGTTCGCCTCCCGCGTCGCCCGATCCGGCGATCGGGAGGCGTTCAGCTACCCCGTCCCCTCCCCCGGTGGCGGTTCCGAAACCTGGAAGAGCCTCACCTGGAACCAGACCCGCGACCGTGTGCGCGACCTGGCCCTGGGCCTGCACTCCCTCGGCCTGACCTCCCAGGCGCGCTGCGCGATCGTCTCCAGTACCCGGATCGAGTGGATCCTGGCCGACCTGGCGATCCTGTGCGCCGGCGGCGCCTCCACCACCATCTATCCCGGCTCCACCCCGCCGGACTGTGCCTACATCGTCTCCGACTCCGGCAGCCTGGTGGCCTTCGCCGAGGACGACGAACAGCTCGCCAAGCTCCGGGAACAGCGCGCGGCGATGCCCGGGCTGTCCAAGGTGATCGTGTTCGAGGGTGACACGGGAGACGACGACTGGGTCATGGGCCTGGCCGAGTTGGCCGAGCACGGCGCCGAAATCCACGCCGAGCGGCCCGAACTCTTCGACGAACTCGTCGCCGCCGTCGAACCCGAGGACCTCGCCACCCTGATCTACACCTCGGGCACGACCGGCCGGGCCAAGGGCGTGCGTCTGGACCACTCCAACTGGCTGTACGAGGCGCAGGCGCTGGAGGTCCTGGACCAGGAGATGGGCGCCCGGGGTCGGCAGATGCTGACCATCGACGACGTGCAGTACCTGTGGCTGCCCCTGGCCCACGCCTTCGGCAAGGTCATGCAGGTCGCCCAGTTGCGGCTGGGATTCCGCACCGCCGTGGACGGGCGCGTGGACAAGATCGTCGACAACCTCGCCGTGGTTCGGCCGACCTTCATGGCGGCGGCCCCCCGCGTCTTCGAGAAGGTCTACAACAAGGTCGTCCTACAGGCCAAGGAGGGCGGCGCCGCCAAGTACCGGATCTTCAAGTGGGCGGTGGGCGTGGGCGACCGGGTGGCCAGGCTCCGTGAAACGGGCAAGGAACCCACCGGGGTGCTGGCGGCGAGGCACAAGGTGGCCGACCGTCTGGTGTTCGCCGGGCTGCGGGCCCGTTTCGGTGACCGGTTGCGTTTCTTCGTTTCCGGCAGCGCGCCGTTGGCCCCGGAGATCGGCCGGTTCTTCTACGGCGCGGGGATCACCATCCTGGAGGGCTACGGACTGACCGAGACCTCTGCGGGCGCCTTCCTCAACCGGCCCGGTGAGGTGCGCTTCGGAACGGTGGGACTGCCCTTGCCCGGAACCGAGGTCAGGATCGCCGAGGACGGCGAGGTGCTGCTGCGCGGCCAGGGCGTCATGCGCGGATACCACAACCTGTCCGGTTCCACCGAGGCCGTGCTCACCGAGGACGGCTGGTTCGCCACCGGTGACATCGGCGCGCTGGAGAACGGGCGGCTGCGGATCACCGACCGCAAGAAGGAACTGATCAAGACCTCCGGCGGCAAGTTCGTGGCGCCGCAGGGCATCGAGAGCCGATTCAAGTCGCTGTGCCCGTACGTGAGCAATCTGGTCGTGCACGGCGACCGGCGCCCCTACTGCGTGGCCCTGGTGGCCCTGGACCCGGAGTCGATCGACGTGTGGGCCAAGGCCAACGGGCTGGGCGCGCTCGACTACGACGACCTGACCCGGGAGCCCAAGGTTCGGGCCATGGTCGGGGAGGCCATCGACGAGTTGAACGAGGACCTGCCCCGGCACGAATCCGTCAAGGAGTTCACGATCCTGCCGAGCCCGCTGACGGTGGAGGCCGGCGAGATCACCCCGAGTCTGAAGATGCGCCGCCGGGCGGTGGAGGAGAAGTACGCCGAACTGCTCGACGCGATGTACGAGGGCTCCATCCAGCGCCTGTGAGCACGGTCAGGGAATCCGGCCCTCGCGGTCGGGCCCGGGTTCGGGTTCGGGCTCGCGAAGCGGTTCGGCAACGCCGGGTTGGTCGGAGCGCAGCAGGCTGATTCCGTCGAGCAGCCCGTACTGCAGCACGTGCACGAAGGGCCACACGATGAGGAAGGCCAGGGCCTGGAGCTGGAGCGCGCCGGTGACGGTGTCACCGGGTTCCGCCGCCAGGAGCACCTCCCTGGCGGGGGCGTCCAACGCGATACCGATCCGCCAGGCCAAGGCACTGCCCGCGACCGCGCCCAGGAAACCCACCAACAGCAGCGGGAGTCGAAGGTCCTGTTCACGCCGCTCGGCCAGCCCGAACTGGATCATGTAGCAGGCGTAACCGGTGACGATCCCGGCCAGTGCGGTGATGAGGACGAAGTAGCCCTCGCCCGCGAAGACCTCCTCGGTGGCGCCGGTGAAGACCTCGCCGTCGCCCAGCGCGGTCACCTCCGGTCGGGGGGCGAGCCACCACCACAGCGGGCCGAGGAGCGCCCCGAGCAGCGCCAGCGCGCCGAACACCGCCACGGCCACGGCCAGTCCGCGCCCCACCCCCGACGCGCCGGAACGGCCGCCCTCCGTCTTCACCCCGTCTGCCCCCTTCGTGTCCCGGACCCGCCGAAAACCAGTGGATACCGGTCACGACCCGAAGGACAATACCCGCATGTACGACAAGAGCGGTCCCGTGGCCCTGCCAAAGCGTGTCGATCCTCCCATGGCGGCGGACGAGCGGACGATGCTGTCGTCCTGGCTGGAGTGGCACCGCTCCACCGTGCACGTCAAGTGCGCGGGCCTGGACCCGGCCCTGTCCTCGGCCGCTCCGGTCCCATCCTCACCGATGACCACGATCGGTGGGATCGTGTCGCATCTACGCTGGGTGGAGGCGTTCTGGTTCGAGGTGGTGATGCTCGACCAACCCGACGTGGCGCCGTACTCGACCCGGGACCCCGACGGGGAGTTCCGAGTCGGCCTCGAGCGTCCCTTGGACGAGCTACTGGCCGACTACGAACACCAATGCGCACGCTCCCGAGAGATCACCTCCCACTTGGAGCTGGGCAACTCCTCCCGTCACGTCCTCCAGGACGGCCGAGGACGGACCACCCTGCGCTGGGTCCTCAACCACATGATCGAGGAGACGGCCCGTCACAACGGACACCTGGACCTACTCCGGGAGTCGGCCGACGGATCCGTCGGCCGATGATGTGGCCGTTCGTGTCGTTCGGCGCCGTAAAGTCCTCCTCGGCCGACAGCCGTAAAAGGCCCCCGTGTGCCGTGACACACGAGGGCCGGTCCTCCATGGAGCGTGAGGTCCTGCCTGGTCAGTAGTCGACCGAGTACGCCCCCAACAGGCTCTTCACCTCACCGTTGAACTCCGGGGAGATCCGCACCGAGTAGTTCTCCAACGCGTAGATCCGCGAACGCACCGGGTTGTCCACGCGGACCCGCACCGGGGTGTCACCCTTGTGAGTGCTCAGGATCTGTCGCAGGTCGCCCACCAGGTCCGAGGAGAGCCGCTTCTCGTCCAGGGTGAGCAGGACCGGGGGCTCACCCTCGGTGATGTGCGAGATGTCCAGGATCGACATCTCCGAGGCGAACATCGACCAGGTGCCATCGCGGTCGTTGAGCCGACCCTTGACGGTGACCGCGGTGTCCTCCAGCAACGCCTCCACGTACAGCGGATACGTCTTGGGGAAGAACAACACCTCCATCGAGGAGTCCAGGTCCTCCACCGTGGCGATCGCCCACTGGTTACCGGCCTTGTTGGTGCGCTTGTCGACCTTGGAGATCAACCCGGAGATGCGCACCTCGCCGCGTTCCCGCCCCAGTTCACCCGCGACGATCTGCGCGATGGAGGTGTCCCGAGAGCGGGCCAGCACCCGCTCGGCCCCGGCCAGCGGATGGCTGGAAACGTACAGACCCAACATCTCCCGCTCGAAGGCCAGCTTGGTCTTACGGTCCCACTCCTCGTCGCCCCACTGGATGTTCAACCCGATGGGGGTGGAGTCGCCGTCGTCGTCCCCGCCACCGAACAGGTCGAACTGGCCGTTCGCCTCCTGCTTCTTGGAGCTGATCATGCCGTCCACCGCCATCTCGTGGTGGCGGTACAGCTCCCTACGCGGCTGCCCCAGGGAGTCGAACCCACCGGCCTTGACCAGCGACTCGATCACCCGCTTGTTACAGGCGGCCAGCTCGATCTTGGACAGGAAATCCGTGAAGGAGGTGTACTTGCCCTTCTCGGTGCGGGTCTTGACCACGGAGTTGACCACGTTGGCGCCCACGTTGCGGACCGCGCCCATACCGAAGCGGATGTCGGAGCCCACCGGGGTGAAGCGCAGACCCGACTCGTTGACGTCGGGCGGCAGCACCTTGATGCCCTGGGCCCGACACTCGGCCAGGTACACCGCCATCTTGTCCTTGTCGTCGCTGACCGAGGTCAGCAGAGCGGCCATGTACGCGGCGGGGTAGTTGGCCTTGAGGTAGGCGGTCCAGTACGCGACGAGGGCGTAACCGGCGGCGTGCGACTTGTTGAACGCGTAGCCCGCGAACGGGAGCATGACGTCCCAGATCGCCTGCATGGACTCCCGGGAGAAGCCCTTCTCGATCATGCCCGCGGAGAACTTCTCGAACTCCTTCTCCAGGGCCTCCTTCTTCTTCTTGCCCATCGCCCGACGCATCAGGTCGGCTCCGCCCAGGCTGTACCCGGCCAGCTGCTGGGCGATCGCCATGATCTGCTCCTGGTAGACGATCAGGTGATACGTCTCGCCGAGGATGCCCTCCAGGGCGTCCTTGAGCTCGGGGTGGATCGCCGTGACTTCCTGGCGACCGTTCGAACGGTCCGCGTAGTCGTTGTGGGCGTTGGCCGCCATGGGACCGGGTCGGTACAGCGAGAGCACGGCGGTGATGTCACCGAACGCCTTCGGCTCCATCCGCTTGAGCAGGTTGCGCATCGCGCCGCCGTCCAGCTGGAACACACCGAGCGTGTCCCCCCTGGCCAGGAGCTTGTAGGTCTTCGGATCGTCCAGCGGAAGCTTTCCGAGGTCGACGTCGACGCCGTCGGCCTCCTTGATGCTCTTGACCGCGTCGTCCATGATCGTCAGGTTGCGCAGGCCCAAGAAGTCCATCTTGAGCAGACCCATGTCCTCGCACTGAGGGTAGGGAAAGCCCGTGATGATGGCGCCGTCGGCGTCCCGCTTGTGCAGCGGGATGACGTCCAGCAAAGGTTCCTTGGACAAGATGACGCCCGCCGCGTGCACACCCGTGCCACGCGTCAGACCCTCGATACCACGAGCGGTCTCCATCACCTTGTTGACCTGGGGGTCGTTGTCGACCAGGTTGCGCAGCTCGGTGGTCTCGCCGTAGCGCTCGTGCTCGGTGTTGTACACCGCGTCCAGCGGAATCTCGTTACCGCCCACCGGCGCCGGAAACGCCTTGGTGATCTGGTCGCCCGTGGAGTAGGGCATGCCCAGGATGCGGGTGGAGTCCTTGATCGCGGCCTTGGCCTTGATGGTGCCGAAGGTCAGGATCTGCGCCACCCGCTCCTCGCCGTACAGGCGGGTGACGTACTCGATCATCTCCCCGCGCCGACGTTCGTCGAAGTCCAGGTCGACATCGGGCATGGACACACGTTCGGGGTTGAGGAACCGCTCGAACAGCAGACCGTGGTCCAAGGGGTCCAGGTCGGTGATGCCCAACATGTAGGCGATCATCGAACCGGCCGCCGAACCACGGCCCGGGCCCAGCGCGATGCCGTTCTCCCGGGCGTAGTTGCAGATGTCGGCGACCACGAGGAAGTAGGCGGGAAAGCCCATCTCGTTGATGATGCCCAGTTCGTACTGGATGCGGGAACGCGCCTCGTCGGTGGCCCCGTTCGGGTAGCGCACCGGAATACGGCGCTCCACCTCCTTGGCCAGCCAGGAGGCCTGGGTCTCGCCTTCGGGAACGGGGTAGACCGGCATCAGGTCACGGTGGGCGAAGACGTTGTCGTAGGCGCTGGGGTCGACCCGCTCCGCGATGAGCAGGGTGTTCTTGCACCCCTGGGCCCACTCGTCGAAGTTGAGCAACCCGCGCATCTCGTCGCCGGACTTGAGGTAGTAACCCGAGCCGTTGAACCGGAACCGGGTGGGGTCGTCCAGGTTCTTGCCCACGCCCACCGCCAGCAGGGCGTCGTGCGCCGAGGCCTGGGACTCGTACACGTAGTGGGAGTCGTTGGTCACCAGCGGTGGGATGTTCAGTTCCCGGCCGACCCGGAGCAGACCGTCACGGACCTCCTTCTCGATCGGCACCCCGTGATCCATCAGTTCCAGGAACACGTTTTCCTTGCCGAAGATGTCCTGCAGCCCCGCCGCGTAGGCGATGGCCTCCTTCTCTTGGCCCAGCCGCAACCGGGTCTGCACACCACCCGAGGGGCAGCCGGTGGAGACGATCACACCCTCGCTGTACTCCTGCATGAGCTCCAGGTCCATGCGGGGCTTCATGTAGTAGCCCTCCATGGACGCCAGCGAGGACATCCGGAACAGGTTGCGCAGACCCTGCTCGTTCTCGGCGAGCATCGTCATGTGCAGGTAGCGACCACCACCGGAGATGTCCTTGCCACCCTCGGCCGAGGCGTCGTCGGAGGTGTTGGAGCGCCCCCAGAACACCCGCTTCTTGTGGAACCGGGACTCGGGCGCCACATAGGCCTCGATACCGATGATGGGAGTGACCCCGGTGCCCTTGGACTGTTGGTAGAACTCATAGGCGCCGAACATGTTGCCGTGGTCGGTCATGGCCACGGCGGGCATCTCCAACCGCGCCGCCTCCTTGAAGAGGGGTTTCAACTTCGCCGCCCCATCGAGCATCGAGTACTCGGTGTGGACGTGCAGGTGAGCGAAGGAGTCGGCCATGACGCGGGTGCCCCCAAGCGGGTAGACGGACGGGTGATGACTCCTGAGACTACGACTTCCCCGTGACACTCGGGGACACCTGTGGACAACGAACCGTGCCCCGCATCGGTGCGCCGGGCCCTGCCTGGGGGAGGCTCGCGATTCGTCGGGTGCCGGGGCCTTCGGTCGCGCACTCGGCGAGTTCGTCGACGTGGGCGGGGTCGTGGTCGATGCCTTCGGGGAGGGAGCCGGTCCGGTCTCCCCCAAGGATGTTCCAGCGGAAGGGAAGGTCGGGTTCCTTGTTCGCCATAGGAACTCCAGTCGAACAGGGTGACGAGGGTTCACCGAGTGGATTTCAGTGCCGGTCGGACGACGGTGGTACACCGTTCGGACACGATCCCCTGTTACGCTCCGGCGCGCGAACCCCCGCTGAGAGGACCATCTCCGTGACCGACACGCCCCGTCGCATCGCTTCCACCGCCACTCTTGTTCTGGCGGCCTCCGCCCTGGTGGCGATGCCCGCCGCCGGGTCGGAGTCGCCGTCGATCCCGGCCCCGCCCGGTGAGCACGAGGTTCGCTTCGCGACCTTCAACACCGCTCTGGAGCGCCCCGAGGAGGGGATGCTCGCCGAGGAGCTGGCCACGCCCGACAGCGACCAGGCCCGCAACGTCGCCGAGATCATCCAGCACGCACGGCCCGACGTGCTGTTGGTCAACGAGTTCGACCACGACGAGGAGGGCGTGGGGCTGCGGCGGTTCCAGGACAACTACCTGTCCGTGGGACAGAACGGCGCCGATCCCATCGACTACCCGTACGTGTACAACGCCCCGGTGAACACCGGTGTGGCCTCGGGGGCGGACCTCAACGGCGACGGTGAGGCCGTGACCGAGCCGGGAACGCCCGAGTACGCCGAGGACGCCTTCGGGTACGGTGTCTTCCCCGGCCAGTACGGCATGGCGGTGCTGTCCAAGTACCCGATCGTCACCGACGAGGTGCGCACCTTCCAGACCTTCCTCTGGGCGGACATGCCGAACGCACTGCTTCCCACCGATCCCGAGACGGGCGATCCCTACTACTCGGAGGAGGCCCTGGAGGTCCTGCGGCTGTCCTCCAAGAGCCACTGGGACATCCCCATCGACACCGGGCGGGGACGACCCGTGCACCTGTTGGCCAGTCACCCCACGCCGCCGACCTTCGACGGCCCCGAGAAGCGCAACGTGGCCCGCAACCACGACGAGATCCGGTTCTGGGCCGACTACGTACGTCCCCGCGCCGGTGACTACGTCTACGACGACGCGGGGACGCGAGGCGGGTTGGCGCCGGGGGCCCGGTTCGTGATCGCCGGAGACCTCAACGCCGACCCCAACGACGGTGACGGGCACCCCGAGGCCATGACGCAGCTGTTGGAGCACCGGGACATCGTGGACGTGCGCCCCTCCAGCCAGGGCGGACGTGGCGCGGCCGAGCGGCAGGGCGCCGCGAACGACGATCAGATGGGCGACCCGGAGCTGGACAGCGCGGACTTCGTGGACGAGCCTGGTCCGGGCAACCTGCGGGTCGACTACGTGCTGCCCTCGCGTTCGCTGCCGGCCCGTGCGTCGGGGGTGTTCTGGCCGACCGTGGACGACCCGCTGTTCCGGCTTACCGGCGACTACCCGTTCCCGAGCTCGGACCACCGCTTGGTCTGGGTGGACGTGGTCCGCTGACTCTCCAGTGCGGGGGCGGTACACGGGGGGTGGACGCGAAGGGGTGGGCCCTCCGGTTCAGGAGCGGGTGTGGGGTGTGTGTGGGGCGCTTGGGCTAGAGAACCTGCCGGTGGTCTGGCGGGGTTTCGGGCTGCTGGTGGGGT
>NZ_BCSH01000028.1 GCF_001570765.1 Nocardiopsis listeri NBRC 13360 | reverse complement strand
AGGCGCCCCACCAGCCACCCCACCCCTTGGAATCGCTCATCTAATTGAGCAACCGGATCGCCAGGGTGAGTGCGGTGGCGAACAGGACCCACACCAGGTACGGGACGAACAGCCACATCGCCACCCGGCTGTGTCGCCGGGCCGCCCAGGTCGTCAGGGCCACCGCCACCGCGAGCATCGAGATGTCGACCAGCGCCAGGTCGATCAGTCCAAACCCGAAGAACAGCGGGGTCCATGCGGCGTTCAACAGCAGTTGGACCGCGTACAGGGTGAGGAAGAACGCCGAGCCGTCGGCGCCGGCGGCCCGCCACACCAACCAGCCCGCGATGGCGATCACGACGTAGAGCGCGGTCCAGACCGGACCGAACAACCATGGGGGCGGGGCCCAGGCCGGCAGCTCCAGACCGGCGTAGACTGCACCGGATCCGGCGGCCGCGGTGCTTCCGACCAGCGCTGTGGCCAGCACGGCGGCGGCGAAACAGACGGCTCCCACCACACTTCCGACAATGGTGGGTTCCGACGTGGTCCTGCGCTCCATGGGTTCCTTCCCGAAGCGGGGGGCGGACTTCCTCGATCGTTCTTCAGTGGACTTCTCCAGATACCTACCCACTCGACCGTTCCCCCGAGGGGTGATTCGAGCAGGCCTGGACGACAAACCTTCCCCTTGGGTGACAATCCGACCACCTGGGGGCCATGTATCTGTTGCTTGACCGTCGTGTCGGCCCGCTTCAAACATGTGATGGTGCGTAACCGAACCCCCGGAGCCGCCCTCGCCCCCGATCCGGCGTCGGTCGTGGACACCCTGCATGGTCGTCCCGTCCCCGACCCCTATCGGTGGTTGGAGTCCGCGGACAGCCCGGAAACGCTCCGTTGGTTGGAGGAGCGCGCCCGCGAGTACGAGCGCGAGGCCGTGGGCTGGCCCCTGCGCGAACGCCTGGCCGACCGGATCCGGAAGCTGGTCGCCACCGACCTGTGGAGCGTCCCGGCGCACCGCCCCGGCGCGGTGTTCGCCACGCTGCGTCCGTCCGGTGACGAGCACCCGAGGTTGGTGGTCCTGCCCGAGCCCTCCGACGAGACGTCCGACCACTCCACCCCCGTCGTCCCGCGTACCGTCTACGACCCCTGCGCGGAGGACCCCGCCGGGCGCACCACCCTGGACGCCTGGGAGCCCAGCCCAGACGGCGCGTTGGTCGCCCTACAGACCTCCACCGGCGGGGTGGAGCACGGCCGGCTGCGCGTGATCCGGGTGGCCGATGGCGCCCCTGTGGGTCCGGTCGTGCCCCGCGTGCGCTACTCGCACGTGGCGTGGCTGCCCACGGACGAGCGCTCCTTCTTCTATGTCCGCCGCGACGGCGCCCAGGGCGTGCGCGGGGTGTGGCTGCGCCGGGTGAGCGACGGCGCCGAGACCCTGGTGCACGCCTGCACCGGACCGGGAACCGTACCCGGGGTGAAGGTGCTGGGCGGGCGTTGGCTGCTGGTGACCGAGAGCCACGGGACCGGGCATCGCACCGACCTGTGGTTGGCCGACCTGACCGCCGGGTCCCCCCGCAGACCCGACCTGCGCCCTCTCCAGGTGGGGTACGAGGCCGAGACCGAGGTGCGCTCGGGGCCCGACGGATTGCTGTACCTGCGCACCACCCTGGGTGCTCCCAGGCGCCGTGTCTGCGTGGCCGACCCGGAGCGCCCCGAACCCGAGCACTGGCACGAGGTGGTCGCCGAGGATCCCGGTGCGACCCTGGACGCGTTCTGTCCCCAGCCGGGGGTCGACAGCGCGGACCCGGCCGTACTGGTGGTGCGCACACGATTGGGGATCAGCGAGGTCACCGTGCACGACGCGGTCTCCAGGGCGCTGCGGTATCGGGTGGAGCCGCCCGGGGAAGGCATGGTCTCCGCCCCGGTTCCGGCCCCCGACGGCTCGGTGTACCTGGGCTACGCCGACGTGTCCACTCAGCAGCGGGTGCTACGGCTGGCGCCGGGCGAACGCGTACCCGTTCCCTGGCCGCCGTGCACCGGACGGTCGGCGCCCTCCCCGAGGGTGGAACGCACCGTGGTGTGGTGCCGCTCCCAGGACGGCACCCGGGTCCCGGTCACCGTCTTCGACGCCTCCGAGGGCTCCGACGACTCCGGGCGGCGTCCGCTGCTGCTGCACGCCTACGGGGGGTTCGGTCGTCCCCGTCAGTTCGGGTTCAGCGCCACCGTGTTGGCCTGGCTGCTCAGCGGCGGCCGCTACGCGGTGGCCCACGTGCGCGGCGGTGGTGACGCCGGACGGCGTTGGCACCTGGACGGGTCGGGCCGCAACAAACCACGAGCGGTCCAGGACCTGGTGTCCGCCGCCGAGCACCTGGTCGAGGCCGAGTGGTGCGCCCGGGACCAGTTGTGTCTGTCGGGTGGTTCGGCCGGAGGACTGCTCGTGCTCGCCGCGACCACCGCCAGACCCGACCTGTGCGCGGCGGTGATCGCCTCGGCTCCGCTCGCCGACATGGCCCGCTTCGAACGCATGGGTCTGGGCCGGATGTGGACGCGCGAGTTCGGCAGCGTGGCCGATCCCGACGACTTCACCGCCCTGATGTCCTACTCCCCCTATCACCGGGCCCTGGAGAACGCGCGTCGCACCCCGGGGCTGGCTCATCCCACCGTGCTGCTCACCGGGTTCGCCGGGGACACCCGGACCGACGCCGCCCACCCGCGCAAGATGTGCGCGGCGCTGCTCGCCACGGGCCGGTACGAACAGGGGCGTCCACCCGCCCTGCTGCGATACGAGCGTGACGTGGGACACGGTCCGCGCTCGGTCAGCAGGGCCATAGCACTGGCTGCGGACGCCCACGCGTTCGCGGCGCACCGGACGGGGCTGACCGGCCGCTGAGAGGCACCGGGACGGCCCTGGTCAAGAGGAATCGAACACTTCCACAGAAAGCGAGGTGCGGTATGGACCCCATCGAGATCGAGGTCGAGGACCTGGCGGAGGTGACCTCCCGCGACATCACCGCGGGCGGCGACAATGACGGTACCGACTCCAGCTCCGACTTCATCTGATCAGGTCCGCCCGGCCCGGCCTACTCTTTCCGCCGGGCCGGGCGGATCCCCCTTCCGCTCTCCCTTGGTGTCCGCGCGCCCAGAACCGTCTCTCCGTCCGTCGAAAGGACCGCCGTGACCGAGCCCGGCCGCCTGTTCAGCCAAGCCCTGTGCGACGTCGTGGGCCGCGACGCCCTGACCAGCCGCCTATCGGAGGAGTTCGTCTTCGCCGATCTGGGCGCGGACGCCGTACGTTCGCTGTTCACCTTGGAGGACCTCAACCACGTGCTGACCGTGTGCGCGCCCGAGCCGCCGCGGCTGCGACTGCACCGGGAGGGCTCCCCGGTGCCCTTGGACCGCTACACCGAGACGGGCACCGCTTCACGCGAGGCCCGCCGAATCGTGCGCCCGGAGGCGTTGTACAAGGAGCTACGGGGCGGTTCCAGCCTCGTTCTGGACGGGGTGGACCGGATGCATCCGGCGGTGGGCGCGGCCGCCGACGACCTGATGCGACTGGTGCGCGAACGCGCGCAGGCCAACCTGTACCTGATCTGGGGCGACTCGCGCGGGTTCGACACCCACTGGGACGACCACGACACGATGATCGTGCAGTTGTCGGGCTCCAAGCACTGGCAGGTGCACGGTCCGGGCACCCGCCCGTTCCCGATGAAGAACGACACCGATCACACCCACACCCCGCCGCGCGACGCCGAGGGCCTGCCCCACCTGGTGTGGGAGGGCGTGCTATGGCCGGGGCAGGTGATCCACGTGCCGCGCGGGTGGTGGCACACGGTGACCGGCAACGGTGAGATGAGCATGCACCTGACCTTCGGGTTCACCCGGGCGACCGGGATCGACTGGGCGGAGGCGTTGGTGCGCCGGCTCTTCGAGGAGGAGCCGTTCCGGCGTGACCTGCCGCGCTTCGCCGACCCGGACACGCGCCGCGAACACCGGCACGAGCTGGCGGCCCGGTTGACGGAGCTGGCCGAGGAGGCGGACCTGGACTCGTTCCTGGCCGAGCGGGACGCGCGTTTCCCGCGCAGGACGTCGTTCTCGCTGCCTTGGCCGGTGGAGGAGGCGGTGCCCGGTGCGAAGGCACGGGTGGAGTTCGTGCCGATCCTGCCACCGCCGATGGAACGCGAGGGTGACAAGGTCGCCCTCACGGTCGCGGGCAAGCGGTACCGGTTGCCGGCGGTCACCGAACCGGTACTGGAGGCGCTCGCCGAGCACCGGGAGCTGACCGTGGCGGAGCTGGCCGCGGCGGCGGGTGTGGAGGTGGAGCCGTGCGGCCGGGTGGTGGCCGCTTTGGGCCGCCACCACCTGGTTGTGGTGCGTTGAGAGCGGTCGGGGCGTCGCATCCGCGCGTGGGTGCGACGCCCCGGCTCTGTCAGGCTCCGCCGATGGTGCCGCTGGTGCGCACGTAGGACTCGATGCCGTCGAGTACCCGTCGGATGCCGAAGTCCAGTTCGTGGGTGGGCTCTCCCGTCCCTTCGGTGGCCTGGGCCGTGGGCCGCGGCTCCAGCACCTGTTCGTGGAGCATGAGGGCGATGGTGGGGAATTCCTCCTCGGTGACCACCCTGCGCAGGCTCCGGCTGTAGTCGCGTTCGACCTCGACCGGGGTGTTGCCCGTGGTTCGCGCCGCGTCGGCCATGTCGGTTTCCAGCCGCACGCTCTCGCGCAGCGCCGACGAGAGCAGCAGGAGCATCTGTACCGCCTCCCCCACGTCCAGCCCCGAGCCCACCAGTTCGCGTAGGCCGGACTCCATCCAGCGCAGGCCGTTGGGGCCGCCGGGTGGTCCGGAGAAGGAGAGCCGCACCACCCAGGGGCGGTGACGGTAGAGCTCCAGGACGCTGTGGCACCACTCCTCCAGTCCGGCACGCCAGTCACCGTCGGCGCGGGGACCGGGGGGATCCCCTTCCATCGCGGTGTCGATCATCAGGACGAGCAGGTCCTCCTTGCTGTCCACGTGCCGGTACAGCGACATCGTCGTGTACCCCAATTCCTTGGACACGCGCTGCATGGAGACGGCCTCGATGCCCTCGGCGTCGGCGACGTCGAGGGCCGCGCGGACCACGACCTCTCGGCTGAGCCTGGGTTTGGGACCGCGCCTTCGAGGTGGGGATTCCAATCCCCAGAGCAGTTCCACGTCCCGCGCCATCCGGCTTTTGGGCGCGTCCTCTGTCGTCATGGGCCACCAGTCGTCGGGTTCGTCGTTGACACCATCCTAGAACTGTGTATTGAATACACTTATCAGTATGCGGCATACACAGTTCAGGGGGTGCGCGTCATGAGCCCAGGACTCCTCGCCGTCCCGGGCCGAAGGGGCCGCGGAGGAACCACGGGGACGCCGAGGACGCCGGGTTCGACGTGCCGGCACAGGCCGTTCGGGCGCGCTCCGGCACCCGGATCCGACGGCCGGCCTCATCCCACGGCCCGATGTCCCCTTCCTCGACGAACCCGCCACTGGCCCGACCCCACACAGCCGATCGCGCGTGTGGGAATCGGTGCGCGGACTCGTGCACGCCGACACCACGACACCCGATCCACCGTCCACCGAACGTCCGAAGGAGCCCCGACGATGGCGCCCACCCCATCGACCCACACGGCCACGACACCACCCCGCCGACACCCGACCACGACACCCGTTCCGTGGTGGCGCCGACCCTGGATCCTGCCGTTGGCCCTGTTCAGCGTCACGTTCCTGCTCTACTCCGTCCCGCCCTACCTGAGCCTGGACCCGGCCGACTCACGGCTTCCCCTACCGGAGAGCCCCTCCTGGTACTTCCCGATGCTCCTCACCCACATCTTCGGTGGAGCGCTGCTGACGCTGCTGGTGGTCCTCCAGGTGTGGCCATGGCTGCGCACCCGTCATCCGGCCGTGCACCGCTGGAGCGGACGGGTGTACGTCTGGTCGGGCATCCCACTGGTCGGGATTCCGGCGCTGCTCATCGCACCGTTCAGCGGCACCGGCGGGAGCGCCCAGATCGGCAACACCGTGTGGGCGCTGTTGTGGTCGGCCTTCACGCTCCTGGGCTATGTCATGGCCCGACGACGGCGTTTCGCCGAACACCGCGATTGGATGCTGCGCAGCTTCGCCCTCATCTACGGCATCGCGTTCAACCGCGTACTCCTCATCGTCTTGATGGTGATCATGTCGCCGCGTCTGGAAACGGTCCACGGCGGGGACTTCGACGCCTTGGGTCAGGACGTGGGCGTGGCGTCGGGTTTCCTGTCGTGGGTCCTGCCGCTGCTCTTCGTGGAGTGGTGGCTCAAGTACCGCCGCCGGTCTCGACGCGAGCGCAACCCGACACCCACGGCCTGATCCCGTCCGCTCCGGTGGGCGGGACCGCCCACCCGGCCCCTGAACTGGGAACTCTGGGCCCACCTTTGGGCAAACTCGGGTCCCCGAGGATTGCTACCGCGACTTTCGTTAGGGTAGCCTCACTTCATAGGCGCAGATGTACCCGGCCCCGGTGGTAGCTGCGACCACGGCTTCCCCGGACAAGACTTCGGCTTCCATCTTGCGACGAAGGGCAGGTTCCGCGGTGACTCAAAATCCGCTCGACGCGATCCGCGCCGCCAGTAAGCGGCTCAAGTTCGCCCCGCTGCCCGAGATCGTCGACTTCGAGACCCTCCAGCGGCGGCCCTTCGACGGCACCCAGTGCCACAGTGTCACGTCGATGACCACCGAGGGTTGGCTGCCCGTGCTGTTCGACAAGTTGCGTACCGAACACGGGCCCGGACACCGCCTGCCCGCCGCCACCAACTTCCTCCGGGTCACACTGCGCGAGCCCCTCTTCCTGGTGGCCTCCTCGCTGTACCTGACCGGCCGCGCGCCCCTGCTCGACCCGGACACGTTCCGTCTGCCGTGGGACACCGCCGAGGCTCGTTTTCGCACCCCGATCATGGTCGACACCCGCGTGGTGGTCCTGCCCGACGACCCTGTCGCCGACCATCCCGCCACCGTGGTCGCCCGTGACGAGGACGAACAGCTGCGGCTGACCGCCGAGGCACTGTTCGCCACCCTCGAACCGCTCATCGACGCCCTACGGGAGCACTCCCGAGCGGGCAAACGCACCCTATGGGGCTGGGTCCTGGACACCCTGCACTTCTACATGCTCAATCCGGCACGCTACCTGGGACGGGACGCAGAGCAGGCCTGGGACCTGGCCACCCGGTTGGGCGACGCGGTGATCGAGGCCGGCGCCATCACCCGCAAACGACCCCGCTTGTTCCCCTTCGCCCCGGACCACCCACGCGGCACCTGGGCGGTACGGGGTACCTGCTGCTTCGACTACAAGGGCGACCCCGAACACGGCTACTGCACGACGTGTCCGCTCAAGTGCGACAGCGAACGGAAGGAGGACCTGTCGGAGTGGCTGCGCGACCCCGCGCTGGCGCCCTGACCGGATCTCCGTGACCGCGGCCCGTCCCCGCCCTTGGGGGGGGACGGGCGCTTCTCGTTCCCCGCTCAAGGGAACGGGTCGGTCTCCACCGCGCCGACACCTTCCGGGGCGGGGGCCGTCGAAACGTCGGCCGCCGCGTTGAAGAGCAGCACCGACGCACATCCGCCCAGGATCAGGAGCAACAGGAGCAGCACGCCGCAGCCGATTCCCAGGATCCTGCCCCAAGGCGTCGGCCGGACCGGTGGCGGTCCGGTCCCGGGGACGTAACCGCCGGCGTCGCCGTAGTCGACCGGGGTACTGGGATAGTCACCGTAACCGGGGGCGTAACCGGCGTCTTCGGGGCCGGCCCACTCGGGGCCGCTGGGCCCCCGGGACAGCTCACCCGGGTCGCCGGGCCGTTGGGTACCGGACCCCGGTGGTCGGTGCGGTGGCTCCCCCGGTGACCCCTCACCCTGCTCCATCGGGTCTCCCGGCCGCCATTCCTCCGGCGGTCGGTGGTTCACCGGATCCCGCTCCGGCCACTCTCCCGGCCCGTCCCCGGGCTCCCGCTCACTCACTGAGAACACCCCTTCGTCCAACGAAGGTCGGCCCACCCATCGACGGTGGGCGCCCCGAATCCGCAGATTAACCGGGTACGGACGCGGGACGGGGAGGTTCGCGGGGTGTTTCCGGTAAAGGTCCGGGTACCTCACCCATGGCCGGTCGCCCACGCACGGATCGCGAGGACGAAGACGGGAAGCGTGAACAATGCGGCGAACAGGTTGAGCCCACCGAAACCGGCCACCGACAACACCACCCCGGACAAGGCGCCGGCGCCCGCACCGCCCAGGTTCATCACCAGATCGCTGAAGCCCTGTGCCCCAGGGCGGATCTGCGCCGAGAGCGACTCGGCCAGCAACGCGCTGCCGGCCACCAGTGATCCCGACCAACCCAGCCCCAACAGCACCAGGCCGATGGTCACCTGGACCTCGTCGTGTCCGGCCGTGCCCGAGACCACGGCGGATACCAGCAGTACCCCCTGCCCCACCAACATCACCGGGATCCGACCGAGCCGGTCGGAGAGCCAGCCCACTACCGGCGAGAGCGCGTACATGCCGGCGATGTGCAGGGAGATCGTGAGTCCCACGACGGTGAGCGCGGACCCGTGGTGGCTCATGTGGACGGGGGTCATCGTCATGACGCCGACCATCACGGCGTGCCCCGCCACGATCCCCACCACGGCCAACAACGCCGAGGGATCGCGACCGATCGCCCGCACTCCGTCGACCATGGTCGGGGAGGAAGACCTCACACCGTTCACGGAATGGTCGGCGGTGGCCATCCGCAACGGGTCGGGGCGCAACAACACCGCGATGAGCGCGGCACCGCCCAGGAAACCCGCCGTGGTGAGCAGCACCGGGCCCAAGAGTTCACTCAGCCCCAGCATCCGGGCCAGACCACCGGTCGGACCGATGAGGTTGGGTCCCACCACCGCGCCCACGGTGGTCGCCCACACCACGACCGACAGGTCCCGGCCACGCGTACGTTCGGTGGCCAGGTCCGCGGCGGCGTGCCGGGACTGCAAGTTGGTGGCCGTACCCGCACCGACCAACACCATCCCCGCCAGGAACAGCGGGAACACACCCCATACCGTGGCACCGATGACCACGAACCCGCCCAGGGCACCCAGCAGCCAACCCAGCGTCAGCCCCGGGCGACGTCCCCGCCGAGCGGCGGTACCCGCCAACGGCAACGCGAACACGGCCGCGCCCAGGGTGATCATGGTCGTCGCCATCCCGGACCAGGCATCCGAGCCGCTCAGGTCCAGAGCGATGAGCGCACCCACCGCGAGCATGGCACCCATACCGATGCCGCCGACGACCTGCGCCGCCATGAGGACCAGGACCGTACGCCGTTGGATCCGGGCGCGCTCCGGCGCCCCTCGAGTGGTTTCCGTGGACACGTGGCCGACTCCCCGGTTCATCCCGTTAATGGACGAATCGTAACCCTCACCGCACCGGGTGGGCGCGGCCGTAGCGCCAGCGGAGGAAATCGTGCTCGCGTTCGACGTAGCGCATCTCCGCGTACAGGCGGTCGGGCTCTTGGGCGTCGATCACCACGCCGCACTCCGGGACGACCGGCCAACACGCGAACGCCCAGAAGCGGCGAGTGTAGACGCCCCAAACGACGACCCACGCGCCCTGCTTCTGCCACTCGATGTGTTCGGCGACCCGGCGCCGATCCTCGTCCCGCTCATCCATGCCGCCACAGGGCATACCCGAGACCGGGACACACCGATCCGGCCGGAATCGGCCATGCCGAGGGGCTTGCGCGTAAACGGAACGCCCGTGTCGGGCACGGGCGTTCGGAGGTCAGCGACCGGCGACCTGGTCGCTACCAGGGACCGGCTCGGCCGGGTCGTTGCCCAGCGCGACGATCTTGTTGTCGCCGTCCACGTGCACGATGTGCTGGACGTGGTCGGCGCGCTCCCTTTCGTCGACCTGGGCGTAGCCGATGATGATGACGAGGTCGCCCGGGTTCACCAGGTGGGCGGCCGCGCCGTTGATCCCGATCACGCCGCTGCCGCGCTCGCCCACCAGGGCGTAGGTGACCAGACGGTTGCCGTTGTCGATGTCGACGATGTGCACCTGCTCACCGTCGACGATGTCGGCGGCCTCCATCAGGTCGGCGTCGATGGTGACCGAACCCACGTAGTGCAGGTCGGCCTGGGTGACCGTGGCCCGGTGGATCTTGCCGTTCATGAGGGTGCGCAGCACAGCTCAAGCCTCGTTTCAGGGTCTCTCGCGAAAACTACAGGCCCCTGGCGGGGTCCCGTGCCTCTCCCATGATGACGCCCCCTGTGCACCGCTTCGTCCACCGGGGCACCACTACGAGCACCAACATCCGGTTCGTGAACGATGTTCCGCTTCTTCAGCCGGTATGGCCGGGCTCCCCGTCGGGAGCCCGGCCATGGCGGTCGTCGCGCCCCCTCCATCAGTTGAGCGAAGAGTAGGCCACCACTCCGCGCCGAACCAGGTCGGTGGCCTTGCGCGCGTTGGAGCGCAACGCGGGGTCACCGGAGGCGGCGGAGATCTGTCCGAGCATGTCCACCAGCATCTTGGCGGTGCGCACGAAGTCGCCCGCCGTCATGTCGGACCCACGCAGGATGGCGTCGAGTCGGTCCCCACGAGCCCACCGGTGGGCGGTCCACACGAAACCCAGGTCGGGCCGGCGCAGGAACGACACCCGGTGTCGGGACTCCACCTCGTTGAGGTCGCCCCACAGCCGCAGCATCTCGTCCAGGGTCTCCTCCACCCGCCCCTCGGGCAGACGCGGGTAGGGGTCGTCGTTGCGGCGTGCCTCATAGACCAGGGAGGCGGCGCAGGCTGCCAACTCCTCCGGGTTCAGGTCGTCCCACACCCCGCGACGCAGGCACTCGGCCACCAGCAGGTCCAGGTCGGAGTAGATCTTGGCCAGCCGACCCCCGTCGTCGGAGATCTCGTCGCCGGACAGGTAATCCAGGTCCTCCAGTACCCCGCACACCCGGTCGAAGGTGCGGGAGATGACGTGCGAGCGCCCCGCCACACGCCGGCGCAGCGCCTCGGCGTCCTTCTCGGTGCGCATGTAACGTTCGGCCCACCGAGCGTGGTCCTCACGTTCCGCGCACCCATGGCAGGGATGTTCACGCAACCGCGCGCGCAACCGAACAACCTCGGCGTCCTCCTGATCACCCCGGCCACCGCCACGATCATAGGTGGGTTCGGTGCCCTGTTCCTTGAGCTTGTTGCGCAAGGTGGAGGCCAGGTCCTGGCGTGAACGCGGAGAGCGCGCGGAGAACGACTTGGGGATGCGCATGCGCCCGGAGGCCTTGACCGGAATCGGGAAGTCACTGGAGTTGATCCGCTTGACCTGTTTGTCCACGGTCAGCACCAGGGGCGCCGGAAGGTCGTGCTTCAGGCCGGGGTCCAGCACCACGGCGTGCCCGGAGTAGCGTCCCGAGGGGATGCGGATGATGTCACCGGGCCGGAGCATCTCCAGGCTCTCCAGGGCCTCCTCACGGCGGCGCGAGGACCGGTTCTTGGCCAACATGGACTCACGGTCGCTCAACGCACGACGCAGCGAGGCGTACTCCATGAAGTCACCGAGATGGCATTCGGCGGCCTTGGCGTACCCCTCCAGGGCCTCCTCGTGCTTGCGCAGCTTCTTGACCAGACCCACCACGGCACGGTCGGCCTGGAACTGGGCGAAGGAGGCCTCCAGCATGTTGCGGCTGCGTTGGCGACCCACCTGCCCGACCAGGTTCACCGCCATGTTGTAGGAGGGCTGGAAGCTCGAGTTGAGCGGGTAGGTGCGCGTGCCGGCCAGCCCCGCGATGGTCTCGGGGTCGGTCCCGGCCTGCCAGACGACCACCGCGTGCCCCTCCACGTCGATGCCACGACGCCCGGCCCGCCCGGTGAGCTGCGTGTACTCACCCGGGGTGAGCATCGCGTGCGTCTCACCGTTCCACTTGTCGAGCTTTTCGATGACCACGCTGCGCGCGGGCATGTTGATGCCCAACGCCAGGGTCTCGGTGGCGAACACCGCGCGGATCAGGCCCTGGGAGAACAGGTGCTCGACGATCTCCTTGAAGGTGGGCAGCATGCCCGCGTGGTGGGCGGCCACACCCGATTCCAGCGCGCGCAACCAACTCTCGAATCCGAGCACGGTCAGGTCGGCGCGCGGGATGTCGGCGCAGCGCGACTCGGCGTACTCGCGGATGTGGTCGGCCTCCTCGGGGGTGGTCAGGACCAGCCCCGAGGCCACACACTGCCGGACGGCGTCGTCGCAGCCCGCACGGCTGAAGACGAAGTCGATGGCCGGCAGCAGCCCCTCGGCGTCCAACTCCTCGATGATCATGGGCCTGCTGGGCGGCGCGAACCGGGTACGCGGGCGGATGTTGCCCCGAGCCCGCGACTGCGGGTGACGGCGACGGTCGGCCAGTTGGGTGGTGCGCGCGTCGTCCTCCGCGGCCCGGCTCAGGAACGGGTTGATGTGCAGCGTCTGCCCGCCCACCTTGATCTCGCGAGGCCGCTCGTGCTGGGAGCGTCGGCGTTCGCGCTTGCGCTTGGAACGCCCACCACCGCCCCGTTCGTCCTCGTCGGGGCCGGTGGACTCCACCTCGGTGTCGACGAACAGGTCGTGCAGACGCTTGCCCACCATCACGTGCTGCCACAGCGGCACGGGACGCTTCTCGTCGACGATGACGGTCGTGTCGCCGCGCACCTGCTGGAGCCACTCACCGAACTCCTCGGCGTTGCTGACCGTGGCTGACAGGGCGACCATGCGCACCGACTCGGGCAGGTGGATGATCACCTCCTCCCAGACCGCGCCGCGGAAGCGGTCGGCGAGGTAGTGCACCTCGTCCATGACCACGTACGCGAGCCCGCCCAGGGTGGACGAGGACTCGTACAGCATGTTGCGCAGCACCTCGGTGGTCATCACCACCACCGGCGCCTCACCGTTGACGCTGTTGTCCCCGGTCAGCAACCCGACCTGCTCGTTGCCGTAGCGCTTGACCAGGTCGTTGTACTTCTGGTTGGACAGGGCCTTGATGGGGGTGGTGTAGAAGCACTTGGTGCCCTCCGTGAGGGCACGGTGCACGGCGTACTCTCCGACCACGGTCTTGCCCGAACCGGTGGGAGCGGCGACCAGCACCCCATGACCGTTCTCCAGCGCCTTGCAGGCCTTGATCTGGAAGGGGTCGAACTCGAAGCCGTAGAGAGCCTGGAAGGCCTCGATGGCGGCGCTGGACGCGCCCTGCCGCCGACGGAAGGCGGCGTACCGCTCAGCGTGACTACTCATAGGCCTCTCAGCCTATGAGGTCGGGTCCAGCATCTCGACCGCTTTCGGCACCACTTCGCACTTCAGTGTCGGCGCGCCCATGCGTTCACCGTCGGCGTAGGCCACCCCGGCGTCACCGCGAATGGTGACGTTCGCCCCGCGTACGAGACGCACTTCGTCCAACTCCATGTGGCTTCCGTTGAAGACCCGGGGGAACTGTCGGACGAAACGGCCCTTGGACCCTTCGCGCATCAGGACCACGTCGAGTAGTCCATCGTCGGGTTCGGCCCCCGCGCACACCTTCAGGCCACCGCCGTAGGAGTCGGTGTTGCCGACCGCGACGAGCATCCCGGGTTCGGCGATGGTACGGCCGTCGATGTCGATCTCGAAGTCGATGGGACGGAAGGTGCGCAGTTCGGCGATGATGCCGAACAGGTAGCCGACGCGACCCACACCGAACCGGAAGTTGTTCACCCGCTCGTTGACCCGGGCGTCGAAACCACAGGCCAGGACGCTCAGGTAGTAGCGCCGTGTCCCGTCCGCCAGGGTCAGGCGGACCACGTCGCTGGGGCGGGTGCGTCCGGCCAGGATGGCCCGGGCCATCCCGCGTGCGGAGGCGCGAGCGGTACCGAAGGCGCGGGCGATGTCGTTGCCGGTGCCCGCGGGGACCACCGCCAGTGGCACATCACTGCCCACCACCCCTTGCAGGGCCTGGTGGACCAGACCGTCCCCGCCCACCGCCACCAACGCGTCGGGACGATCGGAGACGGCCAGCCGGGCCAGACGCCTGCTGTCGGCGGCCGAGCGGCCCGTGTAGACGTGCACGTGGGCGCCGGCCGCGCGCAGGGCCTCCTTGAGCCGCACCGCGAGAACGGCGGAGCGACGACGACCGGAGGCCGGGTTGACCAAAAGTGCGATCTGAGGGGACATGACCGGGTCCTTACCTACCCACGGTGCGGGGGTTCAGGGGCGTGCGGGCCGGTGAGGTTCGCGCACGCCCTCGCGCCCGGGTCTGCGGGGTTCAGGCGTTCTCGCTCGTGGACCCCTGTGCGGCTTCCTCACGCTGACGGCGATGGTACTCCTCCAACGCCTTGGGGGTGAGCAACGGGGAGGGTACCCAGGTGGCCTCGACCTGACCGTGCCCGCGTTGGATCTCGGCCTCCTCCTCGGAGAGGTACTCCTCGGGGATGTCGAATTCGCCATCGCGGGCCCCCAGCACGAAGGCCTCCCACTCGGCGGGGGTGAAGAACAGGGTGCCCTTCTGCGGCGACTTCCCGTCACGGACGGCGCGGAACCCGTCGTCGAACTCGGCGACCTCCACGATCGCCTCGGAGTCCGGGTTCGACAGGGAGGAGCGCAACCACACCGCGTCGGTGGTGTCGTGCCACTTCTCGTTCCCCATGGCCTCGGGTGGGAGTTCCCGCTTGGCCTCGGTCTGCTCGCTCATCAACACTTCCCGGCTTCCCGCGTCCGATTCGGTGTGCAGGGACGACGAGGAAGTCGTCCCGCCCCGAACCCTAGCGTGTGGCGGGTCCCTCTCACACCCACTTCGCGATGACCGCTCAGTCGCCCTTGCCCGAACCCTTGCCCGAGCCGGAGTCCTCGAGCTCTTCCAGGTCGGAGGGCTGATCGTCGAGATCGGAGATCTCGTCGTCGGCCAGCTCCGAGGTGGGATCCCGGCGCTTGCGACGACGGTCGTTGAAGAAGCAGAACAATTCGGCGATCTCGAACAGGACCACCAGCGGAACGGCCAGCGCCAGCATGGAGATGGGCTCGGCCGGGGTGACGACCGCGGCGACCAGGAACGCGCAGAAGATGATGACCCGACGCCATTTGGCGATGGCCTCGTGGGACAGCAGGCCGACGATGTTGAGCAGCACCACCAGCAGCGGCATGACGAAGCCGAGACCGAACATGCCCATCATGATGAGCATGTAGTTGAGGTACTCGCCGATGGTCAAGTAGGGGTCGGCGTCCTCGGGCAGGAACCCGAAGAGCATCTGCAGGGCCAGCGCGGTGATCATGTAGGCCAGGGCGGCACCGGCGACGAACAGCAGGCCGGCCAGCGGAGCGAAGATGTAGGCGTACTTCTTCTCGCTGCCGTGCAGGGCGGGGGCCACGAACGCCCACAGCTGGTAGAGCCACAGTGGGGCCGTGGCCAGAGCGCCGACGAACAGCCAGATCTTGAAGGCCACGAAGAAGGCGTCGAAGGGGCCGGTGACGATGAGGGAGCAACCACCGCCCTCGACCACCTGTGAGGCGGGCAGGGAACAGTACGGCTTGGTGAGGAAGTCCCAGATCTGGTCGTAGAAGACGAAGCCGAGCACCGCGCCCAGACACAGGATGAGCAGTACCTTGGCCAACCGGTTGCGCAGTTCGCGCAGGTGGTCCATGAGCGGCATCCGGGCCTCCGGGTTGACCGCTCTGCTTCGGGACCTCATCGTGGGGTCACTCTCTTCTCATCCGGGTCCGCGCACCGCGGACTCCCCTGACACAGACGCGGGGCGCGGTGCCCCTGAGGCACCGCGCCGACCGATTCGGGCCGTGGCCGCACGCGGCCCCGAACAGGTGGAACCGGCAGCTCTACTGGTTGTAGGTCTGGTTGCTGGGTTCACCGGACTCGTTGACGATGCGCTGGCCGGGAGGAAGCTGCGGGTAGCCCTGCTGCTGGTTCTGCTGCGGGGCGGCGTCGGTGCGAGAGGTCTGAGCCTGGCCCTGCTGTGCCTGCCGGCCGTCCTGACCGTCGGTCTGTTCCTGTCCCTCGTTGTTGTCCTCATCGACCAAGCCCTTGCTCTCGGCCTTGAGGATGCGAGCACTACGCCCCAGGGAGCGGGCCAGGTCCGGGAGCTTCTTGGCTCCGAACAGCAAGATGGCAAGGATCACCAGGATGGCGATGGTAGGTCCGTTGAACGGTCCCATGGTTCTACCTCTCTGTGGGGCGCGACCAAGCGCCTTCGATGGTACGCGCGTCCGAGCCTTCGGTCATCATCGCCGTGACCCCTCACGTCGGACACGCTCACGCAGGTCAGCGCTGCTCGCCTGGTACCCGCCCGCCGCCCGTGTCACCTTTTCGGACAGCACGACGGCCTCGCGTCGGACCTTCACCAGAAGGCATCCGACGATGAGTACACCGACCAGAACCAGGCCGAAAAGGACAGCGAGGGCGATCACGAATCCACCATATCCTTTTCCTGAAGACCTACACCTCGACCCCCTGTCAACAGGTGGGCGTCACTCCGAGGACGAATCGATCTCGACCAGCTCGGGGGAGGTTTGCCCCGCCTCGTAAAGATTCAAGGCTCGTTCGGCCTCCGCGCGCACTTCCCGCGCCAGACCCTCGGGAGCCACCACGCGCCCCCGTGATCCCAACGACAACACCAGTCGTGCCACCCACGCCGGCGCCGGGGTCCGCAACGTGGCGCGTACCCCGCCGTCGGCCAGTTCGGTGACCGACTCGCACGCGTAGTCCTCGGTGACCCAACGCGCCGACGGGTCCAGGTCCAACACGACCAGGGCGTCGCGTTCGGAACGCTGGAGCACGCCCTTGGACAGGTCGCGGCGGCCCACACCCTCGGGCACCTCGGCCGCGTAGGGCAGCACGGTCAGTTCCAGCACCCGGTCCAGTCGGAACAGGCGCACGTCCTCGCGCAGGTGGCAGTAGCCCTCCAGGAACGGCTTGCCGTCCTGGACCACCAGGCCCATCGGGTCCACGTCGCGTTCGGTGACCTGGTCCAGGTATCCGGACAGGTAGCGCAGGTGCAGGCGCTGGCCCGCCTCCAGGGCCTGGGAACAGCGCCGGTGGGTCTGTGCCACCTGTTCGTCCATCTCCACCCGCACCTGGACGGCATCGGCGAGGGCGCCAACGGCGCTGCCGGCCGCCCCGCGCAGCTTCTCCCCCACTCGCTTGAGCGCGCCGTCCTCCACGCCCTGTGCCTCGGGCAACTCCTCCAACAACGACAGGCCCACGACCAGGCTGGCGGCCTCGTCCGCGGTCAGACGCAGCGGCTGGGCCAGGGTGTCGGCGTTGGCGATGATGATCTCCCCTGTCTCCTTCGCCGCCTCCAGGTCCACGTCGATGAGGTCGCCGGGGGTGTAGCCGGGCAGACCGCACATCCACAGCAGGCTCAGGTCCTGGACCACCTGCTTCTCACTGAGACCGAAGTGGCGGGCCACCTCCGGCACACGCACGTCCCGACCCAGCGCGTAGGGCACCAACATCAGCAACCGACGCAGTTGGTCCGCCGAGCGCGGGCCGCGGGCCGGGGCGTCCTCTTCCTCGGCCTCCCCCACCGGTTCGGTCTCGGCCTCGGCCCGCAGGATCACGCCGGACATGTGGGCGGCCAACGCCTCGCGCGCCTGTTCGGGTTCGACGATCTCGGCCCGGGCACCCTGGGCGGCCACCCGGCCGACCAGCGTGTCGGTGTCGGTGTAGGGCAGGGTGAGGACGTCCCACACCGGCCCGGCGCCCTCCCGTTCACCGGGGACCACGCGCAGGGCACTGCGGCGCAGGGCGTGCGCGGAGTCGACGAGCACCCGCACGGTGGCGGTGTGGTCGGGGTCGGGCCGCTGCGAGGAGACCACCGAACGCAGGTCCACGCCCTCGGGCACCTCGACGTCGGGACCGGTACGCACCACCGTCACCTGCCCCTGGATGCGCCCGAGCCGGAAGACCCGGCGCGCCTCGCGCAGCCGGTCGTGACCGACCACGTACCAGTGACCGCCCTGGTTGACCACGCCCCACGGCTCGACCTCGCGACGCACGGCTTCGGTCCGACCGGGCTTGCGGTAGGAGAAGGCCACCGGCCGGCGGTCACGGATCGCCTGCCAGACGGGCCCGAAGGCGGGTTCGTCGGTGCGCATGGTCGGGGTCAGCCCGGGCGCGGCCTCCGCGTCCACCGGCACCCCGGCCGAACGGAGCTTGAACAGGGCGTTGGCGGCGGCCTCGCCCAGGGAGGCGTGCCGCCAGGCTCGGGCCGCCAGACCCAGTACCAGTGCCTCGTCCGGACGTAGTTCGATCTCGGACAGTTCATAGTCCGACCGGGAGATCCGGTAGCCCTCCTCGCCACTGAAGGCGTCACCGGTGCCCACCTGGATCGGAATGCCGCTGTCGCGCAGTTCTCGCTTGTCGCGTTCGAACATGCGCTTGAACGCCGACTCGGTCTCGGCCTCCGCGTACCCCTGGACGGTCGCCCGGATCTCCTGGGCGGTCAGGTGGCGCCGGGTGGACAACAGGCAGATGACCAGGTTGAGCTGCCGTTCGGTCTTCCTGCGCGACATCGTCGCCACTCCTTCACCCTGGGATGATGCGCCGGGCGGGGTCGCGAGGGCGCGTCCTCCCACCTTCGGTTCAGCACCGACGGTACCGTGCCCACCATGATCCGGTGGCGTCGCGGCCAAGTCCGTTTGCTCCTGCCCTCCTGGACCGGGGTCCACGTGTGCGCGGTCGATCTGGTCACCGACCCCGACACCGCTTCCCCGTCCACCTGCCGGGCCCTGGCCTACACCGATCTGGTCGGCGAGCCACACGTGGGCGATGAGGTGCTGCTCAACACCGGCGCTCTGGACCTTGGGCCGGGCACCGGCGGGTACGCGCTGGTGGTGGCCGTCCCCGACCGCCTGCCCGCCGATCGGGAGGGCCCCGGCCACCTCATCAAGGCCCGCCACACCCCGCTCCAGGCCACCGTCCAGGGCGCCGACGAACAAGGATCACCCCATCACGAGACACTGCGTACCGCTCGGGGGATCGACGGGATGCCGGTGGTGATCACCGATCCGCACTCGTCGTTGCCGGCCGTAGTGGCGGGGGTGCTCGCCGAACGTCCCCGCGCCCGGATCGTCAACGTGATGCTGGACGGTGGCGCGCTACCGGCGATGTTCTCCCAGAACCTGGGGACACTGCGTGAGGACGGCCTCCTGGCGGGCTGTGTGACCATCGGCCAGGCGTTCGGTGGCGACCTGGAGACGGCCACCGTGCACTCGGGCCTGCTGGCGGCCAGGCACGTCCTGGGGGCGGACGTGGCCGTGGTCTGCCAGGGCCCGGGTGACCTGGACACCGGAACCCCCTGGGGCTTTTCGGGCGTGGCCTGCGGCGAGGCCGTCAACGCCGTGGCGAACCTGGACGGCCTGCCCGTGGCCGCCCTGCGGGTCGGTGAGGCCGACCCGCGTCCCCGTCACCGAGGGGTCTCCCACCACAGCCTGACGGCCTACGGCAAGGTCGCCCTGGCCCCCGCCGACGTGGTCGTACCCGTCCTTCCCGGCGAGTTCGGGGAGAGGGTACGCGACCAGGCCTGGCCCCTCGGCGATCGGCACACACTGGTGGAGGTCCCCACGACCGGCCTGGAGGGCGAACTGCTCTCCTTGCCGCTGAAGCCGTCGGCGATGGGACGCGACCTGGGACAGGACCGGGCCGCCTTCCTCAGCGCGGCGGCGGCCGGGCGGTACGCCGCCACCCTCCTGGTCCCCTGAACGGCCGCGCACCCACCCTTCACCGGTCGACGGTCCCGTGCAGCCACGCGGCGGGTCGCCGGTGTTCGGCGTCGCCGTTGCCGGGCACGGGAGTGCGTCGAGTGGCCGCGAGCATGTGCTCGGACGGAGCGTCGAAGTACCTCCCGGGCCGGAACATGGCCAGGGAGGCCGGGTCGGCCTCGACCCCCTCGTCCACGCTCACCGACTCGGGCACGAACACGACACCGTCCCCACACGTCACCCCCCACTTCCTGCCGGGACCGGCGGAGACGATCTGCCCGGGATCGCCACCCACCACCTCGGTGGACAACTCCCCCGAATGGAAGGTGATGAGCGCACCGCCGAACATCGCGAACGCCCCCGGGTAGGGGGCCGCAAGCGCCCGCACCATCCGGTCCACGTCACGCCCGGCGGCGGCCAGGTCCAGGTGTCCGTCGCTGGGACGACGTCGTGGCCACACCGACACGTGCCCGGTCTGGGGACTGCGGGGAGCGCGCCCCTCCAACAGGGCGTCCAGGTTGCGCACGATCAGTTCGGCCTGCAAACGCCCCACTCGCTCGTACAGGCCGGTGGCGGTGGCGTCGGCGGCCACCTCGAAACGGATCCGATCCACGATGTCACCGGCCTCGACCTCACGGGCCAGGTGGAACAGGGTCACCGCGCTGGCCCGCATGTCGCGCAGGATCGTCCAGGGAATGGGCGCACGTCCGCGCCCCACCGGCAACGGGGAGGGGTGCATGCCCACGGCGCCCAGCGGAAGCGAGGTCAGGACCTCCTCTTGGATCAGCTGTGACCACCCGGCCACCACCATCAGGTCGATGCGGTGCAGGGCCAGGGCGTCGCGCGCCTCCTCACCGTTGATGTCGGCCACGCGCAGGTGTGGCAGGTCCAGACGCCGGGTCACGGACTCGTAGTCGACGTAACCGCAGCGGTGCGCCAACTCGGCGGGGTAGGACACCACCAGATCCGGTGGGCGTCCCTGGGCGCAGAGTTCCTCCAAGGCCGGCACTCCCAGGCGCAGACCGGACACATAGCAGAACCGCCGTCCCTCCGGCATGGCTCCCCCTCGCCAGAAAACACTCAGAGTGACGACTCTACGCAGCGATCGCGCCGCTCCCCCGCAGATGTGCCCGCCCCGCGTGTCAGGATCCCGGACACGACGACGCCCCCGTCGGACGACGGGGGCGTCGCGGCGGAAACGAACCGCGGGTACGTCGGAGCGGTTACTCCTCCTCGGAGGCCTCCTCGTCCTCGGCCTCGGGGTCGGCCGCCTCACCCTCGGCGCCCTCCTCCGGCTCGGGCTGCGGTGGGTTGTCGTAGGCACCCAGGACGTCGATCACGAAGACCAGGGTGCCGACGGGGCCTCCCATCGCCTCTTCCTCGGTCTCGCCGTAGGCCATCGAACCGGGGACGACCAGCATCAGGCGGTCACCGACGTCGGCTCCCACGATGCCCTCGTCCCAGCCCTCGATCACCGCGCCGTCGCCGATGGTGGTGTCGAAGGGCGCGCCACCACGGTCCCAGGTGGAGTCGAAGACCTGGTGGGTGCCATCCTCCTCGGGCTCCCAGCGCACGCCCGTGTACTGGGCGATGACCTGCTGCCCCTCCTCGACCTCGGGGCCCTCACCCTCGATGAGCGGGACGACCTCCAGGTCCTCGGGGGCGTCACCCTCGGGGATCTCGACCTCGGGGCGGCTGTGGCCGTCCTGGGTGACCGTGGGCAGACCGTCGCCACCATCGGTGGCCGGCTCACCCGGCACCACGGCACCTTGGGCGTAGCGGTCCATCACGTCGATGACGAGCACGCTGGCACCCTCGGGAACCTCTTGGCCCATGCCCTGGGCCTGCTCGATCTCCTCCGGGGTCAACGGCGGGAACACGTACACCGCACGACTGCCGAGCGGCTGGCTCACCAGGGTCTCGGTGATGTACTCGGGCATCTCGTTCATGCGTACGAGGTCGGGGGCACCGGACTCGTAGCTGGACTGGCCCTCCATCGGCTCGCCCTCACCCGGAGCCGTCCACTGGTACTGGGCCACGTTGGCGACCACCAGGTCGTCCGCGCCCACCAGGACGTCCTCCCCCGAACCCTTGCTGACGATCCCGGAGATCTCCTCCTCCGGAGGCTCCTCGTCGGGGAAGGTGATCTGCGGTTCCTCACCGACTTCGCCGGTGACGTCGGGCAGCCGCGGGTCCAGTTCCTCCGCGTTCATGCGCAGGAAGGCAGGAGTCTTCCAATCCTCTGGGATCGATCCGCAGCTTGAGACCACCAAGGCGATGGCGGTCAGTGGCACCGCGAGGGCGGCGGCACGTCGGTGCATGGGTCACAACCTCTGATTTCCGGCTCAGGACAGGCTCACACTACCGAAAAGCACAAGTCCGGCCACCCCTGGGAAGGCACCGAAGGTCACGGGCCCCGCCGGGTGGCTCGGCTCACAGCCATACTGCGCACCGCCCGAGGGGGCCCGGATCGACCGTTCGAAGTCCGTCCGCTCACATGCCGGCGATCAACTTCTCCACCCGCTCGTCCACCGACTTGAACGGGTCCTTGCACAGCACGGTCCGCTGCGCCTGATCGTTGAGTTTGAGGTGCACCCAGTCCACGGTGAAGTCACGGCGTTGTTCCTGGGCTCTGCGGATGAACTCGCCCCTCAACCTGGCCCGGGTGGTCTGTGGCGGCACCGACTTGGCCTCGAAGATCTTCAGGTCGTTCACCACCCGATCCATCTGGCCGCGGTTCTGCATCAGGTAGAACAGGCCGCGGTCGCGGTGGATGTCGTGGTAGGTGAGGTCCAGTTGCGCCACGCGGGGCGAGGACAGCGACAGGTCGTGCTTGTCCCGATAACGCTCCAACAGCAGGTACTTGGCGACCCAGTCGATCTCCCGCGAGACCGTTTCCAGGTTCTGTGTCTCCACCGCCTCCAGGGTGCGCTGCCACAGGTCCAGGGCCCGCTTGCCCACGGCGTCGGTGCCGTGCCGGTCCACGTAGCTCTGTACCTTCTCCAGGTACTCGCGCTGGATCTCCAGGGCACTGGCCTCACGCCCGTTGGCCAAACGCACCTTGCGCCGCCCCGTCATGTCGTGGCTGACCTCGCGGATCGCCCGGATGGGGTTCTCCAGGGTGTAGTCGCGCATGACCACACCGGCCTCGATCATCTGCAGCACCAGGTGGGTGGCGCCCAGCTTGAGCAGGGTGGTGGTCTCGCTCATGTTGGAGTCGCCCACGATGACGTGCAGGCGCCGGAAACGTTCGGCGTCGGCGTGGGGCTCATCGCGGGTGTTGATGATGGGCCGCGAGCGGGTGGTGGCCGAGGAGACACCCTCCCAGATGTGCTCGGCGCGCTGGCTCACGCAGTAAAGGGCGCCCCGAGGCGTCTGTAGGACCTTGCCGGCGCCGCAGATGATCTGCCGCGTGACCAGGAAGGGGATGAGCACGTCGGCCAGGCGCCCGAACTCCCCGTGCCGACCCACGAGGTAGTTCTCGTGACAGCCGTAGGAGTTGCCCGCCGAGTCGGTGTTGTTCTTGAACAGGTAGATGTCGCCGGCGATGCCCTCTTCGTGCAGGCGCTGCTCGGCGTCGATCTGCAGCCCCTCCAGGATCCGTTCGCCGGCCTTGTCGTGGGCCACCAGGTCCAGGAGGCTGTCGCACTCGGGGGTGGCGTATTCGGGGTGGCTCCCCACGTCCAGGTACAGACGGGCCCCGTTGCGCAGGAACACGTTGCTGCTGCGCCCCCAGGAGACCACCCGTCGGAAGAGGTAGCGGGCGACCTCGTCCGGTGACAGGCGGCGCTGCCCCCGGAAGGTGCACGTGACCCCGTACTCGTTCTCCAGCCCGAAGATCCGTCGTTCCACGCGGCCTCACCAACTTCCGTCACCGGGGTGCCGACGACGGGGCCGCGTCGTCCACACCCGCCCGGCCGGTGCGGCGCCCCGGTGGCGCCGCACCGTCGTCACTAGTCTCAGTCCTGGTCGGCCTCGTTCCCACCGGTGTTCGTGTCGTCGGAGGCGTCCGTGGTCGTGGTGGCGCCTCGCTTGCCCTCCTCGATGAGGGCGGTCAGACGATCACCGTGGATGCGACGGAACTTGCGGTGCTGTCGGGAGCGGTCCAGCACGGCGACCTCCAGGTTGGTGGCCTCCAGCTCACGCTCCTCCCCGTTCTCGTGCGCCAGTGCGTGGGTGGCGGCGTTGAGCGCCGCGCTGAGCGGAGCCCTCGCGTCGAAGCGGTCCTTGATCTGGTTGGACACGTGCTCGGAGGAGCCGCCCACCGCGACGAAGCCCTGTTCGTCGACGATCGACCCGTCGAAGGTGATGCGGTAGATCTCGTCGTCGTCCGCGGTGTCGCCGACCTCCGCGACGACGATCTCGACCTCCCACGGCTTGAGGCTCTCACTGAAGACGGTACCCAGGGTCTGGGCGTAGATGTTGGCGAGCTGGCGTCCGCTGACGTCACGACGATCGAACTGGTACCCGCGAACGTCGGCGAAACGGACGCCCATCAGGCGTAGGTTCTCGAACTCGGGGTAGCGCCCGACCGCGGCGAAGCCGATGCGGTCGTAGAGCTCACTGATCTTGTGCAGGGTGCGGGACATGTTGTCCGCCACCAAGAGGATGCCGCCTTCGTACTGCAGGACGACGGCACTGCGGCCGCGCGCGATCCCTTTGCGCGCGTAGTCCGCCTTGTCCTTCATCTGCTGTTCGGGGGCGACGTAGAAGGGCATCGACACCGCGGATCGTTTCCTTACCTGGTCGGGAGAGGTCTGGTGGTGAGGGGGCGCCCGGCCCGGATCGGCCGGGCCGGTCATGGCCCGCCGGTCAGTCGAGCCGGGCCGTGGGTCCGTCGGGGTGGACGGAACGCCCCTGGACCACTTCCGTGGCCAAGCGGGCGACCTCTTCGACGGAGATACGGCGGTGGCCGTCCTCGGTGATGACGTCGACCAGGGGGAAGATCCCCCGATGCAGATCGGGCCCGCCGGTGGCGGAGTCCTCGTCCGCGGCGTCGTAGAGCGATTCCAGGGCGACCTTGATCGCGGTCGTCTCGTCCAGGTCGTCGCGATAGAGCTTCTTGATGGAGCCCTTGGCGAAGACCGAACCGGAGCCGATGGAGTGGTAGCGCTGCTCCTCGTAGCGTCCACCGACCGCGTCGTAGCTGAAGACCCGGCCTTCCTCGGTGACCTCGTCGAATCCCACCAGCAGAGGGATCACGACGAACCCCTGCATGGCCATGCCCAGATTGCCCCGGACCATCTGGGCGAGCTTGTTGGCCTTACCCTCGAGGGAGAGGGATCGGCCCTCCAGCTTCTCGTAGTGTTCCAGCTCCACCTGGTACAGGCGGGCCAGTTCGATACCGATCCCGGCCGAGCCCGCGATGGCCACCGCGGAGAACTCGTCGGTCCGGTAGAGCTTGTCCATGTCCCGGTTGGCGATGACGTTGCCCTGTGTCGCCCTGCGGTCACCGGCCAGCAGGACACCCCCGGGAAAGGTCATGGCGACGATGGTCGTCGCGTCCGGGGTGAGGTGTTCGGTGCCCCCTCCGGCGGCGTCCAGATGCCTTCCGGGCAGCAACTCGGGGTTGACCGCCCGGAGGAACTCGGTGAAGGACGAAGTACCCGCACTCATGAAAGCGGCCGGCATCCGTCCGCCCTCGAACCCTTCGAACACGCGACTCCCTCCACTGGCGCCCCACCCCGTCTCGGGGGCGGATGGGGCGCCTGCTCATCCGTTTGTTGTCGGTCTGCACGTCGGCCGGGCTTTCCCACCCCGGCCGACGTGTCGACCCTAACCTTGTGTGTCCGGGGGCCACGGGCTCCCGTGTGCGCTGTCAGCGAACCGTCCGATGACGGTCACTGACCGCCCTTCTGCACGAACTGCCGCACGAAGTCCTCGGCGTTGTTCTCCAGAACGTCGTCGATCTCGTCGAGGATGTCGTCGACGTCCTCATCCAGTTGTTCGTCGCGTTCCTTGGTCTCCGCGGCGCCCTCGGTCTCCTCGACCTCTTCGTCGCGGCGGGTGCCGTGCTTCTGGCCGCCGGTGTCCTTCGTCGCCATTGCAACCTCCCGTTCGGAGCTCTCGCCCTTATCTTGGCCCAACGACCCCCGGCTCAACCCCGTTCCCGGGGCCCGATACCCGCTAGTTACCTCTGAGCTCGGCGTCATCACCGCGCGTGCGCGCGTGAGGGGAACGGGTGCGGTCGGGTGCCCACGAATTCGACGCCGTCACGGGGTCGGGCGTGTCCCCGGGGTCGGCCCCCGCACGCCCATGAAGATCGTTTTCGCGACATGCGCACATGTATTCGCTTAGCGAACATGATCTTCGCCCAGGACGGCGGCCTGACCACGCGGGTTACGTCTACGTGTCCGACCCATCGCTACTGGTGCGCGGTTTCAGTGTCCGGATCCGGCCATCATGCATCCCTTGACCTACCGGCGAGTTTCTGATTCACATACGACTCCTTCGGAAAAGTCAAGGTCAGGAGGGTCGACCTCCGGCGACCAGGACCGCAAAATATCCGGTCATCGGATGATCCCTTTGTCCCCTCGCTGAAATATCGGCTTTTCGGGGTTCCAGTTGTCCAAGATGTGCACTTATGGTGGGGAACCGTTTACCGAGTGTCTCGGTGAACGGAAGGGACCCCGCCCTCATCGGGGGTCCCGCCTCGGAGCGCACCGTCCACCCCCGAGCGGACGAGGCGTCTTCCGAGACCCCGCCCCATTCCCCCATAGGAGAGTAGGGATCAATGCGACCCTCCCCCGTTATCTCCGCGATCGGCACGGGAGCGCTGGCCTTCGGGCTGTCGCTCTCCGTGGCCCCGGGTGCCGGAGCCGCGACCGTGCCGACCGAGCCCGTCACACAGGACGACTCGGTGTCCACCATGGAAGAAGCGCTCGAGCGCGACTTCGGCCTCACCCCGTTCGAGGCCGAGGAACTGCTCGACGCCCAGGCGGCCGCCTTCGGTCTGGACGAGGCCGCGGCCGACGCCGCGGGTGACGCCTACGCGGGCTCGGTGTTCGACACCGACACCCTGGAGCTGACCGTCCTGGTGACGGACACCTCCGCCGTGTCGGACGTGGAGGCCACCGGAGCCGAGGCCGAAGTGGTCTCGTACGGCACCGAGGGCCTGGCCGAGATCATGGACGAGCTCGACGCAGCCGGCACCCAGCCCGGCGTCGTCGGCTGGTACCCCGACGTCACTTCCGACACGGTCGTGATCGAGGCCCTCGAAGGCGACGACGCACAGAGCCTCATCGAGGCCGCGGGCGTGGACGCCTCCGCCGTGGAGGTGCGCAGCACCTCCGAACAGCCGCGACTGTTCGCCGACATCGTCGGTGGCGACGCGTACTACATGGGCGGCGGCCGCTGCTCCATCGGGTTCGCCGCCACCGACGCCTCCGGCGGCGACGGCTTCGTGACCGCCGGTCACTGCGGCACCGTCGGCACCTCCGCCGAGAGCGAGGACGGTTCCGGCTCGGGCACCTTCGCCGAGTCGGTCTTCCCCGGCAACGACGGAGCGTACGTGTCGGCGAGCTCCAACTGGACCGTCACCGACCTGGTCAACATGTACAGCGCGGGTGACACCCAGACGGTGGCCGGGTCCACTCAGGCCCCGGTCGGCTCGGCCGTGTGCCGTTCGGGTTCGACCACCGGTTGGCACTGCGGGACCATCGAGGCCCGCGGCCAGACGGTGAGCTACCCCGAGGGCACCGTCAACGACCTGACCCGCACCGATGTCTGCGCCGAGCCGGGTGACTCCGGTGGCTCGTTCATCAGTGACGACCAGGCTCAGGGCATGACCTCGGGCGGCTCGGGCAACTGCACCAGTGGTGGTACGACGTACTACCAGGAGGTCGGCCCGGTGCTCAGCTCGTGGAACCTCTCGCTGGTGACCGGATAGCCCCATCCGTCCGGCATCGCACCGACGCCCCCGTCCGCTTTCGAGCGGGCGGGGGCGTCTTTCGTTTCCAGGTGTCCGTATCCGGCCACCACGGACACTCGGCCGGCTCTCATCGAGAGCACGATCATCCGCTCCCCACCCGGCTTGGTCGTTCCCGTGACCAGAGGGGTTACGGGCATGTGTCCGATCGGCCACGACCGGTACCCGATACCGGCGTCCGCATGTGGCCATTGTGCCCCCCTTGTGGAATCACGACCATTTCGGTCTGTGACCTGCCGCCTGCGGTGATCCTGACGTGGCCTCGTGGACCGCGACTGACAGCGACCGGAAGCGACCCATCACCCCATCATCGGATTTCGCCTTGAATGCTTTTTCCGCCTGACGCTCTTTCGCTCGCCAAAACGTGCACTTATGGTTGGGCATTGTTTACCGGGTGTCTTGGTGAACAATGGCGACCGAAGCGACTCGGTCGCCGATCCCCCCGTAAATCCCCCAAGGAGAGTAGGGACCATGCGACCCTCCCCCGTTGTCTCCGCCATAGGAACCGGAGCCCTGGCCTTCGGCCTGGCCCTGGGCACCACCCCCGCCGCCGCGGCTCCCACCGCACCCGTCCCCCAGGCCCCCGACGCCGAGGCCACCACCATGGCCGAAGCCCTCCAGCGCGACCTTGGCCTGTCCCCGTCCCAGGCCGACGAACTGCTCGACGCCCAGGCCGAATCGTTCGAGATCGACGCCGCCGCCACCGAGGCCGCCGCCGAGGCCTACGGCGGCTCCATCTTCGACACCGAAGCCCTCGAACTGACCGTCCTGGTCACCGACGCCTCCGCCGTGGACGCGGTCGAGGCCGCCGGTGCCCGGGCCGAGGTCGTCACCCACGGCATCGAGGGTCTGGAGGAGATCGTCGACGAACTCAACGCCTCCCAGGCCGACTCGGGCGTCGTGGGTTGGTACCCCGACATCGCCGGCGACACGGTCGTCCTGGAGGTCTTGGAAGGTTCCGAGGCCGACGTGGACGCCCTCCTGGCCGACTCCGGTGTCGACTCCGCCGACGTCACGGTGGAGACCACCACCGAACAGCCCGAGCTGTACGCCGACATCGTCGGTGGTCTGGCCTACACCATGGGCGGACGTTGCTCGGTCGGTTTCCCCGCCACCAACTCCTCCGGCCAGCCCGGCTTCGTCACCGCCGGCCACTGCGGAAGCGTCGGCACCGCCGTCAGCATCGGCAACGGTCGGGGGGTCTTCGAGCGCTCCATCTTCCCCGGCAACGACGCCGCCTTCGTCCGCGGCACGTCCAACTTCACCCTGACCAACCTGGTCAGCCGCTACAACAGTGGTGGACACGCGACCGTGAGCGGCTCCAGCGCGGCGGCGATCGGCTCCCAGGTCTGCCGCTCCGGCTCCACCACCGGCTGGCACTGCGGCACCATCCAGGCCCGCAACCAGACGGTGAACTACCCGCAGGGCACCGTTCAGGCCCTGACCCGCACCAACGTGTGCGCCGAACCCGGTGACTCCGGTGGTTCCTTCATCTCCGGAAGCCAGGCGCAGGGCGTCACCTCCGGTGGTTCGGGCAACTGCTCCTTCGGTGGCACCACCTACTACCAGGAGGTCAACCCCATGCTCAACAGCTGGGGCGTGACCCTGCGGACCTGATCCACCTCCCCCACCGCACCAGACGTCCCCGTCCGCTTCCCGCGGGCGGGGACGTCCGCTTTCTTCGGGTTCAGTCCCCGCGTGCGCCCCCGCCCAGGACCGCGACCAGGTCCTCGGCGGTGTCCGCGGCATCCAGAAGGGCGCCCACGTGCTCCTTGGTGCCCCGCCTCGGGTCCAGGGTCGGCACCCGCTGCAACGAGTCGTGGCCGGGCAGGTCGAAGATGACCGAGTCCCAGGAGGCCGCCGCCACCGAGTCGGCGTACTTGGCCAGACAACGACCACGGAAGTAGGCTCGGGTGTCCTCCGGAGGTTCGGTGATCGCCCGGGTCACCTCCGGCTCCTCCAGCAACCGATGGACCCGCCCACGGGCTGCCAGCCGGTTGTACAGGCCCCGGTCCTGGCGCACGTCCGAGTACTGCAGATCGACCATCTGCAACCGCGGGCTCGACCACTCCAGGGCATCACGCGAGCGGTAACTCTCCAGCAGCTTGAGCTTGGCCACCCAGTCCAACCGATCGGCCAGGTCCATCGGATCCCGCCCGAGCCCGGTCAGCACCGTCTCCCACTGGTCCAGCACATCGGCGGTGTCGGGGTCCACGTCCGTGCCGTATCGGTCCTCCACGTACTTGCGCGCCTGGTCCAGGTACTCGCCCTGCAACTCCAGGGCGGTCATCCGCCGCCCGTCGCGCAACCGCACCCGGTGCGTCAGCCCCGGGTCGTGGGAGATCTCCCGTAGGTCCGCCACCGACGTCTCCAACGACAGGTCCTCCTGCAAGAACCCGTCCTCGATCATCGCCAGCACCAGTGCGGTGGCCCCCATCTTCAGGTAGGTGGAGAGCTCGCTCATGTTGGCGTCACCGATGATCACGTGCAGACGCCGGTACCGGTCCGGGTCCGCGTGCGGTTCGTCCCGTGTGTTGATGATGGGACGCTTCAGGGTCGTCTCCAGACCCACCTCGACCTCGAAGAAGTCGGCGCGCTGGGAGAGCTGGAACCCGCTGCCCTGTCCATCGGAACCGATGCCGACCTTACCGGCCCCGCACATCACCTGCCTGGACACGAAGAAGGGGATGAGGTTGCGGACGATGTCGCCGAAGGGCGTCGACCGGTTCATCAGATAGTTCTCGTGACACCCGTAGGAGGCGCCCTTGTTGTCGGTGTTGTTCTTGTACAGCTGGATCGGTTCGATGCCGGGCGTGGAACCGGCCCGCGCCGCGGCATCGGCCATGACCCGCTCCCCGGCCTTGTCCCACAACACCGCGTCACGCGGGTTGGTGACCTCGGGGGCCGAATACTCCGGGTGGGCGTGGTCCACGTACAGGCGCGCGCCGTTGGTGAGGATGACGTTGGCCAACCCCAGGTCCTCGTCGGTCAACTGGGTGGGGTCGGCCACCTCTCGCGCCAGGTCGAAGCCGCGCGCGTCCCGTAGCGGATTCTCCTCCTCGAAGTCCCAACGTGCTCGCCGGGCCCGCGCCGCCGAGGCGGCAAGGTAGGCGTTGACCACCTGGGTGGAGGTGACCATCGCGTTGGCCCCGGGGTTTCCCGGCACGGAGATCCCGTATTCGGTCTCGATACCCATAATCCGCCGCACACTCATGCTGAGAGGTTATCCGCCCGAGCAGCGTCTTGAACGCTTCCGCGCCAATTGTGGCCTAAGCGCCGTCTTCCCGGGCGTTTCGAAGGATCTCGGCCCGGCATGTCCACACAGGTCACAGCGTCTTTCGGCGGATTCGCCATAAAGTGACGACGGGGCGCGCGCAAAACACCGGGCCGCGCCCCGGTAAGAGGCGAAAGTCCCGCGATCGCGCGCGTAGGGGCCCGCCGGAGAAAGACCTCCGGCGGGCCCCGAAGCGGTACGTGACCGCGGCGAGCGTTCTTACAGGTACTGGCCCGTGTTGGCGACCGTGTCGATGGACCGGCCCGAGTCGGAGCCCGTCTTGCCGGTGATGAGCGTACGGATGTACACGATCCGCTCGCCCTTCTTGCCGGAGATGCGCGCCCAGTCGTCCGGGTTGGTGGTGTTGGGCAGGTCCTCGTTCTCACTGAACTCGTCGACGCAGGCCTGCAACAGGTGCGAGACCCTGATGCCCCTGGACCGGTTGTCGATGAAGTCCTTGATCGCCATCTTCTTGGCCCGCGAGACGATGTTCTCGATCATCGCGCCGGAGTTGAAGTCCTTGAAGTACAGGACCTCCTTGTCCCCGTTGGCGTAGGTGACCTCCAGGAAGCGGTTCTCCTCGCCCTCGGTGTACATCCGTTCCACGACCCGCTGGATCATGGCGTCCACCGTGGCCTTGCTGGAACCACCGTGCTCGGCCAGGTCCTCCTCGTGCAGCGGCAGCTCGTCGGTGATGTACTTGGCGAAGATGTCGCGGGCCGCCTCGGCGTCGGGCCGCTCGATCTTGATCTTGACGTCCAAACGGCCGGGCCGCAGGATCGCCGGGTCGATCATGTCCTCGCGGTTGGAGGCACCGATGACGATGACGTTCTCCAACCCCTCGACACCGTCGATCTCACTGAGCATCTGCGGGACGATCGTGTTCTCCACGTCGGAGGACACACCCGAGCCACGTGTGCGGAAGATCGAGTCCATCTCGTCGAAGAACACGATGACGGGGGTTCCCTCGGAAGCCTTCTCCCGGGCCCTTTGGAAGACCAGGCGAATGTGCCGCTCGGTCTCACCCACGTACTTGTTCAGCAGCTCCGGACCCTTGATGTTGAGGAAGAAGCTCTTGCCGACGTCCTTGCCGGTGCGTTCGGCGACCTGCTTGGCCAACGAGTTCGCGACCGCCTTGGCGATGAGCGTCTTACCGCACCCGGGCGGCCCGTACAGCAGTACGCCCTTGGGCGGGCGCAACTTGTGCTCGAAGAACAACTCCTTGTACAGGTAGGGCAACTCGACCGCGTCGCGGATCATCTCGATCTGTCCCGACAGACCACCGACGTCGTTGTAGGCGATGTCGGGGACCTCTTCGAGGATGAGCTCCTCGACCTCGGATTTGGGGATGCGCTCGTACACGTAACCCGACCGAGACTCCAACAGGAGTGAGTCCCCGGCCCTGATCGGCTCGTCGCGCAGCGGCTCCGCCAACCGCACGATCCGCTCATCGTCGTGATGCGAGATCACCAGGGCGCGTTCGCCGTCCTCGAGTACCTCCTTGAGCATGACGACTTCGCCGACGGTCTCGAACGACTCCACCTCGACGACGTTGAACGCCTCGTTGAGCATGACCTCCTGGCCCGGACGCAACGCGTCCAGATCCACGGATGGACTGACGTTGACCCGCATCTTGCGGCCATTGGTGAAGATCTCGACGGTCTCGTCCTCGCGCGACCCAAGGTAGACACCGAAGCCGGACGGTGGCTGCGCCAGCCGATCGACCTCCTCCTTGAGTGCCACGATCTGCTCGCGCGCCTCCTTCAGTGTGGAGACGAGCCGTTCGTTCTGCCCGTTGGCGGCGGCCAGGTCGGCCTGGGCCTCCCGCAACCGCTCTTCCAACAGACGCACATGTCGGGGCGAGTCGGCGAGTTTACGCCGAACCACGCTGAGTTCCTTTTCCATGTAGGAGACCTGAGCCGTGAGTTCAGCGACTTCACGGTCTTGGTCGTTTTGACGCTCGTCTTCGCGCTCGGCCACGTCCGCCACCTCCCTATGAGAAGGACGACTACTCGGGAACCTACCTACCCCTGCCCCTTTCCTAACCTCTCAGCTTCGAGGAGTGTCCTGGGCCTCACTTTCACACCTGACGTCCACGCAGGTCACCGCAGCGACGAGTGACCCGACGTAATGAGAAAGTAACCTCCGTGGCGGGGGTCGGGCAAGTGCATTCCAGACGTTTCCCCGGGCTCGGTCGGCGATAACACCACTTCTCGAAAAACGACGAAGCCCGCCCCGGACCATGTCCGGAAGCGGGCTTTCACAAGCGCCGAGAACACTACTCGGCGGGTCGATCCGTCTCTTTCTCGGGCATGTCGGACACACCATCGGTGGAACCGGCCGCGCCCTTGGCACCGGCCGCGCGCGCGGCCTCGTAGTCCTTGCCGTAGGCGCCCTTGGCCGGACGACGACGCCGCTCGGGCGCGGCCACACCGTCGGCCAGACGACGCGCCACCACCAGGAAACCGGTGTGACCGATCATCCGGTGGTCCGGACGCACCGCCAGCCCCTCCACGTGCCAGGTCCGCAGCATGGTCTCCCACGAACGCGGCTCGTAGAACCGCTCGTCCTCACGCAGCTCCTCCACCACGCGAGACAGCTGGGTCGTGGTGGCCACGTAGCAGCACACCAGCCCACCGGGGATCAGGGCCTTGGCGACCGCGTCCAGGCACTCCCAAGGCGCCAGCATGTCCAGGAACACCCGGTCCACGTCGGTCTCGTCGAGCTCCTCGACCAGGTCGCCCACGGTCAGCCGCCACGCCGGATGCGGGCCACCGTGGAAGTTCTCCACGTTCTTGCGAGCGATCTCGGCGAAGTCGGCCCGTCGCTCATAGGAGTGCACCATGCCCTTTTCCCCGACCGCGCGCAGCAGCCAGTTGGACATCGCACCCGAGCCCGCACCGGCCTCCACCACACGCGCGCCCGGGAAGATGTCGGCCTCCACCAGGACCTGGGCCGCGTCCTTGGGGTAGACGATGGTCGCCCCACGCTTCATGGACAGCGTGTAGTCGATGAGCAGGGGGCGCAGGGCCACATAGGCCGTGCCGGTGTTGGAGACGACCACACTGCCCTCGGGTTCACCGATGAGACCGTCGTGGTCGACCTTGCCCTTGTGCGAGTGGAAGGCGCCACCCTCACGCAGGGTGATCGTGTGCATGCGACCCTTGGGGTCGGTCAACTGCACGGTGTCGCCATCGGTGAAGGGGCCGCGGCGGCCATGGATACCGGTCAACGTCGATCTCGTCTTCCCACATCGCGTTCGGGTCGGGCAATCGCCCAGCGTATCGGTCCCCGGAACCGCGCCGAACCGTCCCGGCACCGCCCACTCCACCCGTTCGGCGTGCGAAACGCGCCGCCGTTGGGCAGTATCAGGCGTGTGGCCCAGCCACCCACCCCGACAGCACACGAGGATCACGGAGACACCACCCATGTCACAGCCGACCACGGGCCTGGGAATCGACATCGGCGGCAGCGGCATCAAGGGTGCCCCCGTCGACCTGGACTCCGGTGAGTTCCTCCGGGAGCGGATCAAGATCCTCACCCCCGAAGAATCCTCTCCCGCCGCCGTCACCGACATCGTCGCGCGGATCTCCGACCACTTCCCCGAGACCGCGCGCGGTCCCGTGGGCATCACCTTCCCCGGAGTGGTGCAGAACGGCACGATCCACACCTCCGCCAACCTGGACGAGTCCTGGGTGGGCACCGACGCCCGCGCCCTGTTCACCGAGGCCGTGGGGCGTCCGGTCCGAGTCCTCAACGACGCCGACGCCGCCGCCCTGGCCGAGTCCCGCTACGGCGCGGCCAAGGGCGTGCGCGGCACCGTGCTGATGACCACCCTGGGCACCGGTATCGGCACCGCCCTGGTCGTGGACGGTCGACTGGTGCCCAACACCGAGTTCGGGCACCTGGAGGTCGACGGCCACGACGCCGAGTCACGGGCCTCCTCCGGGGCCAAGGAACGCGACGGCCTCTCCTACTCCGAGTGGGTGAACGAGCGCCTACAGCGTTACTACCGGGTGATCGAGGACCTGGTGTGGCCGGACCTGATCGTGGTGGGCGGCGGGGTGAGCCGCAAGGCCCACAAGTTCCTGCCCCTGCTCGACCTGCGCACCCCGATCGTGCCCGCGATCCTGCGCAACACCGCGGGCAGTGTGGGGGCCGCCCTGGCCGCGGCCCAGGGCCTGGAGGTCCCGTGACCCCCTCCCCCACGACTCCACTCCCCACGGCCCTGGTGACGCGATACCGGGCCGTGGACCGCGAGGTCGTCGGTTCGGCCCTGCTGGACACACCGCGTCACCTGGACGCTTTGACGGTCGACATCGCCCGACACGGAATCCGCACCCCACTACGACTGGGTTTCAACCTCGCCTTCGGCACGCTCGACGGCAACCACCGGATCGCCGTGGCCCTACGCCTGGGGTTGGATTCGGTACCGGTCACCTTGATCAGGGCACCCGCGCTGCCGCGACCGGAGCACGCACGGACCATGCGCGTCCACGACCTGGGTGTCCTACTACGGGCTTGGGACAGCGGAACTCCTCCCTGAAACCAGGGAAGAGAAAGGGGCGCCTGGCGAATTCGTGGGGACGGCACCGCCAGGCGCCCGGGGGTGGAGGCGGCCGCCCCGGTCACGCTCCGGAGCGGGTGATTCGGGTGTCGGGCGGGTTCGGAGCCCGCACGGAGGGAGAAATGAGTTCGGGCCACCACCCGAACACCACCCCACACCCGGGGTCGCACCGCTGTACGACCCGTCCAGCCACGTGGGACCCGTCCCACGTGAGTCTTCTACGTCAGCCGCCCTCTGCGGCCGACATGACACCCATGATCCTGCGGGCGGCGTCGGAGGTTCGTGAGGCCGGAGAGAGCGGAACCCCGGGCAGGACCGCCGCGGTTCCCTCCTGGAGCGACCAGCGCATCCACCACCACAGGTCACCCCGGTGGGGACGCAGCACCGCCCGCCGCCCCTGCGCGATCGGCCCGGCGTGCACGATCCCGCACACCCCGTCCTCCCACGCGTCGATCCCACGTGAACGCAGCTCGTCCGCCATGCCCCGCAGCGCCAGAGACGCCGGACCGTCGTGGTCCGACACGCCCGGGCCCTCTGTCGGCGACGTCCGCACCGTCACGTGCCCTCCCTCCTCACCGCCCCGGCGACCACCGTCACCGGGGCCAACGACAAGTTCACTCTGCCCCATGTCGCAGAGCCCACATGACCAGTATGCGGATCACGCATCACACCTTCTTTTTCACACATAGCCACCAAGACGAGCCGGGATCCCTAATCTGGGCTCATGCCTCAAGCAGACGGCCTTCCCAAGGACCTGTGGACCCGACCTCGCGTGGCCGACGCCCTCGCCGAATGCGACATGCCCACGGTCATCGAAAGCGTGCGCACCGCACGCGGCTGGTCCCAGGGCGACCTCGCACGGGAACTCACCTACTCACAGAGCTGGGTCTCCCGAGTGGTCAACGGCCAGCAGTCGCTCACCATCAGCCAGGTCCAGGACCTGGCACGGCGGCTCGACATCCCGTTGCACCTGATCCGCTTCGGCGGCGAAACAACGAAGGAGGGTCCCACCACCAAGGCGATACCTCCCACCAGACGTCGCGATTTCGGAAAGGCCGTCGCCGCCGGCGGACTCCTGGCCTCCACCGCACGACCCATCGTCGGCCCGGAGGTCCACCACGGCATCGACGAGGACACCGCACCCTCCCTTCGGGCCATCACCGGCGGCCAACGACGCATGGACGCGACCTCGCCCGCGCGCCACCTGCTGCCCGGCGCGATCGCGCACGTGCACCTGGCCGAGCAGATGCTCACGAACGCGCGCGTGACGCCCTTCCACACCGAACTCAGCGCCGCGGCGAGCGAAGCCTCCGGGTTCGCCGCCTGGCTCAACGCCGACCTCGGCGACATGGGATCGGCCCGCATGCACTACCGCACCGCCGTCGTACGCGCCCGCCAGGCCGGCATGCGCCTGCTCGACGTCTACATGCTCGGTTCCCTGGCCTCCTTCGAGATCGAGACCGCCGAGGACCCCGAACTCGGACTGGGACTGGTCCAAGAGGCCGAACACGTCCTGGGCCCCGACTCCCACCCCACCGCACGCGCCTGGCTGTCCTGCATCGGCGCCCTCGCCCACGCCGGCATCGGCGACCGCACCTCCGCCGCGAGCGCCATCCGCCGTGCCGAACGCGACGTCGACCGCCCCGACAACGCCCGGCCGCCCTGGCCCTGGGTGTTCGTCTTCGACGAGGCCAAGGTCGCCGGCTACCGCGCCCTGGTGGGCGTACGCCTGCGCACCCCGCACGAGGCCCGCGCCGCCTTCGCCGACGCCGTCGCCCCGCCCTCCCGCAACGTCAAACAGGCCGCGGTGCTCAAGGTCGAACTGGCCTCCGCCCACGCCGAGGCCGGAGACATCGACGAGGCCTTCCGCCTGGCCCAGGAGGCCCTCGACACCGGGGTGCGCTTCGCCTCCGAACGCGTCGTGGCCCGCGTGCGTTCCTTCCGCCGGCGTTACCGCGGCCCCCACGCCGACCGTGTCAACGAACTCGACACCCGTCTCGCCGCCCTCGTTACCGGCATCCCCAGTGGGTAGAAACGCGGCGAAAGCGAACGAACCGGGAGGTCACGTGATCCGCATCGGCATCACCGGGCACCGCAACCTGACCCCTGACGTGAACGAACACGTCGCCGCACTGGTCAAGGACCATCTAGAGCCCTATGGACACGCCATGGTGGGCCTCTCCTGCCTCGCCGACGGCGCCGACTCCCTCTTCGCCGAGGCCGTCCTGGACGCCGGAGCCCCGCTGGAGGCCGTCATCCCCGCCGCCGGCTACCGCTCGGCGCTGCCCGCCCCGCACCACCCCGTCTACGACCGGCTCCTGGCCCGCTCCGTCCTGGTCCACGAATTACCGCACGCCGTCTCCGACCCCCACTCCCACATGGCCGCGGGCCGTCTCCTCGTCGAACAGAGCGACCGGCTCATCGCCGTCTGGGACGGACTGCCGGCCCGCGGCCCCGGCGGCACCGCCGACGTGGTCGCCTACGCCCGGGCCCTGAGCCGCCCCGTCATCGTCCTGTGGCCCCAAGGCGCCCGTCGCTGATCCCCTCCCGAGAACCGCAGGGGGTACACCGGTCCGGCGTCTGGGAGCCGGCGCAGGCCCAGAGCAGACACCCGTCAGGCCCGCTCCCGTCCGGCCATCGCCGCGTTGACGTCCGAGGCCCGGATCACCCCGAACACCCCACCGTCCTCGGCCACCACCAGGTACTCCGGCAACCGGTGGCGGGTGAGTTCGGTCAGGAGCTCCTCGCCCTCCAACCCCACCGACACCACCGAATTCCCGGTCAACGCCCGGGACACGTCCGAGACCGGCACCCAGGCCCGTCGCGCCTTCGAGATCGCCTCGTCCGCGGTGGGATGTACCACCGCGATCGGCGTGCCCCCGGAGTCGGTCACCACCACCGCCTCCGTGCCCGCCTCCCGAGCACGCACGTCCACCTGCGCCAACGGCAGGTCCGCGGGCACCACCACGGCCCGGCGCGCCAGGTCCCGGGCGCGCAACCCCGGAACACGGGCCCGCACCCGCGCGTTGCGCAGGGCCTCGGTAGCGCCCATCCACATGAACCCGGCCAGCACCACACCCCACACGATGGCCCACGGTCCCGGAGTGCCGCCCGCGCTCCACGCGAACAGGAACGGCAAGGCCGCCACCACCAGCGCCAGCACCCGACCGCCCCAGGCCGCCACCACGCTCCCGGTGTGCGGGCGCCCGGTCAGCTTCCACACCCCGGCGCGCAGCAGACGACCACCGTCCAACGGCAGCCCGGGCAACAGGTTGAACACACCCACCAACAGGTTCGCGATCCACAACTGGAACATCAGCTCACCGGGGATGCTGAACGGGTTCGCCAACAGCGCCAACCCGAACGCGCCCCCCGCCAACACCAGCGACAGCAACGGCCCCGAGAAGGCGATCCAGAACTCCTTGCCGGGGGTGGGGGCCTCCCGGTCGATCTCCGAGACCCCGCCCAGCACGTAAAGGACGATCCGCCGTACCGGCAACCCGTACGAGCGCGCCACCACCGAGTGCGCCAACTCGTGCACCAGCACCGAGGCGTACAACAGGATCGCGAAGACGAACGCCAACAGGTACGCCGAGGGCCCCAGCGCCAACCGGGTCTGGACGATGCCCCCATAGACCAGGGTGATCAGCACCGCCACGATCCACCACGACGACGTCACGTACACCGGAACGCCGAACGGACGCCCGAGCAGTAACCCCGTCCTCCGGGAACGAGAGGCGGACCGGGTCTCGGAGGGATCGCTGCCGTTGCTCACAGGCCCCACACTATGACCCCACCGGCGACGGGTCCCACCACACCCGCCCCACCGGGCCCCGGCTCTCATAGGCTGGCGGGTATGACCACCGTGCCGACGCTGCCGAGCGCCCTGTCGCCCTCGCGAGCCTCCGACTTCCTCCAGTGCCCGCTGCTGTTCCGCTTCCGCGCCATCGACCGCCTCCCCGAGGCCCCCAGCGCCGCCGCGCTGCGCGGCACCCTGGTCCACGCCTGCCTGGAACGTCTGTACGAACTTCCCGCCGACACCCGCACCACGCGCACCGCGCTCGGCCTCGTCGACCCCCAGTGGAAGAAGATCCGCGAGAAGAAGCCCGACGTCGCCGACCACCTCTTCCCCGAAGGAGAGGGCCTCGACGACTGGCTCCAGTCGTCCCGCGACCTCGTCCAGCGCTACTTCGACCTGGAGAACCCCGCCAACCTCGAACCGCGCGAACGCGAGATGCGCCTGGAGGTGTCCCTGCCCACCGGCCTGCGCCTGCGCGGCTACGTCGACCGCCTCGACGTCGCACCCGGTGGCCGGATCCGTGTCGTCGACTACAAGACCGGCAAGTCGCCCCACCCCCGCTTCGAGGACAAGGCCAAGTTCCAGATCTTCTTCTACGCCGTCATGATCTGGCGTGACCTCGGCGTGGTCCCCGCCCGCCTCCAACTCATGTACCTGGGCGACGGCTCCGTGCGCTGGTACGACCCCACCCAGGAGGAACTCCTCGCGGCCGAGGCCGAGATCGGCGACATCTGGGCGCGCATCGAGGCCGCAGGACGCGCGGGACGCTGGGAACCCAAACGCAGCAAGCTCTGCGGATGGTGCGAACACCAGGCCCTGTGCCCCGAGTTCGGTGGCACCCCGCCCCCGCTCCCCACCGCCTGAGCCGGCCCCGGCACTCCACCCCATACGGCAGAATCGGCCCCGTGCCCGTCTCAGTCCTGTTGGTCGACGACCAACCCCTCGTCCGTGCCGGCTTCCGCATGATCCTCGAATCCGTACCCCACCTGTCCGTGGTGGGCGAGGCCTCCGACGGCCGCGAGGCCGCACGAGCCGTGCGAAGCCTGCTCCCCGACATCGTCCTCATGGACATCCGCATGCCCGGCGTCGACGGGATCCAGGCCACCCGCGAGATCGTCGAATGGGCCAAGGGCCTCGGACACGGGGTACGCGTCCTGGCCCTGACCACCTTCGACCTGGACGAGTACGCCGTCGAGGCCCTGCGCGCCGGCGCATCCGGCTTCCTGCTCAAGGACGTGCCGCCCACCGAACTGATCGCCGCCATCGACCTGGTCGCCGATGGTTCCTCCGTGGTCTCCCCCACCGTCCTGCGCCGTCTCCTGGACCGTTTCGTCCCCCTGATACCCGTCCCCGAGGCCGAGACCGAACCCGAAGCCGACCCCCTCACCAATCGCGAACACGAGGTGTTGGCGCTGGTCGCCCGTGGCCGGTCCAACTCCGAGATCGCCGGCCAGCTCTTCCTCGGCGAGACCACCATCAAGTCTCACGTGGGCAGCATCCTCACCAAACTGGGGCTGCGCGACCGGGTCCAGGCCGTCGTGTACGCCTATGAGAACGGCCTGGTCACCCCGGGCGGGGACCCACCGCCGGCCGCCGGGTGACGGCGCGTCGACCGTAGAGCGCGACCGCGGGCGTTGACAGGATGGCCTGGGTGATCGAACTCACCGGCGCCATCCGGACCGGAAGGGCGAACCCCGCCGTTGGGTACGGCGTCCCCTTGGTGGCCGTCGAAAGTGGAACGCCATCACGGGGCGCGGACGAAGAGGGGGAGACGGAGCACAGTCATGCCGAGCAAGCGGGGGCGGTCGGGGCCGCCGAGCGAGGAGATCATGCTCAGCCGGATGCGCGACTGGCGCGCCGAGCACGAGCGTGAGTTGACCCCGGACAACCTCGACGACGAGGACACCAACCTTCCCGACGCGCGGGCCATCAACCTGGTCCTGCGCGTGGGCGAACTGATGCTGGCCAGCGGGGAGAGCACCGAAGCGGTCAGCGAGGCCATGCTGAGCCTGTCGATCGCCTTCGACCTGCCCCGTTCGGAGGTGTCGGTCACCTTCACCACCATCTCCCTGTCCACCCACCCGGGCGGCGACAGTCCACCGGTGACCGGCGAACGCGTGGTGCGTCGCCGTACCCTCGACTACTTCCGCGTCAACGAGTTGCACACCCTGGTCCAGCAGGCCGCCCTCGGCCTGCTGGAGCTGGAGGACGCCGCGGCCCGGCTGGAGCAGATCCGGCGGGCCCCCATGCCCTACCCGAACTGGTTGATCGCGGTGGGCTTCGGGCTCATCGCCTCCAGCGCCAGTCTCATGGTGGGCGGTGGTCTGATAGTGGCCACCGTGGCGTTCATGGCCACCGTGCTGGGCGATCGCACCTCGGTGTTCCTCGCCAACCGGGGTGTGGCGGAGTTCTACCAGATGGTCGCCGCCGCCACCGTGGCCGCCTCCATCGGCGTGGGCCTGTTGTGGGTGAGCACCTCACTCGACCTCGGTCTCCAGGCGGGCGCCATCATCACCGGTAACATCATGGCGCTGTTGCCCGGTCGTCCGCTGGTCTCCAGTCTCCAGGACGGCATCAGTGGCAGTTACGTCTCCGCCGCGGCACGCCTGTTGGAGACCTTCTTCACGCTGGGCGCGATCGTCTCGGGTGTGGGCGCGGTGGCCTACACGGCGGTGCGTCTGGGTGTGAACATGGACCTGGAGAACCTGCCGTCGGCGGGCACCGCCCTGGACGTCGCGGTGCTGGTGGGCTCCGCCGGCATCGCCATGGCCTTCGCCATCTCACTGGCGGTACCACCCCGGATGTTGCCCAGTATCGGCCTCATGGGCGTCATGATCTGGGTGACCTACGCGGGGCTGCGTTCACTGGTGGACGTTCCCCCGGTGGTGGGCACCGTGGTGGGCGCGGTGGCCGTGGGCGTGGTCGGGCACTGGTTGGCCCGTCGCACCCGACGCCCGGTCCTTCCCTACCTGATCCCCTCCATCGCCCCACTGCTGCCGGGCAGCATCCTCTACCGGGGCCTGATCGAGATCACCCAGGGCACGGCCGTGGCGGGGATGCTCAGCCTCGCCGAGGCCATCACGGTGGCGCTCGCGCTGGGCGCCGGGGTCAACCTCGGTGGCGAACTGGTCCGGGCCTTCCAACGCGGTGGGCTGGCGGGCGCGGGGATGCGCAGTCGTCCGGCCGCCCGACGCACACGCGGCGGTTACTGATTCCCCGTGGACGTGTCCGGGTTCGGACACGCACACGACATTTCGTGGAGAACCGGCCCGCCGGGGGGAGAGTCTCACCTGTTGAGAGCGAACAAGAGCGGAACGGCACCATTGCCATCGGCCTAAACCGACAACATCATGTGATGTCAGCCACTACTGTTGGCCTCAACCGGCACACGACCGAAAGGGTCCATTCCATGTGCAGCCACAAGCCTTCCTGCCCCACCGCCGAGGAAACCGACCGCGAGGCGGCCCGGGTCGTCTCCAGCCACCCCGAACAGGGATGGAGCCTGCTCTGCAACGGCGTCGTCCTCTTCGACGACACCGGTGAGCTCCTCCCCGACGGGGCGGTCGTGGCACCACACCGCCCCCGCGTCGCGGCCTGAAGCGACCGACCACCGGTCTCGACCGGTGCCCGGCCACGATTTCCACCGACTCGCGTGGCACCCACCGAAGAACCGATCCTCCGAACTCTCGACCTCTCCCGCCCGGGAACCGCGAAATCCCGGGCGGTGACGTGCGCGCGAACCGGTCAGGGACCGTCCGGCCAACCCTCGGGAAGCACGTCCTCCCCCATCGCCTCGGCGAGCCGCCGCCGGAAGTCCGCGTGAACGTCCGAGCCCCACACCAGTTCGCTCGGGGTACGCAGGGCCTGCTCCATGGCGGCGCGCAGCGCGGCCGGGCGTGACTCGCCCTCCACCACCGGCACCGCCAACAGGGCGTGCATCCGAGTCACCGTCGCGAAGAGCTCCCCTGCGAGCATGGAAGCGCTGGAGGTCGCCACGGCCTCCTCCAGGTACCCCTCCCACCAGGGTTCGGCCGCCTCCTCGCCGTCCTCGTCCCCGGCTTGGGCGAAGGAGCGGCGCAATCGCCACCGCACTTCCTCTGCGGTCTGCGCGTCCGGGCTCTCCAACCCGGTACGCCAGGCCCGGGCCGCCTCGTCCGGTTCGCCTCGCAGGGCCAACAATCCGGCCAGGAGCTCGACCGCGGCGCCCGATGTGCGTGCCTGCGGGTGTGCCCGCTCGTCGGCGGTGCCCGGATCGGCGACCGCGGCGACGTCGGCGATGGCCCGCTCCAGGTGGGTGGCGGAGCGCAGCAGACGCAGACCCGGATCGTCTCCCACCGCCAGACCGCGCTCGACCGCCACGGAGGCGTCCTCCACCCGTCCTCGGTCCAACAAGCGCCCCGCCAGGTCCCTGGCGGCGTCCTGGACCGTGGTGGCGTGCAGACGGCTCATCGGTTCGCCTTCGGGCGGCAGTTCCAGAGCGGCCTCCCAGTGCTCCTCCGCCTCGGTGTGCTCACCCCGCAGTTCGGCCTCTCGCGCCAACCCGTAGCGGGCCACCGCACCGTAGGCCGCCCCGCCCAGACCCAGCAGTCGTTCCCACACCCGGGCGGCCTCACCGTGCGAGCCCTCCTGTTCCAGGGAAAGTGCCAGGTGGTAGGCGGCGCGGGGCGCGTAACGGGAGTCGCCGGTGGACAGCGCCCGACGGGCTGCCTCTCGCGCCGCGGCCAGGTCACCGCGCTGGTCCTGGACCACGGCCAGCCCCAGCAGGGCCCGCGCCCGTACCCTGGGACGCGGGTCGGCGGCGACCGCCCGCTGGTAGAGCTTGGCGGCGCGTTTCAAGTGCCCGTTCTCGGCCAGGTCGCGGGCCTGATCGCACAGGTCGGCGGCATCCCCGCCACCGATTCCGGTGTCCTCGACGTCTTCGGGGTCGGTGGCCTGGGGCGGCGGGTCGGAGGGTCCAGGGCGTGCGGAAGATCCGGACGTCGTGGTCATGGTGTGCGGCTTTCCGTGGGGGCGAGGGTCGCGCGGTGGGCGGCGCGAGTGTTCTGCTCGCCGTAACTCTAACCTGCCGGCCGATGGCCAGAGCGGCGTCCTGGTGGTGGATGTCGCGTGTCGCTTTCTTCGAATCGGCACCTTTACGACGTAGATTCTCAGTTGTCCGAAAAGAGCGGGGCACCGGCCGAAGCCGACGCCCCGCTCACCACCCTCAGAGCTCGAAGGCCTCCGGCGGCGGGCAGGAGCAGACCAGGTTGCGGTCACCGTAGGCCTGGTCGATCCGACCGACCGGCGGCCAGTACTTGTCCTGACGCAGCGACGGCAGCGGGTAGGCGGCCTCCGAGCGCGTGTAGCCGCGGTCCCACTCGTCGGCGGTCAGCGCCTCCGCGGTGTGCGGGGCACCCCGCAGCGGGTTGTCCTCGGCGTCCCACTCCCCCTTGGCGACCTTGTCGATCTCACCGCGAATGGCGATCATCGCCTGGATGAACCGCTCCAGCTCGGCGAGGTTCTCGCTCTCGGTCGGCTCCACCATGAGCGTGCCGTTGACCGGGAAGGACATGGTCGGCGCGTGGAAGCCGTAGTCCATCAACCGCTTGGCGACGTCCTCGTTGCTGATGCCGCCGGCCTTCTGCAACGGACGGATGTCGATGATGCACTCGTGCGCCACCAGGCCGCCCGCACCGGTGTACAGGACCGGGTAGTAGGGTTCCAGGCGCTTGGCGACGTAGTTGGCCGACAGCACCGCGGTCTCGGTGGCCGAACGCAGCCCCTTCTCCCCCATCATGCGCACGTACGCCCAGGAGATCGGCAGGATGCCCGCCGAACCGAACGGCGCAGCCGAGACGGGACCGACCCCGGTGTGCGGACCGGCCCCCGGTTGACCCGGGTGGTTGGGCAGGAAGCCCGCCAGGTGCGAACGGACCGCGACCGGGCCCACTCCCGGACCACCGCCACCGTGCGGGATACAGAAGGTCTTGTGCAGGTTCAGGTGGCTGACGTCGGCGCCGAACTCGCCCGGCTTGGCCCAGCCCACCAGCGCGTTCAGGTTGGCCCCGTCTACGTAGACCTGGCCGCCGGCCTCGTGCACCAGGCGGCACACCTCGGTGATGGTGTCCTCGTACACACCCGCGGTGGAGGGGTAGGTGACCATGATGGCCGCCAGCTCCCCACGATGCTTGTCGGTCTTGGCTCGCAGGTCGTCCAGGTCGACGTTGCCGTCGTCGTCACAGGCCACCACGGCCACACGCATGCCCGCCATGACGGCGCTGGCGGCGTTGGTGCCGTGCGCCGAGCTGGGGATCAGGCACACGTCCCGGTGGGCCTCCCCGCGCGAGCGGTGGTACCCGCGGATGGCGAGCAGACCGGCGAGCTCACCCTGGGAACCGGCGTTGGGTTGCAGCGACACCGCGTCGTAGCCGGTGACCTCGACCAGCCAGGCCTCCAGGTCGCGGATGAGCGCCACGCTGCCGGCCGCCTGGTCCATCGGGGCGAACGGGTGCAGCCCGGCGAACTCGGGCCAGGTGATGGACTCCATCTCGGCGGTGGCGTTGAGCTTCATGGTGCACGAACCCAGCGGGATCATCGTGCGGTCCAGCGCCAGGTCCCGGTCGGCCAGCCGGCGCATGTAGCGCAGCAGCGAGGTCTCGCTGCGGTGGGTGTTGAAGACCTCGTGGGTGAGGTAGTCGACGCCGCGCGTCAGGTTCGCGGGCAGGCGGTCGGCGGACTCGTCCACCGCCACCGGTCCGCGCTCGGCGCCACGGTCGGCCTCACCGAAGGCGGCCAGGACCTGGCCGAGGGTGTCCACGCCGGTGGTCTCGTCCACGCTCAGACCGACCGTGTGCTGGTCGGTGGCGAGCAGGTTGATCCCGGACTCCAGGGCCCGCTCCACGACGCGGTCGGCACTGGGCACGCGCACGCGCAGGGTGTCGAAGTACGCCCCGTGGACCACCTCGAAGCCGCGCTTGGTGAGCGCGTCGGCCAGGGACGCGGTGCGGGTGTGCACCTGACGGGCGATGGCCCGCAACCCGTCGGGGCCGTGGTAGACGGCGTACATGCCGGCCATGATCGCCAGCAGCACCTGGGCGGTGCAGATGTTGCTGGTGGCCTTCTCCCGGCGGATGTGCTGCTCGCGGGTCTGTAGGGCCAGACGGTAGGCGGGTCTGCCGACGTTGTCGACGGACACTCCGACCAGACGACCGGGCAGCTGCCGGCGCAGCTTCTCCCCCACGGACATGTAACCGGCGTGCGGGCCGCCGAAGCCGAGCGGCACACCGAAGCGCTGGGTGGAACCCACCGCGATGTCCGCGCCCAGTTCACCGGGGCTGCGCAGCAGGGTCAGGGCGAGGATGTCGGCGGCGACCACGGCCAGCGCACCGCGCTCGTGCGCCTGCTCGATGACCGCGCTCGGGTCGCGGACCGCACCGCTGGAGGCCGGGTACTGCACCAGGACGCCGAAGGCCTCGCCCTCGGGCAGGCCCTTGGTCAGGTCGGCGACGACGACCTCGATGTCCAGGGGCTCTGCTCGGGTGCGCAACACCTGCAGGGTCTGGGGGAAGACGTCGGCGTCCACGACGAAGACGTCGCTCTTGATCTTGGAGGCGCGTCGGGCCAGGGTCATGGCCTCGGCCGCGGCGGTCGCCTCGTCCAGCAGCGAGGCGCCGGTGATGGGCAGACCCGTCAGGTCCGAGACCGCGGTCTGGAAGTTGAGGAGGGCCTCCAACCGGCCCTGGGAGATCTCCGGCTGGTAGGGCGTGTACGCGGTGTACCAGGCCGGGTTCTCCATGATGTTGCGCAGGATGACCGGCGGGGTGAACGTGTCGTAGTAGCCCAGACCGATGAGTGTGGTGTGGGGACGGTTGCGGCCGGCCAGTTCCCGTAGCTCGGCCAGGGCCTCGGCCTCTCCTGCGGCCTCGGGCAGGGCCAACGGGGCGCTCTGCCCGGGGCCGGTGAGGATGGACTCGGGCACGGCGGCGCTCATGAGCTCGGTCGTGGAACCGTAGCCCACGGTCTTGAGCATCTCCGCCGTCTCGGTGGGTGTGGGGCCGATGTGCCGGTCGGCGAAGACCCGGGCGGGTGCGCCCGTGGTCGAGGCGTTCGACGGGTCAGTCACGGAGACCTCCTGGTGACAGGGCCGATTCGATCGGCGGTGTTCCTCACGGTCTCCCCCTCTGTCACCGGGCACGACGGTGCCGGCTCCAGAGCGGCCTCCTTCGCGCGGTCCATGGTGCCTGAGAGGTTACTGGGGAGTATTGCCCCGTCGGCGCCCCGTAGCGTCGGGGTCTCTCCCGCGCGATATCAAAAGCCTGCTGACGCTCTGTACATGTATCCAAGCAGGGAGAAATGTCGGCTTTCGCCCCCGTTGTGGTTACGAAGGTACTCGATCGGGCTCCGGCACGAGGAGCCAGGGCGCACCTTCGCACCGCTCTCAGCCGGTGCGGCGTTCACGTCGCCGACGGGCCAGTTCGTCGACGGGTCGGGGGTCGGGGGTGGGAAGGTCGGCACGGGCCTCCGCCGGGACGACGCCCAGGGCCTCCTCCAGCTCACGGGCCACGTTCGCCAACGCCAACCCGAACATGCCCTGGCCACGCTGCATCAGGTCGACGACCTCGTCGGGGGAGGTGCACTCGTAGACGCTCACACCGTCGCTCATCAGGGTGATACGGGCCAACTCCCCGGCGGGCCGGCCGCGCAGGTGGTCGACGGCCGTGCGGATCTGCTGCAGGGAGATCCCGGTGTCCAGGAGACGCTTGGCCACCTTCAGCAGCAGGATGTCCGGAAGGCTGTACAGCGGGGCGTTTTCGGCTCCCGTGCGCACACTCGGCTCCACCAGGCCGGTTCGGGCCCAGTAGTCGAGCTGTCGATAGGTGATCCCTGCGGCCGTACACGCCGCTGGGCCCCGATACCCGACGTCCATAGGCAGCGCCATCACGTCCTCTTCGCACAGTAGGCCCTGCTGCCCCGCTAGCCGCAGCGCGGACCGCCTGTCATGGGGATCCCGCTTGCCGCTCGCTACCGCCACGCCGACCTCCGGCTTCTCGTCCCACGGCGGCATCGACAGGGGAAGGTCCACTCAGGGAATGGGCGCGCCGTGGGTTCCACAGCACTGACGGTAGGGCGGCGCCAAGGCAGCGTCAACGAGGCCGCCCGGCGCGTCGCCAAGTACGCGCGGTGACGGCTCCGACCCACCGACACGTCCGGTGCCCCGAGGAGACCAGGCCTTTTCGGTTGTGGTCGCCGCGTCCATTCCCTCATCCCAATCTACCACTGACCCCGATAACGAAGTCGCAGGTCACAGCCGTGTCCTCAACCTCATGGGCCGATGGTCCGGCTCGGGCAAGGAAGAGGGGCCCACGCCGTGCGCGGGCCCGGCCCCCTTGTGTCTCTCAGGTACTGCGTCGACCGAAGTCCTCGGGCGAGATGTTGTCCAGGAACTCCCTGAAGGCCTCGACCTGGTCCTCCTGCTCGTCGGGGATCGGCATCCCCGCCTCTTCGATCACGTCCTCGTGCGCGTAGATCGGAGTTCCGGTCCGCAGGGCCAGAGCGATGGAGTCGGAGGGGCGTGCGCTGACCTCGACACCATTGCTGAAGACCAGTTCGGCGTAGAAGATGCCATCGCTCAGCCCCGTGATCCGTACCGTTTCCAGGCCGGTCTCCAGGGCGTCGAGCACGTCCCGGAACAGGTCGTGCGTGAGAGGTCGAGCGGGCGCGACCCCTTGTTGGGCCAAGGCGATGGCGGTGGCCTCCACCCCACCGATCCAGATCGGCAGGTAGCGGTCACCCTCGGATTCCTTGAGCAGGACAATCGGTTGGTTCGAGGGCATCTCAACCCGGACGCCGACGACCTCCATGTGTTTCACAGCGTCTCCGTCCCACGAGTCGTCATGCCGGCTGGGCGCTCGTCCCTGCTCCCCCGTTGGATCAGGACCCGAGGGCGAAATCGGCACCCTTCGTTACAAAGCTCTCCGGAGGTGGAGGGCCGCAAACCTCTTCGGCCCTCCCACCCCCCGTCGACCGTGGTCACCGATTCGTCATCGGCGGGGCTTGGTCAGCAGGATCATCCGGAACTTGCCGATCTGAATCTCGTCCCCACCACCCAGCTCGGCCTCGTCCACCGGTTCCCGGTTGACGTAGGTGCCGTTGAGACTACCGACGTCACGGACCCCGAACCCGTTGCCCCTGCGGAAGAACTCCACGTGGCGTCGGGAGACTGTGACGTCGTCCAAGAAGATGTCGCTGTTGGGATGGCGCCCGGCGGTGGTCACGTCGCTGTCCAGCAGGAAACGACTTCCGGCGTTGGGGCCACGTCGGACCACGAGTAGCGCGGTGCCCGGGGGCAACGCATCGGCACTGGCGGGGTCGTCGCCGCCGAGATCCTCACCCGCTTCCTCGTCCTCCAGGGCTTGGATCCCGGAGATGGAGATGGTGGAGGTGACGTCCCCGCCACCGGACTCCCCGCCCGTGTTGGACGGCGGGCTCTGCTGGTCGGCCCTGCGGAGGGGAGTTCCACAGTGGGAGCAGAAACGGGCATCATCCGCAACGGCGTGACCGCACTGCGTGCAGTAAACGCTCGACATAGGTCGGCTCGGCCTCCTACCGCACGGGGCGGTGCTTGATTCGGCTGATCGGTGGCGCGCTCCGGTCGCCGGACGGACACTGTGCCCGCTCAACGTCCGGAACACGGTGAGACGTTCCGCTTTCGCGGCAACGGATCGTCCCACACGGTCGGTCGCTAGGTCTCATCCCCTATGTTCTGCCCCTTGTCACCCCGACGGACGTCCGCCGTTGCCGGAACCCCTTGTGTCGGTGGTGACGAGATGCTTCAGGGAACACTCGACTTTAAACCATATCCCTGTCCAGACAGGGTTTCGCTCCCCCATGGCCCGCCACGCGGCCCCGTGACACGGGCGTGCGACGGACTCGGTGGAGTCGGCACCCGGGGCACCACCACACCGGACCTTGGAAGAGGTCAACGCCTGTTCTGGGGCAGATGCCCGTCCGAGTGGTTTGGTTCTGTTGAACGCGGAGTGGATTTTCGTCGGCCTCCAACCCGTGGACTCACCTGGGCTTCCGCTCGATTCGTCCACTCGACCGCCCTGCCGGGCGATTCCGCCCGGCCGATGGACGGACCGAAGCCCGTGGGCGTGACCGGCCACCGCCGGCCACGCCCACGACCTGCCGGTTCAGCCCTCCGCACGCTCCACGACGGAGGCCCATTCGTCCAACAGAGCCTGAGCCTTGTCCGAATCAGGACCTTCGGCCCAAAGATGGGTCACGGCTTCGGCGGTGTCCGGGAGGACCAGCGCCCAGCTTCCGTCCGACTCGATCACGCGGACGCCGTCGGTGGTGTCCAGTTCCCGGTCCTGCGCGGCCTCCACGACCGCGCGCATGACGCTGCCCTTGACCGCCCATGGGGTGGGCACCGAACGGCGCAACAGGTGCGCCTGAGGGATCGCCCGGTCGATCTCCACGATCGGGCGACGGGTCCGCGCCACCAGACCCAGCAGCCGCACGAACGCCGCGATGCCGTCACCGGTGGAGCCGAACTCGGGAAGGACGAACCCGCCCCGGCCGTCACCGGCGAAGATGATGGCGTCACCCTCGGCACGGACCGCCTTGGTGAGCTCGTGGGTGGCGGTGGCCGTCCAACGCACCTCGACACCGTGGGCGCCGGCCACGCGCTCGGCCACCCTGGTGGTGGTCACCGGCAGCGCCACCTTGCCCGCACCGCGTTCGGCGGCCACCAGGTCCAGCACCACCAGCAACGCGCGGTCGTCGTCGATCAGCTCGCCGTTCTCGTCCACGATCGAGAGGCGTTCGGCGACCGGGTCGAAACGCACACCGAAGTCCGCTCCCGAACCCGACACCAATTCGCCCAGACGTTCCAGGTCGCGCATCTTCTTGGCGACCGTGTCGGCGGGCGAGGCCTCGTCCAGGCGGTTGTTGACGGTGAGCACGTCGACGCCGATCCGGCCCAGCAACGAGGGCAGGATGAGTGAACCCGTGCCGCCCGCGCAGTCCACGACCACCTTCAGCTCCGCCTCGGCCACCCCGGAGGTGTCCACGGATCGTAGGAGGTCGTGGGAGTAGTTCTCGATGTTGCGGGCGGCGAAGGTCAACTCGCCGATCTCCCCGGGGAAGGCGCGCCGGTACTCGGCCCGGGAGAAGACCCGGTCGAGTTTGCGCTGAGCGCCCGGTGACAGGTCGGCCCCCTCACCGTCCAGGAAGATGATGTCGACCGACTCGGGGTCCCCCGGGCTGGTGCGCACGACGATGCCGCCGCTGACACCGCTCTGGGAGGTGTGGAAGCGCGCCACCGGCAGCGGTACCACCTCCAGGTCGCGCACCTCGATGGCGGCCGCGGTGAGTGCGCTGATGATGGCCCTCTTGAGCGTGCGCGCGGCGCGCGAGACGTCGCGGGAGGTCGTGACCATCGCACCCTTCTTGAGGGTGGTGGCGTAGGCGTTGGCCAACCGGACCGCGAGTTCGGGGGTGATCTCGACGTTGATCAGGCCGGACACACCGCGGGGACCGAACAGGGAACGTTGGCCCCGTGACTCCCAGACGACGTTGGTGCTGACCACCGCTCCGGCCTCGATGGTCTTGAACGGGTAGACCTTGACGTCGTTGTGCAGGTAGGCCTCGGACTCGATGACGCAGTCCTCACCGATGACCGCGCCCTCCTCGATCCGCACCGCCGCCATGACGTCGGTGTTCTTGCCGATCACGGTGCCGCGCAGGTTGGCGCCACGACCGATGAACACGTTGTCGTGGAGCACGGTGCGGTGCGCGAAGGCCTCCGCGCGGACCACGGCGTTGCTGCCGACCACGGTGTACTCGCGCAGTTCCGCGCCGGCCTCGACCTTGGCGTAGTCGCCGATGTAGAGGGGCCCCTTGAGGACGGCCTCGGAGCTGACCTCGGAGCCCTCACCGACCCACACCCCCGGGGAGACCTCGAAGCCGTCGATGTCGACGTCCACCTTGCCCGAGAGCACGTCGGCCTGGGCGCTCAGGTAGCTCTCGTGGGTGCCCACGTCCTCCCAGTAGCCGTCGGCGACGTACCCGTAGAGGGGTTCTCCCTCGGCCAGTAGTTCGGGGAACACGTCACCGGACCAGTCGACCACCTCCCCGGAGGCGACTCTCTCCAACACCTCCGGTTCCATGATGTAGATGCCGGTGTTGACGGTGTCGGAGAAGACCTGTCCCCAGGTGGGTTTTTCCAGGAACCGCTGGATGCGGCCCTGCTCGTCGACGATGATGATGCCGAACTCCAGCGGGTTGGGTACCCGCTTCAGGGCGATGGTGACCTTGGCTCCGCGTTCACGGTGGAAGCGGAGCATGTCGGTGAGGTCGATGTCGGTGAGCGCGTCACCGGAGATGACGATGAACGGCTCGCCGCGTAGGTGTTCCTCCGCGTTCTTGACGCTGCCGGCGGTCCCGAGGGGGACCTCCTCGGCGACGTAGTGGAGCTTCATGCCGAGCTCTTCGCCGTCACCGAAGTAGTTGCGAATGAGCGTGGCCAGAAACTGGACGGTGACGACCGTCTCGGTGAACCCGTGCTTGCGCAGCAGGCGCAGGACGTGCTCCATGATGGGCTTGTTGACCACCGGTAGGAGCGGTTTGGGTTGGTTGGCCGTCATCGGGCGCAGACGGGTACCCTCGCCGCCCGCCATCACGACGGCCTTCATCGGAGGCGTGGTGGGCTCGGGCTCTTCGTTGGGTGTGCTCATCCCCGATCCCCCCGAACGGCCGGGCCGTGGGGGGCGATGGGGGATGCGTGTTCTTCGGAGCGCGCACCGGCGCGCGCGGTGGGACATGTTCTCATGACGGAGACGACACTCCCTTTCGATCCGACAGGACTCAGGTGAGCCGGCCCGCCGGTGTCACGGATCAGGACCCGTTACCGTCCCGGTCCTGACGGCTCGGTCTCTCCGAGCCCTCGGGCGCCGCCCCGGATTCACCGTCGACGGTCGCCGGTGCGGTCGGATCATCCCGTTCCGTGAACCTGCCGTGCCCTTCGTCGCTGTCCGGGTCTCCCGTTCTCACACCCTCGTGATCAGCGCGTTCGGCACGGCGGGACTGTCCGATCAGGCGTAGTCCCTGTACCGCGTAGAGCAATCCGGCCCACCAGTAAAGAGCCGTTCCCCAGAGCGCGAACGCCCAACCTACAATTTTGGCCACATCTCCCACGATGGACGCGTACTCGGCCACGAACAACAGCGGGAACGAGTACAACAGGCACAGGGTCGCGGCCTTGCCCGCGAAGTTCACCGGGAGCGGCCCGTAGCCGAAGTGGCGTAGCAGCGGCAGGGCACCCAGGATGAGGACGTCGCGCAGGACCAGGATGGCCATCAACCACCACGGCACGATCCCGCGGACGACCAGGCCCAGCAGCGCCGCGAAGATGTAGAGCCGGTCGGCGGCCGGGTCGAGGAACTGACCCAACTTGGAGGCCTGGTTCCAGGCCCGGGCGATCTTGCCGTCCAGCCAGTCGCTGATCCCGGCGAAGGCGAGCACGAGCAGTGCCCACCAATCGGCCTCGGGCCCCAGGACGAGCCACAGGAACAGCGGAACGCCCAACAACCGGAGCATGCTCAACAGGTTGGGAACCGTCCAGATGCGGTCGGTGACCACCGGGCCGGCCACACTGCCCCCCGCCTCGTGTCTGCCTTCTTGCGCGGATCGCCCCATGGCGACCACGATAACGGGCGGGATCTTCCGTTCCCGCCGCAACGCGTTCCGTCGATGTCCCGTGACCCGGCGAAACGGCCGCCCGCCAATCGTAGCCTGTACGAACTCATCTTCCGGTTCGGGTTCTTCTCCCCACGAACGCGTCACCAGGTGCGACCGTGGACCCCGCCGCCCCTGCCCGCTCAGGACTTGCGGTTCTCCCCGGTCTCCTCCTCGATCGGGTTCACCGGCCCGGTGTCCTTCATCGTCTCGGAAAGCCCGGGTTTGGTGTGTTCTCGACGCTGCCGGGCCCGGTCGGACTCCTTGCGCGAGTCCGTGTCGGACTCGTCCATCGGCACCGACCGCAGGACGTCGTCGGGTCGGTCGTAGTCGACCGGGGGCATCGCCCTCAGTGCCCGCATGATCTCGTCGTCGGCGCCCAGAGAAGCGGCCCGGTCCAGGATGTGTTCCTTGTCCGCGGGAAAGGGCACTTGGCCCAGAATCGCCTTCAGACCCTCGACACCGTGTTCGGTCCCCATCGTGGCCCCCGTTCGCTGTTCGATGAATGACACCGCCGGCCCCGCACGCACGACTCCCCTGGTAGAAGGGGTGCGCGACCCGTGAAATCGCACTACCCGCCCGTCACCGGGCACAACCTCCCGCCGGGGGGATCAGTCCAGGGACAGGATGCGCTCGGCCTCCCGCAGCCCGGACAGCAACGCGCCGTGCACCGTGGCGCTGTGCTCCACGATGGTGGCCTCCCCCGCGAAGAACACGCGTTCCCCGATCGGGTCGCTCAACGTGATCCGGTCCTGGTCACCGGAGCCGACCGCGGTGAAGGAGAACCCTCCTCGCGCGAACGGGTCGTCCATCCAGTGCGTCAGGTAGTGGTCGACCGGGTCCGGCGCCTTCTTGAACATGCCGCGCAGCGACTCCATCGCGTGCTCGACCACCTCGGCGTCCTCCTTGCCCGCCAAGAAGCGCGCCGCGTTGCCACCGTTGCGGCAGACCAGGACCGGTACGCCGAACACGTTCTGTCCCGAGTACCAGTGGAACCAGGTGCCCTCCTCGGTCCCCAGGTGCACGATCACCTCGGCGTCGCCCCAGAAGACCTCGTCGAAGCGCAGGAACAGCTTCTCCAAGCGGCCGTTGCCCAGGCTCCCCAACGACTCGCGTTTGTCCTCGGGCAGTGGCGGGTCGAAGTCGACCTGGCCGGCCTGCAGGACACCCAGCGGCAGGGTCACCAGGACACGGTCGGCGGTGAGGGTCTCCTCTCCATCCGGGGTGTCCGCTCGGACCCGGACGCCGTCCTCACCGTGGTCCACCGACAGCACGACGTGCTCCAAGCGCACGTCCAGCCCGCGGGCCAGGTGGTCGGTGAGCCGGCCCATCCCGTCGGGGAAGACGACGTCGTCGCCGCTGAACTCGTGGCCGGCGGAGACCGCCGTGAAGGCGATCTCCTCGGCGTCGGCCCCGTGTTCGGCCTCGGCGATGCGGTGCACGATCTCCGCTGCGTCGCGGGCGCGTGCACGGACCAGGTTGACGTCGTAGAGGGCGTGGTCGATCCCCTGCTCCATGGACTCCTCCCGGCCGGCGCCGACCGTGGTCCAGTACATGTGCTCGTGGAGGAGGTTGACGTCCTCCATGTTGCGCCGATGTCGGTCGAAGAGGAGGCGGCGCCCCTTGGGGTCGTAGGCGGTCTCGGTGGCCCGGTTGAAGGTCGCCGTACGCGCGCCGGCCTCCCGGACCAGGCGGGAGAGCGGGTTGTTCTCCTCCCCCCGCATCCAGGAGGCGCCGACGTCCAGGGCCGCTCCGCCCCAGGTGTGCACGGAGTGGATCCGTCCGCCGGTACGGGCACGGGCCTCCAGTACGGTGACCCGCTCCCCCTGTTCGGCGAGTCGGTCGGCGGCCGCCAGTCCGGACATGCCGGCCCCCAGGACGAGGGTGTGTCCGCGGCCGGGTTCGGAGTCACGACCACGCGGCTCGGGTGCGGCCTCGCGCCCGGCCGCCTCCTCGCCGGTGACCTCTTCTCGGGCGCTCTCCCCGTTCACGTCCTCGGTCATCGTGTTCCCCCTGCTCCTGTCGGCGGCCGACAAGTGTGAGCCTAAGCTCACGTCCGGCTCCGACCTGGGAGGACACCCCGAAAGGGCCCGGGTGGACGATCGGCGAAGGGATGACGGTGGCCGGCGCTCTCCACCGGCCACCGCCCGAGAGGTACCCCCTCCCCGAGGCGGCGGGCCTCGGGGAGGGACTGACCAGGAGGTGTCGTCCGTCCCCGACACCCCTCGTTCAGGAAACCTAGTGCGCAAGGCTTTCGGTTTCCTTTCGTCTCGCCGGTACCGGGCCCCGCACAAAAGCGGTGCGCCGGGCGCCCGAAGGCACCCGGCGCACGGTGGCGCTTTCGATCACTCGCGGTCGGAGGGCGGCGTGCCCTCCTCCCCATCGATCTCGAACCGTTCCTTGCGGACCTCGCCCTCGACGTGCTCCTCATGGGAGACGTCGCGCTTGCGGACGTGGACCTCCTCCACCGGCACGTTCTTCTTGGAGACCACCGGACGCTCCTCGTAGAGCGTGAAGCTCTGCTCACCCTCCTCCAGGTCACCCTCGTCGGTCACCTGGGAGGGGTCGGTGATCGGCCGACGCTCCACTTCCAACTCGTCGTGGTGCACCGGAACGGTCTCCTCGAAGCGCTCGGTGTCCACGTATCGGCGCATCCGCGCTTGTCCGCTCTCTCGGCGTTCGACGCCGATGTCCACCTGCTCCTCGTGCCGGATCATCGAGACGTCCTCGGCCTCGGGATCGACCGGACCACCGAGGCGTTCACCCGAACGGGCACGGCCGACCGTGTCGTCTTCCCCGGTCCAGGAGTCGGTCTCCTGGACCCTGGCCTCGTCGGTCCCGGGCCGCCTCTCGCCCGCGATCGGCGGCCCGGTCATGTCGTCGGTCTCTCCCCCGCTCTGGCGGGGCACCCCGCCGTGCTTGGCGAAGTAGTCACGGACGAGCGCTTCGTCCTCAGGGGCGACGTGACGGTCGGCCTCCACCTGCGGAGCGTCCTTGACCGTCGCCTTGTCGTAGGGGATCTGAATGTCCTCCGCCTTCGGGCGTGCTCCCTGGAGCGGCACCAGGGTCTCCTTCATTCCGAAGAGTCCTGTGTGGACCGACACCCAGCTGGGCTCCCCAGTGCGGTCGTCGAGGAAGACCTGTTTGATCTTCCCGACGTTGTTCCCTTCCGGGTCGAGTACGTGATGCCCGATGAGGTTCTCCGGTACGAGTTCGCTGGTCACTGCGCAACCCCTTCCTGGTTCGCGGGTGGCGGGGCTGTTCGCCTTTCGGTCGCCCCCGCCCCCTACCCGCGCCAGAAGCCGCTACGAATACTCTCACCAGGACTTATGCGAGTTCCAACCAAATCCACCCCTGCTATTGGCGCGGACCGGGAATCATTGACCCTCGCCCGGGGCCTCGTTGACCTTCCCTGGGCCGGGACGGGGTCGTGGACGCGTCGAGCACAAGCGGCCCTCGGAGGGGCCCAGGCGTGGCGGCACTCGTCGGGAACACGGTCACCCCTTGACCCGCGCCGGCGGTCGGGCTCCGACGCCGTACGACGAAAGGAGCCCGCCCCGGGCAGAGGCCGGGGCGGGCGGTCATGGAAGGTCCATCAGACCTTGCGCCACTGAGGCACCCACGCACCGTCCTCGACGACGTAGTCGCCGAACAGCGCGGGGGCCTCCTCCTTCAGTGTCTCACCGATGAGGTGGAAAAGCAGGCGAATCTCCTCTTCCGCACCGGGGGCGGTGCGGGCCTCCAGGGTGTGCCGCAGGGTGCGCACGTTGGCGGTCCACACCAGGCCGGTGGCCACGCCCTCGGGGGCGAAGCGACGCATGAACGACGTCTTGTGCTTCTTCTCGGCGAACTTCACGCCCTCGTCGTCCAGGCCGAAGTGCTCGGCCATCCAGAACTGGAACTCCTCCATCTGCTGGAGCATCGTCGTGGCGCGCTCCATCAGCTCGGGATCCTCCTCGGCCCAGTCCGGGAACCAGAACGGCAGGTCGGTCAGGCGCACGAAGCGCAGAGACTCCTGGGAGACCGCGACACCGGGACGGTGGCGGATGAGTTCGTGGGTGAGCACACGCGAGACGTTGTGCAGCACGAAGCTGAAGCTGATGTGTTCGAGCACCGAGCCGTGCAGGCTGGCCAGCAGGTTGCCCAGGTACTGGTCCTGGTCCTTGCGCACCCGGGTGACGTTGGGGTTGAGCCCCGGTTCCCAGGAGCGGTAGCACAGACGCCCGGCGAACTCCGCGAGGTTCTGGGGGTCGTTGAGGTGGGCGTCGAGATCACCTCGGTCGAACCGCTCGATCCACGCCTCGCCTCCGACCTCCTTGAGGTAGTCGGTGATGGCCTCGTAGTCCACCTGCGGACGCGCGACCAGTCGGACCTGGGGATCGACCTTCTTCACAGCAACCTCTCCTCGCATTTCCCCCGACCCATGGCACGCTTCGATCCCGTGACCCGGGGATCTGATCGGGGAACGGTACACGCGATGGGGTTGGGCCGATCGGCCTCCCACGAGGGTACACGTCCGGCTCAGGGGTAGGGCCTGCCTCCCGTGCGAGGGTGCGGACACAATCGAGGGGTCGGGTGTTCGACCACGCTCGTGCGCGTGTCGGACACCCGACCCCTCGCCGGTCTCGTCGGGAAACAGTGCTCGTTGGAAGGATTCGGCCGTTCGTTAGAGGCCGAGGACGAAACCGCCGGGTGAGAGGATCACCCCGACGACGATGAGGACGATGCCCCAGAGGAGCTGCCCGCGCAGGAGGCCCAGCACACCGGCGACGATAAGGATGATCCCGAGAATCAGTAGCAAAATACTCATACGCAACCCCTGTCCGCTAACGAGTAGGTCAAACTTCGTTCACGGCAAGGTCTCGGTCATGATCGTTCCCCAAGCAGGTGAGAGGCGGTCCGCACGCGGGAGGTCCTTCACGCGCGGACCGCTCGTTTCGGCGGCCGGGCCCGGTCAGCGCCGCGCGAGTTCCAGAACGCGGGAGACGATGCCCTCACCGACCGCCGCGCTGAGGATGGACTCGGGGTGGAACTGCACGGCGTACCAACGCGCCGCACGATCCTCGATCGCCATGACGACCGGCGGCTCACCCTCCTCTCCATCGAGGACGGCGGTCACCTCGAAGTGCTTCACCGCCTCGGGCACGGTGTAGGTCGAGTGATAACGGGCCGCCTGGAACCGGCCGCCCTCGCCCCGACCCGCCAGCAGCTCCCCGCCCAGGACCTCGACCCGGCCGGGCTTGCCGTGCACGGGGGCGTCCAGGGTGCTCAGCTCACCACCGGCGTGTTCGACCATGCCTTGGAGACCCAGGCACACGCCGAACACGGGCAGCCCTCGCGCGGTCAGGGCGTCGAGCAGGTCGTTCATCGCGAAGTCCTCGGGCAGCCCGGGCCCGGGCGAGAGGACGACCAGGTCGGGGGCCAGGCGGTCCAGCAGGGCGTGGTCGAACCCGTAGCGGAGGGTGGTGACCTCGGCGCCGTGGCGGCGCACGTAGTCGGCCAGGGTGTTGACGAAGGAGTCCTCGTGGTCGACCAGCAGCACGCGCATGCCGGCGCCCGGCAGCGGAGCGGGCTCGGATTCCTCGACGACCGTCGGGGGCCGGGAGTCCCTGGCGTCCTCCTCCTCGCCCTGGGCGAGGGTCTCCATCAGGGCGCGGGCCTTGAGGAAGGTCTCCTTCTCCTCGGCCTCGGGGTCGGAGTCGTACAGCAGGGTCGCGCCGACCCGCACAGCGGCCACCCCGTCGCGGATGTGGGCGGTGCGCAAGGTGAGTCCGGTGTTCATCGAACCGTCGAAGTTGAGCACGCCGACGGCCCCGCCGTACCAGCGGCGAGGACTGGTCTCGTGCTGTTCGATGAAACGCATCGCCCAGGTCTTGGGCGCGCCGGTGACGGTGACCGCCCACATGTGGGTGAGGAAGGCGTCCAGCGCGTCGAACTCCCGGCGCAGGGTGCCCTCGATGTGGTCGACGGTGTGGATCAGGCGCGAGTACATCTCGATCTGCCGCCGGCCGATCACCTTGACGCTGCCCGGCTCGCACACCCGTGACTTGTCGTTGCGGTCCACGTCGGTGCACATGGTCAGCTCGGACTTCTCCTTGACCGAGGAGAGCAGTTCCTGGATGTTCTCGGCGTCGCCCAGGGCGTCATCGCCACGTCGGATGGTGCCGGAGATGGGGCAGGTCTCCACCCTCTGACCGGTTCCGGGTTCGCCGCTGACCCGTACGAACATCTCCGGGGAGGCGCCCACCAGGTACTCGCCCTCGCCCAGGTTGAAGAAGAACTCGTAGGGGGCGGGGTTGCGCTCGCGCAGGTTCTCGTAGAAGCGGGCCGGGGAGGAGCAGCGGGCGTAGGTCCGGTGGCCGGGCACCACCTCGAACAGGTCGCCGCGACGGAAGCGCTTCTTGGCCTGGGCCACGATCTCGGCGTAGGAGCCGGGTTCGGGTCCGGCGGGCACCTCGGTGGCCACCACCGGCGGGGTGGGTTCGGTGGTCCGGGGCAGACCCTCGGTGGTGGCCTCGGGCCGATCCCCCTGGGCCGGGACGGTGAACTCGTAGGTGTAGCGCACGCAGGTCTCGCGCTTGCGGTCGCGGACCACGATGGCGTCGGGCAGGTGCAGGACCAGGTCGCGGTCGCCGGGGTCGCGGTCGATGTGCCGTTCGATGTGTTCGAACTGGAAGGCGAGGTCGTAGCCGAAGGCGCCGTAGAGGCCGAGGTTGGTGTCCTCGGGGCTGCGCAGGGCGTCCAGGAGGGCGCGCACGGCGGTGAAGACGCTGGGCCGGCGGCTTCGTTCCTCCTCGGTGAAGAACTCACCCGGGTCGGATTCGGGCACGGTCACGGTGACCTGATCGGGGCCGGCGGCCACGACCTCTCCGGCGGTGCGCAGCGCCTGGTCCACGACGGGGAGCAGGACACGGCCCCGCTCGTTGAGGGCGGTGGCGGTGACCCCTCGCCCTCGGGTGGCGACCTCCAGGCAGGGGTCGACGTAGCCCAGGTGCCAGCGGTCGTAGCGGCCGGGATACTCCATTCCCGAGGAGAGCACACCGCCTCGACGGAACTCGACGGAGCTGACGAGTTCGGTGAGGATCTCGGGGTCGCACGGGGTGGCGCTGCGGTGGACCCTCACTCCGGCGGGGGTGCTGTAAGTGCTGTTCTGGGCGTCACTGGGCTTCACGGCCGGTCCTTCGGGGCGCTCTACGGTCGGGTGGTCATCACCGGCCGGGGTCGCCTCGAAAGCAGAAAACGACCGCCGGTCCGGGCGGTCGCTGTTCGTGGAACGCGAACTGATCGGTGCGCCGCCTAGGTGCGGCGCCACCACTGTCCGTTGATCGGTTCGGTTCGCATGGGGCCGAGTGTAGCGGCTGTGGCGAGCCGGTGGGACGCGGACACGAAAAAACCCTCGCCCGCGTCGGGTGAGGGTGGCGCGCGAAGGAGTGGCCGATGGTGGAGTACCTCTGCTAGAGTTCTCCACCCATTCGCCTAAGTAAAGCTATTCGCTAACTTCTCACCGCAAGGATAGCAGCTTGAACAAAGACCGTCAAGATGGTCCTTCCGTCACGGCGACGGAGGCCGCGGCGATCGCCACCGAACAGGAACGCGTCACCACGATGTACGAGCGCCTGGACGTGCTGCGGGCCCGGGCCGGCGAGCGGTTGGCCGCCGTCCATCTCCAGGAGGACCGCTCCGGTTTCGCCGCGATCGTGGAACGGGAGACGCGCGCCCAGGAACAGGCCCTGCGCGGCGCGCAGTTGAACGCGGTGGAGGAGGGTCTGTGCTTCGGTCGCATCGATCTCGCCCACCCCGATGGGGACACCGAGGCCCGGTACGTGGGCCGGATCGGCCTGCGCGACGGCGAGTACGAGACCATCCTCGTGGACTGGCGCGCCCCGGCCGCCCGTCCCTTCTACGCCGCCACCCCGGGCGCGCCCGAGGGGATCACCCGCCGCCGCCACCTGCGGATTCGCCGCCGCACGGTGATCGGTCTGGACGACGAGGTGTTCGACCCCGACGGCCTCGGCGAAGGCGACCGGCGGCAACTGGTCGGCGAGGCCGCGCTGTTGGCCTCGCTCGACCGCGGCCGGACCGGTCGGATGGGCGACATCGTCGCCACCATCCAGGCCGAACAGGACCGGGTCATCCGCTCCGCCCTGTCCGGGGTGTTGGTGGTCCAGGGCGGGCCGGGCACCGGAAAGACCGTGGCGGCCCTGCACCGGGCCGCCTACCTGCTCTACACCCATCGCACGGTCCTGGAACGGCGCGGCGTGCTGGTGGTGGGCCCCAATCCGGCGTTCCTGCGCTACATCGGCGACGTGCTGCCCTCCCTGGGCGAGACCGACGTGGTGATGCGCACCGTGGGCGAGCTCCTGCCCGGGGTGGAGGCCACCGCGCGCGAGGAACACGACGTCGCCGCGATCAAGGGGTCCGTGGCCATGGCGGACTTCGTGCGCGCCGCGATCGACGACCGACAGCGCACCCCGTCGCGGGCCTTCGGTGAGGCGGACCTGCGGGTGAAGACCGACGCCGGCGACCTCGTGGTCCCCGGGCCGGTGTGCGAGCACGTCCTGACCACCGCCCGGGGTCTGCGGCTACCGCACAACGTGGCCCGCAAGTACGTGGTCACCACCCTGCTCACCGAACTCGCCCGCGCGGAGGCGACCCTGTTGGGCCGCCCCGTGGTCGAGGAGGACCTGCCCCACATCGGCGAACGCCTCTGGCAGGAGGACCCCGTCCGGTGGGCGCTGGACGCCCTGTGGCCGGACCTGACCCCGCGGCGGCTGCTCGGCGAGGTGTTCGCCGACCCCGAGGCCCTGGCCCGGCTGGCGAGCGCCGCCGAGGTTTCGCAGGTCACGGCGCTGACCCGACCGACCGGTTCCCCGTGGACCGTGGAGGATGTCCCCCTACTGGACGAGGCCGCCGAACTCCTGGGCCACGACGACAGCGCCGAACGCGCTCGGCAGCGGCGACAGGAGGCCGAACGCGTCGAGGCCGAACACTACGCCCAAGGGGTACTGGAGTTCACCGGTCTGGCCGAACAGGAACTCATGGGGCTGAACGCCGCGTCCCTGGCCGACCGCCACCGGGCCTCGGGACCGCAGGCCACCACCGCGGACCGGGCCGGGGCGGACCGGTCCTGGACCTACGGACACGTCATCGTCGACGAGGCCCAGGAGTTGTCGCCCATGGCCTGGCGGTCGATCATGCGGCGGGTCCCCACCCGTTCGTTGACGGTGGTGGGCGACGTGGCCCAGACCGGCAGCGCCGCGGGCACCTCCTCGTGGACCGCCGCGCTCGAACCGTACGCACGCGACAAGGTGCACGTGGAGACGCTGCGGGTCAACTACCGAACGCCCGCGCCGATCATGGCGGTCGCCGCCGACGTGCTGCGCGTGGCCGCACCGGACCAGGCGGTGCCCGAGTCGGTACGCGAGGACGGGGATCCGCCCCGGGCGGTGCGGCTCACCGAGGGCCTGTCCGGGCTACCCGCGCTGGTGACCGAGGAGACCGAGGCGATCGTGGAGGGACGGGTCGCCGTCATCACCTCCGATGCCTCCCTCCTCGAGGTGGCCGAGGCCCTGCCCGGATCGGGCCGCCCCCAGCGGCGTCGGCACGAGGAGACGGCACCCGTGGTGGTGCTGTCGGCCACCGAGTCCAAGGGGCTCGAGTTCGACTCGGTGATCGTGGTGCGTCCCGAGGAGGTGCTCGACGGGCCACGCGGCGCCAACGACCTGTACGTGGCCGTCACCCGCGCCACCCGCAGGCTGACCGTGGCCCACGACCGGGGTCTTCCGGGCGTTCTCTCCCGTTTGCGCGACTGAGGTGATCCGACCATGTGGCCGGGATGGAATATGCGATGCCCCATCCCGGCCACCAAGGGATTCCCCCGTTGCGTTTCCCTTCACCCCTGATCGAACACGCGCCCCGCACTCACCTCCGCTCGAAGAAGACCCACTTCACCCACATGGGCGCTCACCAGGACCATCGACACCCCAAGGACGGACGAAGAACACCACGAATCAACTCAAGGCCCCCAAAAAGGGGAACATACATATTTCGTTTTTCGCCCCAGAGAGTTACTCTGTTCGCTGTCCGATCCCCCGGTCGGCGCTCTATAATCCTGGTTCATTCCCGCGGAAGAAACCTTCTCCGAACGAAGGGAAGAATGGAAGCACCGAACCAGACCCTCCCCGGCCATGACGCCTCCCCTCCCCCGGAAGCACCCTCCTCCCCCTTTCCTCCCGCCGACACCGCTCAGCACCGTCGCAGTGAGGCCACCCGGTTGCTCAGCGCGGGCACCTACCTCGATCCCGCGTTCCGGGACACCGTCATCACCGAACTGGTCGAGCACCCCGAACGATTGGTTCCGCCCTCCCTGGGCTACGACGCCTCGACCGTCCTCGGACACGCCCTTCGGGCCCGGAACCTGGATCTGGGAAGCGCCGTCCTGATCCTGCTGATCTGGGTGAGCGGCCTGACGATCATCACGCTGAGTCCACCGGTCCCGAACCTGGACCTGAGCCTGGACCAGAACCAGCCCGGGCCGGGTCCGGGCGGGGCCCTGCTGATCTCGCTGATGCTCTTCACCATGGCGAGCCTGCTCTCCCTGGCCCGACGATCCCCGTACGGACAGGGCCGGTCCACCCTGGTGGTCGACGGCTCGGGCAATCCACCGACCGGCCGATTCGCCAGGTTCCGCTTCGGGGTCCTGCCCCTGTCCACCTGGGTCCTGATGGCCCTCTCGGCGTACACGATCCTGTCGACCTTCGTCACGGGGTCGATCGTCGAGGGCCTGGTGGTCCTGTCCCTTCCGGCGCTACTGCTCCTGGTGGGGGCCTGGCACCGAATCATGCTCTCCAGGATTTTATGGACGGAGCTGTCCCGAGACCGGTTCACCGGGTTCCCACCGGACACCTCCCACACGCCGTTCGCCTCCCGACGCGCGAGGATCCTGGCGGCGATCGATACCGAGCAGTTCTCCCCCCTGGCCCTGTACAACGCGGACGAGCCGTTCCTGGGCGCCGGGGTGCCGCACAAACCCTGGTCCCTGACCCTGGAACTGAGGCCGCGGCCCGACCAGGCGACCGCCCCCGAACGCCTCGACGGCCGCCGGGTGCTCGACCTCATCATCCCCCGGCTGGCCGAACTCACCGAACGCACCACACGCACCAGCCAGGACCGGCTCAACGAGCTGGAACTGCGGGAGTGCGTCTTCCTGCCGGGCGACCTGCCCGAGGGGCTGCGCCGAGCCACCCTGCCCTACCGGGACACCGACGTGCACGCACACCTGGCGGAGGCCGCCGGGGAGGGCGCCGAACAGCGACGGCACTTCCTGCGCATCCGAGTGGGCGGTTGGCAGGAGGAGGTCGTCACCACCGTCTTCCTCCGCGTGCACACCCAGGGCGAGCTGCTCGTGCTGGAGGTGCTGCCCTACGTCCTGGCCCCGCCGCGGTCGAGTTTTCACCAGGTGGACGACCTCACCGAACGATCGATCCGACTACGGATGTCGACTCTGGCGGCCGGGCCGGCGGTGACGGTCGCCACCTTGTTCTCCGGGATCAACGCCCTGCGTTCCTGGACACGCGAATGGTGGCGTGCCACCTCCCACCTCCCCCTGGAGGGGCCCCGGGTCAGCATCCGGGAGGTGGGGGCGCGCGAGTCCTGGTCGATGTTCCAGGAGATGGACATCAACCGCTACATCACCACCATTCAAGATCGCATCACCTCCGGTACCCACCAGGCCCTCGCCGAGGCCGGCTACATGACCGACGAATTCCAACAGCAGGTGGTCAACGTCGGTGGCGGCGGGGTGTTCGTCGGCGGGTCCATGGCCGGATCGATCGCCACCGGAAGCGGAGCCCGGGCCGACACCGCCGGCGCTCCCCCGCACACGGAACAGGAGTAGGGATGACGAGCACCAACGACGACAACGACCAGGCCGGCACGGGCTCGGTCTTCATCGGAGGATCGGTGCGTGGTGGGGCTCTCTCCACCGGTACCGGAAGCGACGCCCGAACCTCGGTTCCGGCGGGTCCAGACGAGGCGCCGCCTCGAGCCGATCGTCGGATCGGTCCTGCTCCCGCTCCGACCGGGGACCACTCCGCCGGTTCGGTGGTCATCGGCGGCGACGCCGAGGGCGTGTCCATCGCCACCGGCGAGAACAGCACGGCGCGAACCGACATCACGCCCGAGGACGAGCGGTTCCAAGAGCTCCTGGAGCAGATCAGGCTGTTGCGCGGACAACTGCCCCTGCTCGCCGACACCTCCGAAGTGACCGTGGTCGACGCCGAGTTGGCCGAGGCCGAGCTCGCGATCACCCAGAGCGGCAGCGCCGACCAGGGGCTGTTGCGCCGGCTGTGGAAGCGGTTGGCCCCGGGGAACACGGCTCTGGGCGCCCTGGCCTCCGCGGTCACGCTGGCGGACATGGCGCGACGTCTACTGACTTGAGGAAGGGCCGATGTCGAAGAACCTTCGCTGGGACGCCGAACGGCAGCGTTGGGTCTCCTTCCCAGAGCCCTCGGGCGGAGCCGTCTCCGTTCGGTCGGTGTCCGCCTATCCGATCCGATCGTTCACGGTCCTGGGGTTCTTGATCGCCCTGATGCTGACCGCGATATTCGTCCTGCCCGGCGGCATCCTCACCGCGGATGACTCCCCCGACGACAAGGACGACCAGGAGGGGCAGAGCGTTGGCGGCGATGTCTCCGGCGGGGCCTTCGAACCCGACGTGGAGGACCCCATGACCTCCCCGCCCGAGGACGCTCCCACGCAGGACGCGGACGAAGGTGAGGGCGAGGAGGGTCCCGCCCCCGACGGTTACAGCGTTCGGGAGGACGACCAGGGTTTCCTCCTGCACGTGCCCGAGGATTGGAGCCGTGCGGAGGAGTTGTCCCAGGACGGCGTCTTCAAGGTCTTCTTCACCCCGAACGCTCGACGCAACTTCATCCAGGTCAGGTCGTTCGGTCCCGAGGTCGCCTCCCCCGGCCGGGCGCTGGAGCGGTTGGAGAACGAGGCGGAGTCCCTCCCCGGGTTCGACCGGAAAGAGCGGAACACGGGAGAGGGACAGGGAGCGGACGGAGTGCTCTCCTACCGCTACGAGCACGACGCGCATGGTCCCTTCCAGGTGTTCGCGCGCGCTCTCCTCGGTGAGGACGGCGAGGTGTACGCGATTCTGTCCGCCGGCCCCGAACCGGAGTACAACGGTGTCCACGGCCGTTTCGTGGGGAGCGCCTACTCCTTCCGTGCGGTCGGGGACGACCGGTTCTGAGCCCGATGGCCTCGCAGCGGCCCATCGCACGGCCTGTTCCAGGTCGTAGGCGTCCTGGGTCGGTCACCGTGATCCGGGTGAAGGTGTCTTCGTCCGAGCGGTGCGTCGGGGGGCACCATCCGTCGGCCGCCGCACCGGGCCGCCCGGGCGCGGTGCGACCGGGCACGGGCGGATCCACCTGATTCACATTTTTCGAAAGGCCCTTCCCATCGTGGATCCGAGCGTCGGAGGGCTCTCTTGGGCGTGCCCGGATGTGATTCGGGGGTGGCGCGGAACAAAATTGTACGTACACTCTGTACGGACAATACGTGACCCGGCCCTGAGACATGCCGACCGAGGGGCCCTTTCGAACGGACACTCATGCGTGACGACCACGGGTCGGTGGTTCCCCTCTACCACTGGCTGAACAAGATCCCCGGCGGAACCATGCTGGTCCCGCTGGTGTTGGGATCGATCCTGGGCACCTTCGCCCCGGGCGCGCTCGACATCGGCAGCTTCACCACCGCGCTGTTCAAGGACAGCGCCATGCCGCTCATCGCCCTGCTGATCTTCGCGACCGGCACCCAGGTCACCCTCCGTACCAGCGGTCCCGTCCTGGCCACCACCGGTGTGGTCATCCTGGGCAAGAGTGTCGTGCCCGGCCTGCTCATCATCGCCCTGGCCATGGCCACCGGCCCCGGGGGTGTCCTCGGTGTGTCGATCCTGGCGATGATCGCGGCCGCCACCAACGCCAACGGCGGCCTGTGGCTGGCCATCACCGGACAGTACGGGCGCACCAAGGACCGCGGCGCCTACATCGCCGGCGCGGTCAACGACGGCCCGTTCTTCGCGCTGCTGTTCATCGGCGCCTCCGGGCTCGGTCAGATCCCCTTCATGACCCTGCTCGCCGCGATCCTGCCGTTCCTGCTGGGCGTGGTGATCGGCAACGTGGACGCCAAGTGGCGCGAGGTGCTCAAGCCCGTGCCCGGCATCGTCATCCCGTTCTTCGCCTTCGCCCTGGGCACCGGCATCGACCTGGGCGACGTCGTCCGCGGCGGTCTCGGCGGCGTCGTCATGGGCGTGGTGATCGTCCTGTTCACCGGTGGGATGGTCTACCTCGGGTACCGCTTCCTGCTGCGTCGCGGTGGGGAGTCCGGGATCGGGTTCGCCGCCGGGACCACCTCGGGCAACGCCGTGGCCACCCCGGCCATCGTCGCCGCCGCAGACCCGTCCTTCGCCGCCTACGTCGGCACCGCCACCTCCCAGGTCGCCGCGAGCGTGCTGGTGACCGCCCTGCTCGCACCGCTGGTCACCACCTGGGCACTGCGCCGCGCCGGCGCCCGTCCCGCCGAGGCCGAACGGGCCGAACAAGCCGCACTCGACGGAGCCGAGAATCCCACGGACACCGCCACGAAGGGGGACCGGTCATGAGCGCCACCGCTCACGACGCACCATCCGCGCCGCACATCGCCGTGGTCGCCGACGACCTCACCGGCGCGGGCGACACCGCCGTCCAGTTCGTGCGCGCCGGTTGGCGCACCGAACTCCAGTTGGCCGCGGCCGACGCCACCGCCGACGTCGTCGCGGTGACCACCGACTCTCGGGCCCTGCCCGAGGCGCAGGCGGCGGCGACGGCCTCCGCCGAGGTCCGCCGCCTGCGCGAGGCCGGCACGAGGCTGCTCTACAAGAAGGTGGACTCCACGCTTCGGGGCCCCATCCGGGCCGAGATCGACGGCGTCCTGTCGGCCTGGCACCCGGGTTCGGTCGCGGTGGTCTGCACGGCGTTCCCCGCCAACGGTCGTATCGTCCGTGACGGAGTCCTGTTGGTGGACGGTGTGGAGGTGCACCGCACCGCCGTGGGCACCGACCCCGTCTCCCCGGTGACCGAGAGCCGCGTCGCCGAACTGTTGGGGGCTCGGCACGTGCGCCTGACCGGGACCGACCCCGAGCAGGACGCCGAACGGCTGCGCGCCGCCGGACCGGTCGCGGTGGTCGACGCCGAAAGCGACGAGGACCTCGCCCGGATCGCCGCGGCCATCACGCTCTTGGGCGACCGGGTCGTCCCGGTCGGTTCGGCCGGTCTGGCGACACGGCTCGCCGAGTCCTGGCGTCCGGTCCGCGAGCCCGCACCCGCACTGGTGGTGGTCACCTCACTGCACCAGGCCGCACGCGGTCAGGTGCACGAGCTGGTCGTGGACGAGTGGACCCGGGTGGAGCAACCCACGACCTTCGATCTGGGCGACGACCAGGCGTGGCGGGCATGGTCCGACAAGGTCGTGGCCGGGTTCGATCCCACCTGCCCGCACACCGCGCTGGTCGCGCCCGACGACCGTGACGGTGGCCTGTCCCCCGCTCTCGTGGCACGCCGGTTCGGCGAACTGGCGGCGCGCGTGGCCGAGCGACACCCACTGTCCGGTTTCGTCGTCACCGGAGGCGACGGCGCCCGGGCCCTCACCGAGGCGCTGCGGGCACGTTCCATCACCCTGACCGGAGAGGTGGCCCCCGGCATTCCGCTGGGCACCCTCACCGGAGGCCCTCATGAGGGGCACTCCATCGTCACCAAGGCCGGGGGCTTCGGCAGTCCCAACGTCCTCATCGAGGCCGCCGACGCGGTCCGCCACACGAAAGGCACCCACGCATGAGTCACCGCCCCACCCTCGCGGTCACCCTCGGCGACGTCGCCGGCATCGGTCCGGAGATCACCGCCAAGGCCCTCCTGCACCACCCGGAGGTCCGCGAGCACTCCCGACCGGTGGTCGTCGGTGACGCCGACGCGCTGCGCAACGCCGTCACCGCGGTGGGCGGCGACCCCTCCGCCGTCAACCCGGTCGAGTCCCCAGCCGACGCGGCCGACGACCCTTCGGTGATCGACATCGTGCAGACCGGCCCCTCCCTTGGGCACGTGCCGACCGGCGAGCTGAGCGCCGAGGCCGGCGACGGGGCCGCCCGGTTCGTGATCGAGGCGGTCGACCTGGCCAAGCGCGGCCTGGTCGAGGGCATCGTCACCCCACCGCTGAACAAGGCCGCCATGCACATGGGCGGGCACAACTGGCCGGGCCACACCGAACTTCTCGCCCACGAGTTCGGGGTGCGCGACTACAGCCTCGTGCTGTCCGCCGGTGAGCTGTCCTTCTTCCACCTGACCACGCACGTGTCGCTACGACGGGCCATCGAGGACGTCACCCCCGAGCGCACCCTCGAGGTGCTGCGGTTGATGAACGCCTTCGCCCGCGCGCAGGGTTCTCCGGACGAACCCATCGGCGTGGCCGGACTCAACCCGCACGCGGGCGAGAACCGGCTGTTCGGTGACGAGGACGCCGACGTCCTCGCTCCGGCGATCGAGCTCGCCCGCGCCGAGGGCGTCAACGCGCACGGACCGATCCCCGCCGACGCCCTCATCCCGGCAGCGGTGCGCGGCAAGTGGAAGCTGGTGGCGGTCTGCTACCACGACCAGGGACACGCGCCGTTCAAGGCGGTCTACGGCGATGACGGGGTCAACATCACCGCGGGGCTGCCCGTGGTGCGGGTGTCGGTGGACCACGGCACCGCCTTCGACATCGCCGGGCAGGGGATCGCCCGTGAGGCGAGCCTGGTGTTGGCACTGCGTCGGGCCGCCGAACTCGCCCCGGGTTGGGGCCACGTCTGGCGGGCCACGCGCTCCGAGACCTGATCCCGAGGCCGGGCCACGCTCCGTGTCCCGCTTTCCGGGGGCCGCCCGTTCGCCGAGCGGGTGGCCCCCGCGCACTGCCTAGAATGGCCGTCATGCCTGTCGACCGCTCCGACCCGCGCCCACTGCACTCCCAGGTGTCGGACGTGCTGCGCGCGCAGATCCAGGACCATACGATCGCCCCCGGGGAGACCCTGCCCAGCGAGGCCGCCCTGCGCGAACGCTTCGGTGTCTCGCGCAGCGTCGTGCGTCAGGCTCTGTCGACCCTGGAGGACGAGGGCGTGGTCCGTCGCCCGCACGGTCGTGCGGCGGTCGCCGCGGTACGCGCCGAACACCACCGCCTGGTGCAACGGGTGACCGGCCTGTTCGACCAGTTCTCCGCCGAGGGACTCACCCTCTCCACCAAGGTGGTCTCCCTCGACCCGGTGCGTTCGGGTGTGCCCTCCGCCGAGGAACACCTGGGCACGCGTTCCCTGCTCCGCCTGGAGCGGGTGCGTTCCGTGGACGGGGACCCCCTGTCCTACGTGCGCACCTGGCTGCCCGCGGATCGCTTCGCCGGACTGGACGCCCGGATGCTCACCGACTCCTCTTTGCACCGGCTCATGGAGTCGCGTTTCGGCGTGGTGCCCTCCGGTGGTCGACGCCAGGTCCGGGCGGTTCCCGCCGATCCGGGGATCGCCCGGGAGCTCGGTGTACCCGAGAACTCTCCGCTGCTGCTCCTGGAGGGCGGCACCTTCGATCGCTCCGGCGCCCCGGTGGAGTGGTTCGAGAGCTGGCACCGGTCGGACCGGGTGGTCTTCGACATCGAGGCGGCCGGATCCACCGAGCAGGTGAACATCGCGCCGGGGCCGTCCCTGACCCGTCCCGACCGAAGCCGTGCCCAGGCCCTGGACACAAGCACGGACACGGGCACGGACACGGGGTTGGAGCGAGCACTGTCCCTCGTCGACGAGCTGCGCTCCGAACTGGACCGCCTGCGCGGCTGAGAACACGATGAGGGGTGGGCCCGTCCGGGCCCACCCCTCATCCATGTGCGGAGGTCAGCCGCAGTGCTGGTTCGGGAACGTCCGGGTCTCGGTGCCGATCGTGCCGCCCCAGTCGATGCACTTGCCCGCGGCCTCCACGTAGACCGGGCCCGCGTAGGTCGTGTAGTCGCCGGAGTCGATGACCCAGTCGGAGCCACCGCTCACACGGACCATCGCTTCCACCAGGGTGGTGGTCCCGGCGACCGTGCGCACGGTGGTCACACAGTTGTGGCCGTTGGAGTTGTTGTAGGTCAAGAAGATGGTGCCCCGGTCCGAGGACAGGTCGTAGCTGTTGATGACGGCGTAACCGTCCCCACAGGCGCCGTTGTACGTGGCGGCCGACGCGGGCGAGGCGGTGGTCCACAACGCGGTGGTGGCGAACACGGCCGCCCCGGCGACGGCGAGGGAACGCCGGACGAACTTCCTCATGACTTCTCCTTCTCACGCGTCAGCCACAGGCGTCTTGGTTCCTGTTGTTGTTGTCGCCACCGATGTGGCCGAACCAATCCACGCAGGTCGCCGGTGCGTGCAGGTAGACCGGGCCCGCGTAGGTGGTGTACATACCGGCGTCCTGGACCGCGTCGGCGGGGTCGTCGGCGGTGCGCTTGATGCCGACCACCACCTCGATCGGATCACCCGGGGAGTTGCGCACGGTCACGGCGCAGTTGTAGCCGTTCGAGGCGTTGTAGGTGAGGAAGGCGGTGCCGGAATCACCGATGTCCATCTTCCTGACGACGCCGTATCCCGCACCGCAGGCGTCGTTGTACGCGGCCGCGTGGGCCGGGGACGCGACCAGGATCCCCGTGGCCGCCAATCCCAGAGCCGCGGCGACGGCGGCTCCACGAAGTGCACTCATGCACGTACTCCTTTGCTCTCGCCCCCGTTGAGGAGACGAGAGGAAGCGTGCCACGAGACCCTTGCGATCACCATTTCTTTTTCTTACACCAGGGCTTTATGAACTCACCACCCAAAGAAACCCGATACCGAATTCATCGCATATCAAGAACATCCGACCATATTCACCTGCGACAATTACTCCTAAGTCGTCTGTGATCGACGCCCCCGATGCCCCAGGCTCCGTCCGGGTTCGTTGCCACATGTGGCCACCAAGACGACGGCCCTCGTGGAGCGTTCGCTCCACGAGGGCCACAGCGTCCACCCCCGGTCAGGCGTGGGTGGGGAACCGCTCCCAGACCCGGTGGTGGCCGAGCAGGTCGACGACCTCTCGCAGGATGGTCCCACCCTGGTCGCCCACGACCACACCGAGCGCCTCGACGGGAATCCCCGCCGCATCGAGCGCCGGCCGGGCCACGCTCAGGGCGCCCAGCGCCTTGGCGTGCCGGTAGGCCTCGTTGAGCATGAGCGACACCCGCGGATCGACGGCGGCGTCGGCGCCTCCGGTCCACGCCTTGCCGTCACGGGAGGGGTTGGCGTCGTCCCCCGCGGCGGGGAGCCCCGCCACGATCAGCGCGTCGAACTCGATGGACCGCGCGGTGGCGAAGCTGCGCTGCACGGTGATCGGGTCATCGCCGGACGCGCCGAGCGCCCCGCCGGTGGGGCCGACCACCAGCGGCACCATGCCACCGTCGAAGATCTCGGCCCGAAGAGCGCGGACCGCGTCCAGGTCCGATCCATCGTCGGCGATGACGCCGATCACCCGCCCCTTGGTCGGCCACGCGCCGCCCAGCTGCGAGAGCGCGGGACTGGGCGCGGGCGATTCGAGTTCCCGGGTGGTCTTGGGCGCCGGGAGTCCGAGGCCGTTGGCCACCTGTTCGCACAGGTAGGGGTCGACCTCGGCGAGCGCGCGTAGAGTGCGTTCCTTGATCGCGTCCTCGTAGCACTTGCCGAGTTCGAAGGTGAACGCGGCGATGGTGTGCTCCCGCTCGACCGACGACAGGCTCAACCAGAAGAGGCGAGGCTGGCTGAAGTGGTCGGCGAACGATTCCGGTGCCTCTCGGACTCGCCGGGATTCCTCCACCCGCGCGGGGACCTCGACGTATCCGCCCTCTTCGGCGCCGGCGAAGAAGGGGCAACCTCCATCCAGGCTGTTGGGCTTGTACGGGGCGACCCCCTTGTGCACCGCCGTCTGGTGCATGCCGTCGCGCAGCATGTCGTTGACGGGCGCGTGCGTACGGTTGATCGGCACCTGCGCGAAGTTGGGCCCGCCCAGCCGGGTGAGCTGGGTGTCCAGGTAGGAGAACAGGCGCCCGGCCAGCAGCGGGTCGTCGGTGACGTCGATGCCGGGCACCAGGTGGCCCGGGTGGAAGGCGACCTGCTCGGTCTCGGCGAAGTAGTTGGACGGGTTGGCGTTCAGTGTGAGCAGGCCGATCGGCTGGACCGGCGCCAGTTCCTCGGGAACGATCTTGGTCGGGTCCAGCAGGTCGATGCCCTCGAAGGTCTGGTCGGGCGTGTCCGGGAAGGTCTGGATGCCCAGCTCCCACTCCGGGTAGGCGCCCGCCTCGATCGCGTCGGCCAGGTCCCTGCGGTGAAAATCGGGGTCGGCGCCGGCGACGATCTGCGCCTCTTCCCAGACCAGGGAGTGCACACCCGCCTTGGGCTTCCAGTGGAACTTGACCAGGGTGGTCTCGCCACCGTCGTTGACCAACCGCCACGTGTGGACGCCGAAGCCCTCCATGGTCCGGTACGAGCGCGGGATGCCGCGGTCGGCCATGAACCAGATGGTGTGGTGCATCGCCTCGGTGTGCAGGGACAGGAAGTCCCAGAAGGTGTCGTGCGCGCTCTGGGCCTGGGGGATCTCCCGGTCCGGGTGCGGCTTGACCGAGTGGACGACGTCGGGGAACTTGATGGCGTCCTGGATGAAGAACACCGGGATGTTGTTGGCGACCAGGTCGTAGACGCCCTCGGAGGTGTAGAACTTGGTGGCGAACCCGCGGGTGTCGCGTGCGGTGTCCATCGAACCCCGGGAACCGGCCACCGTGGAGAACCGCGTGAACGTCGGGGTCTCCACGTCCTTGCGTAGGAAGGCGGCCTTGGTGACGCTCCCGGCCGTCCCGTATCCCTTGAACACGCCGTGGGCGCCGGCTCCACGGGCGTGCACCACGCGTTCGGGGATGCGCTCGTGGTCGAAGTGCATGATCTTCTCGCGCAGGTGGTGGTCCTGCAGGAGTACCGGACCACGCCGACCCGCCTTGAGCGAGTGGTCGGAGTCGGGCAGCCGTGTGCCCTGGGCGTTGGTCAGGTAGGCGCTCTCCTGGGAGCGCGAGTCGGCCAGGCCCTCCACCGGACGGCCCGTCGCCGTGTAGGAGCCGGGGGCGCCCTGGTCGGGTTTGGGCGGTAGGGGCGCCCGCGGTTCGGTCGGTTCCTCCAGGGGCGGAGGCTGATCGGTGGGTCGACCGGGGATGTCCGCGGCGGGGTCCTTCTCCTCCGAGACCGCCTGCGAGACCTTGTCGACCGCGGCCTTGATCGGGTTGGTTTCCTTGGCCATGGCTCTCCCTCACGGGTACGGGTCGCCGCCGCGCATCGATATGACGCACGGCCACGGCCCATGACTTACGGTTGCGTCGCACACGCTCCGCTACCCGATGGCGAGTCGGCTGATACACGAGTCCCCCGAATCATGCGAACCTATACCCGGGTTTTGCCCGGGCCGATGGTTTCGAAGCCGCCCTGATCTGCGGGTGGGTCAGGCGCTCCCTCTCCGCGAGACGCGCCGCTCACCAGGAGCGACCCGTCCCGCGCGTACCGGGGCGTCGAGCGGTCAGCGCACCGACGGGGACCCGCAGCACTTCTTGTACTTACGCCCCGAACCGCACCAGCAGGGCCGGTTGCGCTCCGGTGGCCAGGAGACCGCGCGGTCCTGGGGCAGGGTGCGCGCCCACGCGTTCCGGGTCTCCTCCGCCGCCGGATCGAGTCCGTGCTCGCCCGCGTAGGCGTCGATCTCCGCCTGATCGGCCAGAACGATCCGTTGCCCGTTCCCACCTTCGCGCAGCGCGCGTTCGACCCCCGCGTAGTGTTCCCGGGCCCGTCCGGTGAGCACCACCCGGGCGTCGGGGTCGACCTCGACGGGTTCCGCCAACAGACCCATCTCCTCTTCCAAGGAGGGCCGGGCCTGGTCCACCGCGCGCACCGCGCGGTCGTGTTCGTCCGCGGGCAGCCCCAGTCGTTCACGCACCTGCGCGCGGCCCATCAAAGGCAACAGGCCCACGGGGTCCATGCGCTCCAGCAGTTCCACCGGCTCTGCGAGGATGCTGCGGCAGGCGATGTTGTAGCAGTACAGGGCGCGGTCCAGGTCCCCGTCCGCGGCGAACTCGTCGGCGAGCACCGCCGCCATGGGCCGACCCAACACCCCCGGGTCCATCAGTTCGTCGATGAGCCCGTCGGCCTCCGCCACCGCGCCCTGGGAGCGGAGCAGACCCGCCAGCATGTGGGTGGCGTACTGGCGGTAGTCGGGTTCGGGGGCGTGTTCGCGCAGCAGGTCGAGCACCCGACGGGCAAGGCCGGGGCGGCGCTCGCGCAGTTCGGCCGCGGCGCCCAGGAGGATGTCCCCCGTCTGGTCGGGGCTCTGGGCCAGGTCGTCGAGCAGGTGCTGGGGCAGGTCCATGTCGAGGATGGCCGCCACCAGCCGGGGCGGGAGCGGGGCCGAGTAGGCAGGTTCGGTCATCCCACCAGGCTAGAAGCCGCGGGTACGTGGCCGACCTCACGCCGGCCGGTCATTCGTGGAGCCGCTCGAAGGAGCCGTGGGGGTTGTCCCGGGTGGGCAGGGCCGCCACGAACGGCAGCAACTCCCGCCGGGCCACTCCGTGCACCCTGCGCAGTTCGGCGACCGGGTCGGGGTGTTCGTCCACCCGCAGGTCCAGGTAGGGGTAGGGGTCGCCCGTGTGCACGTACAGGGCGGCGCTCTGTCTGCCCCTGCGGTCGCCTCCGGCGGCCTGGCCCGCCTCCAGGGCGCCGAGCAGCCGTTCGTCGAAGGTGAGGTCCGGCTTCGCCGACCAGGCGTCGGCCATCGCGTCGAGGGTGTCCGCGCCGGTCAGGATGTTACCCGCCACCGCGAAGCCCTCCCCGGTCCGATGACCGCACCAGGGGTGGGTCATGGTGCCGGTGTGCGCGGCCGAGCGGCCCCGACGGTCCACCACGACCACTTGGCGCGAGTCGGGATCGGGGTCCTTGGCCAGCGCCCCCTCCAACGCCTCCTCCGCGGGCATCGAACCCAGCAGTTCCAAGGCGTCCACACCCAGCAGCGGGTTGATGAGCGCCTGTGTGGCGACGGCCCCGAAGTCCGCGTGCGCGAACACCGTCAGCGCTCCGATCGCCGGCATCCGGCTGCTGATCGCCACCCCGCACGCGCCGGTGCTCCGGTCGTGGGCGACGATCGTGAAGGTGCCCGCGTACAACAACGTTCCGTTCCTCCCACACCCTGGCCGACCAGGTCCTCGGTTCACCGAGGATCGTACCGATAGGAACGGCGGTCCCCGGCGCGCCCCCGGGCGGCCCCCTGGGGTGCGCGACCCGTCCGGTGACCGTGGATCCGAGGACGAGGGGGTGCGGGGTGGGCCCTCCGCCTCGGTCACCGGGCGCCGGGAGCGTGGTGTCGCCCTGTCGGCGCGTCTTGGCGACCTCGGGAAAGGCCGAGCCGGAGAACTCCTGGAATTCTTTCATGATTCCGGATCCGGCGATCTCCGAATCGCGTGCACTGCCTTTTCGACGGCTTCGGACGGACCGAAAACGGCCGGGGGAACGCCGCCGAACCGCTCGTTTAACATGTCGTCCATGGACCGAATCACCTACGTGGAACGAAGGCGGCGCCCCGGCAACCGCTATGCGTGTCCCGCATAACCCCGTCCTGGGTGACGCGCGCGTGGGAGGAACGTGTGATGTTCCCGCCTCACTCACCGTCATCTCCCGATCCCCCGACCACGGAAAGGTCGCCCTTGTCCCGGTCCCTCGGCATCCGCCTCGCCCATCTCGTCCCGCCCCTCGACGACACCTGCGAAGAATCCCTCCAGCAGGCCTTGGGGCATCCCGACCTTTTCGAGAAACACTGGTGGCGGCAGGTGACCCTGCCCCGGGCCCTGCACGCGATCGGTCCCGACCACCTGGCCACCGGCCTGGCCCACCTCACCCTGGATCGCTGGCAGGACCTCGCCCTGGGCGAGATCATGCCCGCGCTCTACCTCACCGGTGAGCACCCCGACGTCCTGGCCACCCACCCGCACGAGTGGCCCGACCCCGAAGGCGCCCACAAGTACCTGCACGACCTGTACCTGACGGCGCTGGACCACCTGCCGTGGGAGGCCCCTCCCACCGGCCCCGGTACCGGTCCCCTCTTCACCGAGATCGAGGGGTGGTTCGCCACCGCCGACCCCCGACGCCGCGCCGTGGCCGGCCGCCGGGTCCTCACCCTGAACTCCGAGACCCTGGACACCCTCGGCTCACGCTTCGGGGTCACCCGCGAACGCATCCGGCAGATCCACAAGCAGGTCGGCCAGGAGGTGCGCTCCCGGCTCAAGGGCGCACGAGGCGCACGCACCTCCGCGCACCTGCCTGAGCTGTCGAGGAAGCTGGGTGTGGCCACCCCGCTCGACGCCTTCTGGGACCTGTCCCCCGAGTACCCCGACGTCCTGCCCTCCCTCGACCTGCCCGTGGGCGAGGTTCTGTTGAGGCTGCTGCCCGGCCACCGGGTCGTCGACGGCTGGATCACCTCCGAGGGGGCCACGGCCCTGGTCCGAAAACTCACCGAGGAACTGGCCGAGCGGACCGTGATCCCCTTGGAGGAGGCCGAACGCGTCCCCCTCGAAGGAGGTGTCCCCCAAGAGCACGCCCTGGCGTGGCTGTCCGCGCTGCCGCACGCGCGCGTGATGGACGGCCACCTCGTGCGTTGGGGCCGCAACCTCCCCGACAAGGCCTTCGCCGTGCTGACCGTCGCCGGACGCCCCCTGCACTTCGACGAACTCCTCGAACGGGTCGGCACCGGCTTCAACGAGTCCGGTTTCCGGGAACGCATCCACGGCGACGAACGCATCATGCGCCGGGACCGACGCCTGTTCGGGCTCCGTGCCTGGGGTGGCAGGGAATACCTCGGCCTGGAGGAGACGATGCGCCGCCAACTGGTCGAGGCGGGCGGTGAGATGCCCGTGAGCACGCTCGTCGAACGCATCACCGACTGGTTCGACATCACCGAGAGCTCGATCCGCGCCATGTCCGCCGGCAGCGAGTTCACCCGCCCCCGCCCCGGATGGGTGGCCCTACCGGGTGTGGTGACGGCACGGACCCCCTACCGGCCCCGGCGGGTGGTCGAGCGGACCCGGCGCTGCTTCCGCGACATCGAAGGGGCGTGGTGGCTTCGGGTGGAGCTCAACGGCGAGCACCTGCGCGGGTCCGGCTTTCCGATCCCCAGCGGTTTCGCCGTGAGCGTGGGGATGGGTCCGGGCTGCCGCCTGCCGGTGCGCATCGGTGATCGCCCCTCCATAGCGGCATGGAAGAACCAGCCGTTGATGAACTCGATCCGTCCCCTGCTCCTACTCGAGGACGCCCAGGTCGGCGACCACGCCTTCATCACCCTCACCGGGGGGCGGGTGCTGTGTCGGCTCCACAAGGCGAACGCCGTCCCCCACGATCCCTTCGCCGCCGCCCTGTACCTGGCCGGGCGTTCGGTCACCGACGATCTGTCCTCCCTGATCCACGCCGTCGGTCTGCCCGAGGACGCCGAAGCGCCCGAGCTCATGGCCCACCTGACCGACCGTGGCGACCAGGACCTGCTCACCCTCCTGACCCCGCACCTTTGACGTCGTCGGGGGAGGGCGCCCGCGTCCCTCTCCCCCGGACGTCCATCCGCGCTTCCCCGGCCCCGCCCCTCACCACCCACGCGCCCCTTCCGCGCGTCGGCGGGCCCGTCGCATGCCCTCGGGGTCGATACGGTGGACCTCGTTCTGCCCAAGAACGACGTCGGCGCCCCCGCGCCGAGGTCGGCGAAGGACCACCGAGCGCGTCCCCGTGCTCCAGGGCCGGTTTCCCCTCACCGTCCGGCAAGGGTCCCGCCGTACCGAGTCGACAGTGAGGAAGACCCCGCGTGTCCACCAGCCCCTCCCCACCCCGGCCCCCGCGCCACGACCGCGGTGGCGGCATGCCCCCGTGGCTGCCCCGCGCCATGCTGCTGGCCCTGTGGATCGTCATGGCCTTCGGTGTCGGACTGTGGCTGTTCCTCAAGCTACAGAACCTCTTCATGCTGTTGTTGATCTCCCTGTTCCTGGCCTTGGCCCTGGAACCGGCGGTCAACTGGCTGCACCGGCGCCGCTGGCCGCGCGGCCCCGCGACCGGGGCGGTGATGCTGGTGGTGCTGGTGGTGGCCGTCGTGTTCTTCAGCATGCTCGGGTCCATGCTCATCGGTCAGGTCCTGGCCTTCATCTCCGAGGTCCCGTCGATGGTCCGGGCCGTCCTGCGGTGGATCAACAGCACGTTCGACACCTCCTACTCCCCCACCACGCTGCTCAACGAGGTCTCCAGCGCCAGCGGACTCATCGAGCAGTACGCCACCGGCATCGCCAACAACGTGTGGGGAGCCGGAACGACCCTTCTGGTGCTGATGTTCAACGCGCTGACGGTCGCGCTGTTCACCTTCTACCTGTGCTCGGACGGCCCGCGTTTTCGCCGGGTGATCTGTTCGGTCCTGCCCCCGCGCACCCAGCGCGAGGTACTGCGGGCCTGGGAGATCGCCGTGGCCAAGACCGGCGGTTTCCTGTACTCCCGCGCGCTGTTGGCGCTGATCTGCGGTGCCGCGCACTACGTGGTGCTGATCATGTTGGACGTGCCCTTCGCCTTCGCGCTGGCGCTGTGGATCGGGGTGCTGTCCCAGTTCATCCCGACCGTGGGCACCTACATCGGCGGCGCGGTCCCGGTGTTGGTGGCGCTGGTCGAGGGCGTGTGGCCGGCGGTGTGGATGCTGGTGTTCGTCATCGTCTATCAGCAGTTCGAGAACTACCTGCTGCAACCGCGGATCACCGCCAAGACCCTGGACATGCATCCCGCCGTGGCCTTCGGTTCGGTCCTGGCGGGCGTGGCCGTGCTGGGCGCCCCGGGCGCGCTGCTCGCGTTGCCGATCGGCGCGAGCCTTCAGGCGTTCCTGGGCACCTACATCCGGCGCTACGAGGTCGCCGAGCACCCGCTGTTGCCGTCCCTGGCCGTGGAGGACCACGGCCCCGCCCCCGCCGAGGACAGGACCAAGGACGATGAGACCCCCGAGGCGTCCGCCCGGGGAGCCGACGAGGATCCGGGCGCGCGGGCCTGATCACGTCCGGTCGGGGTCGCGACCCTGTCCCCGACCGGACGTGCCCCGACCGGCGCGATCCTTTCTACCCCGCCGAGCGAAGCCGTTCGATCATGCCGTCGAGGTCGCGCCGCACCAGGTCGGGGCGGACGAAGTGACCGCCGCCCGGCTCGTGCGCCTCGTAGGCGATGCCCGCCTCGTCCAGGGCGGCACGGAACTCCCGCTGCCCGGCCAACACCTGCTCTTCGTTCATCCGATCGAACAGGTCGAAGCGCTCGGGGCTGTCCCCCGCGACCAGGAAGACGCGCTTGCCCCGGTAACGCTCGATGTTCTCCATCGCGTTGTCGGCGCTGACCCGGGCCTCGTCCCACGGCGCCCCGTAGACCATGCCGCCGCCGAGCTCGAAGGCCGCGGAGGTGAAGTTCGCCCAGTGGGTGACCACCCCGAGGTCGCGACGTGTGCTGGCCGGCCCCGAGTAGGAGCTCACCGAGGCGAAGTGGCCGTAGTACTTGGCCGCGTACTTGAGCGCTCCGAAGCCGCCCATCGAGAAACCCGCCACGGCGCGACCGTCGAACTCGGCGTGCGTGCGGAAGTTGGCGTCGACCCAGGGCAGGACCTGGTTCATGTGGAAGGTCTCCCAGTTGCGAGGACCCACGTTGGAGGTGACCGGGTTGGAGTACCACCCGCAGGGCCCACCGTCGGGCATCACGATGATGATCTGCTTGTCCTGGGAGATCTGGCGGATCCCGGTGCGGTCCCAGCTGATGAAATCCGATCCGGGGCCGCCGCCGTGCAGCAGGTACAGGACCGGGTAGGTGCGGCCGTCGTCGCGGTAGCCGTCCGGTACGAGGACGTTGACGCCGGGGTTCCAACCGATCTCGGGGGTCTCGAAGCGGTAGTACCACATGCGGGGGTCGTCCTCGTTGTGGTCCACGAGGCGCAGCCCGGCGTGGTCTGGGGCGGGCAGGTTCCGGGTGACCGGTTCGGCGTGGGCCGCCGAGGTCGAGGCGAAGAGGCCGCCGGAGGTGACGGCCAGTCCGAGGGAGAGTCCACCGACGCTCTTGAGGAGGGCGCGCCGGTTCGGGGGGTTCGGGCTCAAGACGACTCCTGGGGTGCGGGGGCCGGCCACCTCTTCGTGGCCACCGCCTCAGTGAAACAGGAGGACGCGGCGAGCACACCGGGGCTTCGGATAACGGATCAGTTAATTTTCGACCAACGAGCCCGCAAATCATGTTGGTTTCCTACTTCTCCTGCCGACCCCCGCGAACAGCGCGCCACCGTCGGGTTTCGCGCGCGAACCGGTCCGTGACGGCTCCGCGGGCGCCCCACCGGCCCCGTTTCCTCTGGTTGACACCACATCCGCGGCTATCGATCCTGACCGTTCGACCACTCGCACGTAGGAGCGACCATGATCGACCCCCGCACCCCTCGTCCCCCGCAGATCGACCGGTCCACGTTCCTTCGCACCTCCGCCGGCGCCCTCCTGGGGTCCGGACTTCTGCTCGGCACGGGCTCCCCCGCCGGCGCCGACGACGCCTCCTCCCGCCAAGCCCTGGAGGTCACCAAGATCGGCGACCTCACCGGCCCCGGCCTGACCACGCGCTTTCGCATGGAGGCCACCGACCTGGGCATCCCGGTCCGCACCCCCGACGGGCGGATGCTCTTCGTCTTCGGCGACAGCTTCGAGGGCGCCACCGTCGGCGGCGGTTGGTGGCGCTCCCCCACCGCCCTGTACTCCACGACCACCGACCTCGACGCCGGTGTCCAGTGGTCGGGCGCGGTCGGGGGTGAGGCCGCCGTGCAACTGTGGCACTACGACCACGACAACCCGGTCTTCACCACCGTCCTGCCCTCCGACGTCATCACCATCGGCGACACCATGTACCTGCACGCCATGGTCAACAACGGCCTGGGCAACGTGGTGTGGACGGAGATCTGGCGCTCCGACGACTCCGGCGCGACCTGGACGCACACCGACGCGCACTTCGACGCCCACCTGCACGACGGCCTGTTCCAGCTGCTCACCTGGGCAGAGGGCGACGACGGATACGTCTACGTCTACTCCACCTCCTTCGACCGCAGCCGGCCGATCATCATGCACCGGGTCCCCACGGCGGCCATCGCCGACCCGGCCGCCTACGAGCCCTGGGGGTACCGCGAGGGCGTGTGGGGCTGGGGCAACCCGCCCACCCCGATCCTCGACGGCGCGTTCGGGGAGATGTGTCTGCGCCCGATGGCCGGAAAATGGGTCTTGACCTGGTTCGACGCGGGCGGCTATCGCATCGACGGCATCATCATGGACACCCCCACGTCGAACCTGCACACGGCCCACCGACGCACTCTCGTCCATGGCGGGGCGTGGGGTCACGAGGACGACTCCCACGTGGCCCAGCTCTACGGCGGCTACATCATCCCCGGTTCCACCCCCGACGAACTGCACCTGAGCGTCAGTCAGTGGAACACCGACCATGGCTGGCCCTACAAGGTCATGCAGCACCGGATCCGCGGGTTCGGCGCGTAGCGGATCCTCCTCGCGAAGGGGTGGCGCCTCGCGGGTCCCCGAGGCGCCACCCGGAACACACGCCATCGCTTGCCGGCCACGTCGGCGACCCTTGATTACACTCCGCAATAACATCATCACGCTCAACCCCGACCGCGTCGGGGTGGGTCATGCCGCGCGATCAGCGGGATCTTCGGAACATTCGCCGACGAGGAGGTCGTCTTGGCCGAGTACCGGTTCGAGTGCGGGGAACACGGCGGCATCGACATCGAGGCGGCGATGGGAACCGCGCCCTCGACCCTGCCCTGTCCCACCTGTCACCGGCCGGCACGTCGGGTGTTCGGCGCGCCGATGCTCAACCGCTCCCGCGGAGCCGTGAGGAGCACCTACGAACGCGCCGAACGCAGCGCGGACGCCCCGGACGTGGTGCGGTCGCCACCACCCCGGGCAGGGCGGCCCGGAGCGCGCTTCACGAACGATCCGGCACACCGACGACTTCCCAAGCCCTGAGGTCGTCCGCCTGGAAGGGACTCGACCATGCCCGAACTCCTGTTTCCGCTCGACTCGTCCAAGCCGTTCACCGACCAACGGGTCATCGGCCACAACAGGTACCACCCCGACATCCCGCCCGCCGTTCGGGTGCGCCCCGGGTCGACGTTTCGCATGCACTGTCGCGAGTGGTTCGACGGCGCGATCAAGAACGACGACTCCGCCGAGGACATCCGCGACGCCCCGATGTCCAAGGTGCACGCCCTGTCCGGTCCGGTGGGGGTCGAGGGCGCCGAACCGGGCGACCTGCTGATCGTCGACGTCTTGGACGTGGGACCGCTACCGCAGGAGGACTCCGGACCGCTGGCCGGCCAGGGGTGGGGTTACACGGGTATCTTCGCCAAGAGCAACGGCGGATCGTTCCTGGTCGACCGCTTCCCGGACGCCTACAAGGCGGTGTGGGACTTCCACGGCGAGGTGGCCACCTCCAGGCACGTCCCGGGGGTGTCGTTCACCGGCATCACCCACCCTGGGTTGATGGCCACCGCCCCTTCCCCGGACATGCTCGCGCGCTGGAACCGCAGGGAGGGCGATCTGATCGCGACCGACCCCGACCGGCTGCCGCCCCTGGCGCTGCCGCCCGAACCACGGGACGCGGTCCTGGGGAGCCTGAGCGGCTCGGAGTTCGACCGGGTGGCCGCGGAGGCGGCCAGGACGGCCCCGCCCCGGGAGAACGGCGGAAACCAGGACATCAAGAACCTCACCCGGGGTACACGCGTGTTCTACCCGGTCTTCGTCTCCGGGGCGAACTTCTCCGTCGGCGACCTGCACTTCTCCCAGGGCGACGGTGAGATCACCTTCTGCGGTGGCATCGAGATGAGCGGGTACATCGACCTGCACCTGGACCTGATCAAGGGCGGCATGGAGACGTACGGGGTGGGTGGGAACGCCGTCTTCATGCCCGGCAAGACGCCGCCCCAGTACTCCGAATGGCTGGCCTTCTCCGGGATCTCGGTCACCGAGGACGGCCAACAGCGTTACCTGGACTCCCAGCTCGCCTACCAGCGCGCCTGCCTGAACGCCATCGACTACCTGACCAGGTTCGGCTACAGCCCCGAGCAGGCCTACCTGCTCCTGGGCGCGGCACCCATCGAGGGGCGTTTCTCCAGCGTGGTGGACATCCCGAACGCGTGCGCCACGGTCTACCTTCCGACCGCGATCTTCGACTTCGACGTGCGGCCCGCCAAGTCGGGGCCCGTGCGGATCGACCCGGGGATCGGCGCACCGAGGGCCGCGGGGACATGAGCCCCTTCGGCGCGTAGCGGATCCTCGTCGCGGACGGGTGGGTGGCGCCTGTCAGGTCGCCGGGGCGCCACCCGGAACACACGCGGTCGTTCACCGGCCTCGCCCCGGGCTCGATCAGGTGTGTCGCGGCCGAACGACGCGCCCCTGTGTTCGGAAAGCCCCACATGGCGGTGCTCCGACCGATAGAAATGGACACCGAAAGTAAGGATTCGACAACGGGGAGTTACATTGGTGCGTCAGGAGACCACTGAGCCGACGGAACGGGCACGGGTACGGCCGGTGACCCTACCGTCGGAGGAGGAACTGGCGCTCGCCGCACGGGACACCTGGCCACTGCGCGAACTGCTGGCGCTGGCCGACTGGTTCACCGCCGAACGCAAGTTGACGGGGACGGGCGTGCCCCGCCCGGACGACATCCGGGCGCTGGTGAGCGACCTGGACCTGTGGCCCGGTGCCACGAAGGAACAGGCCGCCGAGCGCGCGGAGAAATTGAAGCGGCTGCGCGCCGCCCGGGAGCTGCCCGAGTTCCTGGCGCTGTGGCGCACCGCGGTGGCGCTGGGCCTGATCGAGGTCGACTCGGGGCGGGCCCGGGCCTGCCCCGAGGTCCGGGACGGGACGTCCCCCCGGCGAACCCTGGACCTGTGGGTCGCCCTGTTCGAGCGGGCCATCACCGGCGACCCGGACCCGGAGGACCTGTTCGACGTCGGCCGGTTCGGTTCGGGTCTGATCCGGGACCTGTTGGACGACCTGTACGCGGAGCCCGACGACACGGAGGTCTCCCTGTCGACCTTGGCCTCGACCATCATCGAGGAGCTGGCCCGACCCGGTGCCCAGTTGAGCGGCGCGTCCCCGGAACTCATCGACCATTCGCGTCGGATGGCGCACATGACCCTGTACCAGACCGCGCTCGGGATCGGCTCCAACGGTGGTATCCGGCTGGTCGACCACACCGGCGGGGAAGCGCGAGCGGAGTTCGCGCCGGAAAGGGGGTTGCTCCCCATCTACTCCCTGACCCTGGACGAGTCGGTTTCGGGCCCTCGGGACTCGGAGATCGTCTGCGCGGCCGTGCTCACCCCGCTCGGCCGGTACGGGGTACGGCGGATGTTCCTGGCCGAAGGGGTCGATGCGCCGCTGCTCGGCGGCCTGGCCCGGGCCGGGGCCGTCGAACTCCTGGACGCGCTGCGTCGGCTCCCCCGCGAGGTTCGGGTGGCGGAGATCAAGGCGTGGGCCGCCCTTCGCACTGCGCAGGAGGCGGTGACGGAGATCGCCGAGGCGTGCGCCGAGCCCACGGGGGACGGGGCTGTGCGTCGCATCATCGCCTCCGAGGTGCTGCGTGCACTCGGCGGCCCCGCCCTGCCCCCGGTACGCGTACTGCTCGCCTCCGATCGTCCCGCCGTGGCCGGCCTCGCGGCGAGCACCCTGATCGGCGCCCCGGACCTTCCACCGGAGGAGGTCGAGGAGGTGATCGGTTCGCACGGGCTCTGGTTCACGATCGACTCCGCGGCGGGCCTGTTGCACACGGGAGAGTCCGCCCTGGCCGGCGCGTTGAGGAGCGAGGACGCCGGCGAGGGTCTGCCCTTCACGCGGCTGCTGTTCCAAAGCTCCGGCGAGGTGTGGCGGGGCGACCACCCCCAGACGCTGTCGGTGCTGGACGCGGTGGGCCGACTCCACCCGGACCGCAAGGTCGCCAAGGCGGCCCGCCGCGCGGCCTACAAGGCCCGCAGCCGGGCCTGAACCGACGTGCGGGGCGGGAAGCGCCGTGCCTTCCCGCCCCGATTCCCACCGTCCCTCGGCCCCGAGTGGCGGACGGATTCGGTGCCGAGTGGCGGCCGGAAGTCGACCTCCATCGCTTGTAGCGTCCGGCCATGGCACACGAACACGCACACGGAAAGATCGTCGTCACCACGCCCACCGGCAAGGTCGGCTCACGGGTCGTCCGATTGTTGTTGCAGGCAGGGGTCCGTCCCACCCTGCTGCTGCGCGACCCCGACCGGCTCGACGCGGCCACCCGAGAACGGGTGGACACGGTACGAGGGGACCAGGGCGACGCCGACGCCGTCCTGCGCGCGACCCGGGGCGCGGACCGCCTCTTCTGGGTGGACCCGCCCACCCCCGACGACGACCCGATCGTCGGCCACGCTCGCATGGGAGCCAACGCGGCGCGCGCGGTCGGGGAGAACGGCATCGGGTACATCGTGTTCCTCAGCAGCGTGGGCGCGGAGAAACGGCACGGGGCCGGTGAGATCGACGGACTGGCCCGGACCGAGCAGGCATTGGACGCCACCGGGGCCGACGTGCTGCACCTGCGCTGCGGCTACTTCTTCACGAACCTGCTCATGGAATCGGACTCCCTGCGCGAGGGTGTCCTGCCCACCCCGTGGCCGCTCGACTTCGCGATGCCCTGGGTCGATCCCCGTGACATCGGTGACGTCGCGGCGGCCAGGCTCCTGGCGGGTGCCCGGCCCGGTGACCGGCCGGGCGGCGGGGCGGGACGCGGGGTGCAGGCGGTACACGGCCCCGAGGACCTGAGTTTCTCGCGGGTGGCACGGATCCTCGGCCGGGTCCTGGGGCGCCAGGTACGCGCCGAGCGGGTCTCCGACGACGACGTACGCGTGGGGCTGCGCTCCGTCGGCATGAGCGCCGGGCAGGTCGAGGGTGTCGTCGGTATGGCGGCCGGACTGCGCCAGGACTTCGTGCCCGAACAGGAACGCGACGTGCTCACCACGACCCCGACCACGCTCGCGGCCTGGGCGCACACGCACCTTCGACCCCTGTTCTGAGCCCGCACGGGGACGGTGACCTTGGCGGTGACCTTGGTCCCAGTGGGCGCGAGTCGTTTGACCCACGGGGGTGAACGGGTGTTCACTCAAGGGGGTGAACAATCGTTCACCCCCTTTTTTTCGTGCGTCCGCCCTCCACTCGCCCGCCGCACCCCTTCACCGCTTTGGAGCTCCGAGTATGGCCGTCCTGCGTGTGCCCTCATGGGCCACCATGGGGATCCTCACCTTCTGCGGCATGATCGTCTCGCTGCAGCAGACACTCGTCATCCCGCTGCTGCCCGACCTGCCCGAGATCCTCGACGTATCCGCCGACGACGCGTCATGGCTGGTCACCGCGACCCTGCTCACCGGGGCCGTGGCCACCCCGATCGTCTCCCGCATGGCCGACATGTACGGCAAGCGCAGAATGCTGCTGGTCTCCCTGGGGGTCATGACCGTCGGCTCGCTCATCGCGGCGCTCGGCGGGAACTTCCCCGCGATGCTCGTCGGCCGGGCCATGCAGGGGTTCGGCGCCTCCCTCATCCCCGTGGGCATGAGCATCATGCGCGACCAGCTGCCCCGGGAGAAGCTCGCCGGGGGCATCGCCCTGATGAGCGCCACCCTCGGCATCGGCGGAGCCCTGGGACTACCGCTGTCCGGTGTGCTCTACGGCGCGTTCGGATGGACCTCGCTGTTCTGGGCCACCGCGCTGGTCGGCACGGTCTTCCTCATCGCCATCCCACTGACCCTCGACGAGTCCACCGAGCGTTCCCCCGGACGCTTCGACGTCGTCGGCGCGCTGCTGCTCACCATCGTCCTCGTCGGCCTCCTGCTCCCCCTGTCCAAGGGCGCGACGTGGGGCTGGACCAGCGGCGAGGTCATCGGTCTGACCGTGCTCTCGCTCGTCTGCCTGGCGATCTGGGTCCCCCTCCAGCTGCGCATGCGCGAACCCATGGTGAACCTGCGCACCGCCTTCCGGCGACCCGTCCTGTTCACCAACATCTCCTCGTACTTCGTCGGCTTCGCGATGTTCCTGAACAGCCTGGTCACCACCCAGGAACTCCAGGTCCCCGCCGACACCGGGTACGGAATGGCCCTGCCCGTGGCCGTCGCCGGACTGGCGATGGTGCCGGGCGGCCTGATGATGCTCGTCTTCTCACCGATCTCCGCCCGCATGCTCAACCGCTGGGGCGGAAAGACCGTACTGCTGACCGGCGGCGTGGTGATGGGCGTGACCTACCTGTGGCGGATGTTCAACAACGACGCCGTGTGGGAGATCATGATGGGCAACATGCTCGTCAGCGTCGGCAGCGCCATCGCCTTCGCGGCCATGCCGGCGTTGGTCATGGCGTCCTCCCCCCGCAACGAGACCGCCTCGGCCAACGGCGTCAACGCCCTGGTCCGCTCCATGGGCACCTCCAGCGGCAGCGCCGTGGTGGCGTTGGTCTTCGCCTCGCTGACCGTGACCGTGAACGGCGCGGTGTTCCCCTCCGCCCAGGCCATGTTCACCGCCAACGGGCTCGGCCTGGCGGTGTGCGTGGCCAGTGTGCTGTTCGGGGCCATCATCCCGGCTCGCGAGCGCGACGAGAAGGGCGATGATGTGATCACCGGGCCCGCACCGGTACGCGAGGTTGTCAAGGAGGTCCAGGAGAAGGTGGAACCGTGAGCAGAAACGACAGTCGGAGCACCATCCTCGACAGTGCGCGAGCCCTTTTCTCCGAACACGGCTACCAGAAGGTGAGCATCCGCGACATCGCCACCGCCGCGGGGGTCTCACCCTCCTTGGTGATGAAGCACTACCGGAGCAAGGCCGAGCTGTTCAACGAGCTGGGGCCCAACGAGATCCCGCTGGCCGAACTCGACCTGCCCCGCTCCGAACTCGGGCGCGCGCTGGTGCAGAAGATCCTCACCCGGCGCGAACACGACGTGCGCGACCCCCTGCTGGTGGCCGTCTCTCACGTGCGCGAGTCACCCGACCCCGACCGCACCCGCGAGGAGGTACGGGAGCGGCTCCTGACCCGCTTCGGTGACCTGATCGGGGACACCACCCCCGACCGCCGCCACGCGAGCGCCGTCGCCTGCCAGGTGATCGGTCTGGCCGAGGGGGTCCGACTCCTGGGGCTGTTCCCCACCGACGAGGTCTCCCGCGATGCGGTGCTGGACCTGTACGGGCCTCTCATCCAGCAGCCGATCGACGCCTGTGCGCGTGCCTGCGCGACCCCGGAGGAGCCGCGTCCCGCCGACTGAAGTGGCCGGCCCCGCGATGGAGAACCGCGGGATGGGTGCCAGGACCGCCTCTGAAGAGGAGATACTTGCCACCTTCCGCTCAATGAACGGGCCTGGGGAGGCGGCGCGGGGCCCATTCGTCACGGGAACAGGGCATGATCGAGCCATGGAACGCTGTGATTTCTGCGAACTCCCCATCGGGGGCGGCTGCGCGTGCTCACTCGTGAGCGAGGCCCGCGGCCGATCCGGGCAGGAGCCCGGGACCACCTCGAAGGAGGCCCGTTTCCCTCGCGGCGCCATCCTCATCTCACCGAGAGGCATCGCCCACCGCCCAGGGTGCGGGCATCAGTCCGAATCCGAGATCGAAGCGCCGATGTGGGGCTGGATCAACGATCCCGACCCGCTCCTGTGGCGCCGCCTGGGCGAGAGCGCTCCCGCCCAGGCCACGAAGGGCAACACCAAGCGGGTGGCCACACGCCGCTGCCGCAACTGCGACACCTGAGTCCACGGCTTCACGGCCGGGGCGCTTCGAACCCGCTCCGGCCCTCCTTCGCACTCGCGCCCACGTCCCCGACCGGTTCGACCAGGGGCGTGGCGGCGAGATCCTCGACCACCCGGCTGGGCTTGCCCGACATCGCCGAGGCCACCCAGCGGTCCACACCGGGCAGGGCGGCCAACCCCAGCACGAGGCGGCGCAACCGGAGTCGCATCGCGGACGAGGGCAGGAACCAGGAGGTCCCGGTGCGGGCCGCGCGCTGACGTTCGGCCACCACCGGACGCCACCGCGCCTCGTAGCGCTCCAGCCCCTCGCGCACCGTTCCCGCTCGGGCCAGCTCCTCGGCGAGCACGAACGCCCCGCCCACACCCATCGAGGCGCCCTGTCCGGCCAACAACGACACCGCCTGGCACGCGTCTCCCAGCAGCACCACCCGCCCCTTGGACCAGGTGTCCATCCGCGACTGGGCCACGTTGTCGTAGTAGACGTGTTCGGGCTCCGGACACCGTTCCAGTGCCCGTGGTACCAACCACCCCAGGCCCGAGCAGGCCTCGCGTAGAGCCCACCGTGGATCGTCGGGCAGGGTGGTGTCCTCGGTGCGGTGCACGGCGAAGACCGCCACCCTGTTCCCCGCCAGGCCGTAGAAGCCCATCTGGGCGCCCAGGCTGTCGGTGAGCAGGAAGCGTCCTCGCAGGCGGGTGTGCAGCTCGGCGTCCTCGAAAACAAAAGCGCCGGTGTGGAAGCCCAGGTGGAGCAGGTACTCCTCCTGCGGGCCGAAGACCAGGCCCCGCACCGTGGAGTGGATTCCGTCGGCCCCGGCGAGCAGGTCGGCGTCCAGGACGCGGCCATCGGACAGATGCGCCTGGACCCCGTCGGGGTGCTCCTCGACCCCGGTCAGCGCGGCCCCGTAGACGAGTTCCACCCCTTCTGGAAGGGATTCGCGCAGGGCCAGTTCCAGGTCCGGGCGCATGATCGAGACCAGGGACCCGCCCATGGCCCGGGCGAAACGACGGAAGCCGAGCGAGGCCCGGCGCCGCCCCTGTTCGTCCACCAGGACGGCCTCGTCGAAGTCGTGACCCAGTTCCCGGATCCGGGGCAGCACCCCCATGATCCGGGCCGCGTCGTAGCCGGGACCGAAGAAGTCGATCATGTAGCCCTGCGGACGGGGTCCCGGGGCGCGTTCGGCCACGGTGACCCGCCAACCGTGGTGCGCCAGGCGGTGGGCCAGGGCCAGTCCGGCGATCCCGGCGCCGGCGACGACGGCGTGCGGTGCGTGTGCGTGCCGGGGCGTGTGCGGTGTACTCATCGTTACTCCTCCAAGGCTCCACGCAGGAGCCTGCGCAGGACGGGGACGACGGACTCGGCGGTCAGGGAGAGGTCCAGGGGACGGTGCAGCATGAGCCCGTCCACGGTCGCGGCCAGGACACGGGCGGTGGTGTCGGGGTCGGGTACCCCGCCGGCCCGCATCCAGTCGGTGAGCAGGGTGCGAAAGTCCGCCAGGAGTCGGGTGAGGGCCTCGCGTAGTTCCGCGTCGCGCCCGGCGGCCAGGAAGGCCTCCGTGAAGAGCACCGAGGTGGGGTCCTCGCCCGAGTAGGCGTCCAGGGAACCGAGCAGCAGGTCGAGCCCCTCCCGGGCGGTGGCGCCCGGCAGGTGGGCGGCCCCCTCCCGGGCCACGGCTCGTATGGTGCGCAGGGCGGCCTCGTTGAGCAGGGCGCGCAATGAGGGGAAGTGGTAGTGGACCAGCCCGGGCCCCACCCCGGCCCGCTCGGCCAGCACCCGGGTACTCACCCCGGTCCACCCCCGCTCGGCGATGAGCTCGGCGGCGGCGGTGAGCAGGCTCTCCCGCACCTGGTGCGCGCGCTGTGTGGTCATAAGCCCTCTCCGTCCAGAATTTGGGCGACCGCCTTGGACGAGTGCCCAATTCTAAGAATTGCACATCCACCGGCCCACGTACAGCCCCGGCACCCGCCGACAAGGCTGGTGGGAAACTACACCCACCACACCTCCCGCGCCGGGCCAGCCCTCCTCACCCCGGGTGACGCTTCTTGCTACCAGTAGCGATGAAAGCGCTTTCACCGCTACTGGTAGCAAGATCACCCGGTTCACTCGGCCACGCGCCTATCCGGTGCGGGGGCTCACCCCCGTTCGCGGACCCGCAGCTCCGGGTGTTCGGAGGAACCTCGACGGTTTCCGCCCACCTCCTCCAAGAGGATCTCCCCCACTGCCTCCTGGTATCGGCCCAGCTCGTCGAGAACATGAGCGGGCAGGCCGAGCGGGGTCACGGCGGCCAGCAATGTTTCACCGGCGGCGTCCACCTGATGTTCGGGGGACAAGGTGTTCTTCACCATGCCATCACGCTAGTGAGGGAGACTTCTTGTTCGGGCACGATTTCGCACATGCGTGCCCCAAGCCCGCCGATGTCGGCTCCGCGCACCCCCTGGACGACTTCGACGCCGTGGCTCGTAAGGGGTAGGAGCCATGATCAGCTCGGGTCCGGCCAAAGCCATTCGGGCTTGATGTCGACTCCGAGATGTTCGCGCAGGGTGTCGGCGGCCAGAGGTCGAAGGCATCCTCGCGCGACACGTGGGTGGGCACCGGGATCCGGGCAAATGAGGATCGCGAGGATGCGCAGGTACAGGGCTGCGGATTTCGGGTCGGCCCCCAGCACCTTCTGAGCGCACTGCCACAGCAGGTTCAGTGCCTCCCCCGTCAGCTCGGTGCGGACCGGACCCCACTCCTTCGCATCCTCGTGCTCCAAGACCGCTTCCTTGAGCCCTTCGGGCACCCTGGCGAGCAGTTTGGCCCCCCGGTCCAGGACGTCGGCGATCTCAGCGAATAGATCGCACCAGAAATGGCCCGCGATCGCACGGCCGTAGTCGTTGAAGCTCGGGGGTTCCCCTTCGGCTGCCTGTTCGGCGTACCGCCACAGTCGATCGGCGAAGACCTCCTCGTTGAGTGCGGTACCAAGACCCTCGATACGTTGAATTCCGGTCGGATGGGCCGACAGCCAGGCGACCGCGCCGGCCCTGGCCACTGCGCCACCGGCTTGTCGCAGGTACTTGGTCGGTGTCCGGCGACCGTTCTCGTCGAAGTGACGGCATCGATCCGACCACAGTTTCTTCGCGGGTTCACGTAGTTCCCTGACACCCGGATCCCCGAGTCGAGCCCGTTCAAGATGACCGAGCCAACCGTGGCGGCTGCCTCCACAGGAGGAACAGACGCACACGGGCCTGATGGCTCGTTCGCATCGCTTGCTGTGCTCAGGGATACGCGGCACGGAACCTCCGGGGATAGGGGGTGGCGGCTCCGGGATGAGCGAGCCACTCCCCACGCTCCCGGTGTGGGGCAGGTACTCGGTATCCCACACGGGGCCACTCTCCTGTTGCCGCTACGGCATGAGGACCTTGCCCACACGTGTTTTGGCGGGGGAGGAAACCGCAGACGAGAGAAGCGCTATTAACCCTCTCAAGGGGGAAAAACTGAATCGGTAGCATTCCCAGCAGACTGAAGGTAGTCTGACCGCATGCCTGAGATCAACGTGTCGGCGGAGACCGACCGCCAATTGAGCCTGCTCGCCTCATGGGACGGAACCAGCAAGGGAGAAGTGGTGGCCCGCCTCCTGTCCAACCTTTCCAAGACCGAGACCCGATCGGATGACACCGTGGCGGTCCACAAGATCTACGAGAAGGAGCGGGTCGAAGGCCTGTACGATCCTTCTTCCTCCACCTTGACCATCACGTCCGCGCCCTGGTCCGGTGAGGTCTTCAGCAAGCCGAGCAGCGCAGCCATCGCCGTCGTCCAGCACTTCAAGCCCGAGGCGAACCCCAACCGCAACGGCTGGGACTTCTGGCGTGTGACCGAGACCGGGGCCCCACTCCAGTCACTACGTTCCCATCGATGATGATGAAGTTGATCAAGTACTATTAACTCTAAACCAGAAGGAAGCGCCCTGCCGCCCGACGAAGACACGAGCCCATCGGCTTCGTTCACTCACTATGAGGGTCGCCCGACCATGTTCGGCTTTCTCACAGTGATCTGTATCCACACCATCAACGGAATCCTGTTCTGCGCTCAGGACAACGGCAAGACGGTACGGCTGATCTGCATCATCGCCGCGATCTACCTCTGCGCGGCGATGGGTACTCAACTCAACGTCGGCGGCTAGGCATGGGGAGTCGGGGCGGGCCGGCGGGACGCGGTGGGAAACCACGATCGGACCATGGCCGCGCTCGTGACCGCCCAGGCCGCCAGGGCCACCCAGATCCACACCTGGCCGATCCACTCGACCAGCGGCAGACGGTTGGCCCGCCCCAGGTACATGCAGGCCACCGAGTACATGCCGAGCGGGAAGACGATGCTCCACAGGGTCGGCGTGTACCTCAGTGGCACCCGTTTGACGAAGTGCCGCCAGACGCCGACCGCGATCAGCGCGGGGATCAGCCACGTCGCGAAGGCCCACAGCACCACGGCCCCGCCCTCGATGAGGCCACGGACCGAGTCGACCATCGGCGTGCTCTCCATCTCGATGATGCGCGAGCCGGCGACGATGCTGATGGCGATGGCCCCCATCGACACCCAGTAGGGCGGTTCGAAGTCGCGGGGATCCAGTGGGGCCTGGAGGATCCGCAGGACGACGAACATCGCGACGGCGGCGTACAGCACCACACCGATCGACCAGGCGAAGACCGCCAGCACCGAGAGCCCGTGTCGCGCCAGGTCCTCGTAGTGCGGCTCCAGCGTCGCGGCGACCACGGCCACGGACTGGGCGGCCACCACCCAGATGAACCACGTTCCGTTGGCGGCGTCGGTCACCGGTCGTTCGTCGCGGCTGAGCACCGCCGCCCACGGCACCGTGTAGCCGAGCAGCAACCAGCTCGCGGTGCCGATCGCCAACAGGACGGTCGCCCCGACGAGCTCACCGTGCGCGGCCAAGCCCGCCGCGAGAACGCCGGTGCCCGCGACGAAGGTGAAGATCAAGAACGCCTTGCGCGAGTCGTGCAGGTCGCGCGTGAAGGCCTCCCGGTAGGCGATGACCCGCCACACGTTCAAGACGACGAGGAGCACGTAGCCGGCCCCCGCCGACCCGAGCAGCACCAGGGACGCGACCTGCCACGATCGCTGTTCGGCCGCGACCGACAGGATCCCGGTGCCCATGACGAACGCGAAGTACCCCGGAGACAGGTGTTCGGGGGTCGGACGAGAACGCGGCATGACTCGGATCCTAGTACGGTCCGTCATTGGCACCCGAATCGCACTCGGTGTCCTGAATCAACCGATTCACGTCGCATGTCAGGACTCGACGGCCACGCCGAGCGCCCCGTAGGTGCACCGCGTTCACGCCACCGGGCCAAGAATGGAACCCGGTGCGTACGAGCGCGCGGCACGCAGGAGGGAAGCAGTCATGCTGCTGCAAGACCAGATCGTCATCGTCACGGGAGGCGCCGCCGGCATCGGTGGTGCGATCTCGCGCGTCCTCGTCCGACGCGGCGCCAAGGTCGTCGCGGTCGACGTCGACGGGCAGGCCGGAGCGGAACTCGAAACCGAGCTCGGCGCCGATATCGCCTTCATCCAGGCCGACGTAAGGCTGGAGGAGACCGCCGAGCTCGCGGTCCGCACCGCCGTCGAACGCTTCGGCGGGCTGACGGGCCTGGTCAACAACGCGCACGCCTCGCGCCAGGCGCCTTTCACCGACCTCACCCCGGAGCAGTGGGACCTGTCGTTCTCGACCGGCTTCATCGCCACCCGCAACTTCATGCTCGCGGCCCACCCGCACCTGGCGAAGTCCGGTGGTTCGATCGTGAACTTCGGCTCGGGCGCCGCGCTCGTCGGTCAGCCCACCCAGGCCGCCTACGCCTCCGCCAAGGAGGCCATCCGCGGCCTCTCGCGCGTGGTCGCCAATGAGTGGGCGAAGGAGAACATCCGCGTGAACGTCGTGTGCCCGATGGCGATGACGGCGGGCGTCAAGGCCTGGAGCGAGTCCGCACCGGAGCTGTACGAGGCCTCGCTCGCGAAGGTGCCGCTCGGCCGCTTCGGCGACCCGGAGACCGACGTCGCCCCGATCGTGGCGTTCCTGCTCTCCGACGACGCCAAGTACATGACCGGCCAGACCCTGATGGCCGACGGCGGCGCCAACCAGCTGTACTGACCCGCACGGCGGGCATCGCCCCACCGAGATGCCCGCCCACCGTCAGACGGGCGAACAGGTCCACCAGGTCTTCCCCGAGATCGTCGACAACGCTCCCTGGTCCTGACCCACAGCACCAACGCCGTGGCCGGGGAGCCGGCGAAGGACACCGTCGAGCGGATCACCGGTTTCCTCGACGGTTGGGACCTGCTGAAGCCGAGGCGGGGAACTATCGACGCGCGCCCTTACCATCGCCATCGATCAGGTCCATGACGCGCACTCCCGCGTCACCGGTCACGGCGAGGGCGCTTTCGTCGGGAGAGAACGCCAGGCCGTTCACGTCCTCGGTGACCCTGATCCGACTGAGGGGTTCCAGGGTGTGGGCATCGTGCACGGCGATCACGCCGTGGTTGCCGCACCAGGCCAGATGGGTGCGACCCACCACCACGTCACGCGGATAGTCGGTCCACTCCTCGCTCCTGCGGTCACCTCGCGAACGTGCACAGGCCACCTGCTCTCCCGTGGTGACGTCCCACAGGGTCAGCACGATCTCCTCCACCCAGTCACCGTCCCGCTCATGGCTGATGGTGCGGTGCTCAACGGTGAGGAGTCGATCGGCATCGGGTGAGAAGCGGACCAGCATCCATCGCCCCTCCGGCTTGGAGTCGCCCAGTCGACGACTGCCGCCGTTGAGAAGGTCGAAGACACGAACCGGAGCGAGCCCACCCGCGAGGGCGTACAACCCGTGTCCGGGGCTGACCGCCTCAGGAGCGCGGAAACCGTACATACTCGCGTAGACGTCGAAGTCCTTTCCCTCGTGACGCGCGGCCCGGATCAGCTCCCGAACCTCCTCGGTGTCGTGGTCGGGGAAGGGGCACCGGTCCCCGGCCGGTTCGACCACGCGCGGATCGTGCGCCTCCGCCACGTACCATCGTCCCTCCCGGATCGATCGCACCGCCACGTGCGCACCATCGGGGCTCCACACGGGGTCCCTGAATCCGGGACCGGTCCGTTCTCGATCCCGGTGTCCATCGCCGCGAACCGACCACAGACGCACCCCCGACTCGCCGGCGGTGGCGACCATGTCGCCTCCAGGTCGCCAGGCCAGATCCGTGGTCTCCTCCGGGGCGCAGGCGATCCGGGCCCTCTTCGACAGCGCGCTGTCGTCCCCGACCTCCCACCGGGTCAGGTGAGCCCACCCATGGTGCTCCGATTCCAGTGTGGCCAGAGCCTGCCCGTCAGAGGACCAAGCAGGGACCGCTCCTACCCGACTCCGGGTTCGCGCACCTTCAGAACGAGACGGGGGCCGTTCGGTCTCGGGGCCGCACAGGACCCGTTCTTCCTGGAAGATAAGGCGAATACGCTCGCCATCGGGGTGCCAGCGCACGCCGTACGGGTCGCTCCACGCCCACACCCGATACAACGGATCCGCATAGGGCCTGGGCCAGGTCAGCAAACGGTGTTCGGAAATCGCGCGTGGACCTTGTTCGATCAGGGCCACCGCCGCGAGTGCGCCGTCGGGGTGCCAGTGCAACGCGGATATCCGACGCACCTTGTCATCGACCAGGAGCCACGGGGGTTGTTCGCCGCCGCCCACCGCCCACAGGCGCACACCGATGTCCTCACCGATGGCCAGGATCCGGGAATCGGGGGCCCAGGCGATGACCGGCCGGTCTCCGTATCCGGTTCGCGGAGCGGTGGGGGTGGCGGCGATCTCCGTCCACGTGGTGGTGTCGTAGACGAGCACCATGCTCACGTGTTCGACTCGGCCGGCCCCCACATCGTCGGCGTCGTACTCCCCCACGTCGGGGAAGCGGTCGCTCTCGCCCAGGATCGCGAGCCGGCTCCCATCAGGGCTCCAGACCCCCTGGTCCAGGGCCGCGCCCCGAATGTTCAGGCACTGTTCCTGTCGCCAGGTTCGGGTGTCCCAGATCCGTACGGAGGCGTCGTAGGCGCCGACCGTGGCCAATCTGTTCCCCTCCGGCGACCAGGCCACCGAGTTCACCGGGGCGCGGTGACCGGTCAACACCCGCAGCAACCGTGCGTCGATCGGTGCGGCGTCGTCTCCACGCTCGATCAGGCGTAACGGTGGCAGGGCCTCATCCACCCCGGTCAGCCATGCGGCCACCCGTGGTTCGCGGGTCAAAGCACCGTGCAGCGTGCAGGCGATCTCGGTCCGGTCCCGGGTGTGGGCGAACAGGTGGGCGTTGGTGAGCAGCAGCCGCCGAAGCCGCCCGGGGGCGGAGGTGGGGGCGGCTGTGTCGGGGACGTGTTCGAACAGTTCGTCGGCCACCGCCGCCGGGCCCCGGGCGAGCACCCGGCCCACAAGGTCGGCGTAGTTCCTGATCCAGGAGGCGTAGTCATGAGGGGGTTCGGGGTCGTTCACATCCAGTCACGCTAGCGGTCTCCGAGCACACCGAACTCGCCTCAACGTGGCCGTTTCCGGTCAACGCGCGACGGCCCCGAACGCAAGAACCGGAGTCGGCCCATCCGGCCCCGCGCAGGCTTCGGAATGGGCTCATCGAAGAGAACGGCTCGCCCATCGCTCCAGATCGGTAAGCCGATGATCAGGGGAATCAAGGCGAACCAACCAACCCGTCCAAGAAACCCGGACAGTGCGGAGTCGAAATCCCAGAACGAACACAGATATACTCAAAACACCACTCGACACCCAAGGAGGAGAACACCATGAACCGCGAGAACAAGGACCACGGCCGGACCTTCCGAAAACGCTCTCCCTTCCCACCTAAAGGCATGGAAATCATGGAATACCTGGACCTAAAGGAAAAGGCAAAATCATATATTAAAATAGTGATGTATCTTTACGCGGATTTGGCTTTCTACGAGAAAGACCCCGAGCAGAAAGAAAAATACGACAACGAGAGTAATCGACATATAAACCTACTGAAGTCCATGACGTGGATGGAGGAAGAGG
>NZ_BCSH01000027.1 GCF_001570765.1 Nocardiopsis listeri NBRC 13360 | reverse complement strand
GAGCGACTCGTGTACCTCGGTGAGGATGTCGGCATGCCTGACCGTGGGCGTAGGCGACACGATGATGCTCCCGTTGATGATCTCCGTGCGGTAACCATCCGGGAGTTCGATGCTTTCGGCCAGTGCGTGGAGGTCCATCTCAGACTTCTCCGTCCGCTCCTGCACAGCACACGTCATAGGTGACTCCCCGTGGTATCCAGAACGTTTCCGAGCGTAGCGAGATCACCCTCCCAGCGTACGCCTTTCCTCGAAGGATCCCCGGGAAAGCGACGTGTGGGCAGCGCGAAGTGGGAGAAGTTCGATGCCCCCCGAATTCGAGGAGACCACACGCCGAAGGCCCGGCGCCACCGTGGACGGCCGGGCCTTTGGACAACGTCTGGAAGGGCTCTATCGTAGACCGGGGTCGCGGCGCAGGGCGGTGGTGATCATGCGCTCCACCAGGGTCGCGTAGTCCACGCCGGTGGCCTCCCACATCTTCGGGAAGGCCGACGCCAGGGTGAAGCCGGGCATGGTGTTGAGCTCGTTGACGAGGACTTCGCCGTCCTCGGTGTAGAAGAAGTCCACCCGGGCCAGGCCCTCGCAGCCCATGGCCTCGAACACGTCGGCGGCCATCTGGCGCAGACGTGCCGTGACATCCTCCGGGATCTGCGCCGGGATGGTCAGGCTGGAGGTGGACAGGTACTTGGCCTCGAAGTCGTAGAAGTCGAAGCCGTCGGCCACGTGCACCTCGGCGGGGAAGGACACGTCGGGAACGCCGCCGTCCTGGGACTCCAGCACCCCGCACTCGATCTCCCGGCCGATGACCTGGGCCTCGACGAGCACCTTGGGGTCGTGCTCGCGGGCGGCCTCGACGGCGGCCACCACCGCGTCGGTGTCGGAGGCGTCCCGCACCCGGGTGATGCCGACGCTACTGCCGGCACGGGCCGGCTTGACGAACACCGTCGTGCCCAGTTCGGCGACGTCGTCCAAGACCTTCTTGCGCTCGTTGCGCCAGGTGCGTTCGGTGATGGCGACGAACGGGCTGGTGGGGATGCCGTTGCCGACCAGCAGCGCCTTCATGAACACCTTGTCCATGGCGGCGGCGCTGGAGAACACCCCGGCGCCCGCGTAGCGCACGCCCATCATCTCGAACAGGCCCTGGATGGTGCCGTCCTCGCCGAAGGGGCCGTGCAGCAGCGGCAGCACGACGTCGACCTCGGCCAGACGCTGCGTGCCCTGGTCCGGGGAGACGGTCATGAGCCGACCCGGGCCGTCGAACGGCAGCGCCAGCTCGACGCCCTCCTCGGAGACCGACGGCAGCGCCTTGGTCACCGCGTCGATGCGCAGTACCTCGGGGTCGCCCGAGGTCAGGACCCAGTTTCCGGAGGGGGTGATCCCGACCGGGACGATCTCGTAGCGATCGGGGTCGATGACGGACATGACGCTGCCCGCGGTGACGCAGGAGATCTCGTGCTCGGAACTACGACCGCCGAAGACGACGGCGACCCGAATCTTGCGCTGCTCGGACGACATGCTGACAGACCTTATCTCGCCTAACGATGGAACCGGAACGAGTGGAATTCGTCCCGAGTGTCACTTTCCCCCGTCGAGCGCCGTCAAGGCGTCGTCGATGAGGTCCTGGGGATCCTCCAAACCGATGGAGAACCGTACCGCGCCCGGTGAGACGCCCGCGGCCGCCAGTTCGGCCGCGCTCATCAACCGGTGCGAGGTCGAGCCCACATGTCCGACCAGGGTGTGGGTGCCGCCCAGGGACGCGGCGATCGTGGCCACCCGCAGACGGTCGACGAAGGCCATGCCGTCGTCGCGTCCGCCCTTGAGGTGCACGGTGACCACGGCGCCGTAACGGCCCGCGTCGAACAGCTTGTCCGCGAGGTCGTGTTGGGGGTGGGCGGCCAGTGACGGATGGTCGACCCGTTCCACGGCCGGGTGGTCCTCCAGCGCGGCGGCGAACGCCGCGGCGGTCTCGCACTGGCGCCGCACGCGCAGCGGCAGGGTCTCCAGACCGCGGTGCAGCAGGTACGCCTCGTCCGGGGCCAGGCACGGGCCCAGGTCGACGCGGGCCGCGCGGATCCGCTCGATCAGCGAGGGCGAGGCCACGGCCACACCACCGGTGGTGTCGCTGTGTCCACCCAGGTACTTGGTGGCCGAGTGCACCACCACGTCCGCGCCGAACTCCAGGGGACGGCAGATCGCCGGGGAGGCGAACGTGGAGTCCACCACCAGCGCGGCGCCCGTCGAACGGCAGATCCCCGCCAGCTCCGGCAGGTCGGAGACGATCATGGTGGGGTTGGACAGCGTCTCGGTGAACACCATCCGCGTGTTCGGAGTGATCGCCGCCCGCACCGCGTCCAGGTCGGTGATGTCCACGAAGTCGGTGCGCACGCCGAACCTGCGCATCATCCGGTCCAGCAGCGAGTAGGTGTTGCCGTAGATCGAACGGGACGCCACCACGTGCGCCCCCGCCTCGGTCAGGGCCAGGAACACGGTGCTGATCGCCGCCATGCCGGAGGCGAACGCCTGGCCCAGGATCGGATCCGGGACCCCCACGCCCTCCAGCGCGGCGACGGCCTCGGCGAAGGCGTCCGAGGTGGGGCCGTCGATGCGCGCGTAGGAGTAGCCGTCGGTCCTGCCCTCCAGCACGTCGGCGAACCCCTGCGAGGTGTCGAACGCGTACGTGGTGGCGCGGTGGACCGGCATCCGCATCGGGCGTTGGGCGGGGGCGGAGGACTCCGGGAGGGAGACCGCCCTGGTGTGCTCGCCCGCGTTCCCGGACCCAGGTGTGTGTGACATCGTGCTCGCTCTCAGACCCCGTACCGCTCCGGCTTGCTGCTACGGGACATGAATTCCGCGAGCGCCCGGGCAGGACTCAGGTCGTGGTGCATCATCTTGACGACGGCCTCGGTGATCGGCATGTCGACCCCGTTGGCCCACCCGAGTTCGAGGATCGACTCGGACGACTTGACCCCTTCGGCCGTCTGCTTGGTCTCTTGGACGACCTGTTCCAGGGTCTTACCGGCGCCTAGTTTCTCACCGAAGGTCCGGTTCCGCGACAGCGGGGAGGAGCATGTCGCGACGAGGTCGCCCATTCCGGCCAGGCCGGACAGGGTGTGCTCGTCGGCGCCGAGCGTCACCGCCAGGCGGGTGGTCTCGGCCAGACCACGGGTGATGAGCGAGGCCTTGGTGTTGTCACCGAATCCCATGCCCTCCGCCACGCCCACGGCCAGCCCGATGACGTTCTTCATCGCGCCGCCGATCTCCACGCCCACCAGGTCGGTGCTGGTGTAGGGGCGGAAGTAGGCCGACTTGAACAGCGACTGCAACCGCACCGCCGTGGGCTCGTGCGGGCAGGCCACCACGGCGGTGGCCGGCTGGCGTTCGGCGATCTCCCTGGCCAGGTTGGGACCCGATACCACTGCGATCTGTTCCTCGGGCAGCTCCAGGACCTCGCCGATGACCTGGCTCATCCGCAGGAGGTTGCCCAGCTCGACGCCCTTCATGAGGCTGACGGCCACGGCGTTCCGGGGGAAGACGTCCTTCAGGTCGGCGAGGTTGGCCCGCAGCGACTGGGAGGGCACCGCCAGCACCACCACGGAGGCGCCTTCCAGCGCCTCGTTGACGTCGGTGGTCGCCCGTAGCTCCGCGTTGAGCATGAGCCCGGGGAGGTAGTCGGGGTTCTCCGAGGCCTCGTTGATCGCGTCCACGATCGTGGCCCGGCGCGCCCACAGGACCACCTCGGCGGCCTCCTGTCCCGACTTGCGGGCGAGATCGGCGGCGTCGGCGACGACGTTGGCGAACGTGGTCCCCCACGAGCCACCGCCCAAAATCGCGACCTTCACCTTGTCATCGCTCATGTACTCGGTCATGCCCCCGTGTCGTTCTTCCCGTTGTCGCCTTCGACGGCCTCGGCCCGCCCGGTCCCGTTCCCCGCGACCTCGGCGTCCCGTTCCTCCAGGGCACGCTCGGCGCGCTTGGCCTCGGCCTGTTCCCGGCGGGCCTTGGCGAAGTCGAAGGGCACCGCGGGCGGCTCCTCGCCACGGATCTCCGCCTGTAGGGCGGTGATGTCGGCCATGATCGCCTTGGTGGCCCCCTCCAGGACGGTGGCCGTGATCGGCTCGCCCCTGTAGGCGGACAGGTCCACCGGAGGGCCGGCCTTGAACTGGATGCGCTTGCGCGGTGGCAGGAGACGGGGCTTCTTCGAGCCGTAGGGCAGGATGTTCTGCTCGCCCCAGTGCGCCACCGGGACGACCGGGACGCCCGTGGTCAGCGCCAGGCGCGCCACACCGTTCTTGGCGGTCATCGGCCACAGGTTCGGATCACGGGTGCAGGTGCCCTCGGGGTAGAAGATCACCGAGGAACCGTCCTGGGTGAGCGCCTTCTCCGCCTCGCCCAGCGCCTTGACCGCGTCGGAGCTGCCGCGCTTGATCGGGATCTGCCCCGTGGCCTTGGCGACCGAGTTGACCACCGGGATCCTCATGACCGAGTCCTTCATGGTGAAGGTGGGCCAGCGCCGGGCACCGATGTAGAGGAAGTGGGCGACCGTCAGCGGGTCGGTCACGGACAGGTGGTTGGCCGCGATGATCGCACCGCCCCGCTCGGGGACGTTCTCGGTCCCCCGCCACTCCGGCTTGGTGATCATCCAGAGGACGATACGGACGATCCGGGACACGACCCAGACGACCCATCGTGATTCTCGTTGCTTGGCCACGGGACTCCTCACTTCAACACAACCGACTCATTCTAGGGTGTCCGCGCCGCGCCGATCCCCGAACATCTACCCTCGTCAGTGTCGTCGCCGTATCAAGTTCCGGGGGAACCGTGACCGGCTGTGGAGAGCGTGGCGGGTCCGCCCTGCCCGGGGTGCGCTGGTCCCTGATCGTCCCAGTCAAGCACCTCGGTCTGGCCAAGAGTCGACTGGCCCGGGCCGCCGGGGGGCTGCGTGAGGAGCTGGCGCTCGCGATCGCCTGCGACACGGTGGCCGCCGCGCGCCGGTGTCCTTCGGTGGGGACGCTGTTCGTGGTGACCGACGACCCCCGCGCGGACGCGGCCCTGTCCGCCCTGGGCGCCGTGGTGGTGTCCGGGGAGCCGGGAGGCGGTCTGAACCCGGCCCTGGCGCACGGGGCGCGCACCGCACGTGCCCTGGAACCCAGGCTCGGAGTGTGCGCGCTGTCGGCGGACCTGCCGGCGCTGCGACCGGTGGAGCTGGAGCGGGTCCTCACCGCCGCGGCCGACCACGAGCGGTCTTTCCTCGCGGACTCGCCCCGGGTGGGGACCACCCTGTTGGCCGCGGCACCGGGCCGGCCGTTCGCCCCCGCCTTCGAGGGAGCCTCCCGGGCCCGGCATCTGGCGGGTGGGGCACACGAGCTCTCACCGCCGAACGTGGAGTCGGTGCGCCGTGACGTGGACACGTCCGAGGACCTGGTCTCCGCGACCTCCCTGGGCCTGGGTCCGCGCACACGCACCCTGGTGGGGCGCGTGTCGACCAGGGAGGCACAGAAGAGCCCCTGAGGCGCTCTCGGTGCGCCTGAGCGCCGCCCAGGGCGTTCGGACGCCGAGCCCGGCCCGACGAGGACCCCCGAACCGGTGTCGAACGACCCCGGACAGCACTCCGCCCGGATTCCCATGGAGGGAACCCGGGCGGGTACTTCCACTCGCTCGGGGCGAGAGGACTACTTCTTGTCGCCGTTGACCAGAGCCTTGAAGTCAGCGCCGGCGCGGAACTTCGGGACGAAGCTCGCGGGGACGTTGATCGTGGCGCCGGTGGCGGGATTGCGAGCGGTACGCGCCGCGCGCTCGGACTTCTCGAACACTCCGAAGCCCGTGATGGCGACCTTGTCGCCCGACGCCACGGTGGCCTGAATGGTTTCAAGCACAGCGTTGACCGCTTCGGTCGCGGTCTTCTTGTCTCCGAGCCGGTCGGAGATCGCGTCGATCAGGTCACGCTTGTTCATAAGGTTCCTCCGGTTCCCCCTTGCTCGCACGAAATTAGGGGAAGCAGCGGCCCTTACACAAATACAAACGCCCGTGGGCAAGGCGTGTCGGGGCCTTTCCGACCTGCGGGGTCACGCTCCGCAACTACCGGGGCGGATGCACCCGGACGGGGAACGCGTCCTTTTTGCCCCCTTCTGTAGGCCTCAAAAGCCTACGTATAACCGGATTCCGGACTCCCCGACCTCCCGCCTTAAGGACACAAAGTCGGTAAGCGAATGCTCACGTCAAGTAAAGGTAAAATTATTCGGGATCGAGGGTGCGCTGCGTCACAACGACCCTCGATCCCGTGGTTCGAAGGGGCTTCCGGCCCTCGCGACCAAGCTCCGTCGTACACCGTTCGGGCGCCGTCGAGACCCGTCCTCCGACGAACCCGGGGAGGCGCCGTAGGTGGGATCGCGAGGAACGAGCCATCACACCGTAGGCGTCGAAGGCTCCTGAGCCGGTGGGCGCACGAACACCCCGAGGCGCCGGCGGAGGCCCCGAAGAACACCGCCTAGAGCGTGACCGGCTTCCAGTCCGGCCGGGTGCCCTCGAAGACCGTGATGTCGTCGGTGTGACGGAGCGTCAGGGCGATGTCGTCCAGGCCCTCCAGCAGCCGCCAGCGGGTGTAGTCGTCCAACTCGAACGGCTCCACCACGTCCGCGGCCGGCACTCGGACCCGACGCTCCACCAGGTCGACGGTCACCTCGGTGGTCGGGTCGGCCTCCACGGCCGCCCAGATCCGGTCGATGACCTCCTGGGGCAGCAGCACCGTGAGCAGACCGCCCTTGAGCGAGTTGCCACGGAAGATGTCGGCGAAGCGCGAGGACAGCACGGCCTTGAATCCGTAGTCCTGCAAGGCCCACACGGCGTGCTCACGGGACGAACCGGTACCGAAGTCGGGGCCGGCCACCAGCACGCTCGCGCCCTCGTACTCGGGACGGTTGAGCACGAAGTCCGGGTCGGACTTGCGCCACTCGGCGAACAGGCCGTCCTCGAAGCCGGTGCGGCTGACCCGCTTCAGGTAGACGGCGGGGATGATCTGGTCGGTGTCGACGTTGCTCGCGCGCAACGGCACGGCCCGACCGGTGTGGACGTCGAACTTCTCCATGGGAGGACTCTCCTTGACGGGTCGGGGCGACTACAGGTCGGCCGGGGAGGACAGGGTTCCGCGGACCGCGGTGGCCGCCGCCACCAGCGGCGAGACCAGGTGGGTGCGTCCGCCCCTGCCCTGGCGGCCCTCGAAGTTGCGGTTGGACGTGGAGGCACTGCGCTCGCCGGGCTTGAGCTGGTCCGGGTTCATGCCCAGGCACATCGAACAGCCCGCCTCACGCCACTCGGCGCCGGCCTCCTTGAAGACCTCGCCCAGGCCCTCCTCGTTGGCCTGCTCCTTGACCCGCATGGAGCCGGGCACGACCAGCATGCGCACGCCGTCCGCGACCCTGCGGCCGCGGATGACCTCGGCCGCGGCCCTCAGGTCCTCGATGCGACCGTTGGTGCACGAGCCCAGGAAGACCGTGTCGACGGAGACCTCGCGCATGGGCGTGCCGGCCTTCAGGTCCATGTAGGCCAGGGCCTTCTCGGCGGCGGCGCGGGCGGAGGGGTCCTCGAAGGAGGACGGCTCGGGCACACCGGCGTCCAGCGGTACGCCCTGCCCGGGGTTGGTGCCCCAGGTGACGAACGGACTGAGGTCGTCCGCGTCCAGGACCACCTCGGCGTCGAACTCGGCGCCCTCATCGGTGCGCAGGCTCTTCCAGTGCTCGACGGCGGCGTCGAAGTCGGCGCCCTGCGGGGCGTGCGGCCGCCCCTTGACGTAGTCGAAGGTGGTCTGGTCCGGGGCGATCATGCCGGCGCGGGCGCCCGCCTCGATGGACATGTTGCAGACCGTCATGCGCGATTCCATGGACAGGGCCTCGATGGCCTCGCCCCGGTACTCGATGACGTAGCCCTGGCCACCGCCGGTGCCGATCTTGGCGATGACGGCGAGGATGATGTCCTTGGACGTCACCCCGGGCCGGAGCCTGCCGTTGACCGTGACGGCCATGGTCTTGAACGGCTGCATCGGCAGGGTCTGGGTGGCCAGGACGTGCTCGACCTGGCTGGTGCCGATGCCGAAGGCCAACGCGCCGAACGCGCCGTGGGTGCTGGTGTGGCTGTCGCCGCAGACCACGGTCATGCCGGGCTGGGTGAGACCGAGCTGGGGACCGACGACGTGGACGACGCCCTGGTCGATGTCGCCCATGGGGTGCAGGCGCACGCCGAAGTCCGAGCAGTTCTTGCGCAGCGTCTCGACCTGCTTGCGGGAGACCGGGTCGGCGATGGGCGCGAGGAGGTCCATCGTGGGGACGTTGTGGTCCTCGGTGGCGATGGTGAGGTCGGGACGTCGAACGGGGCGACCGGCCAGACGCAGGCCCTCGAAGGCCTGGGGGCTGGTCACCTCGTGGACGAGGTGGAGGTCGATGTAGAGCAGGTCCGGCTCGCCTTCGGCACGTCGAACGACGTGCTCCTCCCAGACCTTCTCGGCCATCGTGCGTGCCATGGGAGATCGCCTCTCTCGTGTCTTCTCGGTCTTGGGTCCCGCCGTGCCTCGCACGTACCCGGACCCTTCGCGCGGATGGTCGGCCCGACTTGCATTCCATATATCGAGACGGCAATATCAAGCCATGGACAACTCTAGCTCATCCAGCGGTGTCGGTGTCCTGGACAAGACGATGTCCGTCCTCGACGCCCTGGAATCGGGGCCCGCGTCGCTGGCGCAACTGGTCCAGATCACCGGCCTGGCCCGCCCCACCGCCCACCGCCTCGCCGTCGCCCTGGAACGCCACCGCATGGTGACCAGGGACAGCCAGGGTCGATTCGTGCTCGGGCCACGCCTGGGTGAGTTGTCGATAGCCACCGGAGAGGACCGTCTGCTCGCCGTGGCCGCGCCGGTCCTGGTCCAGCTACGCGACCTCACCGGGGAGAGCGCCCAGCTCTACCGCCGACAGGGCGACCTTCGTGTGTGCGTGGCCGCCTCGGAGCGCAGCAGTGGTCTGCGCGACACCGTGCCCGTGGGCAGCGAACTCCCCATGAACGCGGGTTCGGCCGCCCAGGTGCTGCTCGCCTGGGAGGACTCCGATCGCATCCGTCGCTCCCTGGTGGGCGCGCGCTTCACCGCCGCGAGCCTTGCGCAGGTACGCCGTCGCCGTTGGGCCCAGAGCGTCGCCGAACGCGAGCAGGGCGTGGCCTCGGTGTCGGCCCCCGTCGCCGGCCCCGGTGGACGGGTGATCGCCGCGGTCTCGGTGTCCGGCCCGATAGAGCGCCTGACCCGCTCGCCCGGACGCATGCACTCCCAGGCCGTGGTGTCGGCCGCGGAGAAGATCAGCGAGTCCCTGCACACCTACGAGGGAGGTCACTGACCACCCGCCCCCGTCGACCCGATCCCCTGAGGGCGACACCCGAACCGGGAGTCGCCCTCGACACGTCCTGACCGCGCCGGAAGGCGTCTCCCTCGAACGACCCCCGAAAACGACGAAAGGCCCCACCCGAATGGGTGAGACCTTCAGTTCTTGTACCCCCGAGCGGATTCGAACCGCCGTTACCGCCTTGAGAGGGCGGCGTCCTAGGCCACTAGACGACGGGGGCCGGACGTGATCCGCGCGGATCATCGAAACCATGATAACCACACGAACCGGACACCGATGGCGAACATCGGCTCAGAAAGAAGGCTTCCACACCGTGGAAGCCGCTTCCTGTTGGTACCCCCGAGCGGATTCGAACCGCCGTTACCGCCTTGAGAGGGCGGCGTCCTAGGCCACTAGACGACGGGGGCGCACTTCTCGGATCCGAGGATCCGTGCGTCCGATGCGAAGACATCGAACTCGCTGGCCTACCAGGACTCGAACCTAGACTAACTGAACCAGAATCAGTCGTGCTGCCGATTACACCATAGGCCAATGTTTTGAGGGGATCCGGCCGCTTTCGCGCCCCTGTCCCCCTCGGCGACGTAGATAACTCTAGCGGACATTCAGAGTGCTCGCGAACCGAATACGGGGTGGTGGGGCCCACAGCCCCACCACCCCGTGACATCAGCCCTCCTGGGCGTCCTTCTCCTCGGTCCGCAGCTTCTCCAGCGCGGCCTCCAGACGTGCCTGGACGCGCTCGCGTCCCAGCAGTTCCAGGGACTCGAACAGCGGCAGCCCCACGGTCCGACCGGTGACGGCCACGCGTACCGGGGCCTGAGCCTTGCCCAGCTTCAGCCCGAGTGAGGCGCCGGTCTCCTCGGTGGCGACCTTGAGGTCGTCGGCGGTCCAGGGCAGCTCGGGGTCGGCGAAGCGCGCCAGGGCGGCCTCCACCATCTCCTTGCCCACGCCCGGCTTCATCGCCTTCCTCCAGCTCTTCTCGTCCTCCACCGGCTCCTTCAGGAACAGGAAGTCCACGTTGGGGACGATCTCGCTGAGCAGCGCGACCCGGCTCTGCGCCAGCGGGGCGACGGCGGCGAAGACGTCGGCGTCGTAGTCCTCGGCGTTCCAGGGGGTGTCCTCCCCGGTCAGCCACGGCCGGCAGCGCGCGATGAAGTCCTCGACCGACAGCGCGCGAATGTACTCGCCGTTGAAGGCGCGCAACTTCTTCTCGTCGAAGAACGCGCTGGAGCTGTTGACGTCCTGGATCGCGAAGAGCGGCATCATCTCCGACCACGGCATGATCTCGCGGTCCTCACCCGGCGCCCAGCCCAGCAGCATCAGGTAGTTGACCATCGCCTCGGCCAGGTAGCCCTCCTCCTGGTAGGACTCCAGGGCGACCTTGTCGCGGCGCTTGGACAGCTTCTTGCGCTGCTCGTTGACGATGACCGGCAGGTGCGCCCACACCGGCGGGGTCAGGTCCAGCGCCTCCCACAGCAATTGCTGCTTGGGGGTGTTGGACAGGTGCTCCTCACCGCGGATGACGTGCGTGATGCGCATCTCGACGTCGTCCAGGACGTTGGCCAGCACGAAAAGCGGGGAGCCGTCGGCACGGGCGATGACGAAGTCCTCGATGGCGGCGTGGTCGAACTCCACGTCGCCGCGGATCTGGTCGCGCACGATGGTGGGGCCACCGGCCGGCACCTGGAAGCGCAGCGCCCGACCCGGTCCGGCCTCCAGACCACGGTCTCGGCAGAAACCGTCGTAGCCCAGGTTCGGGTTGTCGCGGCGCTCCTGCACCTGCTCACGGGTGCAGTCGCAGTAGTAGGCGCGGCCGGAGCGGTACAGCTCCTGCGCGGTCTCGCGGTGCTTTTCGACGTAGGCCGACTGGAAGTAGGGGCCCTCGAAGTGCGGGTCGCTCTCGTCGATGCCGATCCACGACATCGCACGGATGATGCCCTCGGTCCACTCGGGCCGGTTGCGTGCGGCGTCGGTGTCCTCGATGCGCAGCACCATGCGACCCTCGGGCCGTTGCTGGGCCAGAGCCCAGTTGAAGAGCGCGGATCGAGCGCCACCGACGTGGAACATGCCCGTCGGGGACGGGGCGAAGCGGGTACGAATCGGAGTCTCAGTCACGGACCCCAGGGTATCGGTGGCCCATCTGCCGCATCGCGCTTTACCGGACCCCCGCCAAGACACCGCCTAAGGCGCGATGGGCAGTGGCCTCGGGTAGCCCGTCCCCAGACCGAAGTTCTCCGACAGGGCGTCGGCGAACCCGGCCGCGATCTTGATCTCACCGCCGTCGTTGGGGTGGGTGCCGTCGTAGGTGTCGGCCTTCACGTCCCAGGACTCGGCCTTGGCCAGGTCGAAGCCCACCACCGGCGAACGTTCGCTCGACAGTTCCAGGGTCAGCTTGCGGACCAGCTTGTTGTACGCGTACAGGCGCAGCGCGAAGCCTTGGTCCTGGTCGGCCATGGTGATGGGCAGGGCCTCGGCGAACAGGATGTGGATGTCCGGGTTCGCCTCGCGGGCGTCCCGAACATAGGCGCGGATGTTCGCCTCCATCTCCTCGGCGGTGATCGGGTGCAGCAGGTCGTTGAGACCGATCAGCACGCACAACACGTCGGGGCGGTGTTCGGCCACGTCGGCGCCGATGGTGGTGGCGGCGTCGGCCAGGGTGCGGCCCCAGCGGGCGTTGTGGTCCTGGTCGAAGTCCGGGTCGCGGTAGTCGACACCCTCGGGGTCTCCCCCGACCGGATCGGTGGGCTCGGCCCCCATCATCTCCGGCGGGATGATCTGCTCGGGGGTGGCGGGCGCGCTGTAGGGGCCGACGAAGTCCAGCCCGTCCACCTGCGGTTCCAGGTGGTTCCACAGGTGGTAGCGCCAGGTCCGGTCCCCGTCGGCGCCGTGGGTCATGGAGTCCCCGGCGAGCATGAGCCGCACCAGGGCGCGGCCGTCGCCGTCGGCGTCCCGCTCGGGTTCGCCCATGCTCCTGCCGAGGATCCACAGTCCCGAACCCACCAGGGCCAGGACGAGGGTGATGGCACCGGTGAGGGCGAAGGGCGGGATGCGGCGTTTTCGGGGGGCCAAGGTCGGACCTTCCGCTCGGTCGGGGCACGTGGCCCCGACGGGTGGCCCGTGCGCGGGCACCCGGCCCGCGCACGGCTCGCTCGGGGTCAGTCCCGTTCGACCACCCGGTTGCTGATGGTGCCCAGACCCTCGACCGTGACGGCCACTTCCTGGCCGACCTGGACGGGGCCCACACCGGCGGGCGTTCCGGTCAGGATCACGTCACCCGGGAGGAGGGTCATGAACGAGCTGACGTAGGAGATGATGCCCGCGATGTCGTGGATGAACTGTGATGTACGTCCGTCCTGACGCGTCTCACCGTCCACGGTGGTGGTGACCCGCAGGTCCTGGGCCTCTTCGATGCTCAGCCCGGTGGTGATCCACGGGCCGATCGGACAGAAGGAGTCGAACCCCTTGGCCCGTGTCCACTGCTTGTCCTTCTTCTGTAGGTCACGGGCGGTCACGTCGTTGGCGACCGTGTACCCGAAGATGACGTCCTTGGCGCGCTCGCGCGGCACCTCGCGGCAGGGGCGGGAGATGACGATGGCCATCTCGCCCTCGAAGTCCACCCGTTCCGACGCCGCCGGGTAGAAGACCGCGTCCTGTGGGCCGGTGACGGCCGTGGACGGCTTGAGGAACACCACCGGTTCGTCGGTGGACTCCCCCGTGACGTCCTTCATCTCCTCGACGTGCTCGGCGTAGTTCTTGCCGATGCACACGACCTTCGTCGGCAACACCGGTGACAGCAGTCGTACGTCGGTGAGCCTGGCGCGCTCACCGGTGAGCTTGATGTCACCCATCAACGGGTGGCCGCTCAGTCGGGCGACGAAGTCCTCCCCACTGTCCGTGTCCGTCTCGACCAGACCGAAACCGACCTCGTCGCCGGACGCGAAACGTGCGATACGCACCTGAATCCTCCAAGCAGCCCACTTCGACTCACTGTCCGAGTGAAGCGTAACCGCGCGGGAGTATCGATCGTGTCCGCAAGGCCTACCCTTTGTGGGTCCGCGACTCTGGCATGCTGGGGTTCGACGACCGTCGAGAGGTGGAGGGACCGTGGGTTCACGTGGTACCCGTGCCCGGCACCGCCGGCGCAGGAACCCCATGGGGTTGGCCATAGGTGTGTGTCTGGTCTCCGGCGCCTCCGCGGTGTTGATGGTGAGCGTCCCCGAGCCGAATGACGGGCCCGACGCCACTCAGGAGACCTCCGCCGAGGGCCCCGTCGGTGAGGGCGACCCGGACGGCAGCCGCAGGCACCCCGCCGGATCCCCCGCCGAGACCGAGGGCGCCGCAACGGACGCGGCCCCCGACGCCTCCCCCGACCCGAGCGCTTCTCCCACCGAGGAGGAGACCCCGGTGCTGCTGCGCTCGGTCGAGGACGAGGTCGACACCGCCGATGGCGACATCCGGGTCATGAAGGGCGAGAGCGAAGAGATGGGCGAGGGTCCGCTCACCACCTTCGCCGTGGAGGTCGAGAAGGGACTGCCCGGCGATGACTCGGACTTCGTCGAGGCCGTCGAGCTGATCCTGGGCGACCCCCGCAGCTGGGGCGAGGAGGGCGATCGCTCCCTGCAACGTGTGGACGGCGACGACGCCGACATCCGTGTGCTGCTGGCCGCGCCCGACACCGTGGACCGTCTGTGCGCGCCGCTGAACACCAACGGGTTCGTCTCCTGCGCCAACGGCAACCGCGCCATCATCAACCAGAACCGCTGGGTCGCGGGCGTGGAGGACTTCGAGGACGACCTGGAGACCTACCGCGTCTACGTGATCAACCACGAGGTCGGCCACACCCTGGGCCATGGGCACGTCGACTGCCCCGGCGAGGGCGAGCCGGCCCCCGTGATGCAGCAGCAGACCCTGGGGTTGCAGGGCTGCGAGGCCAACGGTTGGGTCGACCCCGACGCCGACTGACCTCGCACGACCTCGCGGTCACCTCGCGTGGCTTCGCCGGCGCGGAGCATCCTGACCGTGTTCGATGGGCTCGGCGGTGCCGTTGGAAGTCCCCGCACACGCGGGCGGGGCCGCGACGTCGCGCCGCGGCCCCGCCCCTCGTACCGGGTGGACCCGATCGACGATCAGTCCTCCACGGACAGGTTGTACTCCTCGATGGTGCCGCCCACGCCCCGGGCGGCCTCGGACATGGCCTCCTCGGCGGTCGCGTCGCTGGTCAGTGCGGCCTCCCAGCCCTCTTCGGCGGCGACGCGGGCCTCGGACATCACGCCCATCATGCAACCGGCGGTGTTCTCGTTGATCTCGGATTCGGCGAGCTGATTCGCGGCCACGGAGAACTGCGGGAACTCCTCGGAGCGCTCCTGCGCCTCGGGGCCGTCGTAGCCCTCGGTGTCGACCGCCAGGTAACCGGTGCCCGCGTGCCAGATCGACTGGGCCTCGGGGGTCAGCAGGTACTGCACGAACTCCCAGGAACCGCGGACCTCCTCCGGGCTGTGCCCCTCACCGTTGACCCACAGGGAGGCGCCGCCGATGATCGAGCCGCCCGGGTCGTCCGCGCCGACCAGCGGGAAGTAGCCCGCACCGACCTCGAAGTCGGACTGTTCGATGAAGCCGCCCAGGGAACCGGTGGACTCCAGGGTCATGGCGGCGCGGCCGGAGGTGAAGGCGGCCTGGCCGTCGTCGGTGTTGCGTCCGATCTGGACGGCGAGGTCGTCCTCGATCATCTGGTCCCACCATTCGACGAGTTCGATGATCTTGGGATCGTCGAAGAGCACCTCGGTGGCGCGACCGTCACGACCGTTGGCGTTGTCGCAGTAGGGCACGGCGGCGCGCGCCATGAACTGCTCGATGAACCACCCGTACACCGCGGCGCCGAAGCCGTACTGGACGACGGTGCCGTCGTCGTCGGTGACGGTGAGCTCCTCGGCGGCCGCACGGATCTCGGCGAGGTCGGTGGGCGGGGAGTCCGGGTCCAGGCCCGCCTCCTCGAACGCGTCCCGGTTGACGTACATCAGCGGGGTGGAGTTGTTGAACGGGAAGGACCGCAGCTCGCCCTCGACGGTGAAGTAGTTGAGGAGGGCGTCCTCGACCGTGGAGGTGTCGTAGTCGTCCTGGTCGAGGAAGGACTGGGCCGGCACGGTCTGCCCGGAGTCGATCATGAACTGGGTGCCCAGGTCGTAGATCATGATGAGTTCGGCGGTGTCGCCCTGCTGGATGGCGGCGCGGTGGTTGGCCAGCGCGGTGTCGTAGTCGCCTTGGAAGGACCCGGTGACCTGGACCCGGTCCTCGTTCTCGGCGTTGAAGCCCGCGATGAGCTCGTCGAGCACCTGGCCGTTGGTGGCGTCCATGCTGTGCCAGAACTCGACCTGGACCGCCTCGTCGAGTCCGTCCAGTACCTCCGGTCCGGGTGCGGTGAGGTCGGAGCCACCGCCACCACCATCTCCGGAACACGCGCTGAGCAGCAGGCCCAGGCTCGCGAGCAGGGCGGCGGCCTTGACGCCTCGCCGTCGGGGGAAGGTTGTCATCTCTCTCGTCTCCACTAGGTGTTTCGCGCCCTACTTGACCGCGCCCGCGGTGAGCCCTCGGACGATGAAGCGCTGTCCGAAGATCACGAGGGCGAGTGTGGGAAGGACCGACAGCGCGGCGCCGGCCAGGAGGAGTCCGGGGTTGGAGTACTCCCCCACCTTGAGGCTGTTGAGGCCGATCTGTAGGGTCTGCATCTCGGTGCTGCGGGTGATGATCAGCGGCCAGAAGTACATGTTCCAGCTGGTGATGAACACGTACACGCCGACGGCGGTCAGGGCCGGCTTGCTCAGCGGCATCAGGATGGTCCACAGGAACCGCAGGTGGCCCATGCCGTCGATGCGCGCGGCGTCGAACAGCTCGCGGGGGAACTGCTTGAAGCTCTGGCGTAGGAGGAACGTGCCGAAGGCGTAGGCCAGGAACGGCATGACCAGGCCGGCGTAGGTGTCGCCCATCCCCCACCCGGTGATGGTCAGGTAGTTGGGGATGAAGGTCGCCTCGGCCGGCACCATCAGCGTGGACAGGAACAGCGCGAAGACGACCGCGCTGCCGCGGAAGCGCAGGAACACGAACGCGTACGCGGCCAGGGCGGAGGTGGACAGCTGGCTCACCGTGATGATGCCCGCCATGACCAGCGAGTTCCCGTACATACGTAGCAGCGGCACCGCGTCCAGGGCGCCCTGGACGTTCTCCAGGTTCACACCGGTGGGCAGCAGCCTTGGTGGGAAGGCCGACAGGTCCTGCGACCCCATGAGCGCGCCCGCGAACACGTAGTAGACGGGGAACATCACCGGGATCAGGAAGACGGCCAGCGTCAGGTACAGCAGGACCCGGCCCGCGACGTGCCCTGGCGTGTGCCGGTGTCCGACACGGCCCGACCCGGCGCGGGCGGGCACGGTGTCACGTTCGACGGTCGTCATGAGTAGTGCACCTTCCGCTCGATGACACCGAACTGGAGCGCGGTGCACACCAGGACCACCAACAGCAGGACGAGCGCCTGGGCGCTGGCCCGACCGAAGTCGCTGGTGCCGTAGGCGAAGGCGTCCTGGAAGATGGAGTAGACGAGGGTGGTCGTGGAGCCGACCGGCCCTCCGCCGGTGAGGATGTGGATCTGGCCGAAGCTCTGTAGCGCGTTGATCGTGGAGATGACGATCAGGAAGAAGAGCTGTGGTCCGAGCATCGGGATGGTGACGTCCCAGGCCAGCCTCGGCCCGGTGGCGCCGTCGATGCGTGCGGCCTCGTTGACCTCCTTGGGGATGGAGCCGATACCGGCGGCCAGCACCAGCACCCCGTAGCCCAGGTTCATCCACACGGTGGTGATGACGATGGACCACAGGGCCATCTCCTGCGAGGTCAGCCAGGGCACCTGGTCCAGGCCCAAGCGGTACAGGATGCCGTTGAGCACGCTGTTGCCGGGGCTGTAGAAGACCGCGAAGATCACCGAGGCGCTGGCCACGGAGAACGCGAACGGCACCGCGAAGGCTCCGCGCAGGAACCTCTGTCCACGAATCACCCCCTCCATCAGGAGGACGATGATCAGCGCGCCGACCACTCCCGGCACGACCACGCCGACACTGAAGAGCACGGTGGTGATCAGCACCTGGACGTACTCGGCGGAGGCCATCTCGGCGAAGTGACTCAGGCCGACGAACCGGTCGGGTCTGCCGATGATGTCGTTGCCGTGCAACGACAGATAGACGGTGCGGCCCAGCGGGTAGACGAGGAAGAGCGCGAAGATCGCCACGGAGGGGCCGAGGAAGCCCCAGGCGAGCAAGGCGTCCTTTCCGGCTCGGGCTCGTTTCCTACGGGTCTTGGGGGATGGCGGTGACACGGCCGGCCGGTCGGTCGCCGAACCGGTGGTCACGCCGTTACCCCCACCCCGTGTGCGAATCGTGGGTGAGGACACGTCCCGAAGTCTTCAGGTGGCGCATGACCTGCGCTTCGCGGGAAGACGAACAGTGCGCCAACGGAGGGGCGCACCACGGTTTCGTTCGACATCTATCACCACTCGTCCATCGCGAACCAACTGAAAGTTCGCAGTATCGAGTGGTCCAGGTCACCGTGGCTATGGCCCTTCGGACAGGTATTTATTACCTGTAAGTAAGTTTCAAGCCCGTGACCTGCGACGTGCGTCCAACGGTGCGGTCGGGTGACGGGAGAACGTGACTTCTCCGTCACCCGACCGAGTGTCAATCCCTCGGGTAGCCCTGGCGCAGCAGGCCGTAGGTGAGGGCCTGCTCCAACGCGACCCAGGAGGCGTCGACGACGTTGGGGCCCACCCCCACCGTCGTCCACTCCCCCGCTCCGTCACTGAAGGTGATGAGGATCCGGGTGATCGCGTCGGTGCCCGAGGCGCCCTCCAGGATGCGGACCTTGTAGTCGGTCAGTTCCAGGCCTGCCAGCGCGGTGTAGGCGTTCTCCATCGAGCCGCGCAGCGCACGGTCCAGGGCGTTCACGGGGCCGTTGCCCTCAGCGGTGGCGATCACGCGCTCGCCCTTGACCCGCAGCTTCACGGTGGCCTCGGTCAGGCTCACGTAGTCGCTGGACAGCGGGCCCGATCCGGCGGCCGGGCGACGTTCGGTCAGCACCCGCCAGGACTCGGTCTCGAAGTAGCGGACGGGCTCGCCCATCTCCTCGCGCAGCAGCAGCTCCAGGGAGGCGTCGGCCGCCTCGAAGCTGTACCCGGACAGTTCCAGGCCCTTGACCCGTTCCACGACCCGGCCGGACAGGCCACGATCACCGGACAGGTCCAGCCCCAGTTCCTGGGCCTTGAGCTCCACCGACGCGCGCCCGGCCATGTCGGATACGAGCATGCGCATCCGGTTGCCGACCAACTCCGGGTCGGTGTGCTGGTACAGGTCGGGATCGACCTTGATCGCCGAGGCGTGCAGGCCCGCCTTGTGCGCGAAGGCCGAAACCCCCACGTAGGGCTGATGGGTGTCGGGGGCCAGGTTGACGATCTCGGCGATCGTGGTGGCCACCCGGGTCATCTCGCCGAGGCAGCCCTCGGGCAACACCTCGCGGCCGTACTTGAGGGTGAGCGCGCCCACCACGGAGAACAGGTCGGCGTTGCCCACCCGCTCGCCGTAGCCGTTGGCGGTGCACTGCACGTGGGTGGCTCCGGCGTCCACGGCCGCCAGGGTGTTGGCGACGGCGCAGCCGGTGTCGTCCTGGGCGTGGATGCCCAGGCGCGCACCGGTGGCCTCCAGCACCTCGGTGACCACGCGTCGGACGTCGCCGGGCAGCATGCCGCCGTTGGTGTCGCACAGGACCACCACGTCGGCGCCGGCCTCGGCCGCGGCGCGCACCACGGACAGGGCGTACTCGGGGTTGTGGCGATAGCCGTCGAAGAAGTGCTCGCAGTCCACGAACACGCGCTGTCCGTGTTCACGCAGGTGCGAGACGGTGTCGGCGACCATGGCGAGGTTCTCGTCGAGGGTCGTGCGCAGGGCACGTTCGACGTGGCGGTCGTCACTCTTGGCGACAAGGGTGACGACCGACGCGCCGCTGTCGCGCAGCGCGGCCACCTGAGGATCGTCGGCGGCCTCCACACCGGCACGGCGGGTCGCGCCGAACGCGGTGAGTCGCGCGTGTTCCAGCCGGAGCTCTTGTGAAGCCCGCTGGAAGAACTCGGTGTCCTTGGGGTTGGAGCCGGGCCAACCGCCCTCGATGAACGCCACCCCGAAGTCGTCCAGCAACTTCGCGATGGCCAGCTTGTCGGAGACCCGAAGGTTGATCCCCTCGCGCTGGGCCCCATCGCGCAGCGTGGTGTCGAAGACGTGGAAACTGTCGTCCCTCATCAGTGGAACTCCCGAAGGTGGATGTGCACGGCGGCCCCGGCCAACAAAAAAGACCCCTCGTGGACACGAGAGGTCAGCGCGCCGGCAGGGTCCGGATTCTCTTCCCTGCGTCATCGCGGGAAGTCGTCAGCCAGCGCGCCCCTGAATAATCACGACCTGGGACGGCATGGGGCCAGTGTGCCATACCGACCCCGAAGAGTCGCACCTCGGGGCCGGTTTGTCTCACCCTTCAAGATATGAATTTCCCACTACGGACATCCCGGGCTTAGGGGTCCATGGGCGCCGGGGTCTGCGGAACCACGGCGGACTCGGCCTCCTGTGTCATGGCGTCGAGCTCCTCCTGTGTGATGAGCGGCTCCATCGGCGGGCGCTCCTGGGGTGTGTCGAGGATCTCGTCCAGGACCTCCCGACGCGGGTCGATCCGGCCCGGATCATCCTCACCTGGCGAGGCCGGTGGCGCCGGCGCGGTCTCCTGTCCACCGGCCGGGGCCCCGGACCCGGCCGGCGCGACCGCTTCGCCGCCGGGCTCCTCTTCCGCGACGCGCTCCTCCTCCGGTTCGTCGGGGCTGAGCAAGGTGGTCCTCGTACGCTCGGAGGTGGAGGGTTCGTCGGCGGACTCCGCCGGGGCCCGGGATGGCGGGTTCAGCGCCGCCGACACCTCCGCCGCGCCGTAGACGACGGCGCCCACCACCAGAGCCGCACAGGCGGTCAGCGCGACCCTGGCCGGCCAGGGGGATCGGTTTCGGGGGGAACCGTCCGGGGCGTGGGACGGGGACTCGGTCATGGGGCTCCAGGGGATGAGGGGGATCGATGGCGTGGGTCGCCCGGGGTGCCCCGGGCGACACCGCGACCGACTAGAACTTGGTGATCCAGTCGTACTTGTCGGCGCGCACGCCCGTTTGCAGGCCGACGAGCTCCTCGCGCAGACGCATGGTGACCGGGCCCGGGGTGCCGTCGCCGATGGTGAACTCACCGTCGTCGCTCTTGACGTGACCGACCGGGGTGACGACCGCAGCGGTACCGCAGGCGAACACCTCGGTCATCTCACCGGACTCGGCCGCGCTCTTCCACTCGTCGATGGACAGCGGCTTCTCCTCGGCGGGGATGCCCAGGTCGGGGGCGAGCCTGAGCAGCGACTCGCGGGTGATGCCGGGCAACAGGGTTCCGGTCAGCGAGGGGGTGCGCAGGCGCGCGTTCTCACCCTCACCGAACACGAACCACAGGTTCATGCCGCCCATCTCCTCGACCCAACGGTGCTCGCGGGCGTCCAGCCACACGACCTGGTCGCAGCCCTTCTCCACGGCCTGCGATTGGGCCAGGAAGCTCGCGGCGTAGTTGCCGGCGACCTTCGCCGCACCGGTGCCGCCCGGGGCGGCGCGGGTGAAGTCCTTGGACAACCAGACCGTCACCGGCTGGACGCCACCGGAGAAGTAGGAACCCACCGGCGAGGCGATGAGCAGGTAGACGTAGCTGCGGGAAGGGTGGTTGACCCCCAGGCCGACGTCCGTGGCGACCATGAACGGACGAAGGTAGAGGCTGAAGTACTCCTTGTCCGGGACCCAGGCACCGTCGTGTTCGATGAGCAGTTCGATGGACTTGAGGAAGAGTTCCTCGGGCAGCGCCGGCATGGCCATGCGCGCGGCGCTCCGGTTGAAGCGGGCGGCGTTGGCCTCCGGGCGGAAGGAGGCGAGCGAACCGTCCGGGTGACGGTAGGCCTTGAGTCCCTCGAAGATCTCCTGCCCGTAGTGGAGGGCGGCCGTGGCGGGGTCCAGGGACAGCGGGCCGTACGGTTCGATTTTGGCGTCGTGCCAGCCCTCGCCCTCGGTGTAGCGGATGCTCACCATGTGATCGGTGAACACCTGACCGAACCCGGGGTTCTCCAGCAGTGCCTCACGTTCCTGCGGGGTCTTCCGCCGGTCGGAGAGCTGGACGTCGAACGTCAACCCAGTGGTGGTGGTGTTGTTGTTCATGTTGTCGGTGGTCCTCTCGGGTGCATCGGGTCGGCAGCGCCGCCGACCTGGAATCCAGTGTGTCGGAAGAGCGCACCCGGGGCCAGAGCCGGCCTTGGACGGTCGAACTGACGACGGGCGCGCCGGATACTCCGGACGCGCCCGATCGTGGGTCGTGAGGTGGCTGAAGTCCCGCTACGGCCGCGCCCGCTGTTCGAGGCAGGGCCGGAGGCGGTCGCCTCAGCCCTGCTCGGCTACTCGCGCGGCGAGGTCGTCGCCGATCCGGGAGGTGGACCGGACCTCGTCGCTCTGGGCGCGGGTCTTCAGGTCCTTGGAGACCGCCTGCTCGATGCGGCGAGCGGCCTCGGGAACCCCCAGGTGGTCCAGCATGGCGGCGGCCGACAGCACGGTGGCGGTCGGGTCGGCCTTGCCTTGGCCCGCGATGTCGGGCGCCGAACCGTGGACCGGCTCGAACATGCTGGGGAAGGTGTTGTCGGGGTTGATGTTACCGCTGGCGGCGAGGCCGATGCCGCCGGTGATGGCGGCGCCGATGTCGGTGATGATGTCGCCGAACAGGTTGTCTGTGACGACCACGTCGAAGCGGCCCGGCTGACCGACGAAGAACATCGACGCGGCGTCGACGTGGCAGTAGTCCACGGACACCTGCGGGTACTCGGCGCCGACCTCCTTGACGGTGCGCTGCCACAGCTCACCGGCGAAGGTCAGGACGTTGTCCTTGTGCACCAGGGTCAGCTTCTTGCGGGAACGCTCGGCGGCCTTGTCGAAGGCGTACCGGACCACGCGCTCGACCCCGAAGCGGGTGTTGACGCTGTCCTGGGTGGCGATCTCGTGCGGGGTGCCCTTGCGCAGCACACCGCCGGCACCGGCGTAGGGGCCCTCGGTGCCCTCCCGAACGACCAGCATGTCGATGTCCTCGGGGGAAACGTCCGCCAGGGGGCTGTCCACGCCCGGGTAGAGCCGGACGGGGCGCAGGTTCACGTAGTGGTCGAAGTCGAAGCGCAGGCGCAACAGCAGGCCGCGCTCCAGCACGCCGCTGGGGACGGAGGGGTCGCCGACCGCGCCCAGGTAGATGGCGTCGTGTCCGCGCAGTTCCTCGGCGACGGTGTCGGGCAGCGTCTCACCGGTGCGGTGCCAGAGCCGGGCGCCGAGCTCGTATTCGGTGGTCTCGATGGCCAGGTCGTGTCGGGCGGCCACGACCCCCAGCACCTTGAGGCCTTCGGCGACGACCTCGGGTCCGATCCCGTCTCCGGGGATGACGGCCAGTTTCACGGTGCGCGCTGCCATACGGACTGCCTCTAACTCAGACGTGACCACGCCCGTGCTTCTCACATGGCGAGATCAAATGAACATTAGGTGAGACAACTGTACCGGCCCGAACGACCGGCACAGCCCCCCACCCGCGAATTCGCTCAGGCGCGACGGTTGATCGCGTCCTGCAGGGCGCGAGCGATCTCGTCATCGGTGTCGGGAGCGGACGGGTACTCGATCATGTCGTACATGTGATCCTCCGGATGCGTTGTGCGATGGCACCCGAGCACGACGGGGCCATCACCGCTGAACGGCGTGGGCGACGGTGTCCACGAAGGAAGGGGGACAAGGAGTTCGCCCCGGCGGGATCGCCTGCCGGAGTCGCCGCGACGGGCCCCGGTGGGGGCGGGTTCGGCGTGGATCGTGGCGTCGGGCAGTGCGCCTACACCACTGACTCCTAGGACTTCAGACTATCGGATGTCCAACTATATGACCAGAACTTCTCACCATGTGAGAAGACTTTGTGTTCTCCCTGATCACATCGGTGCGAACGAACCGCGTCGACGCGGGGATTCGCCTTGTGTCACCTACGGAGCCCGCCGAGCAACAACCACGCACCGCGTCCCTGAGTCAGCGCCCGAATCCGGCGTTCCCACCGCTCGACCTCCGTCCGCCAGCGGGTCGCGTCCCGCTCCGCCTTGCACATCTTCTTGTGCCACTCCTTCGGCGGCACCTCCTCGCCCTTCTTCGACGCGGTGAGAACCTCGGCGTGATCCAGCACGTGCACACCCCACAACCGGGCGACGGCGGCGTCCCGGCCCGCCATGTCCACCCCCAGGTGCCGCGCGCGAGCGAAGGCCGCGGTGCGCTCCAGACGTAGTGGTTCGGCCCTTCCACCCGCGCCCACCGACCGCACGAGGCCGGCCCCCTCACGGTCGGCGGTCCCTGTCAGGACGCGTACCGCGCACCTCCTCTGGCGTGTACCGGGAGACAGCAGGAGCCGGAAGGGGACGTCCGGGTCGGGCTCCGGTTCGGTTTCGGCGAAGCGCGTCCTCGGCTCACAGCGGTAGTTCTCGTGGAGGAGCCGCACGTCCACCGCCGGATCGTCGATCGTGGCGTATCGCCCCGGCGTGACCCGCCACCATTCGCCCACCAAGGTGACCCGGATGTCCGCCACGTCACCCGCGAGCAGGGCGTCCACCGTTTCGACCACGTCGTCGAACGTGCGACCCACCGTGTCGACCACCACGTCGACGAAGGGCACCTGCCAGGTCCGCCCGGGTATCCGGCGGCGGGTGTACTTGCGAGGAACCCGGTTCTCCAGGAAGGGACGCCCATAGCGCGCCGCCTCCTCCCCGCGTCGCTCCGTCGTCGGTACTCCCAGGTGCAGACCCACGGACTCGTGCTCCGGGACGAACACCGCGCCCCGTTGCGAAAGCCGGTACCCGAGTTCGCTGTCCTCTCCCAGGACCAGGTCCGGTGACATCCCACCGACCGCCTCGAACAACTCGCGCCGCGTCGAGGCCGTGGCCCCCGTGAACACCTCCCAGGCCCGGTGCCCGGCCGAGCGCAGGTCATCGGTGCCTTCCAGGATCTCGGCCACCCACTCCATGCCGCCCGCGCCCGGGAACAGGTGCTCGCCCGTCTCCGCCCGGGACACGTGTTCGTGGACACCGGCGGGGGTGAACCCGCGAGCCTGCTCCTCACCAAAGACGACCCGACCCATGACGACGAGGTAATCGGCCAGGTGGTGCCAGCGCATCTGCGCCTCGACGTGCCGCCGACCGACGACCATGTCGGCGTCCAACCGCAGCACGACCGACGTCGAGCAGGCCGCCACACCCGCCGCGACCGCGTGCCCCGGCCCCCAGCCCTTCTCTGAAGCGACCAGTAGACGGGTGTGCTCCGGGCGGATCGGAGGCAGCCGCAGCGGCGGATCACTGCCGTCGTCCACCACCACGACCTCCATCAGACCACCCGGATAACTCTGCGCCGCCAACGAGGCCAGGGTCAGATCCAACCCCTCCTGACCGCCATAGGCCGGAACGACCACACCCACCGACAACTCGGGCTCCCACTCCCCCAACGCGGGCGGCTCCAACACCGAATAGTCGTTACGGCGAATGAGCGGACGAGGCGCGGATCGCGACCGCACCGGTCCGGCTTGAACAAGCGTCATCGTCGACTCCCGGATGTCGTCATGTCGAGGGGGCTCTCGCCGGGTGCCCTCACCGGCGCGTCCATGAGGTCGGGCTCCAGCAACACGCTGGGCCGCCAACCACGCCACTGTCGGTGTGCTCCCCGCAAGAAGTAGCCGGGGTCCTCTCGCCAGGTGTGCCCGGCCGGCCTGCGGCGGATGACGCACCCCAGACCATGGGTGCGGTAGATCGCGCCACCCATAACGCGTACGTCGTCGAGGAGACCGGCGTCCTCATCGACCTTCCATGGCCGGAAACCGCCGACCTCCTCCAGGACCGTGCGGTCGGTCAGCATCGCGGCACCGGTCACGTGCCGGGCGAAGCACTCGGAGCGGACCGGACGTCGAACGGTGAGATCCAACTGTTCCAGGTGGTGGTACTCCGCGGCACAGCCGACCAGGTCGGCGCCGGAATAGCGGCGGGCCGCCACCAGATCCCACAGATGATCCGGCCCGTACCAATCGTCGTCGTCCATCTTCGCCACCAACGAACCACTCGCCCGCGCGATCGCCCCGTTCAACACCGAACCGAACACCATCTCCGAATCCGGCTCCCACACCACCAGGGGACGCCCACTCCGCCGGTAGGTCTCGATCGCCTCCCGCACCCCCGAAGTGCCGGCCCCGAACCCGTGCAGGGCCAACACCACCTCCACGCCCACACCCCGCTGCCGCGCCACCTGCCGCAGAGCGAACCCCACCATCTCCGGCCGCCGCGTACACAACACCACCGACACCGAAGGCTCTACCGGCTCCCCACCGGACCGATACCAGCGCGCCTGCCGCCCGTACACCCGCAACGCCACCCGCCGCCACCGCACACTGTGCTCCTCACGCAACAGCTCGTCGACGAACCCCTCCTCACTCGCTCGTCCGAGAAGCGCGTGGAGTTCCTCGCCCAAGGGCCACGCCCACATCGGCGGTCGGGCTCCCACCAGCGGAACACCCGCCGCGGCCAACCCGACCACCGCGCGCACCGCCGCCACCGGCCCGCTGTGCCGACCCCACTCCACCCGCACCGCACGCAGATCACGCAGACCCGCCACCACCACATCGGTCACGGCACCGTCCTCCGGCACCCGCCACCGCACCCTGTCCCCCACGGCCAACACCCACCGACCACCACGCGAGACCAACCGCCCCACCTTGGGCTTCGCAGACCTGACGAACCCCATCGGATTCACCACCCGCTCATCGACAGCGGGCACGGCGTCCACCGACACACCCGGCCCGACGACACGACCGACCAACGCGCCGGAACGACCCAACTCCTCCCAGGTGGGGCCCGTGTCAGGGGCACCGTCCAAGCCCTCCGGCACCGGTACTCGCCGGTCCCGCCGACCGCCCAACATCCCCTGGGCGACCGCGCGAAGGACCACCTGTATCTCCACCGGGTCGGTGAAGGCGAACGCGCAGGACCAGCCACGGTCCGCCAGACGACCCACCTGGAAGTCCAGTAACCCCTCCCACTGCCCCGAACCGGGCACCACCGGAAAGGGCGGCCCGATGTGCGGAGCCGAGGTCATGACCACGATCCGGACCTCGGCCGCCGACGGCAACCCGCCACTCAGGGGGATGGCCGCGCGCAAGTCCGCTGTGGTCGCCGCGAGGAGAACGACACGTTCGACGGTCGCCCCGAACGAGAGCCCGGTCACGCGTGGCAGGTCGACGACCTCGATCCCGGTCACTGAGCGGGAAGGAGCCGGTGTGCTTCCCCTGCCGATGTGGCACAGCATCAGACGCCCCGGCCCACGGCCCTTGAGGGCCTCGTCCAGAACTTCGACCTTCATGAGAGCACCCTTGCCGGCACCGAGGTGTTCCCGAACACCTGCGCACCGGGCGGCCCACGGCGGATCTCCGTGTGAAGTTCGGTCACTGAACGGCCCACCTCGTCCAGCCGTTCGGTCAGTTCATCGGCTCGACCGAACAGCTCGGCCCGGTTCTCCCCCGCGATCTCGGTGACCTCTCGTACCTGCCGATCGAAACCACGACTCAGATGCCTGATCTGGACCGTGATACGCCGCACCTGGACCACGAGTTGCAGGATCAGACCGGAGAGGGACGCCAAAGCGATTATCTGCACGGCCGACCAAACATCGATCAGACCCTGGGCGAACAACAGTCCGAAAAGCACGGAAACAGCGATTATCGAAGACAAGAATAAGAGGACAGAACGCCGCCGCAGAAATCGCAATTCGAACTCCATTCGAACGGATCGGTAGAATTACCCCCAACCGACCCGAAAGAACGCTCACCTGCGGCCGGCCCGAGGCCATGACCACAACAGTCTCACAGCGACAAAGAAAAAGAGCAGCAGCCGCCCTCTTCTCTTTACTAATTTTTGACGCACATTAGATCACCGAAACGGCATTCAGGAATGACTGCACCCAGTAACACATAATGGAATTCACGCAACACAACAGAAGGGCCGCCCAGACCAGATATCAATAAACGAAATCTGGACGGAACGGCCCTATTCCATCAGCCCGGGGTCAGTCCTCCAGGTCGATCTGGCGGACGATGTCCGCCTCGATCTCCGCGCCGATCGAGGTCAGGATCTCGTCCGGCACCGCGGAGTCGACGGTCAACGCGATCAGCGCCTTGCCGCCCTCCTTGTCCCGGATGACCTGCATGCCCGCGATGTTGACCTCGGAGTCGCCGAGCAGCGCGCCGACCTTACCGACGATGCCGGGGCGGTCCTCGTAGGAGAGGAACACCATGTGCTCGGCGAGGCCGATCTCCATCGTGTAGTTGTTGATCTCCACCAGCTTCTCGGTCTGGCGGGGGCCGGTGAGGGTACCGGAGACCGACACCCGGGTGCCGTCGGCCAGCACACCGCGTACCGAGATCAGGTTGCGCCAGTCGCTGCTGTCGTCGCTGGTCACGAGGTTGACCTCGACCCCCCGCTCCTTGGCCAGCAGTGGGGCGTTCACGAACGTCACGGTGTCCTCGACCACGTCGGTGAACACACCCTTGAGTGCGGCGAGCTCCAGCACCTTCACGTCGTGCTGGGCGATCTCGCCCCGCACCTCGACGTCGATGCGGGCGGCGAGCGCGCCGGCCAGCGACGTGAACACCCGCCCCAGCTTCTCGGTGAGCGGCAGTCCCGGCTTGATCTCCTCGGCCACGCCGGTGCCCTGCACGTTCACCGCGTCCGGCACGAACTCCCCGGACAGGGCCAGCTTCACCGAACGGGCGACCTGGGTGCCGGCCTTCTCCTGCGCCTCGGAGGTGCTGGCGCCCAGGTGCGGAGCCACCACGACGTTCTCGAACTCGAACAGCGGGCTGTCGGTGGTCGGCTCCTTGGCGAACACGTCGATGCCCGCGCCGGCCACGCGCCCTTCCTTCAGGGCCCGGTACAGGGCGTCCTCGTCGAGGATGCCGCCGCGCGCGGCGTTGATGACCCGAACCGAGGGCTTGACCTTGGACAGCGCCTCGTCCCCGATGAGCCCCAGGGTGTCCTTGTTCTTGGGCAGGTGGATGGTGATGAAGTCGGCACGCGCCAGGAGGTCGTCGAGCGTGGTCATTTCCACGCCGATCTGCGCGGCGCGGGCCGGCTGCACGAACGGGTCGTAGGCGATGACCTTGGTGCCGAACGCCAGCAGACGCTGGGCGACCAGCGCGCCGATACGGCCGAGGCCGACCACGCCGACGACCTTCTCGTACAGTTCCACACCCGTGTACTTGGAGCGCTTCCACTCACCGTTGATGAGGGCGTTGTGCGCGGGGGCGGTGTTACGGGCGCTGGCCAGCAACAGGTTGATGGCCTGCTCGGCGGCGCTGATGATGTTGGAGGTGGGGGCGTTGACGACGAGCACGCCGGCCTTGGTGGCCGCGTCCACGTCGACGTTGTCCAGCCCCACGCCCGCGCGGGCCACGACCTGGAGGCGGTCGGCGGCGCCGACGGCCTCGGCGTCCACCTGGGTCGCGCTGCGCACGATCAGGGCGTCGACGCCGCTCAGGGCGGGAAGGAGCCGGGACCGGTCCGCACCGTCCACATGACGGACTTCGAAGTCCTCTTCGAGGAGCGCGATTCCGGCGGGCGAGAGCTTTTCCGCGACGAGTACGACGGGTTTGGGCACAACGGTTCCTTTTCAGGTGGTGCGACCCGATCGCGCAGGTGGAGGCGCTGCCCGAATCGGGTGTGACGGCCGGTCCAAAGTCTACCTGTGGGGTAGGGAAGCCCACTGGGCAAGGGGCGAAAAAAGGGGGGAAAGATGTCTCACCTTCCCCCCTTCGTATGCGAGAGTCCCGCGGACGTCAGGCCTTGAGCCAGCTCATCAGCGGACGCAGCTCGGCGCCCACCTTCTCGATCTGCTCGGCCTGCTCGGCCTCACGACGCTTGGTGAAGGTCGGCTTCCCGTTGTCGAACTCGTCCATGAGCTCCTTGGCGTAGGTGCCGTCCTGGATCTCACCGAGGATCTTGCGCATCTCCTCGCGGGTCTGCTCGGTGATCAGACGCGGGCCACGGGTGTAGCCGCCGTACTCGGCGTTGTCCGAGATCGACCAGTTCATCTTGGAGATGCCGCCCTCGTACAGGAGGTCGACGATCAGCTTCAACTCGTGCAGGCACTCGAAGTAGGCGATCTCCGGCTGGTAGCCCGCCTCCACCAGGGTGGCGAAACCGGCCTTGACCAGCTCCTCCGTGCCACCGCACAGCACCGTCTGCTCACCGAACAGGTCGGTCTCGGTCTCCTCGGTGAAGGTGGTCTTGATGACGCCGGCCTTGGTACCGCCGATGCCCTTGGCCCAGGACAGGGCCAGGTCCCAGGCCTGTCCGCTGGCGTCCCTCTCGACCGCGACCAGGCAGGGCACGCCGCGCCCGGCCTCGTACTGGCGACGGACCAGGTGGCCGGGGCCCTTGGGGGCGACCATGGCGACGTCGACGCCCTCGGGGGCCTCGATGAGGCCATAGCGGATGCTGAAGCCGTGCGCGAAGAACAGCGCGTTGCCGGCCTCCAGGTTGGGGGCGATCTCCTCGGTGTAGAGGTCACGCTGGATGTGGTCGGGGACCAGGATCATGATGACGTCGGCCTCGCGGGTGGCCTCCGCGGGGGTGAGGACGCGCAGGCCCTCCTCCTCGACCTTGGCCCGGCTCTTGGAGCCTTCGGCCAGACCGATGCGGACGTCCACGCCCGAGTCCCGCAGCGACAGCGCGTGCGCGTGACCCTGGCTGCCGTAACCGATCACGGCGACCTTCTTGCTCTGGATGAGCGCGAGGTCCGCGGCGTCGTCGTAGTACATCTCTGCTGCCACTTGGGATTACTCCTTGTTTCTGCGTTCTCAGGGGCTCAGGCGCTGCGTTCGATCGCTCGCAGGGAGCGGTCAGTGATGGAACGCGGTCCCCGGCCCAGGGCGACCAGCCCTGATTTGACCAGTTCCCTGATTCCGAAGGGTTCCAGATTCTTGACCAGGGCATCGAGCTTCTCGGGGTCACCGGTGGCCTCGATGACGACGACGTCCGGGCTGACGTCCACGACGTGCGCGCGGAAGAGCTCGGCCGTCTGAAGCACATGTGTGCGGCTGTTCGCGTCGGCCTTGACCTTGATCAAGAGCAGCTCGCGCTGCACCGACGCGGTGGCGTCCATCTCCACGATCTTGACGACGTTGACCAGCTTGTTGAGCTGTTTGGTCACCTGCTCCAAGGGGTGGAGGTCACAGTTGACCGCGATCGTCATCCTGGACAGACCGGGGTACTCAGTGGTGCTGACACTGAGCGAGTCGATGTTGAACCCACGACGGGAGAAGAGAGCGGAGGCTCGGGCGAGGATGCCCGGTGTGTCCTCCACCAGAACGGAAAGCGTGTGACTGCTCATGCTTGTTCGGCCTTCTCCTAGTCCTGGTGTTCCCAGTTCGGCGCCATGTCCCGCGCGTACTGGATGTTGTCGTTGCTGACGCCGGGACCGACCATCGGCCAGACCATGGCGTCGTGGTTGACGGTGAAGTCGACGACCACGGGGACGTCGTTGATCGACATCGCCTTCTCGATGGTGGCGTCGATGTCCTCGGGACGTTCGCAACGCAGTCCGACACAACCGTAGGCCTCGGACAGGCGCACGAAGTCCGGGATCCGGACCTTCTCGTCCTTCGGTGAGGTCTGTAGGTCGGTGTTGGAGTAGCGGCCCTCGTAGAACAGGGTCTGCCACTGGCGGACCATGCCCAGGTTGCCGTTGTTGACGATGGCGACCTTGATCGGGATGCCCTCGACGGCGCAGGTGGCGAGTTCCTGGTTGGTCATCTGGAAGCAGCCGTCGCCGTCGACCGCCCAGACCACGCGGTCGGGGTCGCCGGCCTTGGCGCCCAGGGCGGCCGGGACGGAGAAGCCCATGGTGCCCAGACCACCGGAGTTGACGAAGGAGCCGGGACGCTCGTAGTCGATGAACTGCGCGGCCCACATCTGGTGCTGGCCGACGCCCGCCACGTAGGTGGCCTCGGGACCCACGACCTGGCCCAGACGCTCGATGACGGCCTGCGGGGACAGGGAGCCGTCGTCGGGGACGTCGTAGCCCTTGGGGTAGGTGGTGCGCAGCTGGTTCAGCCGGTTCCACCAGGCCTCGTAGTCGCCCTGGCGGCCCTTCTCCTGGTCGGCGCGCACCGCCACGACCAGGTCGGCGATGACCTCACGGGCGTCGCCGACGATGGGAACGTCCGCGTGCCGGTTCTTGGAGATCTCGGCGGGGTCGATGTCGGCGTGGACGACCTTGGCGTCGGGGGCGAAGCTGTCCAGCCGGCCGGTGACGCGGTCGTCGAAGCGAGCGCCCAGGGCGATCATGAGGTCGGCCTGTTGCAGCGCTCCGACGGCGGCGACGTCGCCGTGCATGCCCGGCATGCCCACGTACTGCGGGTGCGAGTCGGGGAAGACACCGCGGGCCATCAGGGTGGTGACCACGGGGACGCCGGTGAGTTCGGCCAGGACCCGCAGTTCGGCGGCGGCGTTGGCGCGCAGGACCCCTCCGCCCACGTAGAGGACGGGGCGCTTGGCGTCGGCGATCATCCGGGCGGCCTCGCGGACCTGCTTGCCGTGCGGCTTGGTGACCGGGCGGTAGCCGGGCAGGTCCAGACGTTCGGGCCAGACGAACTCGGCGGCGGCCTGTAGGGCGTCCTTGGAGATGTCGACCAGGACCGGGCCGGGGCGACCGCTGGAGGCGATGTGGAAGGCCTCGGCGATGGTGCGCGGGATGTCGCGCACGTCCTTGACCAGGAAGTTGTGCTTGGTGATCGGCATCGTGATGCCGCAGATGTCGGCTTCCTGGAAGGCGTCGGTGCCGATCATCGGGGCGGCGACCTGGCCGGTGATGGCGACCATGGGGACGGAGTCCATGTGGGCGTCGGCCAGCGGCGTGACCAGGTTGGTGGCACCGGGGCCGCTGGTGGCCATACAAACCCCGGGTCGTCCCGTGGCGTAGGCGTAGCCCTCGGCCGCGTGTCCAGCCCCTTGCTCGTGGCGCATCAGGATGTGGCGCACCTTGGCCGAGTCGTAGAGGGGGTCGTACGCGGGGAGGATGGCGCCGCCGGGAATCCCGAAGACAGTGTCAACGCCGACGTGCTCCAGCGACCTGATCAGCGATTGGGCGCCGGTCATCTGCTCGGTCATCTCAAGATCCTTCAGCGATGTCCCAGAGCGGCGGTGGGGGCTCTGGAAGTGGTGGTTTCCGGTCTCATGGCCTGGTGCGGCAATAAAAAAACCCCCACCGCCCGGTGGCGGTCGAGGGGTGGCGCGCAGCAGAAGAAACTCAGTGGGCTGCGCGCCGACCAAGTACGAGAATCAGGAGGTTGTTCTGCACGCTGTCAACATTGGCCGAAAGAGCCCGTTCGCGTCAACCGGTTCCACATATTGTCTCACCATGCAAGACGCCGATTTCAGTATCCGGCGAGACTCGCACCACCGAGAAACGCCCTGGCCTGCACATATGCACGAAGGACCCCTGCCGCGTGTAACACAGAACACGTGACAGGGGTCGGACACATCCACCCTGAGTCGGACTCGCCAGTCCATCCCGGACTACTCCCCGAAGAGGTCCTCGACAGGCCCGTCCACGCGCCCCTCCACGCGCCCCTCTCGGAAAGGCCGCCCGATCAGCTCGGTCTTGAACTCGTAGTCCTTCAGCATGATGAGCTTCTCCAATGCGCCGGGAGCCGCGACGGAGAGGGCCAAGAGCACCACCGGGCATGCCGGCCGTAGCCGGGTGTTGGCCACGTAGGCGGGCCATCGACAGTACTTGCGGCGGTCGGGCCGATTCTGGAGTTCGACGATGATCCCCACAACGGGAACCGGAGCGTCCCGCTTCTCGTACGGGTAGGGCGGCCGTTCGCAGACCACCACCGAATCCGAGGTCAGGTGGGTCGGCGCCGTGCTCGTGGCCTCGGTGGAGTCACATCGGACCCGGGTGTGCTCCGGCAGTGGCTCGCCGGAGATCTCCTCGAGGAGTTCGACCACCGAGCCAGGATCGTTGCGGATCAGGTCGAGTGGGAACTCGTGCTGATGAGAGGGCATGACGGAGAATTAGCGCCCGTATCCGTGTCTCCGCAGGTGAACGGCGCTATATCCGGTTCGAGGATGGTTCGTGCTACAGGTTGACGCCGGCTTCGCCACCGACGAGGGACTCCACTCCGCTCGCGGGCATCGGGCGGGCCACCAGGAAGCCCTGGCCGTGGTCACAGCCCATCACCCGCAGCTGCTCCAGTTGCTCGGGGCGTTCGATGCCCTCGGCGACCACCTGGACGCCCAGGTCCCGTCCCAGTTGGACGATCGTGTGGGTGAGCAGTGTGACCGTGTCGTCGCGGCCCAGGTCGGCGATGAACGAAGGATCGATCTTGATGGCGTCCACGCTCAGCTCCCGCAGGTGCGCCAGGGACGCGTACCCCATGCCGTAGTCGTCGATGGCCAGCCGAACACCCAGCCCACGGAGCTCACCGAGGCGCTCCACCGCGTCACCCTGGTCGTCGAGGAGGACCTCCTCGTCCACCTCCAAGGTCAACACCTCCGAGGACAGGCCCGTCTCGTTGAGGACGCCCTCCACGGTGCGCACGAAGCGGGGCGACAGCACCTGCTTGACCGAGAGGTTCACCGACAGGCCGATGTCCCAGTCCGAGACCCGCCACACGGCGACCTTCTCGCAGGCCTCACGCAGGATCCACTCCCCCAGCGGCACGATCAGGCCCGACTCCTCGACCGCGCCGATGAACGCGTCCGGGCCGACGATTTCGCCGTCACGGTCCCAACGCACCAACGCCTCCACCGCGGTGACCTGGGACGTCCCAAGGTCCACGATCGGCTGGTACTCCAGGAAGAACTCGCCGTTGCTGAGCGCCTGGCGCAGCCGGATCTGCAGCTCCAGCCGGGACACGACCATGTCGTGCATGTGGGCCGCGTAGACCTCGACGTTGCCCGCGCCGCGCTCCTTGGCGCGGGTCATCGCCACGTCGGCGTTGCGCAGCAGCTCACCGCTGTCCGTGGCGGGTTCGGCGAAGGCCACCCCGATGCTCGCGGTCAGCAGGATGTCGCGGTCGGCCACTTGGAAGGGTTCGGAGGCGATCACCCGGCCCAGACGTTCGGCCAGGTCCACCACGCGCTGGGCCTTGGGAACGTCCTCGACCAGGACCGCGAACTCGTCGCCGCCCCAGCGCGCCAGGGTGGCGTTGGAGTCCAGTTCACCGCGCAAGCGACGCGCGGCCTGCCCCAGCATGTGGTCGCCCCGCACGTGTCCGGCGGAGTCGTTGACCGACGTGAACCCGTCCAGGTCCAGGAAGATCACCGCGACGTCGCCCGTGTGCTCGTCGTTGATGGCCCGGTGCGCCAGCACGTCGCTGGCCCGCTCCTCCAGGTAGGCCCGGTTGGGCAGGCCCGTCACACCATCGTGGAAGGTCAGGTGTTCCACCTGGTCCTGTAGGGCCACCTGCGCACTGATGTCGCGGGTGGTCACCAGCAGTCGGTCGGGTTCGCCGGGCTGTTCGTAGAGCGAGACGGTGGACTCGGTGTGCCGCCAGGTCCCGTCCGCGGCCCGTACCCGTAGCCGCAGGTGCACCCCCTGGCCGCTGCGTTGGCCGAACAGGTCCAGGACGGCGTTGGTGCGCGACAGGTCCTCGGGGTGGATGAGCGTGGTCACCGGCGCGGCGAGCACGTCGTCCAGCCGGTAGCCGAACGCCTCGGCCGTGCCCGGGCTGAGGTAGAACACCCCGCCGTCGCGGTCCAACACCAGGATGACGTCGCCGCTGTTGCGGGCCAGTTCGTTGAAGTGCCCCTCACGGTTGCGGACCATGCGGGTGAGGGTGGCGTTCTCCTCCAGCATTCCCAGTACGCGCACCACGAGCACGATCACGGCGGTGCCCGCGGCGATCGGCAGGACCACGGCGACCTCGGACATCCGCAACGCCCCGGCGGTGAGCACGACGGTGGCGGCCAGGATCGCGGCCAAGGCGGCGAACTCGGGGGCGAACCGGTACAGCCCACGTCCGGTGATCCGGCGTGGCTCGGCGCCCGGCCGATGCTCCACCAGCCACGGAAGCGCGCCCAACAGCGCGAAGCCCAGGAACCGCACCGGCTGTTCGATCCCCCCGGCCACCGGCGGCCCGGTGAGGCGGGTGACCGCGCCGATCATGTCGGAGGCGGCGATGGCGATGAGGGCTCCGGTCGCCACCAGCACCGCGCGCCGGGTGCTGTGCGGCGACATGAACACCAGCGGGATGAGCAGACACAACACCACGATGTCGGCCACCGGGTACACCAGCGCGAACCCGAGCAGCCCCGCTCCTTGGCCCAGCTCCTCGTACAACGGCGAGAACAGCAGGACCCACACCACGGAGAAGACCGCGGCAGCGCACACGTAACTGTCGGTGATGTGCCGGATCGCCGTACGCAGTCCGCCCGGCCAAGGCGCGAACTTGGTGAAACCGATCACGAAGAGAGGCAGCGCCGCCAAGGCGAACAGATCCCCCAGGGTGAGGGAGAAGACCGATCCGGTACTGAACGTCCGGGTGATGGCGTGGGTCAAGGCACTCGCGCACCAGGCCAGAGACGAGAAACCGAGGAACCTCAACGCGGCCGGACCGTCCGCCCCGTCGACGTGCGCGTCCCGGTCGGCCCCGGTTCGAGCCCACCGTTTGGCGGCCAACAACAGGGACGCGCCCGCGCCACCCGCGACCACGGCCCCGGGCCACTGCCCGAGGGCGTCCGCGACCGTGCTCTCCCCCGCCGGGATCAACGTCCCGAGGACGTAGAGGAGAAAGAGCGCGCCCAAACCGAACACCGCAAGCCGACGTGCCCTGAGACCCATCAGGGGCCTCCCCAACGCCTGGCTCTCTCCTCGGACATGGAGCACCCACCTCGTGTATTTCTCGACTCAGGACGCGGTGGAACGCACGCACCCCCATGCATGGACACCCTACGCAACCAAGGTCACACGGCGATTGAGGACCGGCTGAGAGATGGCGACGGAACGCCTACTCTCGGTCACCTTGGTTTCAGGTTCGTCCCACCCCGGACCCGCCCCTCAAAAAGGATCGGCGTCGTGGGGCCCCTCGTGCCCCCACGACGCCGCATGAAGCCTGGAAGGCTCCGTGTAAGCCACGGATCGGCACCGTTGCGGGTGCCGGGTCCAAGGCGCGAACCTCGACTCAGCCGGCGAGCTTCTCCAGGATGAGTTCGCGGGCCCGGCCCGCGTCGGCCTGACCACGAGTGGCCTTCATGACCGCGCCGACCAGGGCGCCGGCCGCGGCGACCTTGCCACCGCGCACCTTGTCCGCGGCGTCGGGGTTGGCCGCGATCGCCTCGTCGACTGCCACACCGAGCGCACCGTCGTCGCTGACGACCTTGAGACCGCGTGCCTCCACCACGGCGTCGGGCTCGCCCTCGCCGGCCAGGACGCCCTCGACCACCTGACGGGCGAGCTTGTTGGTGAGCGTACCCTCGGCGACCAGCGCGATGATCCGGGCCACCTGGGCGGGGGTGATGGGCAGCACGCCCAGCTCCACCTCCTGCTCGGTCGCGCGGCGCGAGAGCTCGTTCAGCCACAGCTTGCGGGCCTCGGCGGAGGGGGCGCCCTCGGCGACGGTGGCCTCCACCAAGGCGATGGCGTCGGCGTTGACCAGGTCGCGCAGCTCGGTGTCGGTGAGCTTCCACTCGGTCTTGATCCGGGCGCGCTGGGCGGCGGGCAGCTCGGGCAGGGTGGCGCGCAGCTCCTCGACCCACTCGGCCGACGGAGCGACCGGGACCAGGTCGGGGTCCGGGAAGTAGCGGTAGTCCTGGGCCTCCTCCTTGGAGCGGCCCGAGGTGCTACGCCCCAGGTGCTCCTGGAAGTGACGGGTCTCCTGGACCACGCGCTCCCCCGCTTCGAGCACGCCGGCCTGACGCTCGATCTCCGAGCTCACGGAGCGTTCCACCGAGCGCAGCGAGTTGACGTTCTTGGTCTCGCTACGGGTGCCCCACTGCGAGGCGCCGATCTCGTTGATGGACACGTTCACGTCGCAGCGCATGGAGCCCTCCTCCATGCGCACGTCGGAGATGCCCAGGGAACGGACCAGGTCGCGCAGCTCGGCCGCGTAGGCGCGGGCCACCAGCGGGGCGAGCTCACCGGTACCGGTGATGGGCTTGGTGACGATCTCCAGCAACGGGATGCCGGCGCGGTTGTAGTCCACGTTGGAGTGGCTGGCGCCGTGGATCCGCCCGGTGGAACCGCCCACGTGGGAGGACTTGCCGGTGTCCTCCTCCATGTGCACGCGCTCGATCTCGATACGGAACTCGCGCGGGCCGTCGGGGGTGTCGACCGTGACGTCCAGGTGCCCGTCGACGCAGATCGGCTCGTCGTACTGGGAGATCTGGTAGTTCTTCGGCATGTCCGGGTAGAAGTAGTTCTTCCGCGCGAACCTGCCCCACGGGGCGATGGAGCAATCGAGCGCCAACCCCAGACGGATCGCGCCCTCCACCGCCTTCTCGTTGACCACCGGCAAGGAGCCGGGGAAGGCCAGACACACCGGGCACACCTGGGTGTTGGGCTCGGCACCGAACGCGGTCGGGCATGAGCAGAACATCTTGGAGGCGGTGCCCAGTTCGATGTGGGTCTCCAGGCCGAGCACAGGCTCGTACCTGGTCAGCGCCTGCTCGAAGCTAGGAGTTACCGCGTGGGCCATCGCCGCAAACCCGTTTCAGTAGAGGACATACCTTCCAGGTCAGCCTACCGAGGTCGAGGGGCCCTCTGTGCCCGTCCCCGACTCTCGCGGGACAAACGGATGTCACGGCGAGCACACGATTGGGCCGCTAAGGAGGAGATCTACCGTCACCCAGGGTGCCGGACCGTTAGTCTTGATTGCCAGGAAACACGAATTCGCCGGTCGGGGCAGGGTCGCCCCAACCGCCCTTCCGCACGGGAGCGCCCGCATGTCCGGCATCCTGCGTCGGTGCGCCGCGTTGCTTTGCGCGAGCACGCTGATCGGCGCCCTTTCCACTTCACCGGTCCACGCTGACGGTTTCTCGCGCGTGGACCGCGACCCGATGGCGGGTTCCCCGGTCCTGCTCGAAGACGGCCGGGAACTACAGACCGCCCTGTTCAGCCTGCGTGTGGCCGACGAGGACTCCGTGCGGGCCTACGCGATGATGGTGGACGAGGAGGTGCGCCCGAGCACCGCCTACGTCGAGTCCGCGTGGGCCGACCGTCCGGAGTGGACGGACACGGCCCGGGAGAAGGAGCCGGCCGACCGCGCGAACTGGATCGTGCGTCACTCCTACCCCAACCTGCCGCTGACGTCGTTGGCCTCCGAAGCCGGGTTACCGGCCCTTGAGGAGCACACGGCGATCGCCGCCACCCAGGCCGCGTTGTGGCACGTGTTGGACGAGGTGGACCTCGACTCCGAGGGCAACTCCGACGAGATGCTGCGTCTTTTCGACCACTTGGTCGAGGGCGGTTCGGCGGCCGAGGGCGGCACCACCGCCCGATCGTTGGAGATCTCCCCCACCCAGGTGGAGGAGATCACGCCGGGCGAGCCCTTGGGCCCGTTGACGGTGTCCAGTTCGGGTGAGGGGGAGGTGCAGGTGTCCGTGCGCGGCGCACCCGCGTCCTGGCTCGTGGACTCCGAGGGGCAGGAGGTCTCGAAGGTCTCTGACGGTGACGAGGTCTACCTCGACGTCGACCCGTCGGTGCCGGCCGGAGTGGCCACCCTGCACGCGCGCGGCCCGGGCGTTCCCCTCCCGGAGGGGCGTCTGTTCACCGGCCGCGAGGGGGTGCGCACCCAGCCGCTCATCACCGCGGAACCGGGCATCGCCACCAGTTCCACCACCGCGACGGTCACCTGGCACGCCGAGGAACCCGCCGAGTCCGGTACCGCGGACGAACCGGCGCCCCCCGAACCGGAGCCGGCGACCGCGCCCACCGAGGACACCACCGACGAACCCGAAGTCGTGACAGAGGTCCCAAAGGAAGAGGACCGAAACCAGGGGGACGGCTTGGCCCTGACCGGCACCTGGCTGTCGGGACTCCTGGTCATCGCGGGCGCGCTGGTGGTGTCAGGCCTGCTCATCCTGATTCTGGGCCGTAAGCGCCGAGATTAGGCGTCCGAAACGACATCACCGCGCCGACCTCCTTCTATAACATCTCGTCGCAATCCGGATTTGCTCTGCCCAGATATTGGACTTGCCCGTAATGGGCCACATTTTTCGCGAAGCGGGTTGGAAAGCTCGAACCGTCTCGCTAGTATCGGCCGGGCGATCGGCGACCCAGGACCCACGCGGCCCGCTCCCGCGTCTGACGGCCCCCTCGGAGAGATCGCTCCCCCTGATGGGCTCCGCGCCCCCTGACCCCGACCGTGGCGTCCATTCACTTCCGCACCGGCGGATCATCCGGTTCACCCCTAATAAGACACCGGGAAACAACTTGAGTAACTTCTCCCTCCCCCGCATCGCCGGCCGCACCGGCCTCGCGGCCTCCGCGGCCGCCTTCCTGGCCTTCGGTCTGGCCGCCCCCGCGGCCGCCGACGAGGTCGAGACCTACGAAGGTTCCGCCGAGGGCACCTACATCGGCAACGCCGAGAGCGGTCCCAAGGTCCACATGGGCGGCAGCTCGGTCCCGACCAGCCTGTTCAACCTGGAACTGACCGACGGCAGCGTCTTCACGATGTACTGCATCGACTTCCGGACCAACATCGTCGATCAGGCCGAGTACAAGGAAGACGACTGGGCCGACTACCCGGGCAAGGGCAAGTTCGCCGAGCCCGGCAAGGTCCTGTGGATCCTGCAGAACGCCTACCCGAACACCGACGCCGCCGCCCTCGGTGAGGCCGCCGGCGTCGAGGGTCTGAGCAACGAGGACGCCCTCGGCGCCACCCAGGCCGCCATCTGGCACTTCAGCAACGACATGGACCTCTCCGACGGCAACAGCGAAGCCGTCGTGTCGGTCTACGAGTACCTGACCACCAACGCCGAGAGCATCGAGGAGGAGCCCGGCGCCGCGCTGAGCATCACCCCGAACTCCGCCGAGGGCACCGCCGGTTCGACCGTCGGTGAATTCGAGATCTCCACCAACGCTTCGGAGATCCCGGTCACCCTGGACGCCCCCGATGGTGTCGATCTGGTCGACGTCGAGACCGGCGAGAAGGCCGACACCGTCGACAACGGCGACAAGGTCGGCTTCGCCGTGCCCGAGGACACCGAGCCGGGCGAGGCCTCCTTCTCCCTGGAGGCGTCCTCCTCCGTGGAGACCGGCCGTCTGTTCCAGGGCAAGTCCGCCACCGAGCCCACCCAGACGCTGATCACCGTCGACGGTGACGAGACCTCGGTCACCGCCTCGGCCTCCGCCACCTGGGCCGCGGGCGAGACCCCGACCGAGCCGGAGCCGACCCCGACTCCGTCCGAGGAGCCCAGCGAGCCGGCCCCGACCCCGACCGATGAGCCCAGCGAGCCGGGCGACGACAAGCCCACTCCCCCGGCCGAGAGCGACGAGCCCACCCTGCCGGTCACCGGTGGAGCGCTGGCCGGCCTGGTCGCCGCGGGCATCGCCGCCCTCGGTGCCGGTGGTGGAGCCATCTACCTGAGCCGCAAGCGCAAGGCCGGCGACGCCGCTGAGGACACCGACGCGTAACAGCCGGCGCGTCCTTACCAGCCGGTAAGCAAGAGGGGCCCGTTCCAAAGGACGGGCCCCTTCGGTATTATCGGACAGGAACAAATCGGTACCGTTGTGCCACCGGGCTCCAAAGAGCCCAAACCCTCTCCGCCCACTCGGGCACTTGTTCTCCTCCCTCCCCGCTGTCGTACACACGTGGCACAACACCTAGCGACAGGACACGACTTGAAGCTTTCCCCCTCCCCCCGCGCCTTCTCCCGCGCGGGTGTCGCGGTCTCCGCCGCCGCCTTCCTCGCCCTCGGTCTGGCCGCCCCCGCCGCGGCCGACAACGACGACGTGGTGCGCGCTCAGTACACGAGCAACCACCAGTCCGGTGTGACGGTCCACATGGACGGGCGCACGATCGGCACCAACCTGTTCAACCTGGACATCGAGGCCGGCGGTAAGGCCATCACTTACTGCATCGACATCGAGACCGGTATCCGGTCGGACGCCTGGTACAACGAGGACGACTGGGCGAACTACCCCGGCAAGGGCGCGTTCGCCGACTCCGAGCCCGGCAAGGTCCTCTGGATCCTCCAGAACGGCTACCCGGCCCTGTCCGGTTCGGAGCTGGCCACCGCCGCCGGCACCAACATCCGGGTCAGCGACGAAGAGGCTCTGGGCGCCACCCAGGCCGCCATCTGGCACTTCAGCAACGGTGCCTCCCTGGACCAGCGCAACAAGCCGGCAGTGAAGGCCGTCTACGACCACCTGGTCGAGAACGCCGAGGAGCTGGCCCAGTCGCCGGCGTCCCTGAGCGTCAGCCCGGACTCGGCCACCGGCAAGGCCGGCGAGACCGTCGGTGAGTTCGTGATCTCCACCACCGCTTCGGAGATCCCGGTCACCCTGGACGCCCCCGATGGTGTCGAGCTGGTCGACGTCGAGACCGGCGAGGCCGTCACCACCGTCGACAACGGCGACAAGGTCGGCTTCGCGGTCCCCGAGGACTCGGAGGCCGGTCAGGCGTCCTTCTCCCTGGAGACCACCTCCACCATCCAGCGGGGCCGTCTGTTCAAGGGTGAGGACCCCAACAAGGCCACCCAGACGCTGATCACCGCCGAGGACACCGAGACCTCCGTCCAGACCGGTGCCGGTGTCGAGTGGTCCGCGGCCGACCAGCCCACCCCCGAGCCGGAGCCCGAGCCCGAGCCGGAGCCCACCCCGGACGAGACCGACGAGCCGAGCCCCAAGCCGACCCCGACCGACGAGCCGGAAGAGGACGACAAGCCCGCTCCCGGCAAGGAGGACGAGCCCACCCTGCCGGTCACCGGTGGAGCGCTGGCCGGCCTGGTCGCCGCGGGCATCGCCGCCCTCGGTGCCGGTGGTGGAGCCATCTACCTGAGCCGCAAGCGCAAGGCCGGCGACGCTGACGTCACCGACGCCTAAGCCCGGCGGGTAGTAGGGCCTCAGGTCCGAAACCGATAGGGGTCCGTTCCCGTGCATGTCACGGGGACGGGCCCCTTTGGTTTACCCGTGGTCGTCCGAATGGCTGATACCGGCCAGTTCGTAATAGATCCGTTGTTGCCTGTGACCCGGTGTGAAAGCCTCTCTCCGCCGCCTCCCAGGAAGAGAAGTGACGCACGTGTCCCGCCGCGCATCCTCCGTTCTCCTCGCTCTCGCCCTGATCCTCGTCCCCCTTTCCGTGACCGGCTCCGCGTCCGCCGAACCCGCCCCCTACCGTGGTTCCGCCGAAGGTCGGTACACCGGGGTCGCCGAACACGGGCACGCCGTCACCATGGCGGGCGAGCCCTACACCACCACCGCGACCTTCAACGTCCACCTACAGGAGAGCGACCAGCGGCTCACCACCTACTGCATCGACGTGCGCACCGGGCTGGTCGAGGACGCCTGGTACCGCGAGGACCAGTGGGAGAACTACCCGGGACAGGGCGACTTCGCCGATCCCGGCAAGGTGCACTGGATCCTGAAGAACTCCTATCCGGTGGTGGACGTCGAGGAGCTCCAGGAGGAGGCGGAGCTGGCCAGGCTCACCGAGTCCGAGGCGCTCACCGCCACCCAGGCGGCCATCTGGCACTTCAGCAACGGCGTGGACCTGGACCGGGTCGAGCAGGGCCCCGAACTGGATACCAACGTCAACGCCGGCAACGTCACACACCTGTACCGGTACCTGATCGACAACGCCGAGGAACTTCCGAACGAGCCGGCCTCACCGCTCACCGTCAGCCCCGGCGCGGACTCCGGACTGGCCGGGGACACCATCGGCGAGTTCACCGTGGAGACCAGCGGGGAGAGCATCCCGGTCGGTGTGGAGGGACCCGACGGGGTCGAGGTGGTGGACGCCGACAGCGGCGACACCGTCGAGGAGGTGTCCGACGGCGACGTGGTGGCCTTCTCCGTGCCCGCGGACGCCGAGGCGGGCGAGGCCACGCTGGTCCTGGAGACGACCGCGGCGGTGGAGACCGGTCGCCTGTTCAAGGGCGAGGACTCCGAAGAGCCCACCCAGACGCTCATCTCCGCCCAGGACAGCGAGATCGTCATCGGTGACACCGCCGCCATCGCGTGGGACGCCGCGGGCGGCACCCCGCCGGAGGTGGAGCCCACCACCGAAACCGACCCGTCGCCGGTGGCCGACCAGGCCGCCACACCCACCTCCGGCGGTCTGGCCTTCACCGGCAACGCCGTGATCGCCCTGGTCGCCGCGGCCCTGGTCGCGATCGCCGCCGGCACGGGCGTGATGTACCTGACCCGCCGCCGCAGGGCACAGGCCGGCGAGTAGCCCACCCGGCCCCGAACAGACCGAAGGCCCCACGCCCGTGAACGGGTGCGGGGCCTTCGTGATGCCGAACCGGCCGCTAGGCGACCGCGTAGGGGCTGCGGGCGATCAGGGAACCGTCCCGGTCGGTCAGGGCGCGCTCGACGGCGGCCGCGACCCGGTAGGTACGGTCGTCGGCCAGCGGCGGCGCCATGATCTGGAAGCCGACCGGCAGGCCGTCCTCCGGCGCCAGGCCGCACGGCACCGACAGCGACGCGTTCCCGGCCAGGTTGGACGGGATCGTGCACAGGTCGGCCAGGTACATCGCCATCGGGTCCTCGGCGCGCTCACCAAGCGGGAAGGCCGTGGTAGGCGTGGTCGGCGAGACCAGCACGTCCACCTTCTCGAAGGCGGCCTCGAAGTCGCGCTTGATGAGCGTGCGGACCTGCTGGGCGCTGCCGTAGAAGGCGTCGTAGTAGCCGCTGGACAGCGCGTAGGTGCCGAGCATGATCCGGCGCTTGACCTCCGGACCGAAGCCCTGGGCGCGGGTCAGCGACATGACCTCCTCGGCGCTGCGCGTACCGTCGTCGCCCACCCGCAGGCCGTACCGCATGGCGTCGAAACGGGCCAGGTTGGAGGAGGCCTCACTGGGCGCGATGAGGTAGTAGGCGCTCAGGGCGGCGTCGAAGCTGGGGCAGGACACCTCGACGACCTTGGCGCCCATGGACTCCAGCAGCTCCACGGTCTCGCGGAAGCGCTGACGCACACCCGGCTGGAAGCCGTCGTTGTCCAGTTCCTTGACCACGCCGACGGTCAGGCCCTCGACGTCGCCGCTACGGGCGGCCTCGACCACCGGCGGCACCGCGGCATCGATGGAGGTGGAGTCGCGCGGGTCGTGTCCGGAGAACGCCTCGTGGAGCAGGGCCGCGTCCAGCACGTTACGCGCGAAGGGGCCGGCGGTGTCCAGGGAGGAGGCGAAGGCGATCATCCCGTACCGGGAGGAGCCACCGTAGGTCGGCTTTGCCCCGACCAGACCGCACACGGCGGCGGGCTGGCGGATGGAACCACCGGTGTCGGTTCCGGTGGCCAGGGGGGCCTCGAACGCGGCGACCGCGGCGGAGGAACCACCGGAGGATCCACCGGGGATCCGCGTGGTGTCCCACGGGTTGCGGGTGACCTGGTAGGCGGAGTTCTCCGTGGAGGAGCCCATGGCGAACTCGTCCATGTTGGTCTTGCCCAGGATGATCATCCCGGCCTCGCGCAGGCGCGCGGTGACCGTGGCGTCGTAGGGCGGCTGCCAACCTTCGAGGATCTTGGAGGCCGCGGTGGTGGGCATGTCCTGGGTGGTGAACACGTCCTTGTGCGCGATCGGCACACCCGCGAGGGGGCCCTGTTCGGTGCCCTGGGCACGCTTGGCGTCCACCGCGCGGGCCTGTTCCAGCGCGGCTTCGCGGCCCACGTGAAGGAAGGCGCCGATGTCGCCGTCGACCTTCTCGATCCGGTCGAGGTAGGCGGTGGTGGCCTCCACCGAGGAGACCTCTCCCGCCTTGATCGCGGCACCGAGTTCGGCGGCACCGAGACGAATGACGTCGCTCATCTACTCTTCCTCCCCAAGGATCCGCGGGACCCGGAAGCGCTGGTCCTCCACCGCGGGGGCTCCGGCCAGGGCCTGCTCGGGAGTGAGGCCGTTCCTGGCCTCGTCGGGGCGGTAGACGTTGGTCAGCGGCAGGGCGTGCGAGCTCGGCGGGATGTCGCCCTGGGCGACCTCCTGCACCTTGGCCACGGCGGTGAGGATGTCACCGAGCTGGGCGGCGAGCGTTTCGAGCTCGCCCTCGTCGAGCGCCAGCCGTGACAACCGGGCGAGGTGCGCGACCTCATCGCGGGTGATGGCGGTCATCAGTTGAGAACCGTTTCTTCGGCGGACGGGTGATCAGCACAATCCTATTGGCCCCCGCCCGTGTCACGGTCCCGTTCCTCCTCACCTGAGTCCCATGACACCCGGTTCACCGTCGGCCGTGTAGGAGAGGGCCACCGCACCGGGAACGCTCAACGCCTCGTGACCGGGCAGGCCGTCACCGGGGTCCGGCGGGGGTTCGGGTGGTGTGGGCGGTCCACCAGGGCAGCACGTCGCGGGGGTGCATGGGTTCGGCGAAGTGGTGGCCCTGCGCGGAGTGGCAACCGGCCTCCAGTGCGGCCTCGGCCAACTCCGCGCTGCTCACGCCCTCGGCGGTGGCCCGCATGCCCAGGGCTCGAACCAGGGTGATGGCGGCGTGCACCACGGTGTGCCCCCGGGATGCCTCCTCGGCCAGGCGCGTGGTGAACGACTCGTGGATCTTCACCTCGTCCAGGGGCAGCCCCGCGAGCTGGGCGAGGGTGAAGTGTCCGGTGCCGAAGTCGTCCAGGGCCAACCCCACGCCGAGCGTACGGAGCCGCTCCACGGCCTCGGTAGCGGCCTCGGGATCGGTGATGAGGGACTGTTCAGCGATCTCCAGGACCAGGCGCCGGGCCGGCACCCCGTATTCGCGCAGGGCCGCGGCGACGGTGTCAGGCAGCTCGGGGTCGAGGAGTTCGCGTACGCCCAGGTTGACCGAGACCGGCAGGGTGAGGCCCTCGGCGTGCCAGTCGGCCGCGCGGGCCAGGGTGATGTCCAGGACCTGGGCGGAGAAGGCCCTGAACAGGTTGGAGTGTTCGACGATCGGCAGGAACTCGTCGGGGGTGAGCAACCCCTGGGAGGGGTGTCGCCACCGCACCAGGGCCTCCAATCCGACGGCGCGACCGTCGGCCAACCCGATCTTGGGCTGGTAACGCATCTCCAGGGCGCCGTCGACCAGCCCGCGTCGAAGCTCGCTGTACATGCTCAGCCGGGCGGTGGAATTACGGTCCTTGCCCGGGTCGTAGGACTCCACCCCGGTGCGGTCGGTCTTGGCGACGTACATGGCGATGTCGGCGCGCTGCATGAGCGACTCGAAGTCGGGTGCGTCGTCCGGGTAGAGGGCGATTCCGGTGCTGACCTGCAAGTCGAAGTCCATGCCGTCCAGGCGCACCGGTTCGGCGAGCGCGCCGCGCAGTCGCAGGGCCACCTCGCGGGCGGACTCGGTGTCTCGGACCTTGGGCAGCAGGATCGCGAACTCGTCGCCGCCCAGCCGGGACACCAGGTCGTTGGGACGCACGCTGTGGGTGAGTCGTTGCGCCAGGGTCTGTAGCAGCCGGTCCCCGGTGGGGTGGCCGAGGGTGTCGTTGACCTCCTTGAACCTGTCCAGGTCCAGGATGAGCAGGCCCACCCGGGCGCCCTCCTGGTGCGCGCGAACGATCTCGCGGCGCGATCGAACGGTGAGGAGCTTGCGGTTGGCCAGCCCGGTGAGTTCGTCGTGGTTGGCCTGGTGGTCGCGTTTGACCAGCAGCAAGGCGCTGGTGTACAGGGCGCCGAGCGGGAACGCGAACAGCGGCACGTACAGCACCGAGTGGGTCATGGCGATGACGATCAGCGGTGCCAGGCTGAGCAGCACCCCGTTGACGTAGATCTGCTGGCGCAGTCCCTTGAACATGACCTGGCGCAGCGGCACGCGTTCGTGCATGGCCACGGCGCACAGCACCAGGACGCGGTTGACCACGAAGGAGGCCGCTCCGGCCAGGGCGATGACGACGATCTCGCCGCCCACCGGCACCCACGGGGTGGTGACGAGCCCGGGCATGACCAGGCGCAGGACGGCGTCGGCCACACCCAGGGACAGCACGTACTGGGCGGCGTTGAAGGCGGTGCGGTGCGGTGCGTGGGTGCGGGCCACACCCGCGACGATCGTGGCGGAACACTGGACGATCGCGGCGATGGGCAGCCCGTAGAAGATGACGAGTGCGAAGGTGAAGGGCAGCGAGGTGGGCGCGCCGGAGCCCGGGGACTGTCCGGGCATGGCGATGGGTCTGAGTTCGCCCAACATCACCATGCACAGCATGACCCAGACCAGGGGTTCCCGGCTGAGCAGGATGAGCTGTTCCATGCCGAGTTCGAGACTGGAGACGCCCAGGAGCAGGGCCCCGGCCGCGGTGGTGCCCGCCATGTAGAGCCACAGCGGAGTACCGGCGCGGGGCCCGACGTCCCGGGTAGCGATGGGGTCCTTCATCCGTGTCCTCGAACCTCATGACCGTAATCCGAGATACGGGCGGGTCCGTATCCGGTGAGTTGGCGCCCAGCTTACGCGGTTTCGTCACCAACTGTCGCATGACAGGAACTATGCGTTAACCAATTTGTTGGTCACTCCCAGAAGAAGGAAACGGGCGGGATGCACCCGCCCGTTTCTCATCACGCCCTGACCAGGGGATTCACTCCCCCGTGTCCTCCTCGGGTTCCTCCTGCGGGTTGATCCGCACGCTCTCGGCGGCCTCCGCTCCCTGTTCCAGCAGGATTCGGAACCCCGCCTCGTCCAGGACCGGAACACCCAACTTCACGGCCTTGTCGTACTTGGAACCGGGGGCGTCGCCCACCACCACGAACGAGGTCCTCTTGGACACCGAGCTCGTGGCCCGGCCGCCCTCCTCGGCGATGGACTCCTTGGCGCCATCGCGGGTGAAGCCCTCCAGGGAACCGGTGACCACCACCGACACCCCCTCCAGCAGCCGCGACCCCGGGGCCTGCCCCTCGTCCTCCATGCGCACGCCCGCCTCCGCCCACTTCCGGACGATCTCGGCGTGCCAGTCCACCTCGAACCACTCGCGCACCGACTTGGCGATCGTCGGGCCGATGCCGTCCACCGCGGCCAGTTCCTCCTCGGAGGCCTGCCGGATGGCGTCCATCGACCGGAAGTGCCGGGCCAGGTCCTCGGCCGCGCGCGGGCCCACGTGTCGGATGGACAGGGAGACCAGGATCCGCCACAGCGGCTTCTTCTTGGCCTCCTCCAGCTGGTCGAAGAGCTTCTCCACGGTCTTCTTCGGCTCGCCCTTGAGGTTGGCGAAGAAGGAGACGACCTTGGGGTCGCCGGTCTTGGGGTCGGTCTTGGGCTCGGTGGTGTCCGGGTCCAGCACGTAGGTGCGGATCGGCAGCAGTTGGTCGACGGTGAGGTCGAACAGGTCGCCCTCGTCCTTGAGCGGTGGGTCGGCCGGCTCCAGCGGCTGCGTGAGCGCGGTGGCGGCCACGTACCCCAGCGCCTCGATGTCCAGGGCCTTGCGACCGGCGATGAAGGCGATGCGCTCGCGAAGCTGTCCCGGGCAGGAACGTGCGTTGGGGCAGCGCAGGTCGACGTCGCCCTCCTTCTGCTGCCCCAGCCTCGTGCCGCACTCGGGGCACTCCTTGGGCATGACGAACTCGCGCTCGGTGCCATCACGGCGCTCGGTCACCGGGCCGACGATCTCGGGAATGACGTCGCCCGCCTTGCGCAACACCACGGTGTCACCGATCAGCACGGCCTTGCGGGCCACCTCCTGGGCGTTGTGCAGGGTCGCGAACTCCACCTCCGAACCCGCGACCAACACCGGTTCCATGACCCCGTACGGGGTGACCCGGCCGGTGCGACCCACACCCACCTTGATGTCGACCAGCTTGGTGGTGACCTCCTCCGGCGGATACTTGTAGGCGATGGCCCAACGCGGTGCCCGGCTGGTGGAACCGAGCCGACGCTGCAACGCGAAGTCGTCCACCTTGACGACGATGCCGTCGATCTCGTAGGCGGGATCGTGCCGGTGTTCCCGGTAGTGGCCCACGTACTCGCGGACCTCGTCCATGGTGGCCACCACCTTGTACCGGTCGCTGAGCGGCAGTCCCCACTCGCCGAGCAGGGCGTAGGTCTTCGACTGGCTGGTGAACTTGACCTCCTCCGGTGCGCTCTCGGGGGAGTCGACGCCCCAGCCGCCCTCCGCCTCGCTGTACCCGGCGGGGACGTACGCGCCCACACCGTGCACGATCATCGACAGTGGTCGGGTCGCGGTCACCCGCGGGTCCTTCTGCCGCAGCGAACCGGCGGCGGCGTTGCGAGGGTTGGCGAACGGCGCGTGCGAGCCCTCGTCGGCGATGCGCTTGTTGAGCTCGTGGAAGTCCTCCACCGGCAGGAAGACCTCGCCGCGCACCTCCAGCAGTTCGGGAGCGGCCCGCACGCTCTCGTCGAGCCGCTCGGGGACCACCCCGATGGTGCGCACGTTCAGGGTGATGTCCTCGCCCACCCGGCCGTCGCCACGGGTGGCGGCCCGTACCAGCCGGCCCCGCTCGTAGACCAGGTCCACGGCCAGCCCGTCGATCTTCAGCTCGCACAGGTAGGCGTCGACCGGGACCTCCGCCGAGGCGCGGTCGGCCCAGGCGTTGAGCTCGTCGAAGTCGAAGGCGTTGCCCAGGCTCTCCATCCGCACCAGGTGTTCGACGGCGGCGAAGTCGACGCTGATGGGCGCCCCCACCTTCTGGGTGGGCGAGTCCTGGGTGATGAGGATCGGGTGTCGGTCCTCGATGTCGCGCAATTCGAGCATGAGCGTGTCGTACTCGGCGTCGGAGACGATGGGGGCGCCCATGTAGTACCGGTAGCCGTGGTCGTCCAGCTCACGACACAACTCGGCGTGCCGGGCGCGTACCTCGTCGGGAACAGTGGTGTTGTCGGGCGCGCTCACTGCAGCCTTTCTGGTTGTTCTCGCGGGGGTGTGTCCGGGGGGAGGGCGGTTTCGGGGGAGGCTTATTCGCGGGGTTCGTCCCGAAGGACCCGGGCCCCGTCCCTGACGGCCTTGAGGGCCGCTCTGGCGTGCCGGGGCGAGGCGCCCGCCAACCCACAGGTGGGTGTGGTGACCACCGCGCGGGCGAGCAGGTCGGGGCCCAACCCCAACCGGTTCCAGAGCTCGCGTACGGGATCGACGTTACGCGCGGGGTCGGACATTTCAGGGCCGTCCACCGAGGGCACGACGCCGAACATGAGGCCCACTCCGTCCTCCGCGGCGGTGCCGAGCATCTCGTCGTGGGCACGGTCGATCAGGTGCGCGTCCATGCCGATCGCGCGGGCCCCGCTGCGCCGCAACAGGTCGACGGGGACCGAGGGGGCGCAGCAGTGCGCGGCCGGTACCGCGCCGGCCTCGTCGAGCGCGACGAACAGGTCGCGCAGAGTCGCTTCCACTCGCACCCGGTCCACGGCGGGCAGGAGCCCGAAGCCACTGGCGGTGGGCAGCGAACCCACCAGCACCGCGGGTAGTGAGGGCTCGTCGACCTGCACGATGATCCGGGCTCCGGGGGCGCGGGTGCGCACGTCGGCGAGGTGGGCGAGCACGCCCTCCAGGTGCGATTCGGCCAGGTCGCGGCAGGCTCCGAGGTCGGAGACCATCCGCTGCCCGTTGCGCAGTTCCATCGACGCCGCCATCGTCCACGGCCCCGCCACCTGGATCTTCAACGGACCCTCGTAGGCGTGGGCGTGGTCGGTGAGTGCGTCCAGGTCATAGGACAGGAAGCTGCCGGCGCGGACCAGGTCACGGCCGGGGGTGTCGGCCACCCGCCACCCGGTGGGTCGTGTCTCCACGGGCAGGTCCACGAGGAGTCCGGCGGTGCGACCGATCATGTCGGCGCCGGCACCCCGCTCGGGGAGTTCGGGCAGGTGTGGAAGGTCCGGGAGTTCGCCGAGGACGGTGCGCATGGCCTCGGCCGGGTCCGCACCGGGCCAGGATCCGACACCGGTGGCGGACGCGACGGGCCAAGGGTAGGGCTGCTGTTGACTCACGTTGCCCAAGGTTAGAGCAATACGATCTCAGGCCCTGATTCGTGAACCACGGGGGGTTACCCGTTCGGGCGCCGTCAGGCCCTGTTCTCTGGAAACCCGTGGAGGTGCCGGCGGTGGGACAGCACGCTTTTCGCTATCACACCAAAGGCACCGAAGGTTCCTGACTTATTGCGGCGCCCGAACACCCGACAGGGCTGCGCCGCAGGCGTCCGTTGAGGGTTGGTGGTGGGCGACGGGTGGGCCAAAGCGAAGCAGAGGCGCAAAACGAATACGTCCTCAGACCAGCGTGAGCACGGGGCCGTCGGGGGTGATCTCCAGTGTGCAGGCGGTGAGGTCGTCGACGATGGCGACGGCGCCCAGGCCCTCCAGGTCGGTGGCGTCGTGGGAGGTGGCCACGGCCAGCACGGTGGCCCCGGAGGCCACCCCCGCGCGGATTCCGGCGGGCGCGTCCTCGATGACCAGGCAGCGTTGGGCGTCGTGGCCGAGCGCGGCGGCGGCCTTCAGGTAGCCCTGTGGGTCGGGTTTGCCGACGCTGACGTCCTCCGCCGCGACCAGGACCTCGGGGAGGGGCAGCCCGGCGGCGGCCAGACGCTCGCACATGAGCCGGCGTCCGCCGGAGGTGATGGCGGCCCAACGGTCGGCGGGCAGGGCCTTGAGGAGTTCGCCGGTGGCGGGCAGGGCCTTCACCGCGTCCACGCCGTCGAGTTCGAGTTCCTCCAGCTCGTCGGCGGCCGCCTT
>NZ_BCSH01000026.1 GCF_001570765.1 Nocardiopsis listeri NBRC 13360 | reverse complement strand
GGCCGCCTCGATCCGCTCGGCGGGCAGGAACATGGCGATGGTGTCCTCGGAGCGTCGCCCGTGGGAGACCCTCAGGACCGCTTCGGGGTCGACTCCGTGGGACTCGGCCCACACACGCCAGGTGTGCTCCACCACCGGGGTGGAGTCCACGAGCGTGCCGTCGATGTCGAACAGGATCGCGTCCATCGAGATGCGCATGGCACCACCGTACGGCTTCGGGCGCGCGAGGTGGAGAGGAAGCAGCGAAGGGAACCGGTGAACCGAGGTGTCGGGCTCAGGCCGCCTCGGCGGGCGCCTTCTCCTCGTCGTCGGTCTTCCCACCGGTCCGTTCGCCCTTGTTCCGCTTGCGGCGGCTGCGCAGCACCAGCGCCGTGACGGCCACGGTCGCCACGGCGACCACGCCCACGGCGGTCCAGGGCGAGTCGAGGAACAGCACCAGCCAGCCGCCGACCAGGCCGGAGATCACCGTGCCCCACAGTCCGGCCCAGATCAGTCCACCGATGAACGTCGCGACGATGTAGACGGGAAAGCGCATGCGCACGGCGCCCGAGGCGAAGTGGATGGCGGTCTGCATGCCCACGGTGAAGAAGCTGAGCGTGACCACGGGCGCGCCGTAGTGGTCGATGCGCGCTTTGGCGGCGTCCAGCTTGGGGCCCAGGCGTTCGCCGATCCGGCCGCGGTTGACCCCGGCGCCCACGCCCCGGCCCAGCAGGTGGGTGGCGGGGGCGCGCAGCATGATCACCACGAGCAGGGTGACGTACACCACCCAGAAGGGCTGCCCCTCAAGGAACGCGAACTGCGGCATGGAACGACCCCTTCTGACCTTGGCACCACCAACTTTGCATTGCCTTACCTAAGTTCGGCAAGTGGCCAAGGGCGAAAAAATGCGTTGTTCGTCCCACACCGCCCGATAAGTGAGCGCTCCGTTCAGGCGATGGAGTCCTCCAGGCGCGAGGTGGTGGCGATGGTCGCCGACCCCAGCACCGCGTCACCCTCGTAGACCACCACGGCCTGCCCCGAGGCCACTCCCTTGGCGGGTTCGGCCAGCCGAACCACCAGTTCGGGACCCTCGTCGGCGTCGCGCTGCCACACCGTCGCCGGGTACACCTCACCGTGCGCACGCAACTGCACGTGGCACTCGGTCGGCTCGGTCAGCGGTCCGCCGCCGCTCCAGACCGGCTTGCGGCCCACGATCCCGTCCACCCGCAGCGACTCACGCGGACCCACCGTCACCGTGTTGTTCACCGGCTCGATGGACAACACGTAGCGCGGGTCGGGCGCCCCGCCCAGCCCCAGGCCCTTGCGTTGACCGATGGTGAAGCCGTGCGAACCCTTGTGGGTGCCGACCACGTTGCCGTCCTCGTCCTGGATCGGCCCCGGCTTCTCCCCCAGGCGCTTGTTGAGGAACCCTGCGGTGTCACCGTCGGCGATGAAGCAGATGTCGTGGCTGTCGGGCTTGTCGGCCACCGACAGTCCGCGCCGCTCCGCCTCCGCGCGCACCTCGTCCTTGGTGCAATCGCCCAGCGGGAACATCGCGTGCTCCAGCTGCTCGGCGTTGAGCACGCCCAGCACGTACGACTGGTCCTTGGCCTCGTCCACGCTGCGCACCAGCCGACCGTCGAGCTTGCGCACGTGGTGGCCGGTCACCACCGCGTCGAAGCCGAGCGCGATCGCGCGGTCCAACACCGCCTCGAACTTGATCTTCTCGTTGCAGCGCAGGCACGGGTTGGGGGTGTTGCCCGACTCGTACTCGGCGACGAAGTCCTGCACCACCTCGCGGTCGAACTCCTCCGACATGTCCCATACGTAGAAGGGGATGCCGATGACGTCCGCGGCGCGGCGGGCGTCGTGGGAGTCCTCCACCGTGCAACAGCCTCGTGCGCCGGTGCGATAGGACTGTGGGTTCTTGGAAAGGGCCAGGTGGACGCCGGTGACGTCGTAGCCCGCCTCGGCCACTCGGGCCGCGGCGACGGCGGAGTCGACCCCGCCGGACATGGCCGCCAGTACACGCAAAGTCATAGTGCCCTCCAGGGTATGCGCCAGGAACGAGCGGAGGTACCCACCGTGTGCGGTCGGAGGTACTCACCGGGTTCTGCGAAAATCAACACATGGCTCTGTTCCGTCGTCGCCGATCCAACGACTCCACCGATTCCTCCGCCTCGGCCACCACCGCCGCGGTGGCCGCCTTCTGGGACGCCTGGCCGTCCCTGCGACCGGCGTTGGCCGAGTCCGTCGACTCCGGCACACCCGTCGCCCCAGAGACGTCCGAGAAGGTCTCCGAGCTGGTCCGGGCGATCCATCCGGACATGGACTGGGAGATCGGCGAGGCGCCGGAGCCACAGTCCGGCGGTCTCGACGACATGGACCTGTCGACCGACGTCGACCCCGCCAAGCTGCTGGAGCAGCTCGCCGCGCTCGACGACCCCTCCAGGCTCACCGACGCGCCCGCCTACGCGATGACGCTGCGTCCAGGAGCCACCGAGGACGCGCGGGTGGCCTCCGAGCGCTGGTCCCGTTCGGCGCCCGACGACGCCGAGTGGACGTTCCGCCCGGTCCGGCCCGCCGACCACGATCAGCTCACCGCCACGGTGGACTGGGACGACCACGAACTCGACCTGTCGCACGTGTCCGTGTCCATGCGCGTGGACCAGGCCAACGGCCGGATCGACGTGGGCGTGTACCACCCCGACAACATGTTCCTGTCGACCGAGACCCGTAGAAGGCTCGCCGACCACGTCACCCTGCTCGCCCTGGGCGAGGACCACGTGGTGCGCTGGGTGGGGCGGGTCGAGCCCTTGGACGAGCGGCCCCTGGACCCGCTTCCGCCCACCTCCATGCCGTCCGTCGCCAAGCAGATGGGAGACCTGCTCGGCGGTACCGACGGGTGGGTGACCCTGCACGGGCGGCTGCCCTTGCAGGGCGCGGTGGAGATCCTGCTCCGCCACCCCGTGACCCGTCGCGAATACCCGGCGCTGTCGCTGTTCGTACAGGTGCTGGTGCCCTACACCGACGCCGACTCCGACCGTCTGCCCAAGGACTCCTCCAGCACGGCCCTCGCCGACCTGGAGGCACGACTCAAGCGGATCCTCGGCGACGACGGCGCCCTGTTCATGCGGCAGTCCGGGGCCGGGCAACGCATGTACATCTACTACCTGGACCCGGAGTCCGGTGTGCTGCCCGAGTTCGAGACGACGTTGATGGACTGGCCCGAGGGGAAGATCCAACTGCGCACGCAGCTCGACCCGAAGTGGGCCCAGTTCGAACTGGCCCGGCGGCCCTACGTGCGCAAACTGGGTCGTTGAGGTTCTGAGCGGCGGGCTCGAAGGATCAAGGAAGGACCCCCGTTCCGCATCTGGCGATCAAGCACCGACAGGCGTAACGTTGCCCTCCCGTCGGGAGGACGGATTCGATGGATGGTGTGCTGCCGCGTGCGCTCACTGGTCGACCTCGGATGGCCGCGGTCGGTGCGATCCTCGCCTTGTGCCTGGTGGCCGCTCCGACGATGTCGCTGTTCCCGATCGGGCTCTGGAACATCTCCCACTCCCTGTTCCTGAGCGGTGTGGGGACCTGGACCTTCCTGCTCGCACCGGTCGCCGTCGGCGGCATCCTCCTCATGTGGCTGCCGGCCACGCGCTGGCTGATGGGTGCGGGGGTCGACCACACCACGTCGACGGCCGCCCTGGTCGTGGGCACCGCCATGGCCGTGCCCGTGATCCTGGGGCTGCTCGCGCCCTCGTTCTCGCCGCTGCCCGGTGACGTCGCGCTGAACTCCGCCGCGGTGACCGCGTTGGTGACCACGATGGCCATGGGCGTGTGCATGCTCGCCTCCCGGGCCCGGGGGCCCTGGCAACCGGGCGTGCTTCCGGGCGTGGCCGTGGTGCTGGTGTCGTTGCTGGTGCTGCCCCTGGCCTCCGACCTCATGCGCGACCGGCGCTCCGACCGGCGTTCCCTGTCCCAGGTCGAAGGCTTCACGGATCGGATCGCGGTGCTCGACCACCCGGAGTGGTCCCCGGTCCACGCGAACGAGGTGCGCGAGGGGCTGCGGGTCGCCTACGCGCGGACCGGCGAGGAGACCGGCGACGTGTACGTGGTCAGTTGGTCCGAGGAGCTCGTCGATCAGGGTGTGCTCGCCGGCTGCGACTTCAGCGGTGTGGAGTGCATGCCGGAAGAGGGCTTGGTCCTCGTGTACCGGGGAGGGCCGACGGTCCCGCGCGGGGGCGTTCCCAGCGAGGTCCGGATCCGACTGTCGCAGGACTTGATCGCCGCGGTCCGGCCGGCCGGTTCGACGAGGGAGTCGACCCTGCGCACCGTTGCGGGAGCGCTGCGCCCGGAGCACCCGAACGAACGAACCGACCTCGCCCAGAGCATCGTCGGCGATTGAAGACCGGCCGGTTCGGCCGCGCCGAGGTTCCCCGCGTTCCCCGCGGGCGGTCATCCGCCTTTCTCACCCGGGACCCGATCTCGCGCTTGCGGTACAACGGCGATACCGAGTGAGCCGAAACGGACGATTCGAGCCCCCGTTCCCCGAACGCCGAGATTCGGCCCGCAGGCGGTCGCTCACCGCCGCCGGAACCGGAGGCTCCCGAGCCGCCCATCCGCGGGACCCTCCCGTATCGGGGATCCCGGTTTCGGTCACGTTTGGAGCACACCGACTCGTCGACCTGGGATGACAAAAACGATGGGATTGACTCCCCTCTGTGATGGGAACTGGATCGACCGAAACCCCCTTAACCCTGGGAAGGGTGTGGCCGTTGGCTCCCGGACACAGCGACAAGGGCGGGCCCGTTCCCGTCCCCGAACCGGTCGCGCACTTCCACCGGCGGGAACTCCCCCCACCGCTCATCGAAGATCAGGTGCTCACGGGGCCCGCCGGTGTGGGCAAGACCCAGCTGGCCGCGCACCACGCCCGTGCGCTGCTGGCCGACCACCCCGACACCCTCGTGGTGTGGGCCGACGCCACCGACCGGGAGGGCGTGGTCTTCGCCTACTCCCACGCGGCCCGCCGGGTCCTCGACCACTGCCCCGACGACCCCGAGCTCGCCGCCGGCCGGTTCCTGTCGTGGCTGTACGACCCACCGCACGGCGTGGACCCCCGCTGGCTGGTGGTGTGGGACCACCTGACCGATCCCCGCGACTTCGACGACCTGTGGCCACCACTCGGTCACCGGTCCCGTACCGACGGCCAGGCCCGAGGACGGGAGAAGGGCCGGATGATCGTCACCACCCGACTGCCCACCGAACGCTTCGACCCTCCCGGCCGACGTCCGGTCCAGGTCACCTCCTTCACCCGGGCCGAGGCCCGCGCCTACCTGCGCTCCGCCCTCACCGAGGCCGGTGTCGCCCACTCCCCCGCCGAACTCGACACCCTCGCCACCGCCCTCGACCACCACCCGCTCTCTCTGGGACAGGCCGTCGCCTACATGGCGGACCGCCGCACCGCCTGTTCGGACTACCTGGAGCTGCTGGGCGATTCCCGCGACGCCCGCGAACCGGCGCTGGACCGCGCCGACCGCCATCGTCCGATCGGGGTGGCCCGCCCCCTCATGGGGCTGATCTCGCTGCTCGGCCCCCTGGCCACCCCCGAACAGGTGCTCGTGTCCCGACCGTTCCGCAACCACCTGGGGCGCCGCACCTACCCGCCGCGACGCCTCGCCGAGCACGAGGTCCGGTTGGCGTTGGCCTCCCTGGAACGCCTGCACCTGATCACCCGGGACACCCCACTGGTGATCGCCGCGCACGACCACCCGCGTTCCCGGCCGACCCTGGAGAGCGTGCGCACGGCCGCCGACGGGCTCATGAAGGTGTGGCCGGACACCTGCCGGGGCGCGTCCCTGGAGTGGCGGCTGCTGTCGAGCACCGACGCGCTGCGCTTCCACGCGCCCCCGGGTTCGTTGTGGGACGTGGACCCGCATCCCCTGCTGTTCCGCACCCGTGACCCCGCTTGGGCCGGTGCCGCGGAGGGCCCGCTCCCCTACCGGGAGATGTTCATGGCGGGTTCCTACCGGGAGCTGGAGGAGTCCTACGAGCGGCACCTGGTGCTGGAGGGGCCCGATGGGCCGAGCACCCTGCGCGTTCGGCACTCACTGGCCTATCTGCGGGCTTGGGCGGGCGACACCACCGGGGCCATGGTGCGCTTCCGGCACCTGCTGCACGACCTACGCCGGTGGCGGGGCGCGGACCGGGTGGAGGTGTTCGGCACCCGAGGGAACCTGGCCCTGTGCCGAGCCGACACCGGCGACCTGGCCGGTGCGGTCACCGAGTCCCGCCGGCTCCTGGAGGACCAGCGAGAGCACCTGGGACCCGACCACCCGAACACACTCACCACCCTGCACAACCTCGCCCATTGGCGGGGCCGGGTCGGAGACGCGCGCGGCGCGGCGGAGGAGCTACGCCGGCTGGCTCGGACCCGCGCGGAGGTCTTGGGCGCCGACCACCCCGCCACGCTGCGCTGTCGGCACGATCTGGCGTTCTGGCGGGCACGCGCGGGTGAGACAGAAGGAGCGGTGCGCGACCTGGAGGAGTTGCTGCGGGACCGAGGTCGGGTGCTGGGACCTCGACACCCGGACACCCTGACCACGAGGAGGCGGGTGGAGCGCCTACGCCGCGAGGCCCGGATCAAGGCGGAGGTGACGCCGAACGGGGGCGCGGGTTCGCAGGACAGCGGGGCTCGTGCCTCCCTGGCCGGGAGCAATGGCGGAAGTCACGAACTCGACCCCAACGACGAACCCACGGGCCCACAGGCCGCCAGGCACCTACGCGGCTGACCCCGAACCGACCGAACCCGGTCGGTCTTGCTCCCAGCGCCGGTTTCGACGCCTTGGGGTCGAGTGGTTGTTACAAGGAGCAAGAAGTCGTTGAGTGCTTCGGCCGGGAGGGGCGGGAGCGATCATGGTCGCGGGTGTTCGACCTGATCGGTGACCTGGGCCGCCTCGACCTGGTCCGCCTCGGTCACCACCCGGCGCAGGGCCGGTACCGCCAGGGCCAGCGAGACCAGCACCAGCACGCCCGAGGCGATCGGGACGTAGTACAGCTCCACCCGCCCGAGGAGACCCGCCGCGAGCGCCGCGACCGGACCGAAGGCGGTGCCGGACACCTGCACGAACGACATCACCCTCCCCAACTGGTGTCCGGGGACGATCAGCTGGATGGCGCCGAGCATCACGATGTTGGACGCGGTGATCACGAACCCGAGCACGACCCACGCCACCACGGCCGCGTAGGCGTTCGGGGCCAGTCCGAAGCCCAGAAAGCACAGTCCGGTGACGGTGAAGAAGACCAGCTCCAGGCGGAACCGGCCCAGCCGGGCCACCATCACTCCGACCGTGGCCGCGCCCAGGAGCGCGCCCAGCGCGGACGATCCGAGGAACGCCCCGTACAGGGCCGCCGGCACCCCGAAGTGGTTCTGCGCGATCAGCACCATGACGGCGCTCAGCGCGGTGAAGGCGGCGTTGAGCGCCAGGTTGAACAGCAGGATCGGGCCGAGGGAGCTTCCCCGAAAGACGAAGACGAATCCCTCGCGCAGGTCTGCCAGAGCCGAGGGCCGCCCCCTGCCTCCGGCACCGGCAGCACCGTCGACGTCGTTCCCGGGAGAGCGACGCACCGCCAAGGGCAACCCGAGCAGGACCAGCGCTCCGAGAACGTAGGCGCCGGCGTTGGCCGCGATGGGCACGAAGGCCATGATCGCGAACAGGAATCCGGCGATCGGCCCACCCGCGAAGTCCTGGGTGACGGTTCGCCCGCCCTCGATACGCCCGTTGGCCCTATCGATGGTCCCCGCCGGGGCGAGGTTCGGCATGAGCGCCTTGCCGGCCAGGTCGTAGAACACCTCGCAGGTCATGACGGTGAACATGACCGCGTACAGAACCCAGATGGTGGCGCTGCCGGTCGCGACGAGAACGGCCAAGGCCACGAGCGCGACCGAGCGGGCCACGTTGGCGCCGATCATCAGCCGCACCCGGTCGACCCGGTCGACGATCACCCCGGCGGCCAACCCGAACAACAGGAAGGGCAGGAAGCGGGCGGCGATCAGCCCGGACACCAGGAGCGGGTCGTTGGTGAACAACGCCGCGACCAGTGGCAGGGCGATGGCCATCATGCCGTCGCCGAGGTCACTGGCCAGGCTCCCGAGCCAGAAGCGGTTGAAGTCCCGACCGAGGCCGGGTTTGCGCGTGGCCTTGTGCAAGGGGCGGCCTTTCCGAGGGGGATGGGGGCCGTGTGGCCTGCTTCATCCTGCCCGGCCGACCCTTCGCCCTCAAGGCCCGTCCATGACTCGCCCCGTTGTCGCTTGAAAACCCCTCGGGGTCAGGGGAGGCGGGTGGACAGGACGCAGAACTCGTTGCCCTCCGGGTCGGTCATGATGACCCAACTGAACTCGCTCCGCCCACCGTCGGTTCGGCGGGCGCCCAGATCGACCAGACGGCGGACCTCGTCGGCCTGTTCCCGGTCGGTGGGGTTGACGTCGATGTGCAGTCGGTTCTTGGCGGACTTGCCCTCGGGCACGCGGGCGAAGGTCAGCGCCGGAGGCACCGGCCCCACACGGTTCTCGTCCTCGGCGGCCGTGGCCGGGCCGATGGCGACGAACGCGCCTTCGTCCTCCACAGCCAGCACCTCGTAGTCCAGGACCGCGCACCAGAAACGGGCGAGGGCCTCCGGCTCCGCACAGTCGATCGCGAGCTCGGTGAACTTACCGGCCATGTCGGAACCTCCGGGTCGAGTGGCGAGGGCTCTCGCTCACCCGACATCCGACCACACGACCCACCCTCGATCCCACTGATTTTCCGGCGCGTGGGCCGGCGGGTGTCAGGGCTGTTGGGGGAACTGCGGGGGCTGGTTCGGGGGCTGTGGGGGCTGGTGCGGCGGGTACTGCTGCTGTGGCGGGAAGGGCGGGCCGGGCGGCGGAGGCGGCGGGGTCGGGCGCTGCTGCGGCACGAAGGTGATGATCGCCGAAGCCAGCATTCCGATGCCGGTGATGCCCAGCAGGATCGCGCCCGCTCCGGCGGAACCGTACATGTGGCTGCTCGCAGCGGACGCGCTGCCGAAGCCGTTGATCATCCCGATGAGGCCGGCCAGGACACCGAGGACCCCGCCGTGATGGCCGCCCACTTCTTACCGGTCACCAACGACGTCACGGCGAAGCCGATGAGCGCCAGGAAGAGGACGAGCAGGATCGCCCCCTCACCGCCGGCCTCCTCCGAGAAGTAGTTGACGCTCACCGAGTAGCCCATGTGCGAAGCCGAGACCAGGGGCATGAACAGCGAGATGATCGCGATGAGCGCGATCACGGGAAGCGCGAACCGGAACCAGATCGTCCAGTGCACGGGAGCGCCCGGAGCCTGGCCGGACCGTTGGCTCACGGTCTGCGCGGCGTTCAGGGCGGCGGGGGCGACGGTGTTGGTGAAGTAGTCCTTGGCACCGTCGGCGAACTGTTTGGCACCCGAGGCCGGCTGCTGCGCGCCCTGGGGTGCCTGTGATGCCTCCTGGGGCCGGCCGGGGTACTGACCGCCGGGGTGCGGCTGCCCGGGGTAGGGCTGACCGGGGTGGGGCGGCCCGCCCTGCGGCGGCGGGCCCGGCTGTCCCGGAGGTCGCTGACCGCCGGTCGGCGCGCCGAACGGCGGCTGCGCACCGGTGGAAGTGGGGGCTGCGGGGCGGACGGAGGCGTGTTCCGCCGAATGTGTCCGGCCAGCTCCTGGTCACAATTGGGGTGGCTCTGGATCTGCGGCCAAAGATCCGGACGAGCGGCGGCGATCTGCCGCAACGTCGTCGGGTCGATGCTCGGATCAGCCAGTTCCTGAGCTGAATAACTGGCGGGATCACGCTGCCCTGGCGGGTTCATCTTGGCTCCTAGGGGATGTCTCAGGGAGGCTCGGCGCACCTGCTCGAGAAAGTACCACCGTGGAGTAAACCGATTTCACCGTGAGTCACCGATTCCGCTACGTTCCTCATGAATTCGCGTCCTTTCGGAGCACCGTTGGGAGAATGGTGGTAAAAGGGGCCGCCGCCACTTCGACGATATTCGGCATCGATGCTGTTCACAGCCTCGGGGGCGAATTCGTGGCGGCCCATGTTCCTCGGTGTCACTCGCCGCACGTCGAACGAGGTGCGGCGGCCGCCCCGGACCGACCAGGACGGAGTTCCGGCACGTCCTGGACCGGGGAGCGCGCGGCCCGCCCCGAGCCGTGTGCGGGCGCCGCTCCGGTGGCCGGTACCGGCCACCGGTCCATGGCCCGGATCACGGTCGCGGTCGAAACCGAGTGGAACGGAGAAGGGGCGCCCGGCCTTCCCGGAGGCGCGGACGGTGAACGGGCGGGGCGGTGGCCCCGGCACGGGGTACGGACGCCGGGGCCACCGGACCGGGACCTACTCCTGGAGCGGCTCGCGCAACCAGGGCTCGGGCAGCGGGGAGCGTTCGACGAGCGCGTCGTTCAACCGTCGCCAGTACCGGCCGGCCTCGGCCAACGCCCGCCAGGCGACCACCACTCCCCCGACCTCGCGCAGCGCCTCGCTCACCGAGTCGTAGCAATGGGTGGCGTAGTCGTAGGCGATCCCCCGCTCATCCGGCGGAGCGGACGGCCGCACCATGGAAGCGAGCCAGGTGGAGGGCAGGGGCTCACCGGAACGGATCCGTCGGTCGAGTTCGGAGAAGAGGCGGTCGGCCCGAGCCAGCGTCCAGGCGGCGTGCGCAGGTCGGCCGGGGTGGTCGAGGAGCCGGCAGATCCCCGCGACCAACTCATCGGACCGAGTGGTCTTGGAGGTCGAGGCGACCGGGCGAGCGAGTGCGGGCGGAGAGGATTCGAAGGGCTCGGTGGACCGGGTGGACTCGGGGGCCTCGGTGGACTCTGCGGTCTCGGAGAGTCCGGGAACGTCGGTGTTCATGCGCAGCACGCCCTCACGGTCGCCTCGGGCAGATTCCTCGCGTAGCGCCGAACCCGACGGGAGCGGCGGCGGATCTCCGAGGTGAGCTGTCGTGCGTAGCCGTAGGGGGTGGTGTGCAGGCCTCGCGAGGGGCGAGAGAGCCGCACGAGCATGGCGAGTAGGGCCAGTAGGATCTTCATCGTCGTCCTGTCTTAGTCAGGTCGGCCACGGCCCCGGGGCGTGTGTCCGCACGTCGCCGGGGTCCCTGTTGGTTCAGGTAACCATACCTTTACCTTGCCATGGCTAGCCATAGCCTGCCTCAGATTTATCTGATAGGGCACTACCTGTCAGCGTCAGATCATGGCAGACACAAGCATTCCCGCTGGCTACGGTCCTGACTCTGAACTGGACTACGAAGGCCCCGATCCGGTGTGGCTCCAGCTGACCGCGGTGATGATCGCCCGCATCGAACGCGGCGACTACCCGGTGAACCGACCCATCCCGAGCATCGCCGGACTGGTTCAGGAATTCGGTCTCGCAAGAGGCACCGTCCGCAAGACCGCTGCCCACCTCGCAGCCCTCGGCTACGTGCGGATCGTGAACGGCAAGGGAGCGTTCGTCCTACCTCGGGACTGAGGGCCTGTCGGGTCACCGAACGAGGGATTCGGTCACCGCGACCTCAACGGACAGAGCCGCCGGAGATTCAGTGCGGAGCGTATCCAAGCCGTGACCATGGAATTGTCGGCTTCGCCCCTGTAAGGGCGCCCCGGGCGCAGAAAACCTCGAAGAGGATCCTCGAAACCGTCGCGCGAGCGCGCCCGTGTCCTACATAATTCTTATCGAGGGTGGGGACGGCCCGCCGGGGGTTTCACTACTCGTTTTCCCCGGTGGGTCCCCTTCCACCACTCACCTTTCCCGGGATATGTGATTTGCGGTGGGGACTAATCAACTTCCCGGGATTCGGTCTCAGGACCGGGGCTCTCCGTTGAGGAGAATGGGGGAACTCCGTGGGTGCTGTTGGCAGAGGGAGCAGCCGGGGGTACGGAGTGATCAACGAGGGAGTCCCGGTCCTGTGACTGAATCCTGCTCTGTAGGTACTGGACCTGAGTGGTCAGCGCGTCCAACTTCGCGATCACCTCGTTGTGCTGGACCAGTTCGAGCTCCTGGTCCTCTTCCCAGCGACCTTCGCTGTACTCCTGCTCCATCGCGGTGACGATCACGCCGATCACCAGGTTCAGCATGATGAACGCCGTGAGCACGATGTACAGGACGAAGAAGATCCACGCGTTGGGATGTTGTTCCAACACCGCGTCCGAGACGTCCGGCCAATTCTCCGTGGTCATGAGCAGGAACATCGTGTACAGCGTGGTGCCGAGGTCACCGAAGAACTCGGGCACGTCCTCGCCGAACATCTGCTGGCCGAGGATCGCCGACACGTAGATGACGATCAGCAACAGCCCGATCACCGTGCCCATGCCGGGGACCGCTTTGAAGAGCGCTCCTATGATCTGACGCATCTGCGGGACCGCGGTGATGAGTCGAAGGATCCGCAACACCCGCAGGATCCGCAACACCGCGAACGGTCCGGTCGACGGGATCAGCGAGATGACGACCACACCGAAGTCGAACCAGTTCCAGGGATCCTTCCAGAACCTGCCCCGCCAGGCGTAGAGCTTCAGGGCCATCTCAATGGTGAAGATACCTATGATGACCCTCTCTACGATGAGGAGATACGGAAGGGCAGAACCCCCATAAGTGGCCCATCCCAATATGACGGCGTTGACCATAATCACGAAGAACATGGTGTTCGAGAACCATCGGCTCTCCACAAACTTAGTGACCTGGCCGCGCCGCAATGCCACTTCCCCCTCAACGTTGAGACCTTGCAATAGGACAAGGTTCGCCAAATATATCGAAGCCCTTGTTCACGCTTCGAAGTGCCCTTGCTCACCGAAGTACATCCATACGACCACAGAGTCGATGGTCCCCCTCTACGGCGGCGGACACCACCCCATGACGTTACGACGATCCGGCACCGAACGAGTCGACAACCCACAGCCCAAGGCCCTGATCAAGGGCACTTTTCGGGCTCATCGAGGGGTGCTCTCCACCACAGCCTGGATGACGAAGCGGCCGCATTCGGCCACCCAGCGAACGCGAGAGCACCCGGCCACGCGATGCGCCCGGCGCTCGGTGACCGATAAGACGCACGATGCGCCGCTCGCATAGAGGGCTGACAGCGTCGGAGCGGGTGAGATAAGAGGACCCCGCCGCTGGTATGTTCACCTCTGGCCTCGGTGACGCTCCGAGCCGCTGCCCCTGCCCAGCGCCCCCGACCGAGGAAGAAGCATGGCGGAGCTGAAGTACTTCACCGGTTCGATGAATTCGGGCAAGAGCACCATGGCTCTCCAAGAGCACCACTCTCGCGGGGGTGAGGGTGTGCTCTACACGAAGCAGGACCGGGCCGGCTCCGGGATCATCTCGTCCCGGCTGGGCTTGAAGTCCCCCGCCGTCGAGGTGGGGGACGTCCTGGACCTGTACGACGACGTCGCCGACCGCAAGGCCCCCTACGTCATCTGTGACGAGGCCCAGTTCTTGTCATACAAACAGGTCGGACAGTTGGCGGGTGTGGTCGACGGCATGGGCATCGACGTGTACTGCTACGGGATCCTGACGGACTTCCAGGGGCAGTTGTTCCCCGGCTCGAAGCGCCTGGTGGAGCTGGCCGACAGGATAGAGGTTCTGCCGGTCTACGCGCGCTGCTGGTGCGGCAACCGCGCCACGCATAACGCGCGGGTGGTCGATGGCGTGATGGTGTACCAGGGCGCTCAGGTCCACATCGGTGGCAACGAGTCGTACACGACCCTGTGCCGCCACCACTTCATGGCCGGCGTTGCCTAGTTCAGAACTTTAACCCATGTCAGGATGGAATAACCCTAGACAGGCGACCTTCAAGTCTACTTACCAGGTCTTCTGCCTGACGCTCGAAGTCAAACTCTGGAACCTGACCAGCCTCCGCACCTGATGGGTCACCCTTGAAACGAATTTCGTAAGTCGCACTCCGAGTCTGTGCGATCACGAGGTACTGAGACGTGCCATATTCATCTGCCCCATAGAAAGACTGCGCCTTTTCAGACCAGTCATGGGACTCTTCGTTCTCCAAAGATTGGAATTCATCACTCGCACCGGCAACCTTAGTTTCGAACTCATCAGAGGCAACCTGATCTCGGTCCATTCCAGGATCATAGATCACAGCATCAAACCTGAACTCAAAATCCCAAAGGCTCGTAGTCCCGTAATGCGGGTCCACCCTAAAGTGGCATTCTCCTGAGACCACCCTGCCAGCATCAGCGTCATAAGAAGGTTCCATAGCCTCATCGGAGTGAGCACTCCCGAGAGCATCTTCGATGGTGATTTCAGATACATGCGCCAGGTAGTCATCGCAAAGATTCATACCTCCCGGATCCAGCTCTTCTCGCGGCTGGGCGGGTTGCGCACCAATAATCGCTTCCTCTTCTGGAGCTGCAAATCCGGAGGAGGCCGTGCTAATCAACATGCTCAGCGCCCCAACGATGACTCCGAAAACACCGAAGGCTGCAAGGCTCCCACAGCCGAAGACCGCCACAGCAGCCTTCCAGCCATGCAGACCCTTCTTCGCCGGCTCCTTGTGCCTTGTTTCTTCTTCGGTCTTCGTATCCGACAAGGTTAAGCCTGCGCTTCCAGCTGGGCCTTCACTTCGGGGTGCTCAAGCGGACGGGTGAACCCCACGATGTCCGCACGATTGGGGTCATCGTACTCGCGCACCGCGATCGGTCCACAGTTGGTGCACCAGGCCTCGACCATCAGTCCGTCGCCGACGACCATTCCCATGTGACCGGGCCCCGGGGGTTCTCCTGCACGCGTGACGTTAAAGAAGACCAGGTCACCAGGCTGTTCCTCCCCTATCGGAACTTCTGGACCAAAGTTCCACTGGTCCTGAGAAACCCGGGGAACAGTCACCCCGATGCTCTCGTAAGCCTTCATGGTCAAACCGGAGCAGTCGAACCCGTTCGGCCCCGTCCCACCCCAGACATACGGCTTTCCTCGCTGGTCAAGAGCCCAATCGACGACGGCTTGAGTCAAGTCGTCCGGGGCGCTGCCGATCGGCGCACCATCTTGGTCCACCTGACAGAGCACCGCCGTACGAACGGAGTCGGTGGAGTCGAATGCGCCTTCCGCGTAGCGGTCGGCCCACTCCAACACATCGTCCACGTACCACCAGGCGTGGTTGTAGCCATAGATGGCCTGACGGACGTCATCCTCGATCCCATGGGCGATGAGATAGTCGGCAGAGGCCGGGATCGCGTCGGCGGGGTCGTACACGTTGACGACCCCGTCATCGTTCCCGTCCAAGCCATAACCCTGTTCCGGGCGTTCCTCCACAGCCTGGATCGGTTCACCGCCCCAACTGTTCCCGGCGGCAGAACCGTCCAAGGCCCCGAACTGCATCGGGCCGGCGGCGCCCCAGTCGTTGTGGCCTTCGGTGATCCCGGGCCCCTCCCAACGACCGTGGTGCGACTCGACCTGGCCGACCCCGGCGAGGATGTTCCACGGGATCCCTCGGTCTTCGCCCACGTCCTGGTAGATCTCCAGGTAGTTCTCCGGGATGGAGTCCATGGCGTACTCGCTGCTGTCCGGCTGATCCGCGTCGGCGTTGGGACCGCAGACCACCCCGGACGCGAGAAGGGTACCGACGTTGTTGGTGGTGATCGCGGGAACCAACATCAAGGTCAGAAAGACGAGACCGGCGACACCGATCACCGCGATCAGCCCGACTCGGGTCAGGCATGAGCCGCCCGAATCAGGGGTCGAGGGTTGCCGCTGCCAGAGCATGTGGCTATTCCTCCCCGAACTGACCGGCCTCGGCGGGCTGGAAGTCGAAGACCTCCCAGGAACCGCCTTCCTTGATCACGGTGATCGCGAACTCTCCCAGCTCTTCGTCGAACTCTGCTGCACCCGTCTCGGTGATGGACTGGGCCGTGACCACGAAGGTGATGGAGTCGGATCCGTAGGTGCGGATGGAATCGACCTCGGCCCGCCCCTGAGCGACGGCTTCCGCCTCACTCCTCTCCTCCCAGAAGGCTCCCGCCCGGTTGGCGTCGGAGAGCACTTCCGCGTACTCGTCGGTGGACAGAACCTCCATCGACGCGTAGTACGACTCGGGAGGTTCGGAGTAGTCGATGGTCCCGTAGGCCTCGGCAAAAGCCTTGGCCGTCGCGCCGGCGGCCTGGAACTCCGCCTCGGTGAAGGGGAACCAGCCGAGGACGTCCTGGTCCTCGGTGTCGGTGGTCGGGATCGGGCTCGGCGGCACCGTGGCCAGCCCACCGGGAGCACTTCCGGCCGAATCCGGCCCTTCCTCGGTGGGAGCGACCTGCCGAGGCGGCCCGGAGGCCCCCTCTTCTTCGTCGCTGAACCCACCGAGGCTGAAGTAGATCCCGAACCCGGCCAGGGCCGCGATCAGAACGATCACGACCAGCCGCTGTGTGCGCTCGGGGAGAGGGTTGGGCATGGTCTTCAGTTGCCTTGTCGTCTACTCGTCGGCCTAGTCATCGTTCAGCCAGAAGGGCACGTCCCGTTTCCGGTCCCGGGTCGAGTTTCCACCCTCGCCCCAGAAGGGGGTGATGGGGGCGTTGTCACGACGCTTGTCGGAACCGGTCAGCCAACCGCCCTCACGGTCGCCTCGACCACCACTCGCGGGCGGCGGAGCCGGACGCGACGGACGCTGCGGAGCGGGACGGTCGCGCTTCTCCCGAGGAGCTCCCCACCGAGATCCACGGTTCCCGACGTTGCCCTGAGCAGGGGTCTCTCCACGGCCACTGAAGATGCCACGTCCGGAGCTGGGTTCGGGCCGATCGGAGCTTGCGGCCCGAGAGTTCCCGCCACCACCACCGAAGGCTCCGCCACGGTTGGAAGCACTACCGTCGTTACGGGTCGGGCTGTCATTGCGTCCGCCGGTGCCGAACACCGAAGCCCAGCCACTGTCGCCGGTTCCGGTGTAGCCACCCGCAGGCCGAGGCGGGATGTTCCCGTTGTTGGAGTTACCGCTGTCGGCGAGGTTGGGGGCCTGGTCAGTGGTGCGGTTACCGCCGTTCGGACGTCCGGCGCTCGCGGCGGAGGCGGTGTTGCGCCGGTTGACGTTGAGGGGTGGCGGGGCCTCGTTGCCGCGCACCCGGCCATATCCGCCTGCGCCTCGGACCCGGGCAGGCTCTCCGGCCTCGCCGACAGCCTCTTCGGGGGTTCGTCCATCGGTGGTCACACCAGGCGCTCCGGCGCCGTTGGCCGGAACGCCGGCCGCGGCGCCCGCGATCATTCCCGCTCGTTGACGGCCCCAGTTCTGAGCCTTGAGGTAGGCGACGGGGGGCAGGACGGCCGCGCTGTTTCCAAGCGCCTGGCTGCGAGCCGCATCACTGACGATCCGCGAGGTGAAGGAGTTCGCGTTCACCGAAGCGAACAGGTAGGCGAAGGTCTTGCGGTAGATGAAGAGCGCCAGGGTGAACAGGGCCAGCAGGATCATCTGTAGGCCCCAGCCAAGGCTCGTCGACATGACGATGCCGTAGCTCATGACCAAGAGCGCTATCAGCAAGACCACGAAGATCTGTTTCAGCAGGAAGCCCACCATGAGTTCGACCCACCGAAGTAGTACCGTGCGCCCGTAACCCGGATGGATCCCGATGAGCAAGAAAATCGGCGAGAGCATGAAGAGCAACATGAAGCCGATTTTCAGGACGATCAGGGCAACCGATCCAGCAAGAATCAACCCGCCAGCGAAAATAGAAGAGAAGAGTGCCAAACTCGCCACCCCAAGCCGACTTCCCTGATCAGCCCCCGAGAACATCGGATAGACACTCGGGTAAGTAGACTCAATATCATCAGCGATGGCTTGGTATGCATCTTGCTTATCTTCATACAGCGCGGAAGGATCAACTTCTTCGTCAAGAATCTGCTGCTGTTCGATCCGACTTACACCCTGAGCTGCAATCAGGTCCATGGAATGGTCAATGGTCACGTCCTCAGCAAGGCTGTCACTACCAAACTGGCCAGCCACCCACGGCTGACAAACCAGGCTCGACCACATCATGTCCGCGTTACGACGCACTTGAAAATCAGCCTCCGATTCCCAATCCGCGCGTTCAGGTGGCTCAGCACCAGCAGGGCAAGCACCTGAACCACCACCATAGGGAACCTGACCAATAGTACTGGTCACCAGCTGAGTACCGGAGTTCACCAGGCTGCTACCCAACCCCATCACCTGTGAAGGGTTGATCAGAATCCACATCCCGAGCGCGGTCGCCGCCACCATCCAGATCGTCGACTCGATGGTCAGGGTCATCCGTTTACGGATCAGACCGAACCACCCGAGCCAGATAGCGCCCAGGATGACAATGGTCGGGATCAGCGGTCGCCACACGCCTTCGCGCAAGGCGATGACGACGTTTTCCACCGTTTCGGTGAAACTGGCGAGCAACCCGTCGGAAGTGGCCGCCTGGTAAACGGTGATCGTCGACTGGTTGATGGTCTTCGAAAGGTCCCAGGCCGAGTTCGCGAGGGTGGCCTGAGCCCCGTTGGCCATCCCGTCGACGCAGGACTCGGTGATCATGTGCCATTGCTGCCCGGCCGTTCCGTACTGGCCGTACATGCTGGCGTCAGGGGGAAGTCCGTCCGGGGATCCCTCGATCGCCGATTGCGATTGCGGGGGAACGAGAAGGCCGTCGGATCCGCTTCCGGCGGACTCGGGCAGTGGAGCGGGCTGGCCTGGGCACAGGGGGTTGGCCGTCGCGCTGGTGAGCGGGATCAGGATGAACCCACAGAGCATCAGGAACGTCATCAGGAGGCGTCGCCATCCCCGCCGGTGGACGTGCTGATGCGTCATCTGCTGAGCTCCTGCGTCGTGTGTTCGTCCGGGATGATGGCAGACCAGAAGGCCTCACGCCGCACACACTCCCACGCGCCACCCGGCACGCGGTCCGTCCGCGACAACAAGGCCCCCGCATGTCTTTACCCCATCCTCTATGGTGCGCCATCACCGGGCCGGGGGTTGGCTGCAACGCGACTCGTTTTCTTCTCGACACCTCCGGACCACTCCACCACCGGGGGACGAATCGCCGATTCAGTGACGTTTCCGCAGGTAAAGGCGTCGACCGGACACCCGTAACTCCCGATAACCGCGAGGCCACAATTTGCTGGCCACGAGGAGACTATGATCGGCGTCACAGCACCTTTCGTATCGAAAATCGGACATAGGGCAACCTTTCAGACTGGGACCGGGTTCCTATAGCTGCTTCGGTGGGAGCCGCAGTGTGTATTGACGTTGGGCCGAAACGGTCCCGGTACCTTCCCTGTCCGAGTCCGGGCCTTTCCCTTCGTCCCCGCCCCAGGCCCCCGCGCCCGCTTCCCCCACCACATCTGCTCACCACGCCGGGAACCCCGACGCCGCGAAGCCCGTCCTACCGGACCCGCCTCTATCCCCGGCGCCCGTGTCCCGTCCGACGCTCACCATCCGAGTGACGCGTCCCGGGTGGAGAACCACATGGGCGAGGGCGGGGCACCCACATTCCGACAGGTGACAGGAGCCGCAAATGGCGGAGATCGCACGGAACTCCCTCGTCGTTCCGGTCGACGACGGCATGATCCGCATCGCCGACTTCAAGGAGGTCGTGGACCCGAGCGTTCCCCGGCGGGAGATCTCGCCGGTCATCAGCGAGAGGGGCGACCACCTCTACATCCACTGTTCGGAAGGGGCGGGCCGTGTGCGGGTGACCGCTCGTTTCTTCGACGCTCCAGGAGAGGGCGGCGACGCGTCGATGACGGACGCGGGGACCGCACGGTTGACCTTCCGATCACAGTTCCTGGCGATCCAGGGCGCCCCTGGGAGCAACGTCCTTTGGGGTGCGCCCTTCCAGGGGCCGGTGCAGGTCAGGGTCTTCCATACGGGACGCTCCAAGGTCGACGGTTCCGAGGAGGAGGGGTACCTGCTCGACTTCGCTCCGGTCCGCTAAAGGACGGTCGCGAGCGCTTGGATCCGAGTACCGTACGAGCCGCCCCTGCCCCTCCCCCCGGAGCGTCATGAGTCCCGTTCCTCCCGATCCCCTCCAGCCCTGCGCGGAACCACCCAAGCCCTCGCCGGATCGGACGTTCTGGCGGACGCGGCTACCGGCCCTGGTCACCACCGTGTTGCTCCTGCCCACACTGGTCGCGGTGACGGTGATGCCGATCGGCATGATCGTCGGGACCATCATGGCGTTCGTCTTCTTGCCCGCCAGCGTCATCGGGGTCGTGCTCACCTGCTGCGCCGTACTGATCCCGTTGGTGGTCATCGCCACCGTGGCCTGGTACGCGCTCAAGCGCTCCGGGTGGCGGCGCCCCATGGGCATCGTGCTGGTGCTGTACGTGGCGTTGGCGCTGCCGCTGCTGCCGGTGAAGGCGGTGGTGCTGCTGTCCGAGGCGGGCCTGCTCCGCACCCCCGATCCGGTCGGCATGGGTTCCGAGGATCCGCCCTGGTTCCTGTGGGCCTATTCGCTCGTGGGCGCCGTCCTGATCGTCCTGGTGGTCATGGAGTTCCTGGCCGTGGTGCGGGCGCGACGCGTCGGGGAAGGGGCCGGAGGCGGAGGTGGGCCGACCGGTTCCGGGTGGGACGGGATCGGCGCGGCCGCCGTGGCCCTGTCCGTGGTGGCCGTGCCCATGTCGTCGCTCGCCTACGAGGGCGCTGCCCGGGAGACCGCCGACCATGTGGCCGCGGACGTGTCGGTCATCAGCGAACTCGAAGACCCGCCGGTGGTACTCGACCACACGACCTGGGCCCCCTGGTGGGTGGGCGTCCGTGATGGCGACGATCGGGTCGAGGTCCACTACCGCCGAGAGCCCGAGGCGATCCTGGAGGTGCACACGGTCCCACTCGTTCCCGAGGCGGTCGAGTGTTGGGAGGAACCCGAGGAGGCCGGCTGTGCGCCGGCGAGGACCCGGTTGCCGGAGTTGGGCGAAGGCGAGGTTCGAGTGGCACTGAACCTGGAGACTCCCTCGGCACCCGTGGACGCGTCGACCGTCGTCTACCTGGAGATCCCCGACAGTGACCGGATGGTGGTGCTGGTACCGGGGATCGACCAGAGCCGAAGCTTTCTTCAGGGGCGGGTGCGGTACGACATCTCCGAGAGGGAACTCCTGGAGTACGCCGAGGGGCTGTACCTGATGGACCAGGGCGACACCGAGGCCGTGCACCGACTGGCCCTGGCCGCCCACCTGGCGTGGTGATCGGCCGGGCCGAGTGGACTGGGCGGTTCGGGTTCCCTCGGCTCCGCCTGGCCGCCGTGCCGCTGTGGACCCGCGGGATCCAAAGGTCCCGGAACCGTTGGGGCACGGTGATCCTCGTCCTGCTGCTCCCGGTGACCTCCGTGGGGTGGGGTCGGGCGCTATGGCTGACCGAACTCACCGCACGCATTCGCCCGGTAACGGAGAAGGAATATTCGGTGTTGGTGAGTGGACTCGGCTGAACTTCGGTCGACTCGAGTGAACTCAGGGCACCCCGGGAACCCGGGGTCATCGGGGGAATTCCTCCTCTCTCTTCGTGGCCGAATGAGGACGCGGAGGAAGGAAAATTCGGGCTGGAAGTCAGGTATTCCAACCTTTGTCCGAGAGGAGTACGGGAGAAGCATTCGAGGATGCCGAAGGAACGAATCGCTTGACCTATCGGGCAGGTAGAGGCACGTCCCGAGCCCTGGGAAGGCTTGAAACACCGGCGCGCACGGCTGACCGATCACGGTCAACCGTCCTTGGTCCCCAATGTGTTCATCGACCCATCGGTCTACGGTGGAGTTTCGGTTCCGACTGGATCATTGAAACGGCGTCCCCTCCCCTACATCGTTACTCCGAACCGCACCGTAAGAAAGGAAACCTTCCCCCATGTGGACCCCCGAACACGCCACCGTCGGCCGTTACGAACTTCGCGGGCGCCTGGGTTCGGGTGGGATGGGAACGGTCTGGCACGCGTTCGACCCGATACTGCAACGGGACGTGGCGGTCAAGGAGGTCCTGCTGCCGGACGGCATGAGCGAGGAGGACCGGAACGAAGCGCACGCCCGGACGCTGCGCGAGGCGCAGGCGACCGCGCGGATCCACCACAGCGCCATCGTCACCGTCCACGACGTCCTCGAACACGACGGGAGCCCGTGGATCGTCATGGAGCTGCTCAGCGGCTCCTCCCTACACCACCGCATCGAGACGCACGGGCCCATGCCGGTGGAACGGGTGGAGGAGGCCGCCCGGGCGCTGCTGGGCGGGCTGAAGGCGGCGCACGCGGTCGGGGTGACCCACCGGGACGTCAAGCCCGCCAACATCATGCTCACCGAGGACGACCGGACCGTCCTGATGGACTTCGGGATCGCCAACGTCGACGGCAGCGCCGCGCTCACCCAGACGGGTGTGTACATCGGCTCGCCCGAGTACATGGCTCCGGAACGGTTCGAGGGCGAACGCGCGCTGCCGGCATCGGACCTGTGGAGCCTGGGCGTGACCCTGTACTCGTTGTTGGAGGGGCGTTCGCCGTTCAAGCGGGGCAGCGTCACGGGGATGATCAGCGCGGTGCTGACCGCCCCGGTACCGCCGCACCTGAGCCGGAACGAGGCTGCGGGCTCGCCGCGCGGGGCGGCGTTGCAGGCGCTCATCTCGGCGCTGCTCACCCGGGAGACGGGTGCCCGGCCCAGCCCGTCGGAGGCACTGGAGCTGCTGGAGCGGGAGCGGCGGAACGCGCAGCGGGACGTGCGGACCCGGAAGACGGCGCTGCCGGAGGAGACGACCGTCGAGTCGGCGGCGATGGTGGGACAGGTGGGGCCGGTGGCGGTTTCGCGGACGTTGAGGGTCGAGGCCGGGACGGAGCCGCACGTGGGGGCGGCGGAGGAGCTGTCGCGAGGGCCGGCACGGGGGACGGCGGGGCGGGGCGTCGCCGCGCGGGGCGCGTCAGGGCCGGAAGTCCGGAAGGTGGGTGAGCCGAGACCGGGGACCCCGGCGCAGGGTTCTCCGGCACGGAATCAGCCCGTGCCCGTCTGGGGAGGACCGACCCCGGTGCCGCGCGGCCCCGTCCCCGTCCCCGTCCCTCGGCAAGGTGGGCCACAGCCCTTGGTCCACGCCCGGGCTCGGACTCGGCAGCAGATCGACGCCCGGAGCGGGCACCCGTCGCCGGTCCCGCGACAGGCCGGTGCGACCACCGAGGCGGCTCGGAACTTCCTCGAAGGCACCGGCTACACACCCAGCGGAACCCTCACCTCCGTGGAACCGGAGAAGCCCGCCGGTGTGCTCACCGCCATGGGCATGCTCGGCCTCAACGCGGTGGTGTTGTTCGTCTTCACCATCGTGACCGTCGTCGGCTCGACGAACTCGGCCGCTCCGTCGTGGGGCACGGCCCTGTTCCTCGGCACGTGGGGGTTACTGTCGGCACTCGGAGCGCTGGCGATGCCGACCCGGTTCCGGTCGGTGTTCGCGCTGGTGGTGGTCGGGCAGGCCTGTGGGGTGGTGTCCCTGGGCATCCGGATGTTCGAGGTGATCGTCCACGATCCCGACCTCGTCGTGCTCTACGTGTTGGCGCTGCTGTACACGAGCACGGTCGGCGGGCTACTGCTCCTACCGGCGCCCTCCCGTGCCTTCTTCCGCCTCGGTCGAGGGAAACCCACACGGGTGGAGGACGGGCACGTGGGGAGACGTTTCCTCCGGTGAAGTCGAAGCCGTACTCCACGGCGCGCTTCGAAGGGTCCTCGGGTCCGGCCGGACCGCCGCTCCCCCACGGGCGCCGCCTACTCCCACGCGATGGTGCGGACGCCCTCCTTCTCCGGCAGGCCCGAGTCACCGTCCAGGGCGAGCCGGCACACCAGGTCCTCGGCGTCCGCCAGGTCGCCGAAACACCCGTACGACATCCGTCGGTCCGGTTCCGGGTTCTCCAGCCACAGGGTGTGTTCGTCCTGCCACAGCAACTGCAACGTGGCACCCGTGAACGACCGGAAGACCAGGAACGCCCCAAGGCTGGGGGTGGTCCGGTAGAGCAACGACCGGGCCTCGGCCAGCTCCAGGGGCACGGCGGACACACGCGAGGCGGTGCCCAGGGGGTGGGGGTCGTCGTGGGCGACCTCCACGAATCCGGTGGGGTCGGGGCGCGCGTCGCGGGCGGGCAAGGACCCGTCCACCGCCCAGCGTCCCAGGATCTCGTCGAGGTGGCGGCGGTCCAGGCGGCGCTCGGACCCCACGACGCGCATGCGGTCGAAGTCGCGGTCCAGGGTGATGCTTCCACCGGTGATCGGACTGGTGACCGTGACGGACATGTCGGAGGGCAGCCAGGGCAGGAACAGGCGGGTGAACTCGCGGACCGGGACGCGGCGGTTCCGGTCCTCGCCCCACCAGGTGAGCCTGTTGTCGACGGGGCTGGTGAGCACCACGTCGATGGTGGGTTCGCGGTCCACGTCCGGGCCGGGGTGGGCGGCCGACTGACCGAGCCGCCGACAGCGCCACTCCATGTCGATCCGGATGCGGTTGACCGACTCGTCCGTCCACATCGCGTCCAGGCCGTGGGCCTGGAGTACTTCCAGGATCTCCTTGGCGACGGCGTGGGTGAGACGCCCCTGGCCGGGATCGAAGGTCAGCCACAGGCCCTCGCCGGCGAACGCCAGTTCGATGTCGGTGTCGAAGAAGTAGACGACCGCGCGCGCCCTCGGGTCCTGGGCGACGACGAGCCGCCACAGGTGGACCTCGCCGCCGCTGTCGGCGAGGCAGCCGTCGCAACAGTCCAACGCCTCGAAGTAGGGGATGCCGATCGCGGCGAGTGCCTGGCCCGCGCGTTCGAGCCGGTCCACCTCGGTGCGTACCGGCCACTTGCGCTGCCGGCGCAGATGTCGGGCGAAGGCCCGGTCCAGGATCTCCCGCAGTACCGGCGTACCCGGATGCTCCACACGAGGGTCGGGGCCGCCGTTCTCCGCCAGCGTGTCGGACACCTCGGTGAGGATCTCTCCGAACCCCTGCCGGCCCGTCGCCACGCGGACGGCCATCTCCTCCCGGAGGGCGGCATGAGGGTCGTCGCCGCTCACCCGTTCAACATTCATTCGCACAATGTGCCAGACCCGGGCGGCCCGTGTGCGGGGAACAGGTGAAGCTCCACCGACCGATTTCGGCCTCGACCCCACGGAGGGTCTCGAAGGTCCTCGGACGCGCCGTCGTGGTCAGGCGGAGACGTCGCTCAACCCGATGGCGGCGGCGTGCACGCGGGCGGCGCTCTCGTCCCGAACCCTCCTGGCGGCCTCGGTGGTCCGGGTGAGTTCGGCGACCTCGGGGGACTCCTCCGCCAACAGGGACGCCTCGATCCTCAGCTCCGCGTAGGCGTCGAGCGCCGTGACGGCCTCCTCGCACTGTTCCCATTCCCGGTGGGCCACCACCGCGGCCTCCACCAGGTGCCCGTACTCGACGATCTGTTCGACTCGGGTGCGGATGTGCTCCTCGGTGGCGACCAGGTGTTCCTGTTGTGCGTGGAGTACCCGGCGGACCCTGTCGGTGGTGGCGTGTCGCCGGCGCAGGAGGTACTCGCGCCGCAGTTCCCGTCGTCTGGAGAGCAGGGAGGCGATGCGCCACTCCTGTTCACGCAGCACGGCGAGTCCGCGGTCGGTGTCGAGGGCGTCGGAGCCGGCCAGTTCCACCCGCGCGTCGACGACCCGGTCGATGGCGTGCTGCACGTCCACCAGCAGCCCGTGGTCGGCGGTGCCGATGTCCCCGGGGAGCAGGACGCGGTCCCGGTGGTCGGCCCGTGGTCGCCGTCTTCGGCCGGAGGTCAGTACGTCGGCGGTGACGGTGCCGGTGAGCAGCGCGAACAGTGTTCCCGAGGTGAGCAGGGGCGACACGATGGGCATGACGCCGAACAGCCACAGGGGCGTGACGGCCAGTGCTCCCGCGCCGAGCAGTCCGCCGGTGACCTGTACCCAGCGGGCCGCGTCGGAGCGCAGTCCCAGCGCGGTGACGTAGGCGACCAGGCCGATGGTGGCGATGACCATGCCCGGGAAGCCACCGGCCGATCCCAGGACGATGGCGAGGGTGAGGCCCACCCAGAAGAGCCGGCCCCAGGCCTGGCGCAGGCGTTCGCCCCGCAGGAGTCCGTCGCTCCGTTCCGTGGAGAGGTGCGGGGCGGTGGTGGCCCAACGGCGGGCGTCCTCGCGGGTGTCCTCTGGCAGGGCGGTGTCGACTACGGGGCGGGGCCGGCTGACGTCCTCACTCATGGGCGATCCCTTGTGAGTGGTGGGGGTCCGGGGAGGGCTTCCCCTGTAGATCCCCACCACCGGGGCGTCCTACTCCTCGCGGCCGTTTGCGGACACCAACGGCCGTTCGCGGGTGGGGTTGGTGTCCAGCCACCGCAGCAACGACTCCGAGACCAGGTCGACGGCGATGCGTCCGGTACGTCCGTCGAGATCGCGGAAGAGGCACTCACCGTTGCCGAGGTTGCGCAGTACCGCCATGTGGTCCTCGTTGGTGTCCACGCCGAGCAGGTCCATGACGCTGGCGACCTCGTGCGCCTCGCTGGAGCGGAACGCGAACACCGACGACAGACAGTTGGTGACCTGTTCGTTGAGCATGTCGCCGGCGTTCTGGGAGACGAGGATGAGCGCGGTGTTGCGGGAGCGCCCCATGCGGGACACCTCCGGGACGAGCTTGGCGCCCTCGGGGGTGGAGGTGACCGCCCAGGCCTCGTCCAGGAAGATCGCCTTGGGCAGGCGGCGGTCCAGGCCGTTCATGAGGCGGCGGGCGAACTGCGACACCAGGTAGAGCAGGGCCACCGACAGGCGCTGTTCGTAGGAGTAGTCGTCGCGGTGGACTCCGGAGTCGGGCAGGGTGAGGCCGCCCAGGGTGAACACGGTGGTCCATCCCTCGGTGTCGATGCGCGCCTCGCCCTGGGGGTCGAAGCACAGGGAGGCCAGGCGCATCTCCGCCATGGACCCGAGCACCGCTCCGAGGTTGCGGGAGGCGGCGTCCTCGGAGGCGGTGAGGTGGTCGACGACCTTGGCCAGGGACGGCTGTGGTTGGTTGGCGACGGTGGCCACGGCCTGGATCATCGCGGACTCGCGTTCCTCGCTCATGCGGGGAAGGAGCAGGCGCAGCGTCTCGGTGGCCATGGTCTTCTTCGCGGCGAGGTCGTCACCGAACGCGAAGGGGTCGAGCAGTCCGGGCTGTGCCGAACCCAGCGACATGATCCTGGCCTTGCGACCGCGGTGCTTGAGCAGTTCCACGAGGGATTCCGCGTCGCCCTTGGGGTCGATGGCGGCGACGGTGACCCCGCGCAGCGCGAGCTGGTAGATCATCAGCAGCGCCAGGGTGGTCTTGCCACCGCCGGGTTCGCCGGTGATGGCGATGGCGGTGGGGCGGTTGCGTGCGGCGGCGACCATGGGGTCGAAGTGGACGATGGAACGCGCCCGGCCGGTGGTCTCGCCGACGTAGGGGCCGACCCACCCGCCGCCGGAGGCGTCCGCGCGGTCGCCGACGTCGACCGTGGCGGTGGGCATGCCGCCGGCGATGGTGCGCAGCGGCTGGCGCTGGGCGTAGGCGTTCAGGCGGATGCGGTCGCCCGGCAGGGACTCGTTGAACAAGGAGAACTGGTCGCCGGTGGAGTTGATGACGTCGATGCCGATGTCGCGGTAGTGCTCCACGACGGCCTCCACCTGCTGCACGAGGAGGCGTTCGGTGGGTGCGGACACCATGAGCCGGTGCCAGCCGTACACGAACGGCAGGCGCTCCTTGGTGATGCCGTGTTCGAGCATGCGGGCGGCGTCGATCTGCTCCGCCAGGGCGATGGGCGCCTCCACGCCGGCCTCGCGGATGTGCGCGTCCATGTCCCGCGCGTGCGCGAGTTTGCGGCCCACGTCCTTGGACGCCTTCGCCGGCGGGATGAGTTTCATCCGCAGGGAGAGCTCGACGGGGAAGGGCAGTGCGTCGGCGTGGTGCAGCCAGGGTTCGCCGTCGGGGAAGGGCATGAGGTCGGGGAAGCGGGAGAAGGACAGGAACGCCACGTAGGTGGAGCCGGCGGGCTGTTCCAGGCGCAACATGGAACGGCCGTTGTGGACGACCCCGTCCACGAGCGCCTCGATCTCGCCGCGCCCCCAGGTGCGGCGGCCGGCCGCGGAGGGCTGGATCTCCTCGGCGGTGCCGGAGACGGCGTGCCGAATGAGCCAGGCGATCTCGTCGGCGGAGGCGTGGCGGGCGTGCAGGGAGCTGGCGGTCAGGGCACGACCCAGCCGCTCGGACTGGTCGGTCCAGCGGGCGAGCTCCTTGTCCTCGATGGCGTCGTCGTTGATGCCGAGGACCTGCTCGGTGCGCTGGTAGGCGCCGAACACCTGGGAGAACAGTCCCATTCCCACGCCGGCGTTGCGCTGTCCGAGGCGCACCCCGAGGTAGACCTCCTTGGTCCAGAAGTCCTTGGCCCACACGTGCCGGTACATCTCGTCGAGGTAGTCGTACCAGCCGGGGCCGCTGTCGGCGGTGCCGTCGAGTTCGGTGGCCCATTGAGCGGCCGGGTAGGTGCGGTGGGCGACCCTCAGGTGCACCTCGGCGTCGTTCATGCGGATGGCGGCGAGGGCGATGGTGATGTTCGTGGCGAGGGCCTGGCGGTCCTCGGGCGTGGTGAACTCGTAGGAGACCGTCGGGAGTCGGAAGTAGGCCCATGCCTCGTTGTCGCTGAGGAGGACCCGGTCGTCGAAGTAGCGGACCGCGAGACGGGTCGCCCCACGAGTCCCCCTGGTACCGGTCATCGCGCGATCGCCCTGCCCTTCTGGTCGCTTACGGCGGAGGGTGCCGCTCCCATAGTGAAGCATCGAGGACGGGCCGTAGAAGCGAAAGGGGCCGCGCGTCATCCGAAACGCGCGGCCCCGATCCTCCGGAACAGCCTTTTGGAGCCTCCGGCAGCGCTTCGGTCCGTGCTCGGGTCCGAAGATCCCTATGGTGCGCCAACAGGACTTGAGGCCTCTTCCGTGGACGCGGCCCTAGCAGGCGCTGTCGAGGGTGCTCGACAGGGTCGACTCCTCGTCGGAGGTGATCGTGAGGTCGTACGCGTACTTCACGTTGATCCAGGACTTGACGTAGTCACAGTGGATGGCGGTGTTGTCGGGCATCCACTCCGAGGGGTCCTTGTCGCCCTTGGAGCCGTTGCTGGAGGGGGTGGCCAGCCACAGTTGGGACGATTCGACGTCGTTGGCGAAGTCGGCGCGCTGGGAGGTGGACCAGTCCGCGGCACCGGTCTTCCAGGCCTCGCTCAGCGGGACCAGGTGGTCGACGCTGATGTCGCCGGGCACGTCGTAGACCCACTCGTCGTCGAAGGCGCTCCACCAGCCGCCGGCGGTGGGCTGGCAGCTGTCGTCGGTGACGACGTCGTGGCCGTCGCGCTGGAGCACGACCTGGCGGGCGGTGCAGGGACTTTCCACCACGTTCCAGTGCGGGAAGAGGCTTCGGTCGTAGCCGTCCTGGGGGCCCTTGGCGGCGACGGTGAGCGAGTCCAGCTCGGTCCGGGCCTGGGATTCGCCGGGGATGTTCGGGGGCAGCGTGTGGTCCGCGGCGGCGGGGGCGGCCCAACCGAGCACCACCGCGAGGGTGAGCGCGGAGACCGCGGAGAAGGCGCGCGAGAGCGCGCGGGGGTAGGGGGACACGTGTTTCTCCTCAAGAGCGGGTCGAGGGTGAACAGGACGACCCTACTGTGGAGTAATCGAAGCCTTTACGCCAGTCCCTTGAGGGTGAATTCTTTGAACCATGCCGCACACCGAATGCTTGTGAAATACGTCACATGAAAACCCGGCCCCCGACCCGGTGGGGGACCCGATCAAAGCGCCATAACCGGACGACCTGGGAAGATGATCATCGGGCGACCACTTCGACACCCGGGCGACACAACGCAGGTAGGCACGGACACGCATCGTCCGAACACAGAAAAAACCCGAAGGAATCCCCTTCGGGTTTTTATATTTCGCCCATATAGTATCGCTGTAATACCCAGATGACCGCATGATAAACAAGCACGCACGAATGGGCCACTCGTCCCCACCATGTGGATTTGTTAAGTTCGCGAGTCGTACGAAGAACCCGAAACGGAGGGGAGCGCCCCTCTACCGAGGGGAACGGCATGACTCTGCAGATGGACCTTCCGACCGCGGACGACTACCCGACCCGTAAGACGACCGAGCCTTCCCTGCTCTACCGTCGCGACCCCGTCACGTGGTCCCGCGAGAACGATGGACCCTTCGAACCCGACGAGCTCAGCGGCTACGAACAGCGCGGATACACCCAGGTCCGGTCCCTGGTCACCCCCGAAGAGGTGGAGACCTACATGACCGAGCTGCGCCGGCTCGGCGACGACCCGAAACTGCGCGAGGACGAGCGCGTCGTCGTCGAACCCGCCTCCGACGAGGTGCGATCCGTGTTCGAGGTGCACAAGATCAGCGAGGTCTTCTCCGACCTGGTCAACGACCCACGACTGGTCGACCGTGCCCGACAGATCCTCGGAACCGACGTGTACGTGCACCAGAGCCGCGTCAACTACAAACCAGGTTTCGGGGGCGGCTCGTTCTACTGGCACTCCGACTTCGAGACCTGGCACGCCGAGGACGGCATGCCGCGGATGCGCGCCGTCAGCTTCTCGGTGGCGCTCACCGACAACTACACGCACAACGGCGCACTGATGATCATGCCGGGCTCGCACAAGACGTTCGTCTCGTGCGTGGGCGAGACCCCGGACGACCACTACAAGGCATCGCTCAAGAGCCAGCACGTGGGCACCCCGGACCAAAGGTCGCTGTCCATGCTCGCCGAGCGGCACGGCATCGACGTCCTCACCGGTTCCGCGGGCGACGTCACGGTGTTCGACTCCAACTGCATGCACGGGTCCGGCGGCAACATCACGCCCTTCCCGCGGTCCAACGTGTTCATCGTGTTCAACAGCGTGGAGAACACCTGCACCAAACCGTTCAGCGCGGGCGCGGCCCGGCCCGAGTTCCTCGGGGCCACGGACACCACCCCGGTCGGACGCTGAGGGGCGTTCTCCCGGCCGCGTGGCCGAGGGGTCCCGCTTCGCAACCCTGACGGTGCCCGAGCCGAGCACGGGGCCGAACCACGAAACGCGCGAGGCCCGTCCCGGGGCGGATCCGGGACGGGCCTCGCGCGGTGTGCGAACCTCAGGAGTGCCCGGCCGGTTCGAGCGCGTTGACCAGGACCCCGGCCAGCGCCCCGTGGGCGCGTTTGGTGGCCGGCTTCAACGACCCCACGTCGATCTTGGTGTAGGACGCGCCCAGGTGGTCGTCCCACGGGATGCGCACGATCGCGCGGCAGCGGCCTCGGGCCACCCGCTCGGCGGCGTCGACGTCCGGCAGGCTGCGCTTGCTCACCCCGTTGACCACCAGGACCGAGTTGGCGCGCAGGGTCGAGTACCCGTTGCCGTCCAACCACTCGAACGTCATGGAGACCGCCCGTTCGGCGTCGGAGCTGGCCGGAGCGACCAGAACCAGTCCGTCGGCGACCGGCAGCGCCCGGGCCACGCCGGTCGCGGCCGGGTCCAGCAGGGTGATGCCGTAGAACGAACCCAGCAGGTCGGTGAGCTGAGCGTAGTCGCGGTCGTCCAGGGTCTGCACGTACGGGTCGTCGAGCGTCTGCACGACCTCCAGACCCGTACGAGCGCGACCGGCGTAGGCGCGCATGCTCTCGTACTCGTCGATCGCGTCGGCGTTGGCCAGCAGCGCGGTGAGCGTCTCCGGGGCCTGGGCGCCCACGCGCCGGGACAGCCCGTTGGCGCCCGGGTTGACGTCGACCGCCACCACCCGATCGTCGCGGTGCACCGCGAGGGTGTGGCCGACCATCAGCGCGGTCATCGTCTGTCCGGCGCCACCGGTGCAACCCAGGACGACCAGGGAACGTGGCTCGGCCAGCGGGGCGCGCAACCGTTCGACGTCGGCGGCGGGCAGGTCCGATCGGATCGGTGCGCCGCCGCCCGTGACGACCTTGGCGAGCCGGCGCCAGCCCCGGGTTCCGCCGGAGTCGGCCTCGGGCTCCTCGGTGGTCGGGGCGGGTTCGGTCAGGCCGTCCTGTTCGCCGGTGCCGTGGTCGAGTTCCAGGCCGGGCTTGACCGGCTCGGGCTCGGTGGCCGCGGGCCGGGGCGCGGGCGGTTCGGGTTCCTCACCGGGGTTCGGCTGGCCGAAGAGCCGGCCGATGCGGCGCGCGTTGTGCGCCACCCGATGGAACATCCCGTCGTGTGGATCGTGGGGGTCGTGGGCATCACGAGGCTCGTGACCGGTCTCGGGCCTCTCCTCGTCCGGTTCCTCCGTCTGCTCTTCGGCCCGTGTCTCGGCCTGCGTTTCGGTCTGCGTTTCGGCGGGCTCCCCGGCCGGCTCTTCCGCCTTGTCGCGACGCCGGGCCCGCAGCGCGGCCTCCTCGGCCTCCGTTAGTTCCGCCTCGGTGGGGCGAATCGGCTCGGGCGCGGGCTGTGGCTTCGGTTCGGGTGAGAACTCGGGTGCGGGGCGCTCGACCCTGGGCGCGGCCCTGGACTCGGCCCTGGACTCAGCCCTGGACTCGGCCCTGGGTACGGGCTCCTCGCGGACCTCGACGAAGCTGACGAGTTCGCCGGTGCCGTGGTCCAGCTGGGTGGCGGGCTTGGTGGGCTCGGCCTCGGTGACCTCCTCCTCGGCGCGCCGTGCCCGGAGCTCGTCCTCCTCCTCGCGTTCCCGCTTGCGGCGCTCCTCGCGAAGCTCGCTGACGGGGATCACCGGGTTGTCCTTGTCACCGACCTTGGGCTGGTCCGGGTGGCGACGCTGGCCGTCGTCGAACCATTCGGAGGGGTCGGTGGGCTCGGCCGGGCGTTCATCGGCCGGAACCGCGTCCGCGAACTTGGGTCGCGGCGGCGCCGGGGTGTCGGCCTTGATCAGGTGCCGGTCGAGCACGGACATGTGGTTGTCCTGCTCGCCGGTGCCGTGGTCCAGTTCGGGGGCCTGAGGACGAGGGCGTGCCGCGTGGGAGACCTGGGGGCCGGCCTCGGTGCGCCCGATCCGGCCCGAGACCCCGACGTCCTCCGAGGAGGTCTCGGACTCCGGCTCGCTCTCCGGCTTCTCCTGTGACCGGTCCTCGACCTTCGCCTCGGTCTTGTCCTCGGTCTTGTCCTCGGTCTTCTTCGGGGCCCCCGAAGCGGGCGGCAGCCACGGCGGCGGCGCCACGTCGCGGGCCGCCGAAGGACGACCGGTCGCCTCGGCGTACCGGGCGGCGTAGTCCGACAGGTCCGGGTACTCGCCCCGGCGTTCCTTCTTCTCCAGCTCCCACGGGGAGGCGTGCGGGCGCCCCTTGCGGCGCGACGCCTCCTTGCGCTCCGGTGCCCTTTCGGTGTCCGTGGCGGGCAGTGCCCGACCGCGTGCCTTCTCGAGTTCGGCCGGCGGACGTACCCTCTCGCGGGCGCGCTCGGGGGAGTCGCTCACCTCGGTGTGCTCGGTGACGTCGGTGGGCTCGCCGTCACGTTCGCGGCGGGCGTCCAGGTCACGGGCGACCTGGATCCCCTGCACGCGACCGCGCAGTCGACGCGAGGGCACGGGCCCGGTCCGGGAGACGGCGTCGTCGAGGTCTTCGCTGCTCATCGCACCGGTGTCGCTGGAGGCGTAAGCGCTCTTGGAGGTCAACCCCACGGGCGTCTCCCCGGAAGAGGCCTTCAGCCGGGCGAACCACTCGTCGCGGTCGCGCTGCTCGTCCTGCTCGGTGGCGTAGAGGGGTTCGTCGAAGTCGACCTCGTCCTCCTCGGCGCCGGCGTTCGAGAGCGCGCTGTGCCCCTCGTCGGGGGGCGGTGTACCGGTGCCATCGTCGTGGGCCGGTAGGCCGAACCCGAAGTAGTTGAGCATCCGGCGACCCACCCCGTGGCGCGGACGCTCCTCCTCGTCCCGACCGGGAGGTCGTGTGGTGGCCATCGCGGCGGGCGCGTCGTCCTGTCGCTCGGCGGTCCGCGCCCCGGCGCCGACGGTGATCGGGATCTTGCGGACCGCGACCTCGGAAGCGTCGGCCTCGTGGGGCTCGACCTCGTGGGCTTCGCTCTCGGAAGCCGGGACGTACTCGACCGCGTCGTCGACGGGTTCGGGTTCGGGGGCCGCTCGCGGGGCGGCCGGTTCGGGGGTGGGCACACCACGCAGTGGCGGGGCCGCCTCACGGGCCGCGCGCAGGGCCCGTTCCTCCTCGGAGATCTCGGGGACCGGGGTCTCCTCGATGGAGGCCTCGTGTTCGGCGAGCGCCGCGCTCCCCTCCTCCGCGCGAGCGCGACGCCCACTACGGGGCAGGGGCAACGGCCCGGCCGCCGGGTCGCGGTGCCACACTCGCACCGCGACCCGCACCTGCGCCGGTTCGTACTCCGGGGCCATCCGGGTGTACACGCGCGACTCGGCGAGGAAGCGCGCCTGCGAGATGAGCAGCTCGGTGAGGCGTTTGCCCTCGATCACCGGGCGGGTGGCCAGCACGGTGATCACACCGGGCGGGACGACCCACATCACCAGGTGCCAACCGTTACCGAACTCGAACGGAGCCCGCAACAGGGTCAGCAGCACCACCCAGAGCGCGAAGATGCCCAGGGCGACACCGAAGGTGCCGACCGGGAGCGGCATGGGCAGCCGGAAATCGTAGAGCTTGTACAGCCGCTTCTCGATACGCCAGATGTTGGTGTACGTGGGCAGATCCACGGTTTCCGGCCTCCCTCGCCTATTCCGTCGGTACGCCCATCGCTCGGGCGATGGCCACCGCGATGACCTCGATGATGCCGGGAACGTAGAAGACGATCCCGATGAAGATCGCCAGGATCATGAACTGCGCGAACCGGGTGATCTCCCTGGTGAACAGGAAGAAGATCGCGACGATGGACACGATGACGAGGAAGAGCGGGCCGAAGAACCCGCGCAGGAACTCCGCGAGACCACCGGTGTCCGGGGCGTTCTCGGCGGGGGTCTCGACCGCCAGGTGGAGGAGGTCCGTACCGCCGAGGGCCGTCATGGCGTCGGTGGTGGAGGCCAGTAGGGGGAGCATGTCAGGCGCCTCCCTCCGGTGTCGTTACTGGTGTGCGCATGGTCCTTCTCGTCTCCTTGCCTACAGGCCCCGTCATCCGCCGAACGAATGCGGGGCGCCCTGGATGTCACGCACGTACCACTCGTTGCCCGAGTTGACGACCGTGACCAGGTAGTTCTGCTCCATGGCCCCGGTCCCGACGGCGCCCTCGTCCGATTCGGTGGAGGGCAGGGACCAGGCCACGGTGGCCGCCACCTGTCGTACGTCATCATCTCCGGTCGATGACTGGGATGGCACGGTGATCTCGGACAGTTCGGCGAATTCCAGGGTGTTCGCCGGAAGTGGGGCGATCGTGGCGCCGGGTTCCACGTACCGGTCGAGGTGACCGGCCTCCCCCGCGTAGACCTCGAAGAAGCCGGAAAGGGTGTCGGTGAGCTGTTCCGCGGCCTGCTCGTCGGTGGCGTAGGACTGCGCCCGGGGCAGTTCGGCCTGGGCGGGAGCGGCCATGAGGGCGGGGCCCCCGGAGAGCACCAGGGCGTCGCCGTCGCTGTAGACGGGCACCTGTAGGCTCATGGGTTCGCCGTTGACGTCGGCGCGCACCACCACGCGGGCGTTGTGGTCGTCGAGGACGTCGACGGCGACCACGGTGAGGTTGTCGCCGCTGAGACTGTCGGCGGGGAGGTTCAGGCCGCCGGTCTCACCTTCGGGGACGAACGCGGCCAGGTCGGCCTGGCGGGCCTCGGGGTCGGAGGTGTCGAGGTAGGTACCGGCGAAACGCAGGGCGAACGCGGCGGCGGAGGTCTCGGGGAATGCCGCGGACTCGGAGGTCTCGGGTTCGTCCGCGGCCACGCCGGGGAGGGAGAATCCGTTGCGGATGGGAAACCAGATGCCGTTGAAGATGACGACGATGATGAACGCCCACAGCAGGACGCGCCCCACACCGACCCACCAGCGACCGCCCGCGCCCGCGCGTGGAGTGCGGGTGCGCGGGGCGTCGAGATCGTGGTCGTCGTCGACCCGGTCACGCACCTTGGCCATCCCCGCCTCCTGAACACGGTTACGCGCCGACGTTGTCGCCGACGCTTCGGTCATGCCCTTGTCTACCCCATCCCTATAGTGAGGCATTGTGCGGGTTGGGAGCGCCCATGAAGGGACCGTGTTTCCCCATCGGGGGCACATTGCACCCCAAGGAAGAACCACCCAAAGGGCTCAGAGTACGACAATTCTCCACAGAAACCTCTCTGAAGAGGTACAGGTGGGCGCATTTCTGGCCAGACCGTAAAGGGATTAGTCACCCGCTGGAGAGCAAGATGTGGCTTCCGGGCATCTCTCCGGGCACCGAACCCAGGGCCACCCGAGGGCGAACAGGCCGTGAGAACCGACGGCGGACCCCTTCCAGAAAAGGGACATTCCCACCTCGGTGACCTGCGTCACCCCTAAGATGTCCGGATGATCCCCTCTCGCGCGCTTCCCCGCGTCCTCCTGCTCCTCTTCGCCGTACTCGCGGTGGCACACCTGGTGATCCAACTGCTCGGGATCGACGCCTGGAACCGACCGACCCAGGTCTTCCTCATGCCCGCCCTGCTGTTGGTGCTCGCCGGCTCCACGGGGCGACCGCGCGGTCGACTGATCGTCCTGGCGATGGTCGCGCTGGTGTTCTCCTGGCTCGGCGACACCGCCCCGACCCTCGCTTCCGGCGACACCGCGTTCCTGCTGATGGTGGGGTTCTTCCTGATCGCGCAAGTGGTGTACGTGGCGGCGTTCCGGCCCTACCGGAAGAACAGCGTGCTGAGCCGACGCCGGTGGCTGCTCGCGCCCTACGTCGGGTTCGTGGCGGTACTGGTGTGGCTGTGCGCCCCGCATGCCGGCGGACTGTTGATCCCCGTGTCGCTGTACGGACTCGTGCTGGGCACGATGGCCGTGCTCTCCACGGGTTTGGGGCCGTGGGTGGCGACCGGCGGGGCGCTGTTCCTGGTTTCGGACGCCCTGATCGCCCTGCGCGCGTTCGTTCCCGGATGGGACTCACTCCCCCAAGGCGGGTTCTGGGTGATGAGCACCTACGTCGCCGCGCAGACCCTCATCATTTTGGGCCTGCTCTCCCGCCCCCGTGCTCGAACCGGCGCCGAGACCGCGGCGTAGCGTGCACGGCATGGACCAACGACTCAGCCTCGTCACCCTGGGCGTACGCGACGTCGCCGTCGCCGCGGCCTTCTACGAGTCCGTGGGCTTCGAACGCCGACACGACCTGGGATCCATCGTCTTCCTTCCCACCACCGGAACGGCCCTGGCCCTGTACGGATGGGAGGCCCTGGCCGCGGACACGGGACTGCCCACCCACGGGGAGGGCTTCCGCGGAGTCACCCTGGCGATGAACCTGGACTCCGTATCCGAGGTCGACCGGGTGTTCGCCGCGTGGGTGGCGGCGGGGGCCACCACCGTGCGGGCCCCGGTCGCCAAGGAGTGGGGCGGCCACTCGGGTTACGTGGCCGACCCGGACGGGCACCTGTGGGAGATCGCGTACAACCCCTCACAAGTACTCATGCGCATCGACGAGAACGGGCGCCTGCACCTGAGGACCCGGTGAGACGCGGCCTCCACGGGCCGGCCACTCTCGACGGGCGGCTCCCCGGCACCAGACGACGAACGAGAACTCCGTGAAGCTCACTTTGGTCGGCGGCCTCCAAGGACACCGGCGCGCGAGGCGGGACACGACGTCACGATCGTCTCGCCCGACGCAAGGTCATCGATGTGAGCGACCGGCCCCGAAACCGCGCCGTCGACCGGATCCCCTCGGCGGGTGAGGTCAGAACCAGTTCTCGGCCAGCAGCCGGAGCGAGCGTTCGCGTACGGCCGGGTCGTAGGCGTAGGTCACCGTGATGAGCTCGTCTGCGCCCGTGCGCTCGGCGAACTCCGCCAGCTGCCGCACCGCGGTCTCCGGGCCGCCGACGGCCTTGATACTGAGCATCGGGTTGTCCCCGCCCCGTGCCTCGGACGGATCGATCGGTGGCTGGAGCTTACGGCTCCGACCACGGGCGATGTCCCCGAACATCTGGACCAGGGTGGTGTACTCGCGCTCGGCCTCGGCGTCATCGTCGGCCACCATGACGTTGATGCCGGCCATGACGTAGGGCTCGTCGATCTGCGCGGTCGGGGCGTCGGCGGTGAAACTGCTCCGGTAGACCTCGATCGCCGCGTCGAGCTGGTCGGGTGCGAAGTGCGAGGCGACGGAGAACGGCAACCCGAGCTGACCGGCGATGGAAGCGCCGTTGACGGTGGAGCCGAGGACCCAGATGGGGACCTCGGTGCCCTTGGACACCGCCGAGGCGATGGGCGCGCTGCGGCTCCTTCCCTCGTCGCCGAACCACCCTTGGAGGTCGAAGATGTTCTCCGCGAACGCCTGCGGTTCGGCCGAGGAACGGCTCAGTGCCTGGGCCGTCATCATGTCGGTGCCGGGCGCCCGCCCCAGGCCGAGGTCGATGCGGTCACCGTGGATGTTGGCCAGCGTGCCGTACTGCTCGGCCACCATGAGCGGGGCGTGGTTGGGGAGCATGACCCCGCCCGAGCCCACACGGATCCGCTCGGTCACCGTGGCGGCCTGGTCGATGAGCAGCGCCGTGGCGCTGGCGGCCAGGTTCATGGTGTTGTGGTGCTCGGCGAACCAGAGTCGCGTGTAACCGAGGCGATCGGCCAAGCGAGCCGCGGCCATCGACGAGGCGATGCCCTCGCGGGCCGTCGACCCCTCGGAGATGGAGACGAGGTCGAGAATACTCAGCGGAACCGGCACGGCGCTTCTCCTCCTTTCCAGGAACACGGCCGGGTCTGCGAACCCACGGCCTCCTTCAACCTATCCGCTCCTCGTCACCGTGGTGGTGGGCTCATCGACCAGGTCATCGGCCGGGCGCCTTCGACCACCGCTCCGAAGTCGTTGGCTCGTGGTTGAATCCCGTGGAGAATCCCGCCATCGGGACTCCGAACGACGATGCTCCAGCCTCGATGGAGCACGGCCAACGGAAAGAAGAGCACCCAGGATGAGCCAAGTAGAGACCGCGACCGGCACGTTCACCGTCGCGGAGATGGTGCCCCAACCGTTCGAGGCGAGTGTGACCACGGGTCTGCCGAATGGGTACGCGCTGATGCGCAAGGAGTTCCGCGGGGCGATCAACGGCACCGCGCAGACCCGGTTCGTGTACGCGTTCGATGATGATCTTGGCGGGACCTACGTGGCGATGGAGTCCTTCGAGGGCACGATCGACGGCCGCGCCGGGGCCTGCAACATCGCCCACAGCGCCACGACCTCCGGCACGGACCGCTCGAACGAGATGTTGTTGATCGTGCCCGGTAGCGGTACCGGCGAGCTCGCCGGCATCACCGGAACCGGCGGCATCGTCATCGACGCGGACGGCACCCACCACCTGAACCTCGAATACCGAATCGCGCCGTAGCGAGACGGCGGGCGGGCGCGGGGGCCGCTTCGAGGACCCTGCGGCCCACGCCATCGACTTCCCATCACCCGCCCACGCCCCTGGGCGGTAAGGACGGGTCGGCGGAAGGTCCATCGGGGCGACCCCCGGTGAACCCTCCGTCGGCAGGGAAGCACCGCCACGAAGGTGCCACGTCCACGATGTGTCAGCGCCGATCCGCGGCAGAACGAACGGCCGCCGACCGGGGGACTCAGACGTTGAAGCGGAACTCCACCACGTCGCCGTCGGACATCACGTATTCCTTGCCCTCCATGCGGACCTTGCCGGCGGCGCGGGCCGCGGCCATGTCGCCGTTCGCGACGAGGTCGTCGAAGGACACGATCTCGGCCTTGATGAAGCCGCGCTCGAAGTCGGTGTGGATGACACCGGCCGCCTCGGGAGCGGTCGCGCCCTTCCTGATCGTCCAGGCCCGCGCCTCCTTGGGGCCCGCGGTCAGGTACGTCTGTAGCCCGAGCGTGGCGAAACCGACGCGGGCGAGCTGGGACAGACCCGACTCGGTCTGACCCAGGGACTCCAACAGCTCCTGGGCTTCCTCTTCGTCATCGAGTTCGGCCAGCTCCGCCTCGATCTTGGCGTCGAGGAAGATCGCCTCGGCCGGGGCGACCAGTTCCTGCAACTTGGTGCGCAGGGCCTCATCGGCGAGCTCGTCGCTGTCGAGGTTGAACACGTAGATGAACGGCTTGACGGTGAGCAGGCTCAGCTCACGCAGCCGGTCCAGGTCCACTCCCTTGGCCTGGGACAGCGAGGTGCCCTCGTTCAGGATCTCCTGGGCGGCGTTGGCGGCCGCCAGAAGCTCCTGGGCGCCCTTGTCCTTGGCGTTGCGCTTGGCGTCCTTCTCCAGGCGCGGGATCGCCTTCTCCAGGGTCTGGAGGTCGGCGAGGATCAGTTCGGTGTTGATGGTCTCGATGTCGCGGGAGGGCTCGACGTCGCCGTCGACGTGGGTGACGTCGGCGTCCTCGAAGGCCCGGATCACCTGACAGATCGCGTCGCTCTCGCGGATGTTGGCGAGGAACTTGTTACCCAGGCCCTCACCGGTCGAGGCGCCGCGGACGATGCCGGCGATGTCCACGAAGTCCACCGTCGCCGGAAGGATCTTCGCGGAGCCGAAGATCTCGGCCAGCTTCCCGAGCCGGACATCGGGCACACCGACGACCCCGACGTTGGGCTCGATGGTCGCGAACGGGTAGTTCGCGGCCAGAGCGTCGTTCTTGGTCAGCGCGTTGAAGAGGGTGGACTTGCCAACGTTGGGCAGGCCGACGATCCCGATAGACAGACTCACAAGGTCAGAGTGTATGCGTCCCGAGGGGTGGGCGAGGACCGAGAACAATCATGTAAACCCAGTGCACAGGACCGGCTACTCAGAGTAGGTTCGGAGTGCGAAGCCGGGCACCTCGGACGGGGAGACGGAGACGTCCGAACAAGTACACAGATCGGACGACGAGGGGATCGGCGACGCCACCACGGCACCATTCTTTGGGGGAAGGGGACACTGTGGTCCACGACCAGCTGCGCGCACTCGTGCGCCGATACCCGATCGTGCGTTTCGCCACCCGCCGCATCCGCGTCCACCTGCCCAGACGACTCGGTGGCCTCGACCCCGCCCGCGTCCCGCCGCGCCACCGCCGACTCACCCTCACGCTCCCTCGAACGGCGGGCGACACACGCGGTCTCGGCCCGGACCGGGTCGAACTCCAACTACCGGGCGACCTGACGGTCCCCCGCCGCCTGGCCGCGGGAGGACTGTCCCGACACGAACCCGACAGTCTCGCCTGCTTCATGGCGGTCCTGGACCACACCGGACCGGGCGCGGTCCTGGACGTGGGTGCGGGGGTGGGCGTGTACGCCATGCTCGCGGCCGCGCGTTCGCGTCGACCCGTGTTCGCCTTCGAGCCCACGCCCGAGCTCGCGGCGGCCGCGCGCTCGATGTCGTCGGCCGCCCACCTCGGTTTCGGCGTGGTCGAACTGGCCCTGAGCAACCACAACGGCACGGCCCGACTCCAGCGGGCGCTGCACAACGACATGTGCAACCAGGTCGTGCGCAACGGACGCCCCGGTCTGCGCCACTTGACCGTCGAGGCCTCGACCCTGGCCCGGTGGAACGAGTCGGCGGGCAGCGTCCCCACCATGGTGAAGGTCGACACCTCGGGGAGCGAACCCGAGGTGGTGGCCGGTGGGTTGGAGATCCTGCGCCGTTTCCGACCCTGGATGCTCGTCAAGGTCCGGCCCGATCGCGGCCTGGAGGAACGCCTGATGGCGCTCATGGAACCGTTGGAGTACCTGTGGTTCCCGGTGGCCGGGGACCCGCCCTATGAGCCCCGCACCCAGGTCTGCGGACGCGCCTCACCCGCTTGGGAGCGCATGTGGTTGCTCGCACCCGAGGAACCGCCGGAGGCGTTCTGGGGGTCGCTGCGCGAGTGGCGCACCGCCCTGGAGTCGTGCGAGGGCACGGCGAACTGACCGGTGCTCGCCATCCTCCGGATCGGGCGGAAGCCAGAACGCCGGGTCGATGTACACGGCCCGGTCGGTGCGCAGGTGGTCCAGCGCCTGGGATAGGACCGCACAGCCGATCGGGTAACCCCATGACCAGGCCGGTGCCGACCGGCAGGGGTTCCCGAAAAATCCAGGGGTGGTCCGACACCCCGTGGAAAACGTCCGCCATCGGCCACATCCCCGCGTTCTCTACGGGAACATGGGCCCCATGGACGGCCTTCTACTCGTACTCATGCTCCTCATCGGCATCGCCATCGGCGTCGGAGTGGGCTTGGCCCTGGCCCGTGGACGCGACGCCCGGTTCCGGGCCGAGGCCCGAGCGGCGGAGGAACGCGCCGCCTACGTGGAGGAACAGCTCGCTGACCGGTTCCGGGCGATGTCCTCGCAGGCCTTGGACCAGACCAACCAACGATTCATGGAGCTGGCCGAGGGACGGCTGCGTGCGGTCAGCGCCGAGGCGGGCGGTGACCTGGACGAGCGACGCCGGGCGATGGAACGGATGGTCGAACCGCTCACCCGGACCCTGAGCCGAGTGGAGACCCAACTGCGCGAGGCGGACGCCGGGCGGGCCGCGGCGCACGCCGAGCTCGCCAAGCAGGTCGAGCTCGTTCGTGAGGGTTCCGAGCGACTGCGCGACCAGACCCGGTCCCTGGTGACGGCGCTGCGGCGACCCGAGGCACGTGGCCGTTGGGGCGAGCTGCAACTGCGTCGGGTGGCGGAACTGGCCGGAATGGCCGCGCACTGCGACTTCCAGGAACAGGCGGTGGCGGGCGCGCACCGACCCGACATGGTGGTGCGGTTGGCCGGCGGCAAGAACATCGTCGTGGACTCCAAGGTGCCGCTGGCCGCCTACCTGGACGCGGTGGAGGCCGGGGAGGGGCCGGGCGCGGAGGAGCGGCTGCACGCGCACGCCAAGCACCTGCGCACCCACGTGGACCAGCTGGCCGCGAAGTCGTACTGGGCGTCGTTCTCCCCATCGCCGGAGTTCGTGGTGCTCTTCATCCCGGGGGAGGCGTTCCTGGCTCCGGCGTTGGAACGTGACCCGGGGTTGTTGGAGGAGGCCATGGCCCGGCGCGTGCACATCGCGACGCCGACCACGCTCATCTCATTGTTGCGAACCGCGCAGTACGCCTGGCAGCAGGAGGCGTTGAGCGAGAACGCCCGTGAGGTGTTCGACCTGGGCAAGCAGTTGCACGGCCGGTTGTCGACCTTGGGTGGACACGTGGAGGGGCTGGGTCGGGCGCTGACCCGGACGGTGTCCGCCTACAACCAGACGGTGGGCTCCCTGGAGAGTCGGGTGCTGGTGACCGCCCGTCGGTTCGGCGAACTGGGGCTGGTCGACGGCGAACTGGACCGGTTGTCGGGGATGGAGGAACGTCCGCGCGGGGTGTCCTCGCCCGAGTTGAGCGAGAACGGGCTCGACGGGGTCCTCGCGAACGGGAGCGGTCCAGGGACGGAGACGATGTGAAACACGGGCAGGACGGCAACGACTCGGGCGTCCGTGGCGTGTTCGACACGAACTCCTACCATTCCGACGGTATTCGGTGTGCGAGTAACGGATAGATGGGCATGACCCAAACCGGGATCAAGAGGTTCGGACACAGAGGGTGACGAACCACTCGTGTCGGGGAAACCGCCCAGAACCAGTTGGGGTCATCTCGGCGTCCAAGGGGTGGAAGGCGCGATAGTCCCGGAACGGGCAAGTGGCCGAAATGACAACACGATCCCGTGAAAGACACCCGGAGCCTTACTAGAAGTGACACACTGAACACCGTGAGTAACAAACCTGGGAGGCGCGCGACCATGCCCCCACGCAAGGCGGACGGTCCGGAGCCAGGACGGGCTCCGTATTTCGTGCGGACCAACGGTCGTGGCCGGGACGTTTCGAACGCGTCCAGAACCCGCGGCCGACCCACGACCACCAAGAACACCGCCACCCGGCGAGGTGGTCCCACCCGGGCCACCACCGGGCGGGGTGCTTCCGGCGGGGCCACCCCGCCCGGGGCCCTTGCGCCGCCCCGGCTGACCGGACGCGGTGCGGTCCTGATCATCGTCCTGAGCAGCTTCGCCGCGACGATGATCGCGAACCTGGCCTCCGTTCCGGCGGTTCCCGGCATCGTCTTCACGCTCGCCTGCCTGGCCACCGCCGCTCTGGTCCGCCCGGCCGACCTGCTCTCGCTGTCGGTGAGTCCGCCGATCGCCTACTTCATCGCGGTGGTCGCCGCCGAGAGCGTGCTCGCCGCCGGCAACGAGGGTTTCGCCCGCGTTCTCATCCTCGGCCTGGCCTCCCGGCTCGCCGAGGTCGCGCCCTGGTTGTTCCTGGGCACCGCGCTCGTGCTGGTCATCGCCGTCTTTCGAGGCCTGCCCGGCAATCTCCGTTCCCTGGGCGACGAACTCAACGGGCGCGGCTGAGCGATCCCCGGCCCCCGGTGAACGTCAGAACGGGGTATCGGGGTCGGCGGGCGCGTCCTCACGTCGCTCGTCCATGGCGGCGGCCAGCTTGGCGCGGGCACCCTCCAGCCAACGCTCACAGATCCGCGCCAACTCCTCCCCACGCTCCCACAGGGTGAGGGACTCCTGGAGGGTCAGGCCACCCGACTCCAACTTCCGAACGACGTCGTTCAGCTGCTCCCGGCTCTCCTCGTAGCTCAGCTCCGGGGCCTCGTTCGTCTCGGTCATGCCTACTCCCCCTCGGTGTTCTCGGTCGTGGTCTTCTCGGCGGCGCCCTTGGCATCGGCGCCCTTGGCACCAGTGGCCTTGGCACCGGTGCCGCCGGTCCTCTTCGCCGCGGTGGGCTTCTTGGCGGGACCCTTGCGGGCCGTGGTCCCCTTGGCGGTCGTGGACTTCGCGGGGGCCTTCTCCTCGACCTCCCCCGCCTCCTTCTCGGTCGGGTCCGGTCCGGCCGTGGGATCGGTGTCCACCTCGTCCACCGTGGCGGTCAGGCCGTCCTCGGCGAAGCGCAACCGCAGCTTCTCGCCCAGCTCGGGCTCGGTCGCCGAACGCACCACCGAACCGTCCTCGCGCTGCACGATCGCGTACCCGCGGGCCAACGTGGTGGCCGGGGACAACGCGTGCAGGCGCGCCTCGGTGTGCCCCAGTCCCTCCTTGGCCCGGTCCAGCGAGATCGTCAGGCTGCGCCGGGCCCGATCGCGCAGTTCCAGGACCTGCTCCGTGAGGCGCTCGGTCTCGCGAACAGGGTCGGCCAGCACCGGGCGGGCCCGGATCCCCGCCAGCCAGGTGAGTTCCCGTTCCAACCCGCCACCGATCACCCGGCGACCGCGGTCGCGCAGCTGTCGGATGATCTCCAACTGCTCCCCCACGTCCGGGATGGTCCTCTTGGCGGCGTCGGTGGGGGTGGAGGCACGCACGTCGGCGACGTGGTCCAGCAACGGGGTGTCCTGTTCGTGCCCGATGGCGCTGACCACGGGTGTGGCCGCCGCGGCGACGGCGCGCACGAGCGCCTCGTCGGAGAAGGGCAACAGGTCCTCCATGGAGCCGCCACCACGGGCGATGACGATGACGTCGACCTCGGGGCGCGCGTCCAGGTCGCGCAGGGCCTCGATGACCTCACGGGTGGCGCGGTCGCCCTGCACGGCCACCGGGCGCACCTCGAAGCGCACCGCGGGCCAGCGGCGGCGCCCGTTCTCCAGGACGTCGCGCTCGGCCGCCGAGTCCCGACCACAGATCAGCCCCACGGTGTTGGGCAGGAACGGCAGGGGGCGCTTGCGTTCGGGGGCGAACACGCCCTCGGAGGTGAGGGTGCGGCGCAGCTGTTCGAGCCGGGCCAGTAGCTCACCGATACCGACGTGTCGGATCTCCCGGGCACGCAGCGAGAACGTACCCCTGAGCTGGTAGAAGTCGGGCTTGGCGTGGACGACCACGCGGTCGCCGGGCCCTGGTGGTGGATCCTGACGGCGCAGCACGGTGGTCTCACAGATGACCCGGACCGAGGCGTTGGCGACGGGGTCGCGCAGCGTCAGGTAGCTCATCCGTCCACGTGAGTTGAGTTCGGCGACCTGACCCTCGACCCAGATCGCGCCCAAGCGGTCGATCCAACCCCCGACCGCCTGGAGCACGGTCCGGACCGGTTGCGGTGACTCCGCGGAACTCTCCATACCCATGGTTGCAGAGCCTAGGCCAGGGTGGTGACAGTTCCCGATTCGTCGGGCTCGGCGATTCGGCGCGACCCGGTCGGCCGATGTGGGACACCGGGCACGGCGCTCAGGCCCGGCCGAACGCGTCGGCGTGGTCGCGGGCGAAGTCGATGACGTCGCGCGCGGGGCGTCCGGTCAGGTCGGCGACGCCGGTGTGCACCTCGGCGGCCTCTCCCCTGGCGTAGTGGGCGTAGTCCTCCACCAGGCCCGCCACCTGCCACGGCGGAAGCACACCGCAGAGCGCTTCGGAGAACCGCTCGTCGGTCGCCTCGTGGAAGGTGATCTCCCGCCCGGTGGCCGTGGACAAGGCGCGGGCGATCTCCTCGTGGGTCACGGCCCTGGGGCCGGTCAGGGTGTGGATCCGACCCGTGTGCTCCTCCCCGACCAGTGCCTCGGCCGCGGCGGCCGCGACGTCGCGGGTGTCGATCGCGCTCACGGCCGCGCCACCGATGGGAGCGGCGAACCACCCCTGCTCGATGGTCGCGCCGAAGCCGAGCAGGGCCTGTAGGTAGAGGTTGGGGCGCAGCACCGTGTGGTCGACGCCCAGCCGCCGCACGTGTTCCTCGACCTCGGCGTGCCAGCGCAGGAACCGCACCGGCGAGTCGAGGCGCGCGGCGTACTGGGAGAGCAGCACGAGACGGCGCACCCCGCGCCTTTGGGCGAGGTCGGCGAACCGGATCTGGAGTTGGGCGGCGCCCTCCTCGGAGGGGCTGTTGAGGAAGGCCGTGTCGACGCCTTCGAGGGCGGCTGCGACCGATTCGGGGTCCTTGAGGTCGGCGACGACGGTCTCGGCACCGGGCACGGAGCGTCGGGGGTCTCGGGTCATGGCGCGGACGGTGGCGCCGCGCGTCCGGAGTTCGGTGATCAGGGCCGAACCGATGGTCCCGGTGGCTCCGGTCACGAGCACGGTGGGCGAGTTCATCTCGAGGGTCTCCTTCTGTGTGGGTGGTATCACTACTCAATAGTGAGTAGTCACTATCAATAGACGAAAAAGGCGGACCGGACCGCCACGGGAAGGTTCAGCTCCCGGAGGACAGGAAGCGGTCGGCCCACTCGTCGGACTCGACGCGACCGGGCAGCCCGATCGAGGCGGCCACCATGTAGAGCATTCCGTCGGCGAAGAATTCGTGCGCCTGGTCGGTGTCGACCTTCGGCAGCGCCTCGAAACGCTCGAAGACGTCCCGCGTCCATCCGTGCATCACGTCGCGGATGTCGGGGTCGTTGGCGGCCGCGTACCCCTGGAGCAGGATGAGCATCACCTCGCGGCGCTCCATCAGCACTCCCCAGCCGTCCGCCATGACCCGCAACGGGTCCTCTTCGGCCCTCTCCCCCGGCACGAGCATCTCCCGCTCGATGTCGGCGAAGGTCTTCTCCAGTACCGCGACGAAGAGTTCCTTCTTCGTGGAGTAGATCCGGAAGAGGTTGGGGTGCGAGATCTCGACGTCCTTGGCGATGGCCACGGTCGAACCACCGTGGAACCCCTTGTGGCTGAACTCCTTCAACCCCGCCGCGAGGATCTGCTCGCGGCGCCGTTCGATCCCGACCCGTGGTCGCCGCCCTGTCGTCATGGTTGATAGTAAACACTCACTACCAAAAGGGCGTCAACCTCTCCGAGCAACGAAAAAGGGGTGAGGGATCGGACCCCTCACCCCATCTTCCGCTTCCGCGAAACCGCACTCAGGCCCCGGCTTCCGCCTCGAGCTTGGCGATGCGGTTGTCGTACATCTTGATGAACTCGGGACGCCCCTGGTGGGCCACCTCGTAGGCGCGCAGGTCGCGCACCTGCTCGATGGTGAGCTTGCGCAGGCGGGCCCGGATCGACGGCAGGGTGAGCTCGTCGTAGGTCGGGACGGCCAGGTCCTCGACCGCGGGGGCGTTGCCCTTGCGGACCTTCTCCAGTACCCCGTCGCTGGCGACGGTGGTGTGCGCCTCGGCGGCGCTGAGCTCCTCGGCCAGCGCGGAGCCGTCCTCGGCGAGGTCGGCGGTGGCGGGGGTGGAGGGCTCCTCCCGGGGCTCCTCCACCAGCTTGGCGGCCTCGGCGGCCTCGGTGTCGGGGGTCTCCGTGGCAGCGGTGGCCTCGACGACGGGCTCGGTCTTCTCCTGGGCCGCCTCGGAGGACTCGGAAGGCTCGACAGGCTCGGCGGACTCGACGGACTCCTCCGCCTTCCCCTCGACCTCCGCTTCGGCCTTTTCTTCGTCCTTCTCTTCGGTGGGCTTCTCCTGCTCCGGAGAAACCTCGGAGGTGATCTCCACCTCGGCGCTCTCCTGCGCCGTGGTCTCGGACGCGGGGGCTTCGTCCTTCTTCTCCGGCTGCTCCGGAACGGTCGTGACGACCGGGTCCTTACGCCCGAAGATGCCCTTGATGAAGGAGGTCAGCTTCGTGGCGATGGTCGGGTTCGACATAGGACGGGGGCTCCTGATGCTCTCGGCGTTGGGCCGGCGGCGCGCGTCCAGCAAACCAGGCAAGGCCGAGTTGAGGGCGAACCGCCTCGTAACTGATGCGATTGGTGAACCAGGATAGATGAGGGAGGATCACCATGAGCTGGCCGGAAGTGAACGATTTCGCCACGTCGCGACCCGACCGGGTACGTTCTGTTGCGACGACGTCACCTGGTCGTGGTCTCCACCATAGGCCTGACCTCGACGGTGCCGTATCCCACACCCGCTCCCACATCCCACGATCGCACCTAGGATGTATGCCATGACTGCGATGACGACTGCCACGAACCAACGTCGTGTGCTCCTGGCCAACCCCCGGGGCTACTGCGCCGGTGTCGACCGAGCGGTCATCACCGTCGAGAAAGCCCTTGAGCAGTACGGCGCTCCGATCTACGTGCGCAAACAGATCGTGCACAACACGCACGTCGTGCGCACCCTGGAGGAGCGCGGCGCGATCTTCGTCGAGGAGACCGAGGAGGTGCCCGAGGGCGCCATCGTCGTCTTCTCCGCGCACGGTGTATCGCCCGCCGTCCACGATCAGGCCGAGAAGCGCCAACTCAAGACCATCGACGCCACGTGCCCCCTGGTCACCAAGGTCCACAAGGAGGCGAAGCGATTCGCCGCCGAGGACCGCGACATCGTCCTCATCGGCCACATCGGCCACGAGGAGGTCGAGGGCACCAGCGGCCAGGCCCCCGAGCACATCCAGATCGTGGAGAGCCCGGATGAGGTCGACAAGGTCCAGGTCCGCGACCCGAACAACGTGTCCTGGTTGTCTCAGACCACCCTGTCGGTGGACGAGACCAACGAGACCGTGGACGCGTTGCGCAAGAAGTTCCCGAACCTGCTGGCCCCGCCCAGCGACGACATCTGCTACGCCACCTCCAACCGCCAGGACGCCGTCAAGGCCATGGCGCCCGAGTGCGAGCTGGTCATCGTGGTGGGTTCGGACAACTCGTCCAACTCCGTCCGCCTGGTCGAGGTCGCCCTCGACGCCGGTGCGAACGCCTCTTACCTCATCGACAACGCCACCCTCATGGAGGAGGCCTGGCTGGAGGGCGTCACCACCGTGGGTGTGACCAGTGGTGCGTCCGTCCCCGACATCCTGGTGCGCGAACTCCTCGACAAGCTCTCCGCACACGGGTACGGCTCCGTCACCCCGGTGACCACCGCCGAAGAGACCCTCACCTTCTCGCTGCCCAAGGAGCTGCGCCGCGACCTGCGCGCCGAGTAGCACCCGCGACGAGAAACGATCCGTACGACGAACGGGCCCCGAGGAACCATGGAGGTTCCTCGGGGCCCGTTTCGCGTGCGGGTCGTGGGCAGCGCGAGCCCGGAGAGGGTTCGGGCTCCCCCGATGACGAGGAGACACCACTTCGCCCGTTGCGCGCCACCCCGCCACCCGCGCCTGTGGACGACCCACCGCCGGCCATCCGGGGAGCGCGTGAGCGCGTAAACCATTGGCGCTCCGGACCCGGGTGTCCGAGCCCAAGGAGATCAAAAACCGGATCCACCCGTGCCTACGCCCGGAGAGCACTCGGGAGCTGGAGGTGGAACGGCTGTTGGGGCTCGGCGCCACCTTCGTCGGCGACCACCGAAAGCCGGACGGCTCGGGGTGGGCGATCCTGGCCGACCCCGAGGGCAACGAGTTCTGCGTACTGCGCAGCGCCTCCGACCGGCGGGCCATGGAGGAAAGCCCAGGCTAGATGAGTGATTCCAGGGGGTGGTGGGTCGGCCGGTGGGGGTGTGTGGTT
>NZ_BCSH01000025.1 GCF_001570765.1 Nocardiopsis listeri NBRC 13360 | reverse complement strand
ACACACCCAAACGACGCCCAACAACCCCCAAGGAACCAGAGACCCCAAGCGCCCCACTGGCCACCACCACACCCACCCCCTGAAATTACCCACCTAGTGCCCTAAACGCCCCCATAACCTGCCCTTAGGGACAGCTGACACAGTCTTGGCCGACACAAACACCCGTCAAGACTGGCGCATGGGGCTACTCAGTAGTAACATTGACTTGTTACTAGTCGGTAGATCCGCGTGTACAGACACCGCGGCCAGGGACACAGCGGAGCTGTCCATGACGCATTACAAGAGCAACCTGCGCGACATCGAGTTCAACCTCTTCGAACTCTTCAAGCGCCAGGACATCCTGGGCCAGGGCCCCTTCGAGGAACTCGACGAAGAGACCGCACGCACCATCCTGGAAGAGGTCGACCGCCTCGCCACCGGTGTCATCGCGGAGTCGTTCGAGGACGCGGACCGCAACCCGCCCGTCTTCGACCCCAAGACCAACACCGTCGCCATCCCCGAGAGCCTGAAGAAGTCCTACCAGGCCTACATGGACGCCGGCTGGTACAACCTCGACCTTCCCCAGGAGCTCGGCGGCCTCGGCGCTCCCCGCTCCCTGGTGTGGTCCGCGGCCGAGCTCATCCTGGGCTCCAACCCCTCCGTGCACATGTACTCCGCGGGCCCCGGCTTCGCCGGCATCCTGCACTCCGAGGGCAACGAGGCGCAGAAGAAGTTCGCCCAGCAGGCCATCGAGAACGGCTGGGGCGCCACCATGGTGCTGACCGAGCCGGACGCCGGTTCCGACGTCGGCGCCGGCCGCACCAAGGCCACCGACCAGGGTGACGGCACCTGGCACATCGAGGGCGTCAAGCGCTTCATCACCTCGGCCGAGCACGACATGTCCGAGAACATCTTCCACCTGGTGCTGGCCCGCCCCGAGGGCGCCGGCCCCGGCACCAAGGGCCTCTCCCTCTACCTGGTGCCCAAGTTCCTGGTGAACGAGGACGGATCCCTGGGCGAGCGCAATGGCGCCTACGTGACCAACGTCGAGCACAAGATGGGTCTCAAGGCCTCCACCACCTGTGAGCTGACCTTCGGTGACAAGCACCCCGCCATCGGCTACCTCGTCGGTGACAAGCACGACGGCATCCGGCAGATGTTCCTCGTCATCGAGTACGCCCGCATGATGGTCGGGACGAAGGCGATCGCGACCCTGTCCACGGGTTACCTGAACGCCCTGGAGTACGCCAAGAACCGCGTGCAGGGCAACGACCTCGCCGGTGCGAAGAACTCCCCGAAGGTCACCATCACCCACCACCCGGACGTGCGTCGCAGCCTCATGACGCAGAAGGCGTACGTGGAGGCCATGCGTTCGCTGGTCATCTACACCGCCACCCAGCAGGACGCGATCCAGATCGCGCACGCCAAGGGCGAGGACGCCTCCGAGCTGGAGGCCATGAACGACCTCCTGCTTCCGATCGTCAAGGGTGTCGGCTCGGAGCGCTCCTACGCTCTGCTGGCCGAGTCCCTGCAGACCCTGGGCGGCTCCGGGTTCCTGCAGGAGTACCCGATCGAGCAGTACATCCGCGACGCCAAGATCGACACCCTCTACGAGGGCACCACCGCGATCCAGGCTCAGGACTTCTTCTTCCGCAAGATCGTGAAGAACGGTGGCCAGGCCATCGGCAAGCTGTCCGCCGAGATCAAGGCCTTCGCCGAGAGCGACGCCGGCAACGGTCAGCTCAAGGAGGAGCGCGCGCTCCTGCTCGGCGCCCTCGGCCAGGTCGAGAAGATCGTCGAGCTCATGGTCGGCCACGCGATGGGCTCCGCCGAGGACTCCCGCGAGCTGTACAAGGTCGGCCTGAACTCCGTCCGCCTGCTGTTCGCCTTCGGTGACGTCGTCCTGGGCTGGTTGCTGCTCCGCCAGGCCGAGATCGCGCTGAACAGCGTGGACGGCGCCGGCGACGAGGACAAGAACTTCTACACCGGGAAGATCGCCGCCGCGCGCTTCTTCTCCGAGCAGTTCCTGCCCCGCGTCGAGGCCGAGCTGAAGATCGCCCAGACCGTGAACCTGGGTCTCATGGACGTCCCCGAAGAGGCCTTCTAGGGACCGACGGGATATCGAACACCGCCGAGGGGCGGGGTGGTCACACGACCGCCCCGCCCCTCGGGCGTTCTCGCCCCCAAGAGCTCAGGGCTCCACGCATACGGAGGCGTGCACCCGGGTAGCCGGAGCCTCACCTGGACCGATGGACCGAGGAGCGACCATGGGACGACCGGATACCGAGGGTGTCGCGGCGGCGAGGGCATTCGACGACTACGACCGTGTGGCGCTGGTGACCGGCGCGGACAGCGGCATCGGAAGGGCGACCGCGATCCGGCTCGCCCAGGTGGGCTTCGACGTCGGCATCGCCTACCACTCGGACGAAGAGGGAATCCGTAAGACCGAATCGGAGATCAGGGAGTTCGGGCGCCGGGTGGCCGTACGCAGGCACGACCTCGCCGATCCCGAACGCGGCGCGGAGGCCGTCGCGGAGATGATCGACGAGCTCGGAGGCGTGGGAGTCCTGGTCAACAACGCGGCCACCAGATCCGACGAGCACCTGCTGGACATCGACTACTCACGGTGGCGTGAGGTGCTCGCCGTCGACTTGGACGCGCCGTTCGTATGCTCACAGGTCGCCGGTCGCCACATGCGCGACACCGGACGCGGGGGCCGCATCGTCAACATCACCAGCGTCCACGAGGAGTACCCGCGTGTGACGGCGGGCCCCTACTGCGCCGCCAAGGGTGGGCTGAGGCTCCTCACTCGCACCCTCGCCCTCGAACTGGGCCTTTACGGCGTCACCGTGAACGCGGTGGCCCCCGGCGAGATCGCCACCCCGATGACCGGGCAGCACGAGCAGCCACCGGAACTCGACTCTCGTGCCGGCTATCCCATCCCCCGCCCCGGTCACGCCTACGAGGTCGCCGGCGCGGTGGCGTTCCTCGCCCGACCGGAGTCCTCCTATGTCACCGGGGCCTCGATCTTCGTGGACGGCGGCCTGTCGCTGATGGGCCCCCAGGCGGGAGGGGACCTCCAGGACGCGACCTGGCGCGCGGGCTGACGCGCGGGCTGACGCGCGTCCCTATCTCCGGCGGCGGGCGCGGAGGATGAACACGGCGAGCACGCAGGTGGACAGGACCGTGGTGACGGCCATGGGCACGAAGGCCACCTGGTAGGAGGAGGGCTCTTCCGGGAGCGTCTGGAGGATCGCGCCCGCGGCGACGGTGCAGACGACGGCGGTGGTGAACCCGCTCATGTTGACCAGGCCCGAGGCGACTCCGGTACGACCGGCGGGGATACCGTCGCGGGCGAAGTCGAAGGAGATCGTGGGCGCCATGGTCTGGCCGAGCGCGCTCAAGGCCAGCACCGCCACGCCGAGGGGTGCGGGCGCACCGTCCGGCCACAGGACCAGCAGGAGCCACCCCAGGCTCAGGGTTCCGCCGAAGACCAGGGCGAAGTAGCCCCGGACACCCGGTCTGCGACCGACCAGGACCCCCGCGAGGGGCGCGAGCGGGAGTGCACCGGCGGCCAGACCGGTGAGGGTGAGTGCGGCTGCGCCCTCGGAGAGCCCCAGCCCGTTCACGAGGAACGGGTAGCCCCACAGCACCATCATCATCGTGAACGGCGCCATGACGGCCGCGTGGTGCGCCATGCCGATCCGGGGCCCGTCGGCGCGCAGCGCCTCCTTCAGGGCCGCCCAGGCGGAGATGGGGTCGGCGACGGTGGAACGCCCGGCCGCCCCGGCGGGGCGGTCGCGGACCATCAGCAGCATCAGGAGCGCCATGAACACGGTGAGCCCGGCGGTGGCGAGGAAGGCCGCCACCCAGCCGATCCCGCCCAGTGCCCAGGCCAGCGGGGCGGCGCTGGCCACCTGGCCGGTGCCGCCGACCACACCGGTCAGACCGCTCACCAGCGCGTAGCGCGCGCGGGGGAACCACAGCGCGGCGAGCCTGATGACGTTGAGGAAGACGAGTGCGTCACCCAGACCGATGAGGAAGCGACCGACGACCGCCATCTCGATCCCCGGGGCGAGCGCGAACATGCAGGATCCGACGGCCATCGCCGCCATGCCCATGACCAGCGTGTACCGGGGACCGAGCCGGTCGGCGAGTAATCCGGCGGGCACCTGCAGGATCACGTACACGAGCAGCTGCAGCATGGGCAGCAGGGAGAGCAGCGCGGGCCCGACGTCGAACCGGCTCTGTGCCTCCAGGGCGGCCACACCGAGTCCGTTGCGGTGCAGCATGGCGAGGAAGTAGCCGCCCACGGCCACGCCCCACACCAACCAGGCGCGGGCACCGCCCCGTGGTTCGGCCTGGGCGCCACCGTTCACTGTTGTCCTGTCACCGGATGTCTCGGACCGAGTCTGGGTCACTTCGCCGCTTCTCTCCTTGTTTCCTGCCGTTTTCCAGTGTCCTCCACACCGGCGAACACCCCCTGCACCGGGGTGACCGGCCGCGCAAAACGAACGGGAATGCCTTGTGGTGCGGCGGGTTCGGAAAGGGCAAAGCACCGCCGCCGACAGACAAAACCTGCCCCACCTGCACAAAGTCACTGTAGGCGACAGTTTCGCGGCTCAACGTGGCGAAAACGGGTGACTCTGACGACAGTCGAATCGGGACCAGAGTCCTTTCATCTCGGTTCAGTAACTCGAACCTGTGTTCTAATAACCCCTCCCGAACTGCATGTTTCGTGAATCACCAGGTCGATATAGACTTGTTAAGTGTTACATGCGTCACACTTGCAGGCCTCGACTCTCAGGGGGCCGTTGCTGCTAGCATCCGGAGCGCGAAGAATAACTGCGAGGTAACGGCAGAGTTCACACCGCACCAACTTCGCTCGAGGAAGCCATCCGGTGGCCCCTCGACACCGCGGCGACGTGGCCGCAACAAGCACACACGGTCAGCACCCGCGGTTCCTCGACACACACTGGAGACGACCTTGAGTCACTGGCGCCTGAACAACCCCCGGGCCTCCCGGGCGAAGTCGGTACTCGCCAGCCGGGTCAAGCACAAGCCTCGCCACGCCTTCTGCGCCCAGCGGGCGATCACGGCGCTCTTGAACGAACTCTCCGCCGTGGCCACCCGCCCCCTCTACTGGTCCGGTAGCTCCGAGATGGCCGTCGCCTCCGTCATGCGCGACGTGAACGTCTGGTGCCGCGACGGCCGCTTCTTCTGGAACGACCTCTTCCAGGGCGGCACCATGTCGCATCCCGCGAACGACCCCACCGGCGCCGCGGCCCTGCTCAACCCGTTCGCCCAGATCCCCGAGCCGGCGCGTTACCACACCCACCGCAGCCCGGTGGCAGCCGCCTGACGCGCTCCCGTTAGCCTTCTGCCCCATGAGCAGACCCCTGGACACCGACACCGTCGTGGTCGGCCTGGGCGCGATGGGATCCCAGACCCTGTGGCGACTGGCCCGCGAAGGCGTCGACGTGATCGGTGTCGAACAGTTCTCCCCCGGACACGACCGGGGTTCCAGCCACGGCGAGTCCCGCATCATCCGGACCGCCTATCTGGAGGGCGCGGAGTACGTCCCCTTCGTGCGCGCCGCGTGGCGTGCCTGGGACGAACTCCAGCAGGCCGCGCGGGCACGCCTGGTCGTCCGCTCCGGTGCCCTGATGCTCGGCCACCCCGGTTCGGCGGCCATCGCCGGATCCACCCTGGCCGCCGAGAAGCACGGCCTGGCCCACGAACACCTCTCCGCGCCGGCCCTGGCCGAACGCCACCCCCGCCACCTCACGCGCCCCGACGAGGTCGGCGTGTTCGAGGAGAGCGCCGGGGTGGTCCTGCCCGAACCCGCGATCCTCGCCGCCGTCCGGCTGGCCCGTCAGGCCGGAGCGCGGGTGCTCACGCGACGGGCCGTCACCCGCATCGAACCCGACCCCGACCGCCCGCGCGTGTGGGTCGGTGACACCGAGATCCGTGCCCGTCGCGTGGTCGTGACCGCGGGTGCCTGGCTGACGCGATTGCTTCCCGGCCTCGGTGACCTGGGCGGTGGCATCCGGATCGAGCGGCGCGTGCTCGGCTGGTTCCCCATCACCGATCCGTTGCCCAGCACGGCGGGCCCCGAGCCGGTCTTCGCGCGCGACGAACCCGACGGCACCCTCTGGTTCGGGTTCCCCAGCATGGACGACGGTCGCACCCTCAAGATCGGGATCCACGCCGAGTCCGAGACGGTGCGCGAGGCCGCCGGTCGACGCCCGGGCTCCCAGTGGGGCGAACCGGTGGACCCGGACGTCGGTCCCCGTCCACCGGACGAGGACGACGCACGCCGTCTGGGCGACCTCGCCGCGGGACTGCGCGGGGTGGGTCCACTGCCCGAACACATGGTGGCCTGCATGTACACGATGACGCCCGACGAGCACTTCCTCATCGGACGTCGGGACGAGCTGCCGGGGTTGGTCCTGGCCGGTGGTTTCTCCGGCCACGGGTTCAAGTTCGCCTCCGCCGTGGGCGTGGCCCTCGCCGACCTGGCCCGCACCGGCCACACGGACCTGCCGATCGGTATGTTCGATCCGCACCGCTGGGACATCGACGGGCGTCGTCCTCGCTGACCCCTCGACGGCCCCACCAGGCGGGACTCCGGGCCGGATGAGGACAACACCCTGGGTGCTTTGTCGCCAAGACGCTACATTGGCCCAGTACACGCCCTCTTCGTGAACCTTCCGGAAACGCCGCCGCCTCGCGTGCAGTAAGGATCCCCGCAGTCATGCGCCCCCTCACCGCCGACGATCCCCCCGCCATCGGTCCGCATCGACTCCTGGCCCGGCTGGGCGCCGGCGGGATGGGCGAGGTGTATCTCGCACGTACCCCCGACGGCCACCTGTGCGCCCTGAAGGTGGTCAAGGAGGACTTGGCCCACGACAGCGAGTTCCGGGCACGGTTCGCCCGTGAGGTGCGCACGGCGCAACGCGTGCGGGGCCCCTTCACCCCGGCGGTCGTGGACGCCGACCCCGAGGCCCCCAAGCCGTGGATGGCCACCGAGTACGTGCCCGGCCCCACCCTCAAGGAGGCCGTTCGGGAGGTCGGGCACTTCCCCGCCGAATCCCTGTTGGTGCTCACCCTGGGGTTGGCCCGGGCGTTGGCGACCATCCACACCGCCGGGCTGATGCACCGCGACCTCAAACCCGGCAACATCCTGCTGTCCCCTCGGGGTCCACAGGTCATCGACTTCGGAATCGCCCGCGCCGTCGAGGGGACCGTCCTCACCAGGACCGGACAGACCTTCGGCACCCCCTCGTACACGTCTCCGGAACAGATCACCGGTAAGAACGTCACTTCGCGCGCCGACGTGTTCTCGTTGGGCGGCGCGGTGATCTTCGCCGCCTGTGGGACGCCGCCCTTCGGTGTGGGCAGCCCGGTCAACGCCCTCGCCAAGGTGCTGAAGGCGGAACCGAACCTGGAGGTCCTCCCGGAGGGACCGCTGCGGGACCTGATCGCCCGGTGCATGGCCAAGGAGCCCGAGCAACGCCCCGACACCGCCTCCATCCTGCGTGAGCTGTCCGGGCTACCGTTGCCGTCGGCCGCGCACGGTTGGCTCCCCGCCCAGGTGAACCGGCAGATCGACGCCAAGGCGGGTGAGACGGAACAGGCCAGGGCCGCCGAGCGCACCACCGCACCCGTGGGGAACGACCCGGGTCAGGGCGGTGGAACCTCGTGGTGGCGTCGCCGGTCCGTGGTGATCGCGGCGACGGCGGTCACCGCCTTGGTCCTGCTCGGTGGCGGGGCGTTGGCGTGGACCGCGCTTCCTCCCGGTTCCGAGGACGGACCGGACCCGACGGCGGGCGCCTCCGAGGAACCCGGCGGTGAGAGCGGTGAGGGATCCGGCGGTGAGGGAGATGGGAGCGCGGAGGAGAGCGACCACTTCAGCGGGTTCATGTACACCCTCACCTTCTCCGAGGACGGCGAACACCTGCACGTCTTCGGTTCGGGCACCCTCAGCACGTGGGACTGGCGTGAGGGCGAGCTGATCGACGAGTACCCGACCGCCCTCGGAGCCGACTTCACCGACAGCGGCTACGTCGCGACCGCCGTCAACGAGTACGTCCGGGTCTGGGAGGGAGGCAGCGACAACCGGATCACGGTCCTGGGCCAGGACGAGGAGTTCGGCATGTTCGACATGGCCGCCCTCACCGAGGACGCCTCCACCCTGGCGTCGGAGGCCTCCGACGACGGCACCGAGGACGGAGACCCGATCCTGCACACGTGGGACGTGGAGAGCGAGGAGGTCGTCTCCACCGTCCCCCTCGACGGCTACCTGCACGCCTTGGACTACACCCCGGACGGATCGATGCTGGTGGGAGCGAGCTACAACCTGAATGGTGAGGACACGGCCTTCACGATCGTGTGGGACACCGAGAGCGGCGAGGAACTCCACCGGTTCGAAGGCGAGGAGATCTCCGACTTCGCGCTGTCCGCGGACGGGAGCACCCTGGTGGTCCTGATGGACTACGCCGAGGTCCTGTCGGTCGACCTGACGGACGGTTCCACCCGGGAAATGGACATGTCGGGCCTCGACGAGGACAACGTGTACGAGGTCGCGCTGTCCGCGGACGGTTCCATCGTCTACGGCGGGACGAGTTGGCCGACCGCGGACACCCCCGTCTGGGACGCGGCCACCGGTGAGGTCACGCCGGTCGATGGGCTACGTCTCTCGGAGGTCATCGGGGTCAGCGCCGACGGCGAGCACATCGCCACCACCGTGACCGAAGGCGGTCACTCCACCGTCCGCGTCCTGGACACGACCGACCACGAAGTCGTCGCCGAGTTCTCCTGAGCATCCCCGGAAGGCCACCATGCAGCAACCCGCCCCACACGACCCTCGCGAGGTAGGTCCCTACCGTGTCATCGCTCTCCTGGGCTCCGGTGGCATGGGGCGCGTGTACCTCGGGATGGACTCCGACGGCAGGCCCGCGGCGGTCAAGGTCGTACGCGCCGAATACGCCTACGACCCCGGGTTCCGTGAACGGTTCGCCCGGGAGTTGGAACTCGCCCGGCGGGTCCACGGCAACTACACGCCCCGAGTGCTGGCCGCCGACACCTCCGGGCAGACCCCCTGGCTGGCCACCGAGTACGTGATGGGTCCTTCCCTGCAGGACCTGGTGTCCGGCACCGGACCGCTCCCCGAACAGTCGGTACGTTTCATGGCCCGCGGCATCGCCCAGGCCCTGGAACGCGTCCACGCGACCGGGTTGGTCCACCGCGACCTCAAGCCCGGAAACGTGATGGTGGCGGCCGAGGGCCCCCAGGTGATCGACTTCGGCATCGCCCACGCGATGGGGGACTCTCCCGAGGCCGGCGAGGAGGGAAGGCGCTTCGCGGGCACCCCCGCGTTCATGGCGCCGGAGTCCGTCGACTCCGAACACGGCCCGGGACCGGCCGCCGACGTCTTCGCGCTCGGCGGGGTCATGGTCTACGCGCTCACCGGCCAGGGGCCGTTCGGCGATGGCCACCCGTCAACGGTCCTGTACCGCATCGCCAACCTCGACCCCGACCTCGCTCGGGTCCCACCTTCCCTGCGCGGCGTCATAGCGGCCTGTCTGGAGAAGGACCCGACCTCACGGCCCAACGCCGCACAGGTGCTGCACGCCCTCGGTGGTCCGGTGGCCCCCGCTTCGGCCTCCGCCGCATGGTCGCCTCCGAACACCGCCGCCCGAATCGACGAGGTCGCGCACGAGTACCACTCCACGGTGACCGCCCAAGGCGTCCCCGGGGCCAAGGGCGGCCTGGGCGGGCGCCTGCTCATCGCCGGCGCCGCCACCGTGGCCCTGGCGATGGTCGCCGGGCTCGGGGTGTGGACCGAGGGGCAGGCCGGCCTGATCGGCGGTTCCCCCGAGCCCGAGGAGCAGGGGGTGGCCCAGCGAGATACGTGCGACGCCACCGAGCACCTCGCACCCGAGTTCACCGGGGCTGCCAAGGAGGAACCCACCGCGCCCAACGACGACGAAGGCGTCTTCTACACGGAGTTCTCCGGCGACGGCGAGGTCCTGGCGGTCGCCGGCACCGGCGGCGTGGCCCTGTGGAGCTGGCGGGAAGGCACGGAGGTCGCGCGGATCGAGACGCCGATCCCCATGCTGTACGGGCATCCGAGCTTCAGCCCGAACGACTGCCTGCTGGCCTACGCCTCCGACGACGGCGCGCACGTGTACGACCTGGAGAGCGGCGAGCACACGGTCCACGCGGAGGGGTTCGACATCGGCTCCATCGCCTTCACCGACGACGGCGAGAGCCTGGTGGTCGGTGCCGGTGGCGGGACCGACTCGGCGGTGATGATCTACGACCTGGAGACCCGGGAGCTGACCGACACGCTCTCCGGTCCCTACAGCGTGCGCTCGATCGACGTCTCCCCCGACGGCGCCCACGTGGTCGGTCAGGACTACTCGGAGCAGCTGTACCTGTGGGAGGTGGAGAGCGGTGAGGTCATCGGACAGAGCACCGACAGTCCGCTCTTGGGCCCCCATGGCGTCTCCATGGTGGACGACTCCACCATCCTGCATCCCATCTCCAACGGCGCCCACCGGATGAACATCGACGTTCCCTCCGACACCACCGACTTCGTCGACGAGGACATGGACGCGGAGGAGTTCGAGGTCCACGACGTGCGGTACAGCGTGGCGGCGGACCGCGTCTACGTCACCTACGTGCCCAAGGACTACGAGTTCGAGGACGCGTACATGAAGGTGTGGGAGTACTCCACGGGGCAGGACCTGACCGCCGACGAGAACGAGGGGTACATGCACGAGATCGCCGTGCATCCGGAGGGCGAGGTCATCTCGGGCGTTCCCGGGCACGGCAGCGGCATGTGGTTCGTCGACGCGGTCGAACTGCGTCTGGTCGAACAGATGTGACCCCTGGTCCGCTCCCGTCTCGACCCCGACCCCGGTAAGGCCCATGCTCCCTCTCCACCCGCACGACCCGCCCGCCATCGGCCCCTACCGGCTGCGCGCCCGCCTCGGTGAGAACGCCTACGCACGCGTCTACCTGGGGGTGTGCGACGACGGTTCGTCGGTGGCGGTGAAGGTCGTCCGTCCGGAACACGCCACCGACCCGACCTTCCGCGGCGCCTTCGCCCGCCGGGTGGAGGGGGCCCGAGGGCTGCCCGGGGCGCACATGTGCGCGGTTCGGGAGGCCGACCTGCGCGGCGCGGTCCCCTGGGTCGCCGTCTCCCGTCCGCTCGGGCCCACCCTGGCCGAACTCGTGCACGCGCACGGCCCGCTCCCGGTGGACGCGGTGCGCCCCTTGGCGTTGGCCACGGCCCAGGCGTTGGCCGACCTGCACGGCGCCGGTCTGGCGCACGGTTCGCTGTGGCCGGACGGCGTCCTCATGAAGTCTCACGGGGCGGCGTTGGCCGACCCCGGGTTGGAGTGGGCGGTCTCCGACACCGAACGGCGGGCACCACATCCGGCGTTCGCCGCGCCGGAGGGCGGAGCGGGCCCGGCCACCGACGTGTTCTCGTGGGCGGCGACGCTCTGTTACGCGGCCTCCGGTGTGGAGGGCCCCGACGGCCTGGCCGACGTGCCGTTGCAACTGCGCGGCCTGGTGGACGCCTGCCTCAAGCGGGACCCGAGACTGCGTCCCAGCTCCTCCGACCTGGTGAGCATGCTCGGTGGGCCCACCTCCCCGCATCCGTGGTCCCCGTCGGTGCGCGCGGCGATCGACGCGGTCGCCGCACGCCAGGGTGAGGTCTTGGCCACCGACCCCGCGAGAGGACAGGCGACTCCGCCGGAGACGGGACGTAGGGAGCGGGGCCGTCTTCTCTCCCTGGGCGCCGGGGCACTGGTCCTGGTCGTACTCGCCGCCGGGGGCGCGATGTTCGCCTACGACCGGCTGTTCGGTGAACCGGCGGACGTGCCGGCCCAAGAGGACACGGCGGAACCACTGATCAGCGAGGGTCGGTGCCTGGACGCCACCGGCTTCCCACCTCCGGAGGAGCCTCCCGCTCCGGACACCAACGTCTTCGACCTCACGTTCTCCGGTGACGGCGACGTCCTGGGCGTGGCTTCCTCTGCGGGGCTCATGGTCTGGGACTGGCGGGAGGGCAGGGAGATCGCCCGCCCCATCACCTCGGGTTCGGGCTCGCTCTCGGAGGCGGAGTTCTCACCGGTGGGCTGCACACTGGTCGCCGTGACGCCCGTCGAGTACGAGAGCCGCGAATACCCCGTGGAACTCGCGCACACCTACGACCTGCTCTCCGGTGAGACCGTCCGGCACCTGGGCCCCCAGGAGGGCCCGGACGACCAGGAGCGCTGGTTGGCCAGCCCGGTCGACGTGCGAGGCTTCGCGTTCTCCCCCGACGGCACCCGACTGGCCGTCACCCTGGACAGAGGACGCGGAGACGGCCCGGGCACCCACACCGTCGACACCGCCACCGGCGAGCCCGGTGAGCCCATCGCCGAGGGGTTCCAGTACGAGACCCGGTTCATGGACGAGGACCACGTCGTCACCAACGACTCCGGCACGGTCCGTGTCTGGGACGCCGACACGGGCGAGGAGGTCGGCACGGTGGAGGGGACCTCGGACAGTTCACTGGCGGTACGGCCGGGAACCACCCAGGTCGCCTACGCCGACGACCCCGAGATCCACGTCGAGGACTACGTGGACGGGACCGAGGTCGCCTCGTTCACCCGCGAGGAGTACGAGAACGACGACGAACCCTTCCTCACCCAACTCCTGTTCGACCCCGCCGGTGAGCGGCTGTACGCGACGTGGATGGCAAGTACGGGTACGGATGCTCTGGAATACCACCCGTACGTCTGGGACCTGGAGACAGGCGAAAACCTGCTGGAAGCGGCCGATCAGGCGGCCTCCTATCGAAGCGTCGCGATCCACCCCGACGGCGAGGTCATCGCGGCCCGGACCACCAACGGCACGCCCCCTATCCTGCTGGACCCGGACACCTTCGAACAGGTCGACGCCCTCTACTGAGGTCATGGAGAAACCAGGTCAGCACACCGAAGCGAGGGTCTCCTCTGCCACGAGAACTCTACGGCGAGCGAGCTCTTCCGCTCCCGGCTCGCTGCCCCTGGCCAGGCTCACCGGAGCCCGATCACCTTGACGCCCTCGCCCTGGGAGTCGCTCAGGTCGACCAACACCACCGCTCCAGGCACCGCCTCGAACTGCCCCTTCGGCTGCCTCCCCTGGAAGTAACCCGCCACCTCGACCGGTTCCAGCAGGTCGATCCGGTACGGCTCACCTCCATCCCACGGTGTGACACTGACCGGTGTCTCCGGGTCCTTCGGTTCGAGCTTGACCACCGCGTCCTCCAGAGCCAGCACGTAACTACCGGCCGACCCCGTGGGCACCGCCTGTCCACCGGTGGTCAGGGACCGGCCGTCGAACCGGCGCAGTTCGTAACCGACGGTGCTCTCGCCGGGGGCTCGCCGTGACACCAGGAACCCGTCCTCGACCGTGCGGGCCAGATACCAATCCAATCCGTCGACCCCCGATTCATCACCCACGACCTCACCCGTGACCGGATCGAATACGCGCAGCTCGCTGAACTCCTCGTCCTGATACATGGGCCCTCGGTCGTGGTAAACGGGTAGCAACCCACCCATCCCACGCAAGGAACGCGACTCCGGAGTCAGAAACTCAGCGTCCTCACCTTCGAGGTGCCACAACACCTCTCCATTGACGACGTCCAGGGAGATCAGCTCGGCCTGACCCGAATCGCACCCCGCTTTCACGACCACCGCATCGGAGAACACCACCGGACGGTCCGCCGTGTTCACGTGCGAACCCTCACAAGAGAAAAGGTCATCCGTCCGCCACAGTTCAGAACCGTCCTCAGTCGAGAGCATCGCTCCGAAGAGCAGGTCGCTACCCTCCAGGTGGAAGACACCCCCGTCCCCGGCGACACCCACGTTGAAGGGCCCGGGCTTCTCGACGTCAGCGGCGATCGTCTCCTCGAAGTCACCGACGATCTCCCCACTGACCCCGTCCAGGACCACCCGGCGCCACGCGACCTTCGCGACATGCTCATCCTCGGTGTCCTCAAACCCCTCGTCCGGGACCTCCTTCGGGTACATCACGTGAACTCGCTCGCCGGTCGAGGACACGTCCGTCAACACACGGACGTCCTCGTCCTCCACGGTGAAACTCCACCGCTCCTCACCCGTCACACCATCCAGGGCCACCGCACCCTGGGATGTACGAACGAGCACACCACGCGGAAGCGCGGACACCTCCATATCCCCCGGATATCCCTCAGCGGTCCACTCCCACGCCACCTCCGAAACCGACCCCGGCACACCGGCATCCGACCACTCACCCCCTAACTTCTGGTGACTGGTCGAAACACCCCCGAACCCCAGAACCGAACACGCCCCCAAAGGAACCAGGAGCACCACGACGACGCCGGCCACCACCCACCGAGTTCCCCTGATCAACCGCTCTCCTCGCGCCTTCAGCACACACGTGCTCCAGCCTCGGCGCACCGTCCACCGGCTCACGTGGCTCCGGTCATCCTCGCCACGAACTCGAACAGGCCCATGCCCCAGGCGAACATGACGCACATCGTCATGATGATGAGGATCTCGGTCCAGTTCAGGGCCCTGCGGAGCGAAGCGCGGGGGACGTCGTTCAACTTCACCCAGCTCAGGACGCTCAGGAGGATCCCGGCGAGCAGTACCACGGCCGGAAGCCACGGGCCGAGAACCGGGTACTGCGCCGTGACCGCGACACCCGCGGCGCCCAGACCCACGACGCCCGCCAGGCGTAGGGGAAGCACGTGACGGATGCGGTCGAACAGACGGGAGCGCATCACCAACAGCACTCCGAGGAGACCGCACAGCAGCAGGTCGGGGAGGCCGGTGCCGAAGTAGGCGAGCAGGACCGCGAAGATCCCACCGGAGAGGGCCGTACCCATCACGATCCCCAGCAGTAGGCGATCGGTGTTGGTGAAGGTCTCCTCGAACCGGTCCGTGGCCACCTGGCCCGACCGTCCGACCTCGTAGTCCAGTCCGGACAGGCCGCCCATCACCATCGCCACACGCGGCAGCGCGCCCACGCACAGGGCCAGCGCGATCCCCATCGCGCGCACGCCCTGTACCGGCTGCGCGAAGATCCCGACCACGACCAGCACACCCCCGGTCAGGGCCAGCACCGTGAGGCCCGCGATGTAGGGCAGCCCGGTCTCGTGCATGGACCAGCCGATCACCGCCACCAGCAGGCCCCCACAGAGCGCGATGGCCCCCGTGACCAAGGGGGTGGGGTCGAAGAGGAACCCGGCCGCGAGGACCGCGGTGGCACCACCCCACACACAGGCCGTCGCGAAGAGGACGTAGGCGACCGCGGGCAGCGGCCGGCGGGCCGCGAGCATCATCGTGCCGATCGTCAACAACGTGCCCAACGCCGCCACCGCGAGGTGCCCCGGCGACGGACGCAGCCACATCATGAGGAACAGCATCAGCAACGGCCCGATGCCACCCACGAGCAGGCCGAACGACAACGTGGTCGTCGGGTTCCAGATCCACGCGGTCTCGTCGACGCTGTCCTCGACCGCGCCGCGTACGTCATCGACGTGTTCGGGACGGCTCGGGGCGACCACACGATCGAGGAGGAGCACGTCCCCGTCGTAGATCCCCGCGCCTTCAAGGGGCTCTTCGGGACGAACGGGCTGACCATCGACCGTGGTCAGTGCCCAGGAGGCCGGTTCTGTGCTCTCCCCCTCGTCCACGCACACCTCGATGATGCGCGGCATGAGTGTGGCCACGGGAACGCTTCCCGGCAGCGCCAGATCGGCCCAGCGCTGGGGTCCGGTGACCGTGACCCTGCAGTATCCGCTCACCCAAGACCCTCTTTGTCGACTCGTTCGGTGATTACCATGCTCAACGGGCGCAATCGATGAAAATTAGGCGATTCGCTGTGTCCACGAGATCATCTATAGCGTAGTCACCTAAACACGAAACTTTGCAGGTGGACGGAGAAGGGACCCCCGTGGCGACGAGACCTGTTCCCCGACCCGCGCGTGAGATACCACCAGCGCCCGGGACGTCTCCGCTGGTCATCGCGACACCGCCGCAGATGCCGGAGAACGCGCCGGCCGGTAGTTCGGGCGCGATGATCATCATGCCGATCATCACCGGTTCGGGTTCCCTCCTGATGTCCATCACCATGGGTCACCGACCATTGATGATGGTGGCGGGCGTGATGATCATGCTCGCGAGCGTCATCGTCGGAATCATCATGTTCGTCGCCCAGCACAACGGCCCGCGTAAGCGCATTCGTGAGCAACGAGAACGCTACGTCGACTACCTGGACCAGTTGCGCGAGATCGTTCGAGACGTCGCCGCCGGCCAGCGTTCGGACAACGCCTTCCGTCATCCGAAACCGAGCCTGCTCACGGAACCGGCTCGATCCCGAGCGAGGAGATGGGAGCGCAGGGCCTCCGACCCCGACTTCCTCGACGTGCGGGTCGGGTGCGGCACACGGCCGCTGGCCCGAAGGCTGAAGCTCAAGGTCGACACCTCCTCCCCGCTGATCGTCTACGACCCCGTCTGTCAAGGTGCCGCCGACCAGCTCATCGAGCTCTACGGTGACGTCCCCGAGATGCCCTTGGTCGTGCCGCTCCGACGGCACGGCGTCATCTCGATCAACGGAGACCGGGAGGCCGGACGCGGTCTCGTCCGAGCGATGATCTCCCAGCTCTCGGTCTTCCACTCCCCACACGACCTGCGCATCGGTGTGGTCCGCGACCCGAAACTCCGGGAGCGGTGGGAGTGGACCAAGTGGTTGCCGCACAACACCTTCGAGGACGCCACGGACGGCCCCATGCCCGCCCGCTTCGTCTCGGACAACACCGTGCAGGTCGCGGAACTCCTCTCCGACGAGATCGAACGGCGCACCGTCGACCTGCAACGTCGACGCGGCAAGCCCCCGGGCCCCGGGACCCAACGGCTCGTGGTCGTCCTGGACGGTGAGTACCAGTCCACCCTCTCCGGCCTTCAGGCCGAACCCCCCGTCACCAACCTGGCCGACCTCGGCATCCACGTCATCATCCTGTCCTCGGAGCGACGCGAAGAACCCGACTCCGTGGAGCTACGGCTCCTGATCGAGGCCGACGGCACCCTGCGCGAGGACACCGAGGGCATCAAGCCGGACCCGGAGTCCTCCTACGTGCCCCTCGACGGCAAGGCCGACAACGCCGGCGTCGCCCAGCTGACCACCCTGTCCCGTCTTCTCGCCCCCTACGGCATCGCGGTGACCGACGGCGACGACGCCATGCACGAGACCGTGGGGCTGCCGGAGATCCTGGGGGTCCCCGACGTCGCCGCGTTGGACACCCGCCGTACCTGGCGCAAACGCTCCACCGGCGACTACCTGCGCGTACCCATCGGCGTGGGTCCGAGCGGCAACACCGTCCTACTGGACCTGAAGGAATCGGCCTTCGGCGGCATGGGCCCGCACGGCCTGGTCGTCGGTGCCACCGGTTCCGGTAAGTCGGAGATGCTGCGCACCATGGTGGCCTCCCTGGTCATCAACCACTCACCGGAGAACCTCGCCCTACTGCTGGTCGACTTCAAGGGTGGTGCGACCTTCGCCGACACCGACCGACTTCCCCACAGCGCCGGGCTGATCACCAACCTCGCCGACGACGATGGCCTGGTCATCCGGTTCCGCGAGGCGACCTTCGGTGAACTGGTACGGCGGCAACAGATCCTGAAGAACGCCGGCAACCTGCCCAACCTGCATGCCTACGAAGCGGCCCGGGAGAACGACCCCGAGCTGGAGCCACTGCCGCACCTGCTCATCATCATCGACGAGTTCTCCGAGCTGCTGACCGCCCACCCCGACTTCGCGGAGTTGTTCGTCGCGATCGGCCGGATCGGCCGTTCCATCGGCGTGCACCTCCTGCTCGCCACCCAGCGACTGGAGTCGGGCAAGATCAAGGGGTTGGAGTCCCACCTGTCCTACCGGGTGGGGCTGCGGACGTTCTCCGAGGCGGAGAGCCGTGAGGCGATCGGGGTCGGCGATGCCTACCACCTGCCGCCGGAGCCCGGTTCGGGTTACCTGAAGGTCGACACCTCGGTCTTCGAACGGTTCAAGGCCGCCATGGTCTCCCAGCCCTACGAACCACCGGCCAAGGAGGAGAAGACCGAGCACGACCCGGTCCTTCCGCTGCTGTCCTACAACGGCCTGGGCAAGGTGACGGGCGCGGGGTCGCTGGTGGAGTCGCTGGTGGACTCGATCAAGGCGAAGTCGGAGGACAAACCCAAGCACGAGAAGCGCACCACACTGCAGGTGACCGTGGATCGGTTGGTGGCCGCCGGTGCCGACCCCGTACGCCCCGTCTGGTTGCCGCCCCTCCCGGAGCTGCTGACCTTCGACACCGTCCTGACCGACCTTGGCGAAGGCGAGGACCTGGAGGGCACGGGCACCGAGCCGAACGCGGCCGAGGCCAAGGCGGTCTTCGGACTGACGGACATCCCGCGCGAACAACGCGTGGTCCCCGCCGAGCTGGATTTCACCGGCGGCGAGGGCAACATCGTCGTCCTGGGCGGGCCCCAGTCCGGTAAGTCCACCCTGCTGCGGACCGTCATCACGAGTCTGGCCTGGCGGTACCCGCCGGGTCGTGTGGCGGTCTACGCGATCGACTTCGGTGGTGGCGCGCTCCAAGCGATGGACGAGCTTCCGCACGTGGCGGGTGTGGCCGGTCGGGCCGACCCGGAGAAGGTCCAGCGGGTCCTCACCGACGTGTCCGGACACCTCGACCGTCGGCAACGCCTGTTCCGCAAGCACAAGCTCGACTCGCCCGCGGCCTTTCGCCAGGCCCGCGCGGAGGGCACGGTGCCCTCCAGCGTCCCGGGCGACCTGTTCCTGATGATCGACGGCTGGTCGGCCGTCCGGGACGCCTTCGACGCCGCCGACGACTACCTCATGGACATCGCCACGCGGGGCCCTTCCCTGGGCGTGCACACCATCCTGACCGGCGCGGCCTCCTCCCAGGTCCGCTCCCGTTTGCAGGCGCTCTTCGGCGGCCGGTTCGAGCTGCGGCTGAGCGACCCCATGGACTCGGGCATCGGACGCAAGATCGCCGAGGACATCCCGAAGGACACCCCGGGTCGCGGCCTTTCGGCGGAGGAACACCACACCCACGTGGCGCTGCCCCGGGTGGACGGTGTCGCGAGCGACGAGGATCTTGCCGACGGTGTCCAAGACCTGATCAAACGGATCCGGGAACGCTGGCCGCAGAAGGCGGTCCAGGGCGTGCGCACCCTCCCCGAGCGCGTCGAACTGGACGAACTGCTCAAGGGCCGCAGGACCGGCCGGAGCAGGTCGCGGGAACTGGTGCTGGGCATGGCCGAGAGCTCCCTGGCCCCGGCCGTGATGAACCTGGACCGGGACCCGCACCTGCTGGTGTTCGGAGACCCGCAGAGCGGCAAGTCCACCCTGGTGCGCGGACTGGTCAAGCAGATCGTCCAACGCCCGGCCAAGGAGCTGGGCATCGTGATGGTCGACTTCCGGCGTTCGCACCTGGAACTGGTTCCGGAAGAGCACCTGTTGGCCTACTGCACCACCGCGGAGCAGACCAAGGCCGTCGCCGACAACCTCGCCGGTTCCCTCCAGCAGCGTCTACCGGGCCCGGACGTGACCCCCAAGCAACTGCGGGAACGCAGCTGGTGGAAGGGGCTCGACCTGTACATCGTCGTGGACGACATGGACATGATCGCCTCGCGCAGCAACCCCCTGGCGCCCCTGGCCAAGTTCATCCCGCAGGGCGCGGACCTGGGCCTGCACGTCATCGCCGCCCGCCGTACCGGTGGTACTGCGCGTGCCATGTTCGAGCCGGTGCTCCAGTCGCTGAGCGACATGGCCACCCCGGGCGTGCTGTTCTCCGGCGACCGGATGGAGGGGCGCCTGGCCAACGGTGTGGCCTCCAAGCAGCTTCCGCAGGGTCGAGCGCAGCTGGCCCTTCGTGGAAAGCGCCCCGACCTGCTGCAGGTCGGCTGGAGCGAGCCCCCCGCGTAACGACGCCCACGCAGAGGAGAAACCGTTCATCGAGCAATGGCCGAATTCGGCCATCTCGGAACTCGGTCTCGCCATCAATAGTCCCCTAAAGTTACTGCAAAGGCACCTTGCGCGAGGAAAAGACGACCCACGTCAAACTACCTCACTCCGATTACCCGGCCCCCTTAACCTTTTCAACACCACAGCAGGAGTAGGACTGATGAGTTCCGGAGAAGTCGGCGCGAATACCTGGGCAGCCGCTGAGAAGGGAGCTCAGGCCGAGGCCATGGCTGAATCTATGGTCGGCCTGGAAGAGACCTTCAGCGCACTCATGGATGACTTGGCCCGTAAGGCCGGTTGGATCAGCTCTGGATACCTGAACTTCAAATACGACCTCGAGCCGGAGATCCACACCGTGCAACAGAACGGGATCTCCCTGGCCAACGGTATCCAGGCTGGAGCATCGAAGATCGCCGAGAACGACTACGACTCTGGCGACGGGTTCACTGAGGCATGGTCGAATATGCCCCCTGTCAATTTCTGACCGCCCCCTTCGAGAATAAGAAAGTATTCCGTGTCCACTGGAGAAGTCACCTACAACGGCGATACCATCACCGCCGTGACTGTCGGTCCCTACACCCTTGAGTTGACCCCTGACCCGGACATGAAAGTGTCTGAGCTCCGCGCAGGAGCTGAGGACATCGAGATGCTCGAGCGAAGAGTACTGGGGCGCGCCGATGGCCTGAATGACGATATTGACAGTGGCGCCAAAGAGTTTACTGAGGTCATTAAATGGGATATCACTGGCCTTAGCGAAGAGGACCTCGCAGTTTGGATGGAGGTTTCTTCGAGCCTCCGATTCTGCGCTGGCATCACCCAGGAATGGGCCGACTGCGTAAGCGAATACAAACGTGAGCGCCAGCGCATCATCAACCACTGGAATGACATAGCACCAACTTACGAGGCAGATCTGAGCAAGGGCCCCTCTGGATTCGTTTGGCAGAAGAACCCGAGCGAAAAAGCCGCCGAAGCCCTGATAGAACTCAAAGAAGAAGCTGAGCTAGAAGAAGCCACAGCATATAACACCCTCTATACCCGTTCTGAAGAGTTGCGCGATGACCTTACCGACGGGCCCACCCCGGAGGCAGTGCAACGCCTCATCGACGGAGGCTACTCCACCTGGGCTTATTTTAATCTCGGCGGCGATATTGAGTCGATTCCTATCGATGCCGATCCTGAGGAAATGGCCGATACCGTGGCCGACTTCGCTGCTGACCCTGAAGGATACGAGGGCAATATCAATGAAGTCTACGCGATTCTTAACAATATGGCCCTCGTCGCTGTCGAAAGAAAAGAAAATGGCGGCACACTTACCCGCGAAGAACTGGACTTCCTAAATGAATTCTACAAATCTCTAGAGGAGGCAGGAGGAGAAGGGGGACAGCCTCCAGGTGTCTTGAATATTTCAGAGCAGATTATCTACAATGCTGAAATCGACCAGGACACGAAGGATCTTATCCTAGGTGGACTAGGAGGCGGAATTCTTGTCCTATCTGACGAGAGCCTCCTTGGAGGATATGACAATATTCCGCAAAGCATTAGAGATGTTGCTGAGGGGCCCTACCGCAACGACCCTCCCTCCAGTGAATGGCAATCCAACGCAGCGACACTGGGAGCTATGTTCGGAAAAACAAACGCATATATACAAGGCGGAGAGGAATTCTCTGTTAATCTCACTCAATCGCTCGGATACGCACTTGATGGATCGGCAGAGGATTATCCCTACTTGGCTTCTTGGTGGCTAGAAAATTTGATCGATGTATCCACAAGAAACGAAGATTCCAACCACGCACTCCTTACGGGAGAAGGACAGTATGAGCACCCTCGACACGGTTTAGATCCCGAGATGACTCTACGGAGTCTATATACCTATGATTGGGATGACGACGGCCAAGCCGTCAGCGGTATAACTGATTGGATTGTAGATGCAACGGAAGGAGACTATTGGGAGAAGGAGAGAGCCGATGAAGCCATGGCCTCCTACATTGAACTGTTTGGTGACCCCGCTTTCATGGACGCTCTCTCTGGAACGGGATACGAGGTGAGTGGACAGATAACGAATGATAAAGGAGAGTTGGTCGACACCACATGGAGCAATGCCTCCGCTGGCCACGTGAACCCCGAAATGGCAATGGCTTGGGCGGACCTTTTTGTCACTTATATTGATGAGTTTTCCAGTGGATACGGACTTCCTATCGGTAGCACTGGGGCTCCTAATGGGCAAGACACTCATATTGGTGAAGACGGCACACTATTCCTCAACCCTGATGATCGGACAAACTTCATCCAGCAGGTGATGGGGGACGGAAACGCCGCCTCACGGGTGCATGCAGAGACTGTTAATTTTAATTTTGAGAAAATAAATGATTTCACCCAAGATCAGTCTTTGCATCCCGGAGGCGCAATTGAATCAGGCATCCTAAGAGGAATGGTTGACGAGGCGCTTTCAAGAGAAGCTGAAGTCAGAACCGATAAAAATAAGGAGGACAAGGACTACCAACAGCGAGTAGCGAACAACGCTACAGACCTGCTGGGTTCCGCCCTATCAGAAATCCCAATTCATGGCAGCTCAGTTGCTTCTGAGACCATCAAGATCTCCATCAAGGAAAATTTGGATTTCGAGTCACATATTGCCGAGATCAATACAGAGAATAGCCTTGGGGCATGGGAACTGGAAGAGAATTATAAACTACTCCTACTGGCTGGCCTCGATTCAGACGACCCACGAATGGACAGACTTCCTCCGAATCTCATCCAAGAAGAAAATGGGGAGAGAACTGTTCCCTTGGATCCGGAAAAATGGAACGTTGAAAAAATGGGAGACGAGCACGCAGCACTTTCCTTGGCCTGGCAGGAAATTTACCACACCCAGTGGGGGGACAGCCAGTTCGACCATAACACCGCCATGGGCGAGTATGCCAATGCTTACGAGAATGCCCGAGAAAAGGTAAAGGAAGAACATTATTCTATAAATAATTAAACCTTGAGAGCCAACCCAAAACCAGAGGGGAAGTCTATTCAAATCGAGGAATAGCGATGCAAATGAGACATAATAGATATCCTGCTTTCATCCTTGTCATTGCATTTTTTTTGGGTGCCAGCGGCTGCTCTACAGAAGACAAACCGGAGAACATTTCCGACTCTGCGGAACCTCTGGCGGGCAACACTGTCGAGCATCGCAGCACCGATGTTCCACCGCAGTACCAACCCATACCTTCCACGGTCACCGAAGCTGCCTGGACCTGGGAAGGTCCCGCCGGTAGCCAGGTTCTGGCCTTGCATCCCTCCAGCACTGGTGCGGTCATCCAACTGAACATCGGTGCTGTGGCCCTGGACACCGCTACCGGGGAGGAGACCTGGAGCTTCCTGCTACCGGAGAATAACCAGACCGGTGACGAGTCTGACCTAGCTCTTTCTCCCACCGGTACGATCATGGCCTATAGCCCTGGTCAGTCCATGGTCGTACTCGATACCGGCACTGGTGAGGAACTCTGGCGCCGTGATCACAGTGCCTCGGGGCCCACTCAGTTCACCATCAACAAGGCTGGACTCATCGGTGACAGCGGGTTGTTCACCGCGCAGGCTTCCCATGAAATCCAAGTTTCCTTGACTCCGTGGGAGGAAGGGGGACCCGAGTGGGAGTCGACCCTTTCGGCCTGTGAGGAACCCGACCTGGCCAACATCTCGCAGGGGGTGCTCACCGACGACCAAGTAGTGCTCACCTACGCCTGTCCCTTCCAGGAGACCACCGTGGTCGGCCTCGATCAGGCCAACGGGGAGGAACTGTGGCGTATGCGGCAGGGTGAGGACTATCAACTGGATGAGGACATCTTCCCTGTGCCCAGCCCTTCCGCTGAGTTCGACTTCGGTGTGGTCGGGGATTTGCTCGTGTTGCAGAACATCGCCGCGCAGCGCGGCACAGTAGTCATTGACACCAGCAACGGCCAGGTAGTCGCCGACGATCTGCCCAGTACCGCCGAGGCTCCGCTTCTCCGTGTCCTGCCAGACGGCTATCTGACCGCGGAAGAGGGGGAGTCCCCCGGTTTGGAGGGCAGGAGCTTGACCTACAAGCTGCATGACTTCGACGGCACTGTGCGTCAGAAGTTGGAGACCACCACGGAGGTCGCGCGAGGTAGTTTCAACAACTTCCTTGTACTGGAGGACTCTCTACTCAAGCTTCGCATGGTCGGCGAGGATGAAGAACAAGATATGGCCGTACTGGACTGGGACACCGGCGATGACGAGCGTGTCACCTTGCCGATCGATGTGGACACCACCGATATTCCGAGTATCGCGCGCGTCGACGAAGAGGTCGGACCGTACACGTTCCGGGAGGTACCCGGAGCGGTGCTCCTACGCGAGTTCCCTGGTTCCCGGAACATCCCCCGAGTAGTCGGGTTCCGGTGATTTTTCGTCCGCTTCCATCAGTCAAACCATGCCCCGAATCGGCAGTTCCAATCCGCTCAGGGCATACACGGTCTCGCGTGTTTGTTTCTTACTGGTTGGCTGGCCGAAGCGCGTCGAGCAGAATCGGACAGGGATAGGTGATCGTCATGCTAATTCACAAAGGTCAAAGACCTGACATATGACGGATGTGGCCTCTTGTCTGCCTGGCGCACTGATCCATGCAGCCGTGAGAAACCGGGAACCATCACGGCCACATCCGGTCACGGCCCGGTGCTTCCCCGTGAGGCCCGACACCGAATCCGATCCGCTCCGTGCAGAGACGATCACCTTGCGTACTGTCGCCTCTGGTAATACGGGCCTCGTTACACTTCTGTTTCCTTTGGTATGAAACTCTCCTCCTCTTACCATCGTCGCACCAGGCGACCCTGTTCCCGTCACTCCCCGAAGCGGCGTCAGCGGACACCGGTACCCGCCACCGGTGCCACACCCTCATCCGAAAGGAGTGCCCCATGACCAACGAAGCGGGCGCCAACCCGATCGAGGCGATGGAGGGCGGCGAGTACGCCGAGACCCTCGCCGCCGCGATGGCCGGGCTGGCCGACGCGTTCGACCTCCTCCTCGGAGACGCGGTGGGCGCCTGTGGCCACGAAGACGTCAGATCCGGGTTCAACAAGTTCCGGGAGGAGGCCGACCAAGCCCTCATCGACCTCCAGGAACACGGTCTCGCCCTAGCCAACAACATCCAGGCCGGCGCCGGTGAGGTCGCCCAGAACGACCTGGACAGCTCGGACGGCTTCCACCCCTGGCAGTCCCACCGTGACCTGAACTTCGACTGACCCCCGTGGCCCCGCCCCAGCCAGAGTCCCCTTCCACCACCCCGCTCGCTCTTCGCCTCTGAGGATGACCGTGGCCACCATCGCCCTCGTTTTCTTTCCCCGAGACTTCTACGGACGCTCGGCCGACATGTACGACTGCGCTTCGGATCTGGAGATCCTCAACGCCCGCGTGCTCGGTCGCGCCGACGACCTCGGGGGGAGCTTCGACTCCGCGTCGCATCAGTTCACCGACCTCATCGCCTGGAACATCCAGGGGCATTCCGAGGAGGACATCCAGAAGTGGCGGGACGCCGCGGTCTCGGTCAGCTATGCCTCTTCGGTCGCCGAGATGTGGGCGGACACGGTCAAGGCCTTCGACGACGAACGCGAGGCCCAGCTCTCCACCTGGCAGACCAGCAAGGGCGAGAAGGAGGGCGCCGTCCCCTCCAAGTACCAGGGCGACCGGATCACCGAGTCCCACCCCCAGGCCGACGGGTTCCTCTGGACGGACTGGGGCGCCGGCGATGAGAAGAGGTGTCGCGACCTCTACGACGAGCTCTCCACCGTGCGCGAGGGCCTCATCGAGCGCGAGCGGACCAACTGGAACACCCTCCAGGAAACCGCCGAAGAGGTCCGGACCATGCTCGAACAGGGGCCGACGCCGGAGAACGTCTCCAAGCTCATCGAGGCCGGGAACGCCGGTTGGGGGTTCCTCAGCCTCGACCCGTCGCGTTACTCCGGGCTCCTCGAAGACGTCGAGCTCACCCCGGAGAACGCCGAGGTGTACGCCGACGAACTCTCGGCCTACTGGTCCGGCGACAAACCCTTGGACGACCGCTACCACGAGCTCATGCTCGTGATGGCGATGATGGGGTCGAACGCCCGCGGTCACCAGCAGAACGGGACGCAGTTCGAGTCGGAGGAGGTCGAGTTCCTGGAGGAGTTCTACCGGCAATTGGAGGAGCCCTACTACCGCGACGGCGCCGGCGCGGGCCTCATGGCCTACCCCGACCTCATGGCGGAGTCCGGGATGAGCGACGAGGAACGCGAACAGGCCCTCGGCACGCTCGGCGACGGGCTACTCGCGTTGTCGGATCCGCGTATCGGCGGTGGCTACGACAACCTGCCCCAGAGCTTCCGTCACGCGGTCGAGGGGCCGTGGATCAACCCCGACGCGGAGGGCAAGATCTCCGCGGGCCCCGCCGGGATGGGCATGGACATGAAGGCGCTCTCCGCCTTCATGGAGCACACCGACGAGAACCTGGAGGCCGGTTACGGCCTGTCCACCAACCTCCACCTGAGCACCGGCGCCTTCCTCGACGCCTGGGGCGGCGAGGTCCACGACTCCGACGGCGTGCTGCCCGACTCCGAGCAGGTCTCGCACATGGTCGACGTGGCCTCCCGGAACAAGGACTCCAACTACTACATCCTCACCGGGGAGCACCTCAACGAGGAGCCGGGCGTTCCCTACGGCGACGAGGACCTGCGCAAGCAGGCCCTGGAGGGCACCCTCACCTTCGAGTGGCACGACGACGGGCACACCGCGCGACAGCTCACCGACTGGTTGGCCGAGGACGTGCACAGTGAGGATCCCGAGGTGAGCGAGCGCGCGGGCGACGCCTTCACCGGGTTCATGGAGACCATCACCGACCCGGAGATGCACGACGCCCTCATCAACACCGGCGTCAGTGTCACCGAGGGGGACAACGAGTACACCGACGCCTCCTTCACGCATTTCAACGGCGCTCTCGCCGACAGTCTCGTAGAGATCTTCGACGCGCACATCTACAGCTTCGCCGACAGCGACATCTTCGATGGAAAGGAACCGGTCACAGGTATCGGGGACTTCGATCCGGAGACGAACTTCGTACGTATGGGACCCGAGGAACGGGCCATGTACATGCAGCTCCTCTCTGGCAACGACGAGAGCGCTGGACGTGTGGCCAACTCCATCGACATCTACCAGCAGATCGAATCCGCCGCCTACTTCGAGCATGGCCAGGACGAAGAGTCGGCGCGAGGTCCCGGACAACTCCAGGCTCTTTTCGAGGAGGGGCTGAAGAGGGATTCCGCCGACCGTTCGACCAACTTGGACGAGGAGATCGATCGGCAGACAGAGATCGCCGATTTCGTGGTGTCCGAGGCCGCGAACCTGTCCGAGAAGATCCCCGTTATCGGCCAGGGTATTTCGAAGGGGATGGGCCTGGCGACGGATGACATCGTGAATGCGATCATCGACGGTGAATACGACGTGTCACCACGGCACCCGACCTTCACCGGGGCCGAGTACATCGAACGTAATTACCGGGTCGAGGGCCTCGACTACCTGGCACAATATTCTCCCGAGAACCTCAACAGTGTTGTCAGGCCGGACGATATCCAGACCTTGGTCGAAGGTGGAGCGCTCACCATCGAACGGGACGGCGAACCGGTCACCGCCGAGGACCTGGACGACGACTTCGTCTTCGATGACTCCGTCACCCTCAACGTCGAGAAGAACCCCGCGGAGTGGACGGACAACCAGGACAGCGCTCTCAACGGTATGGACACCGCCATCAGCAACATCATGGACGACGTGGAGATCACCACCACCGACGGTCGTACCCACACCGGGGACAAACGTGTTCAGGACATCGTCGGCCAGTATGAGAACGCGTACAACGACACTCGTGGCTACTTCGACGACCAGGGGGAGTGACCGACGGCTTCCCCTGTGAACGACCGCCTCGACAGCACCTGGAGAACCCGTTGACCCGTCATGAGGGCCGTGCGCCCGTCTTCCTCAGCATCGCCGTGTCGGCGAGTCTGGCCCTGACCGGTTGCTCGGCCTCCCAGTCCGAGACCGGGCCGGACACCGATGACACCTCTGAGCACATCTCGGCGTTCTGGGTCGAACGCCAGGTGCGGGTGCTCACCCTGGATCGGATGTTCACCGAAGGCGACTCAGGCGAGGTCGTCGAGAACATCGGTGACGAACGGGATCGGTTGTTCGAGTCCCGGGTCGTCCAAGAGGAGGGTGACGGGTACACCGTCGAACTCGACGAGGACGAGTGGGACACCACGATCAACCTCAGCCGGATCGACAGTGCGTTGAACGACGCCATGTACCACAACGAGGTCACCTGGTGCGGGGACGTCGTGACCGGTGAGGAGTTCGTCGACGCCTACATCGACGAGTACGAGGGAACCCTCAACGCCCACGATGCCTACGAGGCGAGCGTCACCGACTACGTCGACTGCGGGACCGGCGAGCCGTGAACCCCCACCACGGACACACCGTCCCGGCACCAGCCCTCTCGGCGCTCGCCCTCGCCGCGGGGCTGGTCCTATCGGGTTGTTCCACGTCCGAACCCGAACCGGAGCCCACGTCGGGCCTGCCCGAGGACTATGTCTCCGTGCAGTGGATCGAACGGGAGATCCGGCTGTACACCCTGGATCGCATGATCGACGAAGCGGGCTCGGACGAGGTCCTCGTGAACATGGGCGGCACCCGTGAGCACCTGTTCGACCACGGCGTCATCGTCCCTGAGGGTGGCGGTGATGCGGACGTGGAATGGGACGCCGGATACGAGGACGGTGACCTGGAGGGGTTCGTGGTCGAGCTGGACAAGGACGCTTGGGAGAACGACATCCCCCTCTTCGAAGTCGACAGCGGTCTCGGCAACGCCATGTACCACAACGAGGTCACCTGGTGCGACGAGACCGTCAGCGGCGAGGACTTCGTCAAGGCCTACAAGGAACAGTACGAGGAAGCCTTCGACAGTCAGGAAGAATACACGGCGAGCGTCGTCGACTACGTCGACTGCGGCACCGGTGAGCCGTGAACGTCCTCGGGGCCCGGTGATCGGAACACGCCTCAGGTGGCCTGAGACGCCCACCGAGGCCCGCCGGTTCGACCGAGGAAAGGAGGGAATTCGCACCCGGTCACCAACGTCACGAAACGCGCATACGCATTGACCGACAGGTCAAACCCTGACTAATGTCCCTACTCGCCGTACCTCCCCTGATCCCGAGCCTCGGGCGAACACCCTGCTCTTGGAGGACGGGACGCACACTTTCCCATCAGAGATTCTTCGAAAGGGTTCGGATGTCCTCCCAGCACGCCGGTCTTGAAAACGTCAATAGCCTGTCGCAGGGCGGTGAGCAGCTCGGTCAGGAGTCCGACGGTCTCCGCACCCAGATGAACCAGCTCATCGACGACATGAGCAGTGACGCCGACTCCATCCAGGGACAGGCCCTGCACGACTTCCGCGAGGCGCGCACCACCCTCATGGAGCGCTTCGACGAGCTCATGAGCTGGTGCAGCCAGAACGGCATCAAGCTGAACGAGGGCCAGCAGCAGTTCAACCTGACCGACGACGAGGCCAGCGACGACTACGCGCAGTCCACCAACGACCTCGGCGCCATGGCCCGTCCGGTCAACGCCTGACCCCTTCACCGCTTCCGTCACGGCTTTCGAGAAAGGCACATTCGTGGGTAGTAACTTCGACGTTTACGGCAATGTCGGTGGGCTGCAGAACCTGGCCTCCGACCAGCAGGCGCACCTGGGTCGCTTCACGGCCATCATGAGCGCGATCAACGAGCAGTCCGAGAGCACCGTCAGCCAGTGGGAGGGGTCGGGCAGCTCGCAGTTCCAGGCCAAGGCCCAGGAATTCGACACCCACTTCTCCGAGGTCAACTCCGCGTTCGCGAAGATGATCGACGCGACCAGCGACACCGCCGGCAAGTACGACAAGCTCACCCGGTACCTGGACGGTCTGTTCTAGTAAACTGGGTCCCGATGTCCTCCCCACCCTCGCCTCCTGCCACCGATCCGGATCCGCAGCTTCCCGAGGCGTTCCACTACACGCCCGACGAGGAAAAGTACGTCCTCGAAGCGGACGCTCTCCGGCATCGGCAACTTCGGTCCGCCCTGCTGTACGGCTCCAGTCGGTACTGGCGCCGTCGTCAGCGGGTGTGGCCCGCCGTGATCGGCGGCGCCATCCTCATCGCGCTCATCTGCGGGGTCATCGCCCTCATCGGCGCCTTCGGCAAACAGCAGGAGATCAATGAGGAGCGAGGGTGGGGGGCCAACAACAACGTTCGCAACCAGATGATCGAGAGCCCCATGCTCGATCATCCGGTGTTCCAGGACCGTCCCTGACGTAGCCCGGTACACCTGCCCCGTTCGCCCGAGCGGGTATCCCGCCACCAACAGGGGGTCGATCTCTCATGTCCGGCTCCGCTCCCGGGCCCGTCCAGGCCCCGGGGTACGACACCTCGACAGAGCTTCGCCAGGGGCGACGCGCCCGGATCATCCGCGCGACCCGAGCGACCAGCGGCGCCGAGGTCGTGCTCAAGGTGCTTCCCATCGAAGCCGGCCAAGTCGAACTCGGTCACCTGCGCACGCTCAACGGCGTACCCGGTGTGGTCCCTCTGTTGGACGCGGGTTCCACCGCGGACGGGGCGTTCTTCATCGCCCTGCCCTTCTACCCGGACGGTTCGTTCGGGGAGATGCTCGCGAAGAGGGGCCCCGCGCCATTGCAGGAGGCGGCCGCGATCGCACGAAGCGTCGCCGCCGCTCTGGGAGCCCTGCACGCCCGTGGTCTGCTGCACAACGATGTCTGTCCGGGGAACGTCCTGCGGGCCGGGCGTACGCCCGTGCTCACCGGTTTCGGTGCGGTGTCCACCTCCGGTGAGCCGCTCACTCCGCCCTCGCCCCAGACGGAATCCTTCCTCCACTCGGCCCCCGAGGCCCTCCGTGGCGAGCCTCGTACACCGGCATCGGACGTCTACCAGCTCGCCTCGACGATCTGGACGTTGCTCACGGGTCGGGCTCCGTTCTCGTCCACGGACGGTTCACGCTTCGACCCCCAGACCTACGTTCGGCGAGTGCTCTCGGAGGAGCCTCCTCCGGTACCGCGCCCGGACGTGTCCCGTTCCCTGCGCAGAGTCCTCGCCCGGGGTCTGACCAAGAATCCCGAGGAGCGGTTCCCGAGCCCCTCCGAGTTCGCCGCGGCCTTCGAGAAGGCGCGCTCCGGACGCACGGCGACGGCCCCCAGCGGCGCCCAGCCCTCGATGAGCGGTACCGCACCGGCGAACGCTCCTTCCGGTGCACAGACACCACCCGCGCCCACCGGGCCGCAGTCCCCTCCCTCGTCCACGGGACCGCATCCCCCGCCGACCGCCCCCGCCCCTCAGACACCTCCGCTCGCCCCGCCGACGCCTCCTCGGCCCGGGCCGACCGGTCACCCGTCCGGACCTCAGGTTCCGCACCCGTCCGCTCCCTCCGGGCCGCACTCTCCGCCCACACCGTTCGGGGCCGGACCACAGCGTCCTCCGCACGTCCCGGCCGAGGAAAACGGCCACGGGTTCCCCCAGGACGGGTTCCCTCCGGTCGGTGGAGAGGACCGAGGTCGGTTGGAGAGCGCGGCGCGACTGCGTCCGCCTCAGCGCCCACTGCCCACCCCTGAGGAACGCGAACTCCACGGCGCCGTTCCCGAGGACTCCGCCCACAGCACCGCCGACCTGATGATGGCGAAGCTGCGTGGAGAAGAGGTCTCCACGCTGCGCGCCTGGTCACGGCTGGACGGTTGGAGCGGTGACGCGAAGTCCGCGTACCTTCCCCTTGACGAGGCCGAGGAGGAGTCCTCGGACCCGGAGTGGGACTCCCTTGCCTCGGTTCAGGAACCGCCACGGTGGCGCAAGCAGATGCACATCGCGGTGACGGTCTCCGGTGTTCTCGTGGCCAGCATGGTGGCGAGTGTCTTCGCGGCGACGAACACTCCCGAGCCGGTGGTCGCGGTCGCCGCCGAGGAGACCGAGGAGGAACCGGTCGAGGAGGACTCACCGGCCGAGCCGGTGGCCGAACCCTCCCCGCTGCCGGAGGTGTCCGCTCCCTCCGACGTGATGCTGGAGGACACCCTCAGCGCGGTCACCCTGAACTGGGTGGACAACACCGGAGGCACGGGCTCCTACTTCGTGGTCGGCGGGGCCCAGGGCCACGACCCTCGGACCTTGGCACGGACCGGCCCCGGGGCGGTGACCGCGCAGGTCCCCACGGAGAACACTCAGGTGGAGTACTGCTTCACCCTGGTCGCCGTCGACGGGGGGTCGGCCCCCGCCGAGGAGGTCTGCACGACGCGGGCCGCGGACAGGGCCGCCGAAGCCGAACGTCAGGCCGAGGAAGAGGCCGAGCGGGAAGCGGAGGAAGAGGAAGAAGAGGAAGAGGACCCTAGCCCTCCTCCGTCCCCCGCCCCCGACTCCGACGACTGAGTGCCGGGAGCCACCCTGGTACTCCGTGTCGATAACGTGAGGAACCAGGAGAACCATCGCGTGCCTGCGGTGATCCCACCTCCCGGACAGCTTCTTCAGTCCCCACTCTTCCCGAGTCCCACTCTTCCCGGAAAGGCGACCCGATGCGGCGTTCCCTAGCCCTGGCCTCGGCCGTGTGCCTGATCGCCGTGACGGCCTGTGACTCCTCCTCCGATTCCTCCGACGGCTCCCCCGAGACCGTGGAGGAACTCACCGAGGGGGGGATGGTCGGGCTGGCGCTGATCCACCGGGGGTTCGAGGGTGGCGATCCCGAGACCGACCAGGTCCTGGTCTTCCACGACCCCGAGACCGGTGCGCCGATCCAGCGGATCGAGCTGCCCGACGGGGCCGTGGACCCGATGGCCTCGGAGGTCCCGGTACACGGGCGCTTCTCCGAGGACTGGCAGCACTTCGCCTTCGTCACCGACGAGCCCAGCGCCGTGCACCTGGCGGCCCTCACCGACCCCGCGGACGCCGAAGACACCGAAGACGCCGAGGGGGACGAGGTCGAGGGGTTCTCCTACCAACCGATCGAATCGATCGCAGCGCCACAGAACGAGGTCCTGTCGGAACCCCTGATCCACGAAGACCGCCTGTGGTACGTCTCCGGAGGCCCTGACGGGCAACCACCCCAGGTCCTTTCGGTTCCGTTGGACGCCCCCAATGGAACCCCCAACCAGGAGGGCAGTCTGGCCCTGGGCGAAGGACAGCGGCCCAGCGACTGGGCGCTCACTCCCGACGGTTCCCTGCACATCCGCAACAGCGTGCCCACCCAACAGGTGGCCGGCGGGGAGGGCCAGTTGGTGACGCGGTCGACCAACGGCACCCCCGTCAACGCGACCCTGACCGCCGACGGGCAGCAGTGGCAGACCTTCGACGACGCGACGGTGTGGGGCGGCGAAGCCGCCCTGCTGCGCCCGGACGGGGGCGACGCACCCGGCGGCGTACTCCTGTTGACCCTGGAGGGGCAGGGGTTCTCCACGGAGAAGCTGTTGGCCGACGAGGACTCCCCCGTGGTGCAGTTCGCCCCCTCCACCGAACGTGACGCGGTCCTGCTCCAGACCGAACAGGCGTGGTTCCGTGTCGGTCTGGAGGACGGGGCGGTCGGCGAGACCGAGGAGCTCTTCCCGCGCTACCACGACGCCTCCATGGACGGTTGGCCCCTGCTCGTGCGCTGGGCACAGGAGCCACCCACCGAGCCGAGCGAAGAGCCATCGGAAAGCCCCACCACCTGAGCCCGTTCGGTCCGAGCGTCCGAGTGTTCGGTCCTCCGGGTGCCCGAACACCCGAACGACCGAACACGCGGACACTCCGGGCCCATCGACCTTCCCTCGGCCCGTGGTCGCCCCCTATAGCGTGATGTCCCACGGCCGAACCCGAGGAGAGGACCCCCCGACATGGCGAAGCAGGACGGGCGGCGCGGAGCGATCGCCGCCATCACCTCGCTGATCGACAGCACGCGCTCACTGGCCCGAACCTCCACGGTGTTCGGCGACCCGGTGACCTCCGGTGCGACCACCGTGGTGCCGGTGGCGCGGATCAGCGCGCTGAACACCATCGGCGGCGGCACGGGGAGGGTGCCCCTGTCGGGCGGTGACGGCGCCGGGGGCATGGGACTCGTGCGGGCGCGCCCCGCCGGGTTCCTGGTCGTCTCCCCCGAGGGCGCCGACTTCCAGGCCATTCGTCAGCCGGCCGCCCGGTTGGTGTTGCCACTCGCCGCGATCACCGCGGTGGCGGCGGTGCGCATCGTCTCGGTGTCGGTGAAGGAATCCCGGCGGCGCAAGCGACTGGAACTCGAGCAGGGGCAACACCAGGAATGCTCACAGCACTCGGTGTGACCTGTGCCGTAGTCGATATGGACCACCTCGGATAGCGTTTGCCGGTCTTTAGCCACACGGTTGTTCGGGGGGCGCCCCTTGTCCGGGGTCATCGTCGGGTTCGGAGTCATCGCCAGTATCGTCGCCATCGGCTACATGCTGGGCCGTATCCCACTCCTGGGGCCCGGGGCTCGGGAGGTCCTCAACCGACTGGCGTTCTACGTGGCCAGCCCGGCGCTGCTGTTCACGATCCTGGCCCGAACGGACCTGTCCGTCCTGCTGTCGCCCCCGGTCCTGGTGAGCGTCCTCAGCGTGGTGGTCGTCGCGGTGCTCTTCCTCGTCGTCGGAGTCATCCGACGATGGGGCGTGGGACGCACGACCGTGGGCACCTTGGGTTCCTCCTACGTCAACGCGGGCAACCTCGGCATTCCGATCTCCGCGTACGTCCTCGGCGACGCCTCCCTCGTCGCCCCCATCCTGCTGTTCCAGCTGTTGGTGTTGGCACCGGTGTCGTTGACCGTGCTGGACCTGGGCAACGGGCGCGTGCGGGGGTTCTGGCCGGTGCTGCGCCGCTCCCTGGGCACCCCGGTGCGCAACCCCGTGGTGATCGCGTCCCTGACCGGCGTGGCGGTGTCGGCGTCCGGTTGGGTGCCGCCGGCGCCGTTGATGGAACCCTTCGACCTGGTCGGTGGGATGGCGGTGCCGTCGATGCTGTTGGCGTTCGGGATCTCCCTGCACGGCAGTGCGATGCCCGGGCGGAGTGGCCCGGACCAGGTGCCGGTGCTGTTGGCGGTGGCGTTGAAGTCGGTGGGACAACCGCTGGCCGCGTGGGCCCTGGGCTCCTTGGTGTTCGGTCTGGAGGGCGCCGCCCTGTTCGCGGTGGTGGTGCTGGCCGCGTTGCCGACCGCGCAGAACGTGTTCAACTACGCGACCCTGTACCGAACGGGTGAGGCGCTCACCCGCGAGGTGGTCCTGATGACCACGGTCCTCACCGTCCCGGTCCTGTTCACCATCACCCTGCTCCTGGGTTGATCCCCAGCGCCGTGTCGGTCGGATCCACTACTCGCTCATCGCCCTGGCCGAACCGGCGTTCGACGAACCGATCGACAAAAACGTCGACCAAAGGTTGGTCAAGGCCCCTGACGGGAACACTGAACGATAGGGTCCGCCCCCACCCCCTTGGGGGACGGGCCCGTCCACGTCTTCGGCGGGCACGGGTACGCGTCGTCCTTCCAGGTGAACGTGAAGGGGCCGACGCACCCACGGTGCGTCGGCCCCTCGCTCTTCGGGGTAGAAGGGTCGGCTCCTTGGTCGTCCCGCCCCTGCGCCGGTGCTTCGGCCCCGGAGTCGAGCGAGCAGGTTGAACGCCGAGCTAGCCCCAGGCCAGGGCGGTCAGCTCCGGGTCCTCCAGTGCCGTGCCGATGTCCCGCAGCACCTTGGAACCCAGCTCTCCGTCGACCAACCTGTGGTCGAAGGAGAGCGACAGGGTGGTGACCTTGCGGATCTTCAGCTCACCCTTGTGCACCCAGGGCATGTCGCGGATCTGACCGAAGGCGAGGATGGCGGCCTCACCCGGGTTGAGGATCGGTGTCCCCGCGTCCACGCCGAACACACCGACGTTGGTGATGGTGATCGTGCCACCGGACATGTCGGCCGGGCTGGTCTTGCCCGCGCGCGCCGTGTCCGTGAGCTCCTTCAGGGACGCCGCCAGTTCCGGGAGGGTCTTGGCGTCGGCGTCCTTGACGTTGGGCACCACCAGTCCACGCTCGGTGGCGGCCGCGATCCCCAGGTTCACGTAGTTCTTCACCACGATCTCCTGGTTCTCCTCGTCCCAGGACGCGTTGACGTCCGGGTGTCGGCGGATGGCCATGAGCAGGGCCTTGGCCACCAACAACAGCGGCGACACCTTGACGTCGGCGAAGTCCGGGCGTTCCCGCAGGCGGGCGACGGCCTTCATCGTCTTGGTGACGTCCACCTGGAGGAACTCGGTGACGTGCGGGGCGGTGAACGCGCTGTTCACCATGGCCGCGGCGGTGTGCTTGCGCACGCCCTTGATCGGCACCCGACGCTCACGCGCGGTGCGGTCCGGCGCGGGCGTGGCCTCCGGCGCCGAGGGCACCCCGGTGGCCGGGGCCTCGGGCGTCTCGACGGCGGTGTGCACGTCCTCGCGGGTGACGACGCCGCCCTTGCCGGTGGGCGTCACCGCCGCCAGGTCCACCCCGAGGTCCTTGGCGAGCTTGCGCACCGGCGGTTTGGCCAATGGGCGGCCCACCGGTCCCGAAGCGGGCGCCGGACCGGCGGGGGCGGCCATCACCCCGGGGGTGCCCGCCGGAGCAGGCTCGCTCAACTGGGGCGGCGGTGCGGACACCGGGGCCGAGGGGGTGGGACGGCGACGGGCGCGACGCTGGGTGGAAGCCGCCCTCTCGCCGTAGCCCACCAGGGGCTTCTCCCGCTCCTCGGTCTCCTCGGCCGCACCATCGGCACCACTGTCGGCGGAACCGGAGGCACCCGTGCCGCCGATTCCGTCGTCCACGGTGATGATGACCGAACCGACCTCGACCGTCTCGCCCTCGGCGGCCATCAGTTCCTTGACCGTCCCGGAGAACGGGCAGGGCAGTTCGACGACGGCCTTGGCCGTCTCGATCTCACAGATCATTTGGCCGTCGGTGACCTTGTCGCCCGGTTGGACGTACCAGGTGAGGAGTTCGGCCTCGATCAGGCCCTCACCGACGTCGGGCAGTTTGAACGCGTTCACGCCGTCGACCGCGGGCGTGCTCTTCTGAATCGCCATGTCTTGCGGTTTCCCCGATCTAGTACGCGAACGCCCGGTCGACCCCGTCCAGGACGCGGTCCAGGTCCGGCAGGTAGTGCTCCTCCAGCCTGGACTGCGGGTAGGGGGTGTCGAACGCGGCCACGCGGATGACCGGCGATTCGAGGTGGTAGAAGCACTCCTCGGTGACGCGCGCGGCGATCTCCGCACCGGGGCCGCCGGTGAGGGTGGCCTCGTGCGCGACCACCAGGCGGCCGGTGCGCTTCACGGACTCGGTGATGGTGGCGTAGTCGACCGGTGCGAGCGAGCGCACGTCGATGACCTCGATCGAGTGCTCCTCGTCGGCCGCGGCGGCCTGCAACGCGGTCTTGACCATCGGCCCGTAGGCGAGCAGCGTGCAGTCGGTGCCGGGGCGGGCGACGCGCGCCGCGCCCATCGGGGTGACCGCGTCGATCGATACGCCGGTGTCGACCTCGGCCTTCTCGTAGTAGCGCCGCTTGGGCTCCAGGAAGATCACCGGGTCGTCGGATCGAACGGCCTGCTGGATCATCCAGTAGGCGTCCTCCGGGTTGGCGACGCTGACCACGCGCAGACCTGCGGTGTGCTGGAAGTAGGCCTCGGGCGACTCGCTGTGGTGCTCGACCGCGCCGATGCCGCCACCGTAGGGGATGCGCATGACGACGGGCATGGCGAGCTTGCCCGCCGAACGGCGACGCATCTTCGCCAACTGGGTGAAGGTCTGGTTGGCGGCGGGGAAGAAGAATCCGTCGAACTGGATCTCCACCACGGGGCGGTAGCCGCGCATCGCCATACCGATGGCGGTGCCGACGATGCCGGACTCGGCCAGCGGGGTGTCGATGACGCGGTCGGCGCCGAAGTCCTTGTGCAGACCGTCGGTGACGCGGAAGACACCGCCCAGGCGACCGACGTCCTCGCCCATGACGAGGACCTTGGGGTCGTGTTCCATCGAGGCGCGCAGCCCCGCGTTGATGGCCTTACCGATCGTGAGGTTGGTTCCCATGGCCTAACGGCCCCCTTCCGCGCCGGCGCCTTCGAACGAGGCCAGGTAGTCGGCGAACTCGGACCGCTGCCGGTCGATGTGGACGTTGGGCTCGGCGTAGACCTCGTCGAAGATCTCCAGCGGCTCGGGGTCGGCCATGGAGCGGCACTGGGTGCGCACCATCTCTCCGACCTTGTCGGCCTCTTCGTCGATCTTCGCGAAGAACGCCTCGTCCGCGAGCTCGTACAGTTCGAGGTGGTTGCGGACCCGCATGATCGGGTCCTTGGCCTTCCACTCGTCGAGCTCGGCCGCGTCCCGGTAACGGGTGGGGTCGTCGTTGGTGGTGTGGGCGCCCATCCGGTAGGTGAACGCCTCGATCAGGGTGGGGCCCTGACCGGTGCGCGCGTTGTCCAGGGCGGCGCGGGTCACGGCCAGGCAGGCGAGGACGTCGTTGCCGTCCACGCGCACACCCGGGAAGCCGAAGCCGGCGGCGCGCTTGTAGATCGGTACGCGGGCCTGACGTTCCAGGGGCTCGGAGATGGCCCACTGGTTGTTCTGGCAGAAGAACACGACCGGGGCGTTGTTCACCGAGGCGAAGTTGAACGCCTCGTTGGTGTCGCCCTGGCTGGTGGCCCCGTCGCCGAAGTAGGAGATGACGGCGGTGCCGTCCTCGCCCACGGCGCCGTCGCGCTGGACGCCCATGGCGTAGCCGGTGGCGTGCAGGGCCTGGCTGCCGATGACGATCGTGTACAGGTGCAGGCCGTACTCGTGCGGGTCCCAACCTCCGTTGGTGACCCCGCGGAACATGCCGAGGAGTTCCTTCGGCTCGATGCCACGGCACCAGGCGACGCCGTGCTCGCGGTAGGAGGGGAAGGCCATGTCCTCGGATCGCAGGGCGCGGCCGGAGCCGATCTGCGCGGCCTCCTGACCCAGGAGAGAGGCCCACAGGCCCAGCTCTCCCTGGCGCTGGAGGGAGACGGCCTCACTGTCGATCCGGCGGACCAGGACCAGGTCACGGTACAGGGCGCGGATCTCCTCCGCGCTGATGTCCAGGGGGTAGTCGGGGTGCTCGGTGAGCTCCCCTTCCGGGGTCAGGAGCTGGATGAGCTCCGGTTCCTCGTGCGCGGCGGTTTGCGGCACGTCGCTCCTCGGGTTCTCGGGGCCGACTTCGCGTGGGTGAACGCTTGCCGACCGTTCAACGGTCCATGCGCGCTCCCAGGGTGTCGGGAGGGTCATGGACAGTCCTGCCCACATCGTGACAGACCTCACCATGGGGTGCGCAAGCCCCCGGCGACACCTTTTACGCGGCGCGACCCATGTTCCCGGATCCGTGACCAGGCCGATTAGCAGGGGTTCCTAGCATCTACAAGGACTCCCAACAACTTTTCGGGCACGCGACCGCAACGGGCCGGACACCCGTGGAGAGGCCACCGGAACCCGCTCCTCAGGTCGCCAGGATCTGTGGAGAGACGGCCTTGAGCATCCCCCGCGCCCAGCGCATCTGACGCACCGAGCGAGGCCGGCACCGCTCGGCGACCGAGAGCAGTTCGGGGTCCGCGACGGCCTGGGCGCCCTGTCCGAGCAGGTCCCAGTCCAGCGCCGCCCCGCCGCTCATCCGGTACAGCCGTCTCAGGTCGGCCAGGAGCGCCATCTCCTTGTCCGAGCCCTCCCCTGGTAGCTCGGGCTGCGCCTCCTCCGAGGGTTCGGGGCTTTCCAGGGCGGCGGGGTCCACACCGTAACGGGGTGCTGCCTCGGCGATCGCGCGCACGTGGTCGCGGGACCACGCCGCCAGGTCCTCGGCCACGTGATGGACCTCCTTCTCCTTCGGATACCGCTCGGCCACCCGCGACAACTCGGTGGCCAAGGTGCTCTCCGAACGATGGAGCTCCCGCAGAGCCGCTCCGATCCTCATCGCGTCCCTCCATCGGTGGGTTCGTCCACGTGCTCCTCCACGGTGTCCGGCTCACCCCGAGTGGCCGGTACCCGTGCGTCGACCGGTGCGGACGCCGTCGTGGTGGGCGCCTGGGACGGGCGCCCGTCGCCCCGACCCAGCGGCCTCAGGCTCGCGGCGGCGGTCTTGAACAGGGGCTGCTTGGACACCGGGTCCCAGTCGTTGACGGTCATCTCGTTGGCGGCCCGGTCCCGTTCGCCGCCCTCGTCGGAGGCGTCGGTGTCCCAGTAGCCGTAGTGGAAGGGGACGAACAGCACCCCGGGACGAATGCCGCTGACGCGGACGCGGGCACGGATCCCGCCGCGCGGCGAACGCACCTGCACCGGGTCCCCCTCGTCGATCCCCGCCGCCCGCGCGTCGGAGGGAGCGATCTCCACCCACACCTCGGGAGCGGCCCGTTGGAGCTCGGGGGCCCGACCCGTCTTGGTGCGCGTGTGGAAGTGGTAGATCGTGCGGCCGGTGATCAGCGTGAAGGGGTACTCCTCGCCGGGTTCCTCGTGCGGGGGCACGTACTCCACGGCCTTGATCATCGCCCGGCCCTCGGGGTTGGTCGAGCGGTACTCGGCCTCCTCCGAGGGCGCCCCCGTGACGAGGTCCTTGCCGAAGCTCTCGCACTCCTCGGGGCTCGCCCAGAACCGGCCGTCCGCGTAGAGCCGCTCGGTGCCCTGCGGATGTTCCTCGTTACAGGGCCACTGGATGCCACCGACGCGGCGCAGGTGGTCGTAGGTGATCCCGGAGTAGTCGCAGGGGCGGCCCACACCGGCCCGCTTCCACGCCTCGAAGGCCGATTCGGGATCGTGCCACTGCGGGAAGGGCCGCCCATCGTCGTCGCGGAAGTCCATGCGTCGCGCGTAGTCGAGGAAGATGTCCAGGTCCGGCCGCGCCTCGCCCGGTGGCTCCACGGCCTTCTCCGACAGGTGCACGGTGCGGTCGCTGTTGGTGAACGTGCCCGTCTTCTCGCCCCAGGTCGCCGCGGGCAGCACCACGTCGGCGAGCTCGGCCGTCTCGGTCATGAACACGTCCTGCACCACCAGGAACAAGCCCTGGCTCGCGAGGAGTTCTCGGATCCGGCCCAGTTCGGGCAGGGAGACCGCCGGGTTGGTCGCGCTGACCCACAGGAAGCGGATCGAACCCTTCTCGGCGTAGCGCATGATCTGCATGGCGTGCGTGGGCGGGGCGTAGTGCGGGATCCGCATCGGATCCAGGTTCCAGACCTGGGCCAGGTCGGCGATGTGCCGGTCGTTGTTCCAGTTGCGAAAGCCCGTCAGGTCACCGTCGGCGCCGCACTCGCGGGTGTTCTCGGCGGTCGGTTGACCGTTCATCTGGAGCACGCCCGCGCCGGGCCGGCCCAGCATGCCCCGCAGCAAGTGCACGTTGTTGACCTGTACGGACGCCGCCGTGGCCTGGTTCGACTGGTAGAAGCCCTGGAGCACGGTGGACAGCAGTCGCTTGGCCCCGCCCAACAGCGCGGCGGCCTCTCGGATCTGTTCGGCGGGCACTTCACAGATCCTGGCGGCGCGTTCGGGCGGGTAGGCGTCCGTCGTCTCGACCAAGGCCTCATAGCCGACGGTGTGCGCCTCGACGTAGGCGTGGTCGACCCGGTCGGTGCGGATGAGTTCGTGCAGGATCGCGTTCATCAGGGCCACGTTGGTGCCCGGTCGCGGTGCCAGGTGCAGCGTCGCCTCCCTGGCCACGGGTGTGGGCCGGGGGTCCACGCACAGCAGCCGGGGCGGGTTCGGTCCGGCCAGGCGATCGAGGATCCGGGACCACGACACCGCCTGGGTCTCGGCCATGTTGTGGCCGTACAGGGCGATGACGTCGGCGTGGTCGATGTCGCCGTAGGAGCCCGGTTGTCCGTCGCAGCCGAACGACTCCTTCAGCGCGGCGGCGGCCGTGGCCGTGCACAGACGGGTGTTGCCGTCCATGTGGTTGGTGCCGATGGCGCCGTGACCGATGGCCGCGAGCGTGTAGTACTCCTCCAGGAACAGTTGGCCGCTGGTGTAGAACCCCAGGGCGCTGGCCCCCTGCTCGTCGAGCAGTTCCCGGCTGCGCCGGACCACGAGGTCCATCGCGGTGTCCCAGTCGGTCTCGACCAGTTCGCCGTCCCGGCGCACGAGGGGCCGCGTGAGCCGGTCGGCCGAGTGACCGGACTGCCAGCCGTAGAGGTCCTTGGGGTCCAGGCGCCCCCGGTTGACCCGGTCCTCGCCGTGCCCGCGCACCCCCACGATCCGGCCGTCCTTGACCGCGATGTCCATCGCGTCGCCGTTGGAGTGCAGGATCGACGCGGTTCGCACCCAACGGTCCACGTCCTCGGGGTCCACCCCCTCGGCGAGGTGGCGGTCGACCCGCACGGGCCACTGTTCTCCCGGGCCGTAGGGGGTCCGTGTGCCCCACGGCTCGGCGATCGGATCCCTGGACGGCACGGGTGACCACCCCTCTCGTCGAGACGCGGTTCGGACCGGGCCGGTACCGAACCGGTGCCACCACGGCTACCCGAATGCCCTCCCGCGCACACCCCGGTACCGGAAAGACCACGGGTCCTTCACCGGACCCGCGCGAACCGATCACGGACGGCCGGAGCGCCCCACCCACTGGAGCACCGTGAGCGCACCGAACGCCGAAGCGCCATCACCCGTTCACCTGATCGAACAGCCCATGGGAGCCGGCCACGAACCCTCTTGCCTTAAGAAGTTCCGCATCGGGCACACGACCGTGGGCACCACCGCCTTCGATCGCCGGAATCGGGTCCCAGCGAGCCGGCACAAGCGGCCAAGAAGCAAGAGCAAGAAGCAGGCAAAGATGCGCGAATCACTTGCGTTTGCTTCGGTTGTTGCGGATACTGCGAATGGATATCGGGTACCCATCCCTAGAACGATTGAGGAGGGACCATGGCCGTGTTGTCCTCACATCCTGACAACGAGCAGGTCGAAGCAGCCGAGAGCGCGTTGCCCCGTATCCGCCGCTACCTGAACGAGCACCACGAAGCACTGACCCCGGTCCCGGTGATCGTCGAAGAGAACCAGGAGGAGTTGCTGCTCCCACGAGCCGCCATCGAGCTCTTGGTCGGCGTGCTCACCCACATGGCGGCCGGACGCGGGGTCTCGATCGTTCCCGAGCACGCAGAACTGACGACTCAGCAGGCGGCGGACATGCTCAACGTCTCTCGTCCTCACCTGATCGGTCTGCTGCAAGCCGAGGAGATCGAGTACCGCAAGGTCGGCACACATCGCCGAGTGAGGGCCGCTTCTCTCATGGAGTACATGCGCAGAGACGACCAGCGCCGCCGTGAGGCCGCCGACGAACTGTCCGCGATGAATCAGGAACTGGGCCTGGACTGAAGATGCCCTTCGTCGTCATCTACGATGCGAACGTCCTTTACCCCAGCACCCTCCGGGACCTGCTCATCAGGGTGGCCCAGGCAGGACTCGTCCAAGCGAGATGGACCCATAAGATCCTGGACGAGACCTTCCACAACCTCGAAAGGAACCGCCCCGACCTGTCGCCCGAGGCGCTTCGACGCACGAGGGAACTCATGATCTGCGCGGTTCGAGACTGCCTCGTCACGGGATACGAACCACTGATCGATACTCTGGACCTTCCCGATCTCGATGACAGACACGTGCTCGCCGCAGCCATTCGGGCGCGGGCTCAGGTGATCGTCACGGAGAACCTGACCGACTTTCCCTCCTCCGTACTGTCGAGGTGGGACATCGAAGCCAAGAGCCCGGACGACTTCATCCTCGACCAGATCCATTTGGACAGAAAGGTCGTCTGGTCCTGCGCCCAGCAGATCGCCGACTCTTGGCGTAGGCCTCCTGGCACGGTCTCGGACGTGTTCACCCGTCTACAGCGCAGTGGTCTGCATCAGTCGGTCGCCGAGTTGCAGTCCGAGTGATGGACCTGAGCAGAGGCCGCACCGGGGCCTGCGCCCCGGTGCGGCCTGTTCTTGTGGGTCCTGTTCCCGGTGAGGACGCGGAATCGGGAGCGGGTGAGCGGGTTCTGTGTCCGCTTCGGGTTCACGGGGCCGGATTCGCGTGGGTGAACGCCGGTTGACCTTGGCCCCGGCCGGGCTCCGATCCACCTACCTCTCCGCTCGCCGGTCAGAACCGGAACCCGAAGAGCCCACCGGTCTCGGAGTCGTCCAGCCTCGGCGCGATGACGTACGGCGTGGCGTCGAACCCCATTCGCTCCGCCTTGGCCAGATCATCGGAGTTCATGGTGACGATGTACTGCATGCCCTCTTCACGGGTGACCGTGGCGGCCAGCTCCAACGCTCGGGCCACTTGCCGTTCGTCCACCCCGTCGTAGATCTTGCTGTCGTGCACGAGGAAGTCGGGCCCTCGTCCGGCCCGGTGCGCGATCACGGCCCAGGTCAGATCGAAGCAGAACATCTTCATGTTGGAGATACCGGTGCTGTCGTCGGCTTCGAGCTTGAGCTCGATCTCCAGGTGACTGCGCCTGGCTTGAAAGGTCAAAAACGGTGCACGGGCGTCGCCGTACAGGTACTCGGCGAATCGGTTGAACAACAGGCTCGCCTGTTGCTCCTGCTCTTCCCTGGCCTCGATGTCGCTCTGAACCTCGTCCTCCAGGGCGGCCTTCTCCTGGTCGAGTTGCCGGCGACTCTGTTCCAGCGTTCTCGCGGCGTTGAGCCTGCTCTGGAGGTACTCCCGTTGCGCCTCCTCCTTGGCGAGCGCCCCCTGCATCACCGTCAGGGTGTCCAGTGCTCCGCCCTCGTTCAAGGTGCGCAGAAGCGCGGCCTGCCTCTCGCCGAGAGCTTCACGTTCCCTCTCACTCGAAGCGAGCTTCTCCCGCAGGTCGGCGGCTTCCTCGTCCAGGTATCGTCGCCGGTTGCGTACGACCGCTCGATGGAACTCCTCCACCTGGTCGAACCTGGCCCGCACCTGGTCCCCAAGGAGCACCCCCATCTCCTGGTAGGCGCCTTCGAGGTAGTCATGACCGGGGTCTCCGGCCTCCTCGATGGAACGTTCGATGTCCGCGAGGTTCCTTCGCCCGATCACGTCCGTCTCGCGCAACCGACGGATACGAGCATTCACCCGCTCCGCTTCTCGGCGGATCTCCTCGTACTCCGGAACGACCTGGAAGCCGGAGATCTGTGCCTTGAGATCGGCGATACGACGCTCGATGACGATGAGTTGACCGCGCAGGTCGCCGGGCTTGCCGACGATGTCCTTCCACACCGGATCGTTGGTGGCCTGCGCGAGTTTCCCTCGGGTCTGTTCCCTCTCGGAGAGTTCGCCGTAGCGAGCGGCCAACGCCCAGTCCATGCCCAGCAGATAGCACAGGTTCGCGGTGGCCAAGTGCCGGGAGGTCTGCGGGTTGGGTTTGAGAGTGTCGGCGAAACCGTTCTTCTCGGTTCTGCGCAGGTAGAAGCCGAGGAGGATTCTGCCGCTCAAGGTCTTGCCGGAGTCCCTGATCCCGAACAGGCCTCGTTCAAGAGCGTTCCTCCACTCCTTCGTCCCGGCCTCTCCAGCTCTTTGGAAGAGCACCTCGGGATCGTGACCGAGGATGTCCGGGTCGAGGTGGACCTTCCTCGGGTCACCACCGGAGCGGCGAACACTGAGTCGGCCCACGGGTTCGGACCAGTCCAGGATGAGCTCGAACGTGGTTTCCTTGTTCTCCCCACGAGTGACCAGCGGCGTCTTGTCCGCCCCCAGCAGGAAGTGGAGCAGTTCCACCATGCTGGTCTTACCGACCGCGTTGCGGCTCTGGTCATCGGTGGAAGCGGTGGTTCGGTCCGCGACCAAGAGGTTGAGTCCGGGGCGGAAGGAGATCGCGCGGAACCGGGGATCACTCGCCTTCAGTTCACGTAGCATCCGAGACCTTTCCGAAGACGAGGACGTCCTCACGCAACTCCACCGTTCCCAGGGCGTAGAGAACGTCGAGAGCCAGGACGAACCACCAGAACGGCACGGGAGCGTTGTGGTCGTGGTCGGAGCGCCACTTCTGGAGCCGACGCCACGCCTGGTCGACGGTGATGCTCTGACGTTCACTCGCCATCAGGATCTGGGCGCCCACGGTCAACAACGCCTGTTGCGGCGCGATGTCCCTGGTCGGTGCGATCACGTCGGTCCCCCTTGAAGGGTCGGCCCGAGGTCGAGCGGAGAACGTTGACTCAGGAACCGTTGGCCACTCTGAGCCTGAGCCGTTCCGCGAATTCCGGCGCCCCTGCCTTGTTCAAGACACCGGCGAGATCTTCCGGGGTCTGGGGTGGGCGGCGCTTCTCGGCAGCCATGCGCACTACCGTCCTCGTGATCTCCTCCGGCAGTTCCTCGAACAACTCGCAGAGGTAGGTGTCGGGATCGGTGACTCTCAACCCGAGCTCGGCCAAAGAGGCCTGTGGGAAGTCGGCCAGGTTCCAGGTGAGGATGACGCGCGCCCGCCCCACCAAGGCCGCCGCCATGTGGTGACGGTCATCCGGATCTTCGCCCGGCATGGTCGAAGTCAGGTGTGCGTACTCCTGCTCGGGTACACGGCCTTCGGGAAAGTACTCCCTGATCGCGCAGGTGATCGCTTCCGCCGAAGCGGGTGAGCGTCGCTGCTCGCGCACGATGACTCGCTGCCATTCCGCCAGGAGTCTCTCCGTCCAGATGATCTCGTGGACCATGTCCTCGGTCAGGGCCAAGAGCAGGTCCATGATCGAGAAGGGGAAGAGCACATTGGTGTCGGCGAACACACGCGGCATGCGTGACCTGTCATTCAGTACGGGAGATCGGCGGACTCGACTGCGTCAACGATCTTCCGTCTCCCTTCCCTGCGCCTCTCCCGCTTGGCCTGAAACTCCAGAACGTCTTCCAACCGGACCACACGATGGCGGCTACCGGGCAGGTGCTTCGACGGGATGGTTCCCTCGTCCAGCAGGCGAACGATGAACGGTCGCGACAGGCCCAGCATCTTCGCGGTTTCCGCAGGGGTCAGTGTGGTCTCGGAGGGCAACAGGCGGACCGCGTGTCCGACCGAGATCTCACCGGCCAGGGCGAGCAGGGCCTTGACCAACGCGTCGGGAAGCGCGAACTCGCTCCCGTCGGGGAGCTTCAGGGTCAACCGCGATTCCTCGCCGACCCCTTGAAGGAGTTCCCGGGCGGCGGCGCGGTCATCGGCGTCGGGCTCGATTCTGGGTGCGTCACTGAGCAGGCCGGCTCGGGCCATCATGTCCTCCCCGTCACAGCATCTGAAATAAGTGTAACCGATACTCGCCGGGTGTGCAGGTGGGAAGCACAGCCGCACCGGCCCGCACTGCCGGTGCGGCCTTGGGGCGGGACCGGTTGGGTCAGCTCAGGAGGGTGATCAGGGGTTGGGTGGCGGCGCCGGGCGGCGCGGCCGGTCCGATCGGCGCGGGAACGGTGGGCGCGGGACCTGTTCCCGTCGGAGTACGGGATCGATAGCGGGCTGGCGGCTTCGGCTTCCTCATCGGAACCCGCTTACTCCCCGAACACCGACCACGAGAGAGCCGGACCCTTCGATCGCACGGGGCCCCTGATGCGTACAGTGGCCATGCATACGCCCTTGCCACCTCAGGAACCAAGGCCCCCAAGCGGAGGCGCCATGCAGCCCTCAGGCCCCAACGATGACTCTGCCGCCTACGTGAAGGCCCGGCCTCCCGGTGCTACCGACCCTTGGAGTGCACAGGGCCGCCGCGCCACTCAGCACCTGCTGGAAGTGCGAGAAATCGACGCTCCCACTGAGGTCGCCGAAGCCCTCGGGGCGCAACGGGTGGTGGTGCGTCGCAGGTTGATGCTCTTCGACGATATCCCCGTCGAACTCACGGACTCCTACTATCCCCTGGCCGTGGCCTCGGGCACGGCTCTGGCACAGGAGCGCAAGGTGCGGGGCGGCGCGCCCACCCTGCTGGCCGGCCTCGGGTACGTGGCACACGAGGTCTTTGAAGACGTGTCCGCACGCCCCGTAAGTGAGGCGGAAGCGAACACTTTGGCTCTCCCCGCCGACAGCCCCGCCCTCGTACTCGTCCGAGTCACTCGGGACGACAAGGGCCGTCCTTTCGAGATGTCCCACATGGTCATGCGTCCTGAGGGGCGCCACCTTCGTTACCGCTGGATTGTCGAGTAGAGATGGCACGCAACGAAGACACCCGACCCAGACACCAGCAGATCGCCGCAGAGCTACGCGCCGCGATCATGTCCGGTGATCTACCGCCCGGGAAACGTCTGCCCACCACCCAACAGCTCATGACCCGCTACGAGGTCACCGGTCAGACCGTGCAGCGCACGCTCCAGGTACTCAAGACAGAGGGGTTCGTCTTCGGGAAACCAGGCGTCGGGGTGTTCGTCCGAACCGAGTCACCCCTGGGTATCCAGGTCTCCTCCTACCTCGGGCCACCAGAACAGGGTGGGACTCACCCGTGGTTGGGCCGCGCCAGGGAACGAGGCCAGAAGGGTTCGACGACTCTCCTGCGAGTCGACCGGGTCGATCCACCTGCCCAGATCACGGAAGCCCTCGCACTGGAACCCGGCGAAAGCGTCCTGCTCCGCCACCAACTGCTGTTCTTGGACGGTGAGCCGGCCGAACTCGTCTGGAACTACTACCCACTGAGCATCGCCGAAGGCACCCCTTTGGAACGTAGGGCCCGCATACGTGGTGGGTCTCCGGCTCTACTCACCGAACTAGGCTTCCCTCCACGGGAGCACATCGATCGTGTGTCGGTCCGTCTCTCGACCACCGAGGAGTTCGAGGCGCTGGAACTACCTGAGGACGTTCCGGTCCTGAGGACCTTGCGCACCGTCTACTCCGATGAGGGCCGCCCCGTGGAGGTCTGTGTACTGGTCAAGGCCGGTCACCGATTCGAGTTGGTGTACCGCAACGACGTCCCCTGACCCCGGACCCTCCCTGAACGGACCTTTCCACGACCGCACAACCTTGATGGTTTACGTAGCAAGGTAGATAGGTAGAACCCTTCTGGGACGACCCCCTATCCCAGGAGCCGCGCTGTATTGGAAGACTTCGAACGCACGAGGATCAGCGACTACTTCGCCCAGACGATCACGGGTACCGCATCTGAGAGCAAACCCGGTTCCGTGGCGATCACCCACCTTCTGCCCGAACGCCCGATCTTCCTGGAGGCGCTCGCACGCATCACCGAACTGCGTGCCGTACTTCCCAAGCCCAAGAGCATCGACATCTCGGCCCGTGATGAAGTGAGCGAGCGTTGGCACTGTGACCGGTTGGATCGCATGGCGTTCGTTTCACCCGACAAGGCTCTCGCCTATCTCGAATCCAGGGCTCCAGGTGAGCAGCTGGTCCTGCTCGACGTGGGCGGATACTTCGCACCGGCGCTTCCCCAACTGTGCGACCGATTCTCTGGACGCATCCTGGGGGTGGTGGAGGACACCGAGAACGGACACCGGCGTTACCTGGAGCATGACAAGCCACCATGCCCGATCTACAGTGTCGCCCGTTCTCCGCTCAAGACCCCGGAAGACTTCCTCGTGGGACAGTCCGTGGTCTTCTCGACCGAAGCCCTGATCCGCTCACGCGGCGACATCCTCTACGGCCGTGGAGCGACCGTCATCGGTTTCGGCAAGCTGGGTTCTTCGGTCGCGCACATGCTGCACGCGCGCAACGTCAGGGTGACCGTCTACGACAGCGACCCGATCAAGCTCACCCACGCCCTTTCTCAGGGTTTTCACACCGCTCCCACTCTGCACGAGGCCTTGCGGGGAGCAGGAATCGTGATCGGCGCGACCGGCAACCTCGCTCTGCGGCGCTCGGATTTCGAACGCATCCCCAACGGTGCCTACATCGCTTCGGTGACCTCCTCCGATGACGAGATGGAACTCGCCGCGATCCAAGCCGCCTACACACGGGAGGAGACGGGCCCAAGCGTCGTCCGCTATTCCCGAACCGGTCACTACTTCTACGTTCTCAACGATGGCAACGCGGTGAACTTCCTACACGGTGCCAGCGTGGGGACGTTCATCTTCCTGGTCCAGGCCGAGATCCTGGCGGCGGTGGCCCTCCTGGCCGAGCACGAACATGAGGCGGGCCACCACGAACTTCCCTCGAACCTGCGCGAATCGATTGCGGCCGACTGGCTCGCCCACTTCACTGGAGCACTGTGAGCATTCCGAACTCCCACACCCGAAGCGTCTTGACCCACTACCTGGACCGGTTCCCGGAAGAGGCCGAGAGCACCCACCTGCTGGAACAGGCCCTGGAAGACGACCACGAACTCTCCTCCCGTAAGGAGTTCCGCATAGGACACGCGACAGCGGGCGCGGTCGTCCTCGGACCGCAGGGCCGGGTCCTGCTGATCCACCACAACGCACTGCGCACCTGGTTGTTGCCCGGTGGCCACCTGGAACCGGAAGACGGTGATCTTCAGGAAGCGGCGCTGCGCGAGCTGACCGAGGAGACCGGACTGGCCCCGGAGAAGGTCACGGCCGTCGACGCACTCATCCCCTTGGACCTGGACATCCACCGAATCCCGGAGAACCCGGCCAAGGGCGAACCCGAACACTGGCACTTCGACTTCCGCTACCTGTACCGGACCGAGGAGACCGAGGTCCGTCTTCAGGCCGAGGAGGTCGGTGACCACGCCTGGCGCTCACCGGCCGATCTGCCCTCCGAACGTCTGACCGCGAAGGTGGCCCCGCACCTGGCCGCGCTCTGACCGGTCCCACCCTGGCCGCACCGAGCCCCGTGTGCCCGGTGCGGCCTGGTCGTGTGGGTGTGGTGGGTCAGCTCAGGAGGGTGATCAGGGGTTGGGCGGCGGCGCCGGCCAGTGCGGCCAGGGCGTAGCCGGTGACGAGGTGGCCGATGCGGCGGCGGGGTTTGCGGTGGCTCGCCGGGCGACGGGGCCGGTCGGACCTGCGCGGCAGTGGCGGAGGAGGTGCCTGTTCTCGGCGAGGGCGCGGGATCGAGAGCGGGCGGGCAGGTTCGGTTTCCTCCTCAGGTTCCCGGACCGGTTCCGGGGCCGGTGTGGGCGCGGGGGCTGGGTTCGGCTCGGGGGTTCGGTCGGGTGCCTGGTCGTGCCACCACGGGAGTGGTTGGGGCCGGTCGGGTTCTTCGGCCCGGCGAGCGGCGGCGAGGCGCATCCATTCAGGCAGGTCACCACGTTCGAGCCGGCGTCGGAGTCCGGGAGTGTCGGGCATCTGGGCCAGGAGAGCGCGCTCCCTGGGGGTACGACCCAGCGAGACCAACGGCGGGAGCCGATCAGGGGCCGGTTCGTGCCTCTGGTGGGGGGTGGTGCTCGGAGCCGGTCGGGTTCCGGCGCGGTGTGGGGTGTGGTTGAACCGGTGGCCTCGTGGTGCGTCCAGGACCCGGCGCAGGTCCATGGGGATGGTCGCGTTGCTCATCGCCCACCCCCGCAAAGGCAAACGGTCGTGGTCGTAGCGGTGGGGGTGGGGTAGGTGAACTCCGCCCACAGCACGGTGCCGAGCACGGCGGGCAGGGCGGGGTCGGCCCACCGCTGGGTGCCCCACTCGCTCGCGAGTTGGTGGATGAGCAGCAGGCCCCGCCCGGACTCGGCCTCTTCCCATTCCTCGATGGAGCTTCGGACCGGCGGGCACACCGGGCGGGCGTCCAGGGGGCCGTCGTCGATGACCGACAACCGCAGGGTGGTCTCGCGGCCCATGACGATGGGGGTGGAGAGCAACCGGACCACCGTGCCGCCGGGCCGCTGGGAGCGGGAGTGGGTGACGGCGTTGGCAAAGGCCTCGCCGGCGCACAGCTCGATGTCCTCGCGCAACTCGCGGGGGACCCCGGCGAGGGCTTGCAGGTCAGAGCGCAGTTCCGCCCGGAAGCGGGTGCAGGTGGAGCGGGTTCCGGGGTAGTGGCGGGCCTGCCAGCGCCGGCCCGGGTAGGCGGGCGTGGGGTTTTCAGGGACAATGGTCATGTCGGCAACTCCTGGTTAGAGGGCTGGTTGTCGGCCTGGCTCTGGCGGGTGTCATCAGCACCTGCCAGAGCCTTTTTCATGCGCGGAAGCGGTCTCCAGCTCCACTGGCTCTATGGTGATACACCAGAGACGAAAAATCCATGTCTTGCAAAAAACCAGAGTGGTATATCCGAAAAGTGTATTTTGCGATTGCTGGGATGATGGGGGACAGACTCACTACATGCACGAGGAGACAGCCGTGGCCCAGGGTTCCCCCGTTCGCCGCCGCCATCTGGTCAGCCAGCTCAAGCGGCTCCGCGCGCAAGCGAAGCTGTCGCAGGAGGAAGTCTCCAAACGCATGGGCTGGGACCCCGGGAAGATCATCCGAATCGAGACCGGCAAGTTCATCCGTCTCAACTCTGCCGACGTCTCCGAGCTGTGTCGCCTATACGGCTCCACCGATGAGCTACGCGAGGACCTGGTCGACATCGCCAAGGCCTCGCGTACGCAGAAGCCATGGTGGTTCCAGTACAAGGACGTCAGCATCGGCGCCTTCTACGGCCTGGAACATGAGGCGGCCAAGATCCAGGAGTACACAGTTGGCCTGATCCCCGGCCTGCTCCAGCATCCGGCCTACATCGAGGCGATGATGGCCCGAGGCTTCGTTCCGGACCAGGAAGAGCGCAGGCGACGTGTGGAAGCACGCATGCAGCGCCACGCGAACGTCCTGGAACGGGAGACACCTCCCCGCATCTGGATGATCCTGGACGAATCCTGCCTGCGCTGCGTCATCGGTGATCCCAAGGTCATGGCCACCCAGCTCGACCACTTGTTGGTCCTCTCGGCCCGCCCCTCGATCAACATCCAGGTACTACCGGCGTCCGTGGGCATGTCCCGCACCTACGGGTTCTCCCTGCTCACCTTCGAGGAGAACGACCGAGCACTGTTCGTGGATGTTCCCCCGAACGGGTTGTTCTTCGAGGACCAAGCGGACATCGTGGAACACGAGATAGCTTTTGACCAACTACAGGCGTCCGCGCTCTCCACCTCCGAGTCGCAGACCCTCCTCAAGACGCTGATCGACGAATACAAAAGGCCGTCATGACTCCGAGTACGACCACCGACGAATCCTTCATCCCCGCCGGCCCCTGGCACAAGGCGAGCTACACGAACGATCGAGGCGCCTGCGTCGAGGTCGCGGAAGGGCCGATCACCGGGGTCCGCGACACCAAGCACCGCGAACTCGGGGCGCTCTTCTTCTCCGGTGGCGAGTGGGAAGCCTTCCTCCACACCGCCAAGAGCGACCTTGGCTGACCAAGCCGCCCGGAGCGTCGCGGGTGGGGCATCTGCTCCCACCCGCGACGGTCAGGGAACAGGTCCGGATCTCTGCTCGGTGTCGGTTCAGGCAACCAGGCCAGTCCCGTCGTAGCGCCCCACGACGCTGATCTTCGTGATTACCGGCGATCTGAAGAGCAAGATCGATTGAAGCTGCTTCAGTTCCTCAGACACCTTTGAACTGGAGTTTTAAGCAGCCTGCGACAACTCCCCCGGCCTTTCTTGAGATGCTTCAGTACGGCAACGTCCATACTCAGCCGGGCCGAAGGTCCGCACCTACCTGAACGATCACGGCGGCGACCTGTCCGTGCAGAAACTCCGGCGGGGCAAACAGCTCACCAGCGTCGACATCGACCATTTCACCCACTGTTCCTAGACAGCCGGTTCGGGACCGAGGGCGACATCGAACACGCCAGGTCCGAGCATGGGGGCCTGGGGCTGTTCCTACGGCCCCTGATCGGACTGGACCCGGACGCGGTGACGACTCGACGAGCTGTGAGCCGAAGGTGCGATCGCCGGATCGGTCAGCACCCATCAGCTTCCCGAATCGCCCTCGAACTCGGCCCGGACTCGCCATCCCCCATCAACGCGGGTGAGCACCGGACGCAGGTCGGCGTAGCCGGGGCGACCCGCCCCGCGCCACTCGTTCACCCACCCCTGAATCCGCTCGAACACCCTCGGGGAGCCCCCGTGAACGACACACCCGTCGTTGGCCGCGGTGAACACCGCCGCCCCATTCTCATCCGCGTGGCCCTCACCCCAGTCGGGGCCTCCCAGACCCAGCACGCTGAGGTCTTCGGGGTAGCGGGCATAGAGATAGGCGACCAGGTCCACCGCCGACTCCTCCGGCTCCAGGACACGGGTTCGCGTGGTGCCGCATTCGACCAGAACCTTGAGCATGCGACCTGCCGCCGCACCGTCCCTCTCAGCCCAAAGCGCGGAGACCCACAGCTCCCGTCCTTCCTCCCCCACCCGGGCATCCACCCCGCGCGGAGGCACCGACCACTGCCCCAACTCCTCCGCGTGCATCTCCACGTAGCGACCCGCGACCAGGTCCAAGCCCTCCACTCCTCGCCCCGAGTCCACCCGGGCGCGCAGGATCGCGGCGGTGCGCACGCTCGGCGCCAACTCCACCGGCGTGAGAACCACCGCCCCGGGCACGGCCTGTTCCACCCATGCCTCGGGAAGCAGTCGGGGCGTCGTCCAGGCCACGATCCGGTCGAACTCTCCGTACCCGGGAGCACCCAGCGCCCCGTCACCGGTGAACAGATCGATGTTGGTTCGACCTTGGGACGTGTGCAGTTCGCGCGCTCTCTCCCCGAGTTCGGCCACCACGTCCACCGACACCACACGTCCCGTGGGCCCCACGAGTTCGCTCAACAAGGCACCGGAGAAGCCCGAACCGGTGCCGACCTCCAGCACCCGCGCCCCCGGGCGCACATCCAACCGCTCCAGTGTCTCGGCGATCGCGAAGGCCGCCGTGCTCTGCGTGACGAGACTCCCGTCGGGCCGAAGCGTGTAGTAGTCCTCGTCGACGACCGCGAGCGCGGCGGTCACGTTCGTGTTCTCGCCCATCGTGTCCTTTTCGGGTTCGGTGTTCACGTTCGTTGGAGCAGGAGGTAGGGACGGTCGGGCTCGGAGGGTTCACCGATGGGCATGCCCTCCCGTCACAGCTGCGTGAGACCCTGACGCCCCACGCGCCAGACACCCGGATGCTTCTCCACCGCACGGGCACAGATCTCCCTGAGGTTCTGGTGGAGCAGGGCGACGAGAGCATCGCGTCGGACGTTGTTGGGCAGCAGGAACATGTGGATCCTGGCGGCCTTGTAAGTCGCCAACTCCGTTGGACGTTGAAGAATGTGCTCGTCCTTGCTGATGGCCGCCCAGTCACGACCCCTCAGCTTGGCGAGCCAGTCCTCATCGCGTGCCCCTTGAGCCAGCTCTCGGCTTCCGTACAGGTCCGCGGGTGTGTGGACGACATATCCAAGATCGGTGAGGCAACGGCGGGTCGTCCGACCCGCCACGTTCTCGTCCATGTAGAACTCAGGCGGCCTGGCCCAGAGCAAGGCGTGCGGCGGTTCGCACGGAGTCGACGTCGATCCCGAACTCATCAGCGACCGCCTCGGGGGACTCGTCGGCCTTGAGCATCCCCGCTACATCGGCCACACGCACCCCCGACTCCGTGAAGAACGGTTGCCCGAAGAACCGATACGGGTCGATGACGACCTCGTGTCGTCCGGTATCCATCAGCCGCAGCCTCTCCGGATACTCGTCGTCCTCCCAGATGACGTACTTCAGGTAGTCCTGGATGATCTCGCGCATCACGTGCTGACCCGTCGTGCCCTCGACGATGCCTTCGCCCTGGGAAGTCCGGGAGAAGTCCCACAGGACATCCACACCATCGGTGGCCAGCTCGCGCGCCACCAGCACGTATTCCCCGAACTCCTGCCTGAGCCGTTCCAGAGCAGGCCGGATTCGATGCGGACGCACTCCGGCGCGACGCAAGGCACGCAGGACATGAACCTCGGCCAAGGCGATGAAGGGCATGGTCGCCATCGACTGGTTCGGTATCGAGGGAAGGGCGTGCACCAGTCCGTGGGCCCCATCCGCGCCACCCACCCAATCGTTGAGCGTCGAGCGTGGAGTCCCCAGGTAGCGGGCGGCGTCGGAAACATTGAGCACACCCATGGTGAACCTGATGTCGTCCATACCGACCACCTTCCCTCACGGATCATCATCCCCTACACCTGGGCTGGAAGGGTTCCCGGCACCAGGGTGTCGTCACCTCGGCTGTCGAGGGACAACCTAGCGATCTCCGGTCCCCGTTATCAGCGAAAACCAGGAAACAACCCCATACAGTTCGCGCATGAAGATTCTCGGGCGCGCTCGAACTTTGCCAAGAAGGGGCTGTTCACGGGTTGATAGGCAAGTAGTTACTTGCCCATAGTGGCCGCATGGCCGACGACATCTTCAAGGCCTTGGCCGACCCCACCCGGCGGACGATCCTCGACGAGCTCACCGAACGATCCGGGCAGACCCTGTTCGAGCTCTGCGGACGACTGACCATGAAGCACCAGCTCGGCATGTCCCGGCAGGCCGTCTCCCAGCACCTGGCCGTGTTGGAGGGTGCCGGACTCGTCAGGAGTCGCCGGGAGGGGCGTTACAAGTTCCACGACATCGACCCGGAACCGCTGCGACACATCGCCGAGCGGTGGATCGGGCCCGACACGAAGGACGGCACGCCATGAGGATCCACCTGAACAGCGTCTTCGTCGACAGCCAGGTCAAGGCCCTGGACTTCTACACGAACGTGCTCGGCTTCGTGAAGAAGCACGACATCCCACTGGGCGAACCCGTGGACGAACAACGGTGGCTGACCGTGGTCTCTCCCGAGGACCCCGAGGGCACCGAACTGGTCCTCGAACCCTCCGGACACCCCGCGGTGGGCCCCTACAAGGAGGCCCTGGTCCAGGACGGCATCCCCGCCACCGCCTTCGCGGTCGACGACGTCCGTGCCGAGTACGAACGTCTGCGGAAACTGGGCGTGCGCTTCACCCAGGAACCCCTGACGATGGGCCCGGTCACCACCGCGGTCCTGGACGACACCTGCGGCAACCTCATCCAGATCCAACAGCTCCGGTAGCTCCCGTGACACGGTCCACCGCGCCGGCCGGCGCATGACATCCGTCATGTGTCGGCCACTGCGGATCGCAGTCGGAACCGGTGATTCCGGGGACTGCCGGGTGAGCACCCCGCGGACTTAGGTTCAAGGTATGAACCGCGACGACGAACACCCCGAATCCACCCCACCGGCATCCCGCGCACCTTCCCCGCACACGGACGTCCCCGCCGCCGGGAGCGTGTCCGCACCACCCACCCCGCCGGCACCGACCAAGCGGCGGCGCGGTCCGCGGCCGGTTCCGCCGGGAGTCCCCTACCACCGGGTCCTGGCCCGCGACAAGCGCGGGATCTGGCGGGGCATCGCCGCGCTCACGCTGCTCATGGGCGGACTGCTCTTCTTCTCCTTCGCGTTCGTGTTCTTGGGCGTGGCCATCGACGTGGCGATCGGCCGTGACAGCATCATGACCGGCGGCACCGACTTCACCCCCGCGACCCACGCCACGGGCATGCTCGGGCTGGCCGTTCTCCTGCCGTGGAGCATGCTGATCCAGCGCTGGCTCTACGGGGTGAAGGGTGCCTCGCTGCACTCGATCCTGTCGCGTTTTCGACCCGATGTCTTCGGCCGTTCCCTGCTGGTGATCCTGCCGATCTGGACGGTCTACCTGACCGCCTTCTCGGTGTTCACGCCCTACCCGACGACCTCGTGGACGACCGTCGACCTCGTCCTCATGCTCGGCATCGTCATCCTGGTGACACCGTTGCAGTCGGCCGGTGAGGAGTACGGCTTCCGCGGTCTGGCCTTCCGGGTCGCCGCGAGCTGGGGGCGCGGACCGCGTACGGCGCTCCTGCTCGGCGTGGTCGTCTCCAGCCTGCTGTTCATGGTGGCGCACTTCGCGTTCGACCCGTGGTTGAACCTCTACTACTTCACGTTCGGCGCCACCCTCGCCCTGATCACCTGGCGCACCGGTGGGTTGGAGCTCGCGGTGGTCATCCACGCGGTCAACAACACGATCGCCTTCCTGCTCACCCTCGTCACGCACACCGACTTCACCGAGGGCATGGACCGGTCGACGGGCTCCGGGTCACCGGTAATGCTCGTGCCCTGCGTGCTGCTCGCCGTGATCACGGCCGTGGTGTGGATGCGGTCACGACGGACCGGACCACCGCTCACACCCGGCGTCGCGGCGCGTCCGGAACCGGTCACCGCGATGGAGGACCGGGACTGAGACCGGAGTCGAAGGGCGTTCCGAGCCCGGCCGGGGGTCCGGGCAACGCCGTTTCCGGCTTCCGGGCAGGGGTTCGGAACCGATGCCGACCGCGAGTCACCATCGGTGTGGTTCCTGTGATAAATCGGTGGGGGGCGTCGGCGAATTCGTCCGGAACGCGGTTTCACGAGTGCGCGAAAACGCTCATTTCCCGGCTTTCGGGGAGAGCGGTGTCGCGACCTGCGCCACTTCTTCGGGCGTCTTACCTCGCGTTACGTCGATTCACTCCAGGTGTGCGCGAGGCCACCCGATCGGAGAGAACTCCGTCGTCCCCACACCACCGCCGACACGGGGCGGGGACGCTCTGGCCCATGGGAATTCCGGGCCGCGCACGGCCCCGTTCAGGGGCCTTCCCATCACCGTTATTCGGTGGCCGCTCGCGCCTTGGGCGTGGACACCTTCATGCCGCGCTCACGACCGTAGTCGGCGAGCATCTCGCGGAGCTGGCGACGTGCGCGGTGCAGTCGCGACATCACCGTGCCCAGGGGTGTTCCCATGCGCGCGGCGACCTCCTTGTAGGCGTAGCCCTCGATGTCCACGAGGTAGATGACCTCCTGGAACTCCTCAGGGAGTCGAGCCAGCGCCTGCTTGATGTCGGAGTCCGGGAGACGGTCGAGGACCTCGGTCTCGGCCGACCGCATGCCCGACGAGGTGTGGGTCTCGGCGGCGGCGAGCTGCCAGTCCTTGATCTCGTCGGTGGTCTCCTGGCGGGGCTCCCGCTGCTTCTTGCGGTAGCTGTTGATGAAGGTATTGGTCAAAATCCGGTAAAGCCAGGCCCTCAGGTTGGTGCCGACCCGGAACTGGTGGAAATTGGCGAAGGCCTTGGCGAACGTTTCCTGAACGAGGTCTTCGGCGTCGGCCGGATTGCGCGTCATGCGCAGGGCCGTCGGGTAGAGCTGGTCTGCGAACGGTGTGACCTCGGTGGCGAAGTCGAGAGTCTCTTCCTTCCCCTCACCGTTCGTGGAGACGTGTTCTTTTTCGAGAGTCGTCAAGATTCCCCCTCGGGACGACCGGAACGATCACTTCCACTCTGTTAGACGCAGCATCACCTTCCCAATGATGACATCAATCCACGTGATACGGGTCACGAACCCACCGAATCCGTATCCGGTACCGGTAAGCATGCGGTAAACAGCCGGCGTGGCGCCTGGCCGAGGCCGGTGTTCACCACCGGGTGTCATACGCTGGCGTCGCCACCAGGTGCGTCCCGCGCCCTTCGCACGGTGGACCGATGGCATACCCCTTTTTCCCGTTTTCCTGTGGAGGACCTGTGGCCCGCGTCGTGGTTGACGTCATGCTCAAGCCCGAGATCCTGGACCCCCAGGGTCAGGCGATCGCCGGGGCCTGCTCCCGCCTCGGTTTCGAGGGGATCGACCAGGTCCGCCAGGGCAAGCGCTTCGAGGTCGAGGTCGAGGGCGAGGTGGACGAGGCCAAGCTCGCCGACGTCCGTCGCCTGGCCGAGACCCTGCTCGCCAACACCGTCATCGAGGACTTCGAGGTCCGTCCCGCCTGACCCTCCCCGCACACTCCGCGCCGCACACCCCGGACCCACGCGCCGGAAGTGTCCGACTTGGTCCGACTTGTTCAGCCGTGCCCCCCGAGGGCGCGGCTGTTCGTTTTACCCGGAGCGACCTCGGGAAGGGTTCCTGACGCCGGGTAGCCAACGACACGGAGCACGAGGGGTTCACGGATGGACACCGTATTCTCGATCTCCCTCCCACGAAGGACGTACACCGTCGCCATAGTCCGCGACATGCTCGGCGCACTTCTCAGCAGGTCGGGACTGTGCCAGGAATGCGTCGACGACATCTTGCTGTCCGTCTCGGAGGCCTGTGCCAACGCCATCGAGCACGGCGGGCCGAACGCCGGTTACGAGGTGGAGACCGAGTTCGCCCCCGGCTGGTACGAGATGCGGGTCTCCCATAGCGGCAGGGCACCGGACATGGCGGCGCTCGCCGACAGGTTCACCTCACCGCACACGCCCCTCCCGGGTCTGGAAACGGAATCGGGCAGGGGCATCTCGTTGATGCGGTACCTCATGGACGAGGTCGACTTCCGTGGGGAGCCCCGTACCACCGTCATCCTGCGCAAACGGGCCACGTCGTGCGACCCGGAGCACGCGGGAGAGAACCCACACGCCCGCTTCGCCCTGCTCTAACAGCCGGGCCCTCCCCTGGTAGCAAGAAGCGTCAAGACGGAAAAGGCGGGACGTGACACACACCACGAGGACTGTCCGGTCGCACACCCACGACCCCTTCAGACGGGGTTTCCTTCAGAGGATCACACAGTCGGAGCCTCCTCCAACGGGGTGACCGTCGTACCCGAGCACAGGTGAGCGGGTACGCTGCGGGGGTAGCGGACCCACCGTCCTCGTGGCGGGGTCGGGCACCGAACTTCTCCCCGTCGAACCACGATCTCGGAGTGTGCTCATGACAGCCCGTGTGGGCGTTGTCACCTTCCCCGGCTCCCTTGACGACAAGGACGCCGCTCGCGCCGTGTCCCTGGCCGGCGCCGAACCCGTCCCGTTGTGGCACGCCGACGCCGACCTCAAGGGGGTCGACGCCGTCGTTCTGCCCGGCGGCTTCTCCTACGGCGACTACCTGCGCTGCGGTGCCATCGCCCGCTTCGCCCCGCTGATGTCCGAGCTGGTCCCGGCGGCGCGTTCGGGCGCCCTTCCGGTCCTGGGCATCTGCAACGGCTTCCAGATCCTGTGCGAGAGCCACCTGCTGCCCGGCGCGCTCACCCGCAACTCCTCACTGCGGTTCGTCAACCGCGACCAGGTCCTGCGGATGGAGAACACGAGCACCGCCTGGACCAACGCCTACGACGAGGGTCAGGAGATCCTCGTCGTCCTCAAGAGCGGTGAGGGCGGCTACGTCGCCGACGAGGCCACCCTCGACCGGTTGGAGGCCGAGGGCCGGGTCATCGCCCGCTACGTGGGCGCCAACCCCAACGGTTCGCGTCGCGACATCGCCGGCGTCGCCAACGAGCACGGCAACGTGGTCGGCCTCATGCCGCACCCCGAACACGCAGTGGAGGCCCTCACCGGCCCCTCCACCGAGGGTTTGGGCTTCTTCACCTCGATCCTGAGCCACCTGGCGTCCGGTACCCCGGCGCAGGTCTGATCCACTCGGGCCGTTCCGCCGGCCCCTACACCCGACAGGGGGACGATCCTCGCGATGATGGCGCTGCTGCGCTCCCGGAAGACCATGTTCGTACTGGTGGGGCTGGTCGTGGTCGGCCTGGTGATCTCCGGGGCCATCGGCCTGTTCCAGTCGTTCAACGCCGCCCCCGTGGCCCAAGGACAACAGGGCCAGGGCGAACAGGGGCAGGGCCAGGGGCAACAAGGGACGCCGGACGGGCAACAGCAGGAGCCACCACCCGACGTCGACGCCCTGGGCAGCCCACCCTCCGGGTTCACCTACGTGGACCAGGACGAGGCCCATTGCAACGGAAGCATCTGCTTCCGACTGATCCTCGTCGCCGGTGAGGAGGGCGAGGCGCTCGACATGGACACCGACGAGGCGGTCGGGACGGTGTACGAGCACCTGCTCGCCAACGGTTGGGAGCAGGAGCTGCCGCCCGAGGCCGACTCCCCCGACGACGTCGAGCTCACCGAATCCGTCCTCACCGACGGCGACACCCTGGTGGCCGACTCCTCCTCCCCGGGCGACTCCGTCCCGGTCATCATGCTGGGCAACGCGGGCATGCCCGCCTACTGATCCGGTGCCGGGCGGCGGACACTGCCAAGGCTCGGCCTGAACCATCCGCGCAACTCCGCGACACCCGAACGGAACAACCGCATGTCTGAAGTACCCGGCCTCGACACCGTCATCGCGGCGAACGACACCCCCCACATCCCTCAGCCGTACGCCGAACTGGGTATGGCCAAGGACGAGTACGAGCGGGTCCGCGAGATCCTGGACCGCCGCCCCACCGCCTCCGAGCTGGCGATCTACTCAGTGATGTGGAGCGAGCACTGCTCCTACAAGTCCTCCAAGGTGCACCTGAGCCAGTTCGGGGAGAAGGCTCCCGACAACGACGCCCTGCTCGTGGGCATGGGCGAGAACGCGGGTGTGGTGGACGTCGGTGACGGACGAGCCGTCACCTTCAAGATCGAGTCGCACAACAGCCCGTCCTTCGTCGAACCCCACCAGGGCGCGGCCACCGGCGTGGGCGGCATCGTCCGCGACATCCTCACCATGGGCGCCCGTCCCGTCGCCGTGATGGACGCGCTGCGTTTCGGGCCGCTGGAGGCGGACGACACCAAGCGGGTGCTTCCCGGGGTGGTCTCCGGCATCTCCTTCTACGGCAACTGCCTCGGCCTGCCCAACATCGGCGGCGAGATCGGCTTCGGAGCCGGCTACCTCGGAAACCCGCTGGTCAACGCCCTGTGCGTGGGTGTGATGCGGCACGAGGACATCAAGCTGGCGCAGGCTCCGGGCCCGGGCAACAAGGTGGTGCTGTTCGGTTCCAGCACCGGCCCGGACGGCATCGGCGGCGCCTCCGTACTGGCCAGCGCCAACTTCGACGAGGAGTCGCACACCAAGCGGCCCAGTGTCCAGGTCGGCGACCCGTTCATGGAGAAGCTGCTCATCGAGTGCAGCCTGGAGCTGTACGCCAAGGACATGGTGGTCGGCATCCAGGACCTCGGCGCGGCCGGGATCTCCTGCGCCACCACCGAACTGGCGGCGGGTGGCACCGGTGGCATGAACGTCCAACTCGACAAGGTCCCGCTGCGCGACCACCGGCTCACCCCTGAGGAGATCCTCATGAGCGAGTCGCAGGAACGCATGATGGCGATCGTCGAGCCGGCCAAGATGGCCGACTTCCTCGCGATCTGCGACAAGTGGGGCGTCCTCGCCGACGAGATCGGCGAGGTCACCGACGTGACCCCCGAGGAGGCCGAGCGCGGCGGTCGCCTGGTCATGACCTGGCACGGCGAGACCATCGTGGACATGCCGCCGCGGACCGCCTCCGACGAGGGCCCCGTCTACCGGCGCCCGTACGCGCGCCCGGAGTCCCAGGACGCGCTACAGGCCGACGACGCCGCGAAGCTGCCGCGCCCGCAGGGTGACCCGGAGCTGCGCGAACAGCTCCTGCGGGTGTTGGGCTCCCCCGGCGTGGGCGATCCCACCTGGATCACCCAGCAGTACGACAGCTACGTGCGCGGCGACACGGTGGTGTCGACCCCGCACGACTCCGGGATGATCCGGATCTCCGACGACTCCGACCGCGGGGTGGCCCTGGCCACCGACGGCCACGGCCGGTTCACCCGGTTGGACCCGTACGCGGGCACCCGGCTGGCCTACGCCGAGGCGTACCGCAACGTCTCGGTCACCGGCGCGCGACCGCTCGCGGTCACCAACTGCCTCAACTTCGGTTCACCCGAGGACCCCGGGGTGATGTGGCAGTTCGCCGAGAGCACCCGTGGCCTGGCCGACGCCTGTCAGCAGCTGGGCACCCCGGTGACCGGCGGCAACGTCAGCTTCTACAACCAGACCGGCGACGTGCCGATCAACCCGACCCCGGTCATCGGCGTGCTCGGCGTGATCGACGACGTGAACCGTCGCCTGCGCTCGGGCTTCGACTCCGAGGGCTCGCGGGTGTTCCTGCTGGGCGAGACCCGTCCCGAGTTCAGCGGTTCGGCCTGGGCCGACGTGATCCACGAACACCTGGGCGGCCTGCCCCCGAAGGTGGACCTGGCAGCCGAGGCCGCCCTGGGCGAGGTCCTGGCCACCGCGGCCGAGCGTGGTCTGGCGGCGGCCGCGCACGACCTGTCCGACGGCGGCCTGGGCGTGGCACTGGCCGAGTCGGCGCTGCGCGGCGGCAAGGGCCTGCGCGTGGAACTGGACGGTGACGCCTTCACGGAGCTGTTCAGCGAGTCGGGCGCCCGCGCGATCGTCGCGGTCGAGCCCGGCCAAGAGGAGGAGTTCGTGGCCTTGGCCGGCGAACACGGCGTCCCGGTCACCCAGATCGGCACGGTAGGCGGTGACAGCCTCACGGTGACGCACCCGGGCGGCGTCGTCGAGATCGCCCTGACGGACCTGCGCACCTCCTACGAGGCGGCCATTCCCGCCGTGATGAACGGCGTGTAGCACTTCGACCTGATCGAGGGGGCGTCCCGGTGGACGCCCCCTTTTGCCGTTCCCGGAGCCTCAGCCGACCTTCAGCTGCTCATCGCCGAAGTCCGCGATGATCATCAACGTGCCACCGAGCGCCGAGACGTAGCGGTCGAGTACGTCACGGGTGGAGACGTCCCCGGACTCGATCTGGGAGATTCGGGCGACGGAGATCCCCATCCGCTCCGCCACCTGAGCCTGGTCCAGTCCTCGGTGCTTACGCATCTCCATCAGGCGCCACGCCTGCGCCCGGTCACGGAGACGTCCCACACCGGTCTCGAATTCCTCGGGACCGCCGGCATCGGCTACCGCCCGTTCCAGGTGCCCGCTCCCTCGCCAGCTCTGGTACCCGCTCATCAGGCCCCTTCCCCTTCACGTTCCTGTAGATGGTCCCGGTAAAGACGCTCCGCCTCAGGAACCGCGTCCCGGTACCCACTCTTCCAACGACCGGACTTGTCCCCTGCGACCAAGAGGATCGCCGAGCGCCAAGGATCAAAAGCGAACAGGACGCGCACCTCACTCCCCGTGGCCGACCCGGGCCGAAGCTCCTTCAGGTTGTCCATCACCGAACCGACCACTGTGTCCACCAACGGTCGCCCCTCTGCGGGGCCGTTACGCTCCAACACAAGGATCGCCTGGTTCACCAGGGTGTGGCTCTTTCTATTCGGTCTCGTAGAGCGTTTCCAGGAAACCTGCCACCTCAGAGGTCATCAGGATCTCCCACACGCTCCGCGGCTCCCTACTCCCAAGACCAACTCGACTTAAGAAAATCCTAAAGTGCCCGGCCGCTTCTGCTTGGATTCTCCGAAAACTCTCGCTCTCGTTCCTGGAGCGCGGTGGTTCTGGCCTCCCTCCGTCGCCGCCCCCGGGGCTAAGGTCTCGGGCCGCTGGGGTAGGACTGTGGGGAGGAGGTGGACGCACATGGAACGCGCCAGACGCGGAAGGCTGAGGGGCGCTCTCGGGAGTCACGACCGCCCGGCCAGTGCCCTGGGTTTTCGGCTGATCCTGGCCGTGTTCGGGGCTCTGGTGTTGCTGCTGGGAACGGGCGCCGCCATGCTCTGGACCGACGAGACCTGGTTGGTGGTGCTCCTGGGCGCCGGATTCGTCGCCGCCTGCGTCAACGTCTACTGGGTGAGCAGGCGCCTGCACTACGAACGTCCGGGCCACTGACGGCCCCGACCCCGGGGCATCCGCCCCGGGGTCGTTCTCATCCTTCCGGCCGGTGGGTGAGGGTGACGGCGACGGGTCGGTGGTCGGAGTGGGGCACGTCCGGGTTGGCCGGATCGCTCGCCGTCAGCTCCTCGGTGACGAGGATGTGGTCGATCTGCTGGTCGGAGCGGGTGTCGGCGGCCATGGTGGGGAACGGGCGCACGTCGGCGAAGGCGTCGTGCAGGACCTCCCCCAGTGGCAGTTCCTCGGGTTCGAAGTTGAGGTCGCCCGTGACCACCACCGGTGTCCCTCGTTCGTGGGCGGTATCCGCGATGTCGAAGAGCCCGTCCAGCTGTTCCCGGGCGGTGCGATTCCCCAGGTCGTAGTCCTCGGGTTGCAGGTGCGTGGAGAGCACGGTGACCTCGGTTCCGTCGTGGTCGACGGTGACCTCCAAGGCCTGTGCGCCGGTGGGGCCGCTCTCGGGCAGAACGTGGCCGCGCACCGAGGAGACCGGAAGGTTCGTGAGCACCGCGTCGCCCCAGAACGGGCCGTCGGCCGGGCCCCAGTAGGCGGTCATGCCCAGGTCCTCGGCGAGCAGGGACAACCCGTCGTGGCCGCCGTTGAGCAGCCAACCGCGGTCCACCTCGCTCAGCGCGATCACGTCGGCGTCGAGTTCGCGCAGGGTGTCCGCCTGTTCGGCGACGGAGAAGCGTCCGTCCATCCCGAAGCCCATGCGCACGTTGTAGGCGGCCACGCGTAGACCGTCGATGGAGGGTTCGGGGGTGTCGGTCTCCGGTCGGGCCAGGGGCGCGGCGATCGTGACGACGAGGGTGAGCGCGGCCGCGACGGCGGTCGCCGGGAGCACGTGTTCGGGTGGTGGCGGCACCGCGCGTCCCATGCGGGGCAGGACCGCCACGACGAGCATGAGCAGGGCGGCGAACGGCACGTAGGTGTTGGGCACGTGCAGGTCGTAGGCGGCGTAGAAGGCGAACACCAGCACCACGAAGCCGAGCAGCCCCAGGGTGGCGAGGACACCGGTGCGGGTCGGTGAGGCCGCCGTGACGGTGTCCGTGGCGGCCCACCCCGCGCAGGCCGCCAGGGCGAGTTGCCCGAGCAGCGGGGCGATCAGGGTCCACACCGGCGGTGCCCCCGGCGCGTCGCCGGGCAGGTGTGCGGCCAGCGCCAGGGTGGCCAGGACCGCGAGCAGTACCGCCAGGGGTACGTAGGGGTTCGGGGAGACCCATCTCGGGTGGGCGGCCACGGCGATGGAGGCCACGGCCACCACCGCGAGGGCGGACGCCGCGTAGGGGGTCCCACCGATCGTCTCGGCCACCGCCGGGTTCGCGGTGTACAGACCGGACAGGAAGAGCAGCGGCCCCAGGGCGAGCCAACTCCGGGGCGGGGTCGGCATCGGTGGGACCGAGGTGGCCCGCCAGGCGCGAATCGAGGCGCCGACGTAGGCCGTCGCCAGGAGTACGACCCCGATCCAGACGAACGCGCCGTCCCGCCACAGCGGGTCCACGGTGTCGAGCACCGTGTGCAGCGCGGTCGACGCCGCCACCCCGGCGACGACTCCGGTCATCACCCCGAGCGCGCTCACCCGACCGTCGGTCACCGTCGCCATCACGGTGCACACCAGACCCACCACGCCCAGGCCCACCAGGGACGAGGCCAGGTACAGCTGCGGTCCACCACCCTCGGTGGCCTGGAGCACCACCCGACCGACCGCGAGCAGCCCGCCCGAGGACAGCGCCAGTGCCAGGGACGGCACCCATCGGGCCAGGTACACGAACGGGAAGGGCGCCAGGAACCAGACGAGGGCGAACGCGCCCATGAGCGCGGGTCCGGTGACGCCGGCCTGTCCGAAGAGCGTGATCAGCGAGGGCAGGAAGATCCGGAGCACGTCCAGCAGCAGGACCGTGCCGAGCATCGTGACCAGTCGTCCCTGGCGCATGCGGATCCACTCCGTGGGAGGGCGAGGACATGAGGGGTTCTCACCTCTACCACCCCACGGAGCAAGTGACCACGACCGAGGGCGGGACCGATCGGCCCCGCCCTCGGCACCCTGTGTCAGACCGTGATCAGGGGGACCCGATAGTTGACGGAGGCAGCGATCTCGGAGATGTCCCCCGGGTCGGAGGTGACCACTGTGAACCGCGTCCTGATGGCGGTCAACACCACCATCGCGTCCACCACATCACTGGTCGCCGACGCACCGAGTAGGGCGCCGACGCGCTTGGCCGCGACTTCGTCGAAGGGCACTACCTCGCAGACCTTCACCAAGCGGGCCATGACCGCTTGGCGAGCCCCTTCACGCCATACCTGCGCCAGAACGATGGCCGGCAGAAGTGGTCGACGCCCGGCCCCGACCTCTTGGAGACAGTAGGTCCATACACTTCCCTTGGGCTTGGCCTCCGCTTGGAGGAGAGCTCCCGCATCGAGGATCAGGCCTCGGGGACGCAGTACCGTCATTCCTCGGCCACCTCGCTCACACGGTCCAAATGCGCCAAGGCTTCCTCGCCGGCCTCGACCTCATCCAACGGGATGGGTCCGCCGACACCAGAAGCCTCCAGCTCGGCCCTCGCCTCGGCCCTTTCCTCAGGTGAGGGTTCGCCGTGTTCGGCGAAGTGCGCCTCCAAGGCCGCCTGTGCCTCGGCGAGATCCGCTTCTCTGACCGCGGCCTTGTTCAGCCACCTGGACAGGGGGATGCCCTCGCGCTCGGCCGCACGGCGGGCACGTTCGACGGTCTCGGCCTCAAGGGACACGGAAAGCTTCTCAGCGGACATGCCTCCACGGTAGACGAAAAGTAGCACCTTGGTAGTACCTTTCGCGGAACAAAAGGAGGGGGCGGGGACCGATCGGTCCCCGCCCCCTCTCCTCTGGTGTGCTCGGTCGCGTGTGGTCAGCGCGTCTCGTAGCCCTCGGGGAGCCACTCACGCCACACGTCCGGGTTCTCCTCCACCCAGATCTCCGCGGCCTCCGACGGATCCAGCCCCTCGTCGGCGATCATCGCCGCGACCTCGTTCTGGTCGGCGTTGGTCCAGTGCCAGTCGTCCAGGAACCGGTAGGCGTCGCCCCCGTCCTCGACGAAGCCCTTGCGGAAGATCTTGTTCAGGTCGTAGAGCGGGTAGTCGCAGTCCACGAACTCCAGGTCGGCGTCGCAACCGTCGTAGTGGTCCGGGAAGTCGACCTTGACCAGGTCCAGTTCCTGTTGCAGCCACTGCGGTTCGTTGAAGTAGAACAGGACCGGTTCTTCGTTGGCGTACCGGCGCCGCACCTCGGTGACCTGGGACGCCTCGGAACCGGCGTAGACGATCTCGATGTCGAGGTCGAAGGCGTTGATCATCCCCTGGTCCTGGGTGGCGAAGCCGGGCGAACCACCCAGGAACTCGCCCTTGTCACCGGTCTCGGCGGTCCGGAAGATCTCGGCGTGCTCCTTGATCCCCTCCAGCGTGGTGATCTCGGGATACTCCTCCGCCACGTAGGCGGGCATGTACCAACCGATCACACCGTCGTTGCCGGTAGACCCACCGTCCACGACGGTGTCGTTGCCCTCGGGGCCGTAGAGCTCGTACAGGTCCTCGTGTCCCCAGTTCTCCAGGATCACGTCCAGGACCCCCTGGTCAAGGGCCTGCCACGAGGGCTGCTCCTCCAGCCGGACCAGCTGTACCTGGTAGCCCATCTCCTCCTTGAGGATGTGCTCCAACACCACGGCGCTGGCCTCGTAGCCGACCCACCCGTTGACGGCGACGCGCACCGTGTTGGGGTCCCTGGCGATCTGGTCGGTTCGCACCGCGCAGGAGCTCACCATCACCAACGCCAGCCCCACCGCGGCCAACCGGAGCAGGGTGTCCCTTCTCAGCAACCTAGGCACGGTGTGCCCTCCTTCCCTGCGTGACCCGATCCAGGAACAGTCCCAGGCAGACGATGGCCAGACCTGAGGCCAGACCCAGTCCGAGCATGTTCTGGGAGAGCCCGAAGACCACGTCGAAGCCGAGCGAACCGGCACCCACCAGAGCGCCCATGACCACCATGGACAACACGAGGATGATGCCCTGGTTGACGGCCAGCAGCAGCGAGCCGCGCGCCATCGGAAGCTCCACCTTGGTGAGCAGCTGCCACTTGGTGGAACCCTGCGACGCGGCCGCCTCGATGGTGCTCGCGGGCACCCCGCGGATTCCGTCGTTGACCAGCCGGATCACCGGAGGCAGGGCGAAGATGACCGCCGCCGCCAGGGCCGGAACCCGACCGATGGTGAACAGTGCGACCGCCGGGATCAGGTACACGAACGGCGGCAGGGTCTGCATGGCGTCCAGGATCGGCCGCAGGATCGCGGCGAAGACGTCGTTGCGCGACATCAGCACGCCGAGGACCACGCCCAGCGCGATGGTGACCGCGGAAGCCACCAGCACCTGGGACAGGGTGTCCATGGCGTTGTCCCACACACCCAGCAGACCGATGGCGACGAAGGCCGCCGCGGACACGAGGGCGGTGCGTCCACCCGCGAAGATCCAACCCAGCGCGGCGGCGGCGAGGACCACCAACCACCAGGGTGACCCGGTGAGCAGGGCACTGAGCGGGCTCAGCACCCCGTTCAACAACCACGTTCCCAATACCGCCGTGAAGTCGCCGATCTCCGACTGGATCCACTCGTAGACGGCGTTGACCGGGTCCGCGATGTCGACCGCCATGTCGCGCGGCCATCCGCCGAGTCCGAAGAGTCGACCGGTCGCGGCGGCCGTGATGATCGCGGCGAGACCGATCGCCGAGACCGGCAGCCGGTACCGCTCGGGGATGTGCGGGACGTGCGTGCCGTGGCCGACCGCGCCCGTGACCCGATCCATCGCGATCGCCAACATCACGATCGCCACACCGGCCTGGAACGCCTGCCCGACGTTGACCTTGGACAGGGCCTGGTAGATGGCGTCGCCCAGACCACCGGCGCCGATCACCGACGCGATCACGACCATGGAGACCGCGAGCATGATGGTCTGGTTCACGCCCAGCAGGATGGTGCGCTTGGCCAACGGCAGCTGCACCTTGGTGAGGATCTGCCAGGGCGTGGAACCCAGCGACGTCGTCGCCTCGATCGCACCCTTGGGGACCTCACGGATGGCCAGCGCCGTGATCCGCGCGACCGGTGGAAGCGCGTACACGGCGGTGACGACGGCCGCCGCCGGGTTGCCGATGCCGAACAGCAGCACGAACGGCAGCAGGTAGGCGAACGCCGGCATGATCTGCATGAAGTCCAGCAGCGGTCGCAGACCACGGTAGAACGCCTCGCTGCGTCCGGCGAGGATGCCGAGCGGAACGCCGAACAGCAGGGCGATGAAGACCGCCGTGACGATGAGCGACAGCGTCGTCATCGACTCGTTCCACAGGCCCGTCAGCGCGAACACCGCGAAGGTGGCCAGCACCAGCAGCGCCACCCGCCACCCGGCGAACCGCCAGGAGACGAACAGACCGAGCGCGGTCACGCCCGACCAGGTGAGGAAGTCCAGGAACTGGTTGATCAGCACGACCGCCGATCCCAGTCCCACCGAGACGTAGTTGAAGAAGTAGAGGAACAGCGGGCTGTCGTTGCGGTTCTCCACGACCCAGGCGTAGATCCCGTCGAGCCACGCCATGAAGCGGTCGCCGATCGCCGTCGGGAAACCGCCCGCCCAGGACGGGTCGCCCATCAGGCGGGCCGCCCAGTAGCCGGCGACGAGCACCACGACCACCAGCAGGGCCTGCACGGTACTGCCGCGCAGCCACCCCCCGGCGCCCCTTGAGCCCGTGTCCTTGGAACCCGACGGGCCGGTCGCCGTGTCACCGGCCGGTTCGGTCACCGTGGCCATGTCACGCACCGTCCCCGGGCGACGTGACGTCGCCGTGGTCGACGGCCCCCTCGGGGATCTCCTCGACCGTCTCCTCCACGATCGCGGCCACCTGGTCCACGTCGTTCAACTGGTCCTCGGCGATGGCGCGCAGCACGTCGTCGCGGCCCACGTAACCGAGGAGGGTGTCGCCCTCCACGACCCGGACCGGAGCGGTACTGGCGGCGAGCATCGGCAGGACCTGGGCCAGGACGGTGCCGGGCGCGGTGGTCGGCCCGTCGGTGCGTTCCCCCGGGAACGCGTCGCGTACCAGCCAGCGGGCGGTGAGCACGGTGGTGCGCGCGACGTCGGAGGTGAAGTCGGCGACGTAGGCGTTGGCGGGGCGACCCACGACCTCTTCCGGGGTACCGACCTGGACGAGTTCGCCGTCGCGCATGATGGCGATGCGGTCGCCCAGCTTGAGCGCCTCCTGGAGGTCGTGGGTGATGAACACCGAGGTCTTGTTCAGCTCGCGTTGCAGCCGGACGACCTCGTTCTGCATGTCGCGACGGATCAGCGGGTCCAGTGCGCTGAACGGCTCGTCGAACAGCAGGACCTGCGGGTCGACGGCGAGGGCGCGGGCCAGACCCACACGCTGTTGCATGCCGCCGGAGAGTTCGCCGGGGCGCGCGTTCTCGTACCCGGACAGTCCGACCATGTCGATCATCTCGCGGGCGCGCGCGTAACGTTCCTCACGCGCCATCCCGCGCACTTCGAGACCGTAGGCGACGTTGTCGATGATCCGACGGTTGGGCAGGAGTCCGAAGTGCTGGAAGACCATCGCCATCTTGTGCCGGCGCAGTTCGCGCAGGCGCTGGTCGCTCGCCTGCTCGATGTCCTCACCGTCCAGTCGCACCGAACCGGACGTGGGTTCGATCAGCCGGGTCAGGCACCGGATGAGCGTGGACTTACCGGACCCGGACAGGCCCATCACCACGAAGATCTCGCCCGGACGCACGTCGAAGGAGACGTCGCGCACCGCGACGGTGCAGCCGGTCTCCTCCTTGACGCGGTCGCGGTCGGCGCGTTCCAGGTCGGTACCGATGACCTTGTCTGCGTTCTTGCCGAAGATCTTCCACAGGTTGCGGACCGAGAAGGTCACGTCTGTGGCGTCGAGGTCCGGAGCAGATTCGGTGGCCTGGGTGCTCATCGGCTCTCCCCCTTCTCAGCGGACCGGTCCTGACGGATCAGGTCGGCGGCGCGCTCACCCAGGGCCAGGACCATGACCATCGGGTTGGGGGTGGGCAGGGTCGGGAAGACCGAGGCGTCGGCGACGCGCAGCCCCTTGAGCCCACGGACGCGCAGGCGAGGGTCGACGACCGCTCCGTCGTCGTCGGCCGCGCCCATCCGGCAGGTTCCCGCCGGGTGGTAGACGGTGTGGGCGGCACGACGTCCGTACTCGGACAGTTCCTCATCGCTCTGGATCTTCGGCCCGGGGGCGACCTCACGCTTGATCCAGGACTTGAACGGTTCGGTGGCGGCGACCTCGCGGGCGATCTTCAGCCCGTCGACGATGGTCCGCTCGTCGTAGCCGTCGGGGTCGGTGAAGTAGCGGAAGTCCAGGGCCGGCTGGACCTTGGGGTCGGCGGAAGTGAGGTAGAGCCGACCACGGGACCGGGATCGCGGGATGTTGGGGGTCATGCAGACCGCGTACCCGTCCTCCGGTGAGTCGTAGCCCAGCCGCTTCGTGTTGTCGTCGAAGGGGATCTGGTAGATGTGGAACATCAGGTCGGGGCGCGGGTCGCTCTCGTCGCGGCGCACGAACAGGGCCGCGTCGGAGTCCATCACGGTGTTCTCGGGGACCCGCTCGTTGGTCTCCCACATGATGATCGACTCGGGGTGGTCCTGGAGGTTCGCTCCCACCCCGGCCAGGTCGTGGTGGGGCGTGATCCCCACCGATTCCAGGTCTTGGGCGTGACCGACACCGGACAGCATCAGCAGACGGGGGCTGTCGACGGCTCCGGCCGCGAGGACGACCTCGTGGCGGGCTTGGACGGTGATCCGTTCGCCGCCGGAGGTCGTCGCGCTCACGCCGGTGGCGCGGTCGCCGTCGAACAGGACCTTGTCGACCCAGGTCTCCAGCAGCACGGTCAGGTTCTGGCGCACGTCCATGATGGGGTGCAGGTACGCGACCGAGGCGGAGGACCGGTAGCCGGTGTAGGGGTCGTAGGCGATGGACAGGAAGCCGGTGCCGTCGGCGAAGCCGCCACCGTGCGAGGTGAGGGCGTTGAAGTCCTCGATGACCGGGACTCCCGCCGCCTCCGAGGCCGAGGACACCCAGTCCTTGACCATGGCGTTGCGGTCCTTCTCGGCGATGGGGACGATGTTGCACTTGATCCGGTCGGCGTAGGACTGGACGGTGGCGTTGTCCCAGCCCTCGGCGCCGGCGGCGACCCATTCGTCGAGGTCTTCGGCGAACGGCCGGAAGCTGATCAGCGTGTTGTGGGAGGAGCAGCCGCCCAGTACGCGGGCGCGCGAGTGCAGGATGTGGGAGTTGCCGTTGGGCTGCTCCGTGGTCCGGTAGCCGTAGTCGAGTTCGCCGTCGAGGACGCTCAGCCAGTCACGGAGCCGGAGCACGTGCTCCAGGTCCCGGTCGTCGGGGCCGCCCTCGATGAGGCAGACGGTGGTGTCGGGGTCCTCGGTGAGGCGATTGGCGATCACCGAACCCGCTGTTCCACCGCCGACGATGACGTAGTCGTAGGTGTGTTCCTGATCGGACACGGACCGATTCCTCTCGTTGGTCTCTCACGGGGGTCCCGGGGAAACCGACCTGTGTTGCGAAGGTGATGTCTTCGGTTGTTCTTCTGACGTTCTTCGATCGTCGAGGGGACACCCGTCGACGCGGCGGACGGTTCCGCGCCGACGGGTGGCCGTTGGCCCCGGGCGTCGCCGTCACCGGGGCCGATGTCTGTCAGCCGAACCAGCGCTGCGGTTCGGGGGCCAGGTTGCGGTAGACGTGCTTGGCCTCGCGGTACTCGTCGAGTCCGGCCAGGCCCAGCTCACGGCCGATCCCGCTGCGGCCGAAGCCGCCCCATTCCGCTCCGGGGAAGTAGGGACCGTAGTCGTTGATCCACACGGTGCCGTGGCGCAGGGCGGAGGCCACGCGCTCGCCTCTGGCGGTGTCGTCGGTCCACACACCGCCGGAGAGTCCGTAGTCGGTGTCGTTGCCGAGTTCGATCGCCTGTTCTTCGGTCTCGAAGCGTTCGACGGTCACGACCGGGCCGAACACCTCGGTCTGCACGATGTCCATGGTGCGGTCGCAGTCCACGAACACGGTGGGGCGGTAGAAGTAGCCGTCACGTAGTGCGGCGTCGTCGGGGCGCTTGCCGCCGGCGATGATCCGGGCGCCCTCCTCCACACCCCGGGCCACGGCCTTCTCGACCTTGGCGCGGTGCTCGGCGGAGACCAGTGGACCACAGCGCACGCCCTCGTCCTGACCGCGACCGATGCGGATGGCCTCGGCGCGGCGGGCGAGTTCGGTGGTGAAGGCGTCGTGGATGTCGTCGTGCACGATCAGGCGCGCACCCGCCGAACACACCTGTCCGGAGTGGAAGAAAGCGGCGTTGAGCGCGTAGTCGACGGCGGTGTCCAGGTCGACGTCGGGGAAGATGATGTTCGGGTTCTTGCCGCCCAACTCCAGGGCGGTCTTCTTGACGGTCTCGGCGGCCGCCGCCATGATCCGGCGCCCGGTGACCAGTCCGCCGGTGAAGGAGATCAGGTCGACGTCGGGGTGCTCGGACAGGGGCGCACCGGCCTCGGGGCCGCTGCCCAGGACCAGGTTGACCACGCCCGAGGGGATGCCGGCCTCGGTGGACAGCTCCACCAGCTTGGCGGTGGTGACCGGGGTGACCTCGCTGGGCTTGATCACCATGGTGTTCCCGGCCGCGATGGCGGGGGCCATCTTCCAGGCGAGCTGGAGCAGCGGGTAGTTCCACGGCGTGATCATGCCGCAGACACCGACGGGCTCGTACACGACCTTGCTGTGCACGCCCTCGGGCGCGGAGACCAGTCGGCCCGCGTCCTTGTCGGCCAGACCGGCGTAGTAACGGAAGACGTCGGTGACGTCGTCGACGTCCATGCCTCCCTCTTCGATGGTCTTGCCGGTGTCGAGGGACTCCATGACCGCGATCTCCTCGCGGTCTCGCTGCAACAGGTCGGCGATCCCGTCGAGGACGCGGCCGCGGTGGGCGGCGTCGGTGCGGCGCCACTCCCCGGTGTCGAAGGCGCGCCGGGCGGCGGCGATGGCCGCCTCGGTGTCGGCGCGTCCACCTTCACTGACGACGGTCAGAACGGATGCGTCGGCGGGGTCCAGGATCTCCCGGACCCGTCCGTTCTTCGCCGCGCGCCACTCCCCGTCGATGTACAGGCTGGTGGCGGTGGCCGTCCCGGGGGCTGACAGGTACGGCACGGACGGCAGGGTTGCGTTGCTCTGGTTCACGGAGCCCATCTGCCCGGGATTGATAGTCACAAACGACCTCTTTCGTAGGACACTTCGCACAACGTCCCATAAGCCCACTGAACAGGCAAAACGTCCGGTGTGCCGTTGGGGACCCCGGTCAGTGGCCTCGGTCACCGGCCTGGGCACAGACCTACGTCGACGGCCGAGGTCGTGAGCACGGAACACTCCGCTCTGGGGAATACAAGGACAAGATTTTGACGTACATTAGGTGTACCTAAGTTGGTTCGTCCCGCTCGCCCGGGTCGTCCCCCGTGCGACCGCCGCCCGCGAACCCCATCGAGGAACGCATGCTGCTCGAACAAGAACGCCGTGACGTTTGTCTGACCGCTCGCTCCATCGCCCGGCACCCGGGTATCGCCCCCGGCGAAGCGGGCACCGTCAGCGTCCGACGCGGCGAGCTGGTGGTCGTCACCCCGCACGGCGTACCGCTGGACCAGATCCAGCCCCAGGACTGCCCGGTCATGTCCCTGGACGACCGGATGCTGGAAGGTCGGCGCGATCCGGCCGCCGAGACCACCCTGCACATGGCGGTGCACCGACAGGCCGCCGACCACGATCGCGACGTCACCGCCGTGGTCAACGCGTTCACCGCCGACGCGGTGGCGGTGTCCACCGTCGATGTGGAACTGCCCCCCATCCACCACCGCGCCGCCGGCCTGGGCGGCGCCGTCGCCGTCACCCCGTACACGCCCTACGGCGGTGGTGACATCGCCGACCAGGCGGTCAAGGCGCTCAAGGGCCGGGACGCCGCGCTGCTGGCGGGGCACGGTGGCGTGGCGCTGGGTCGCGATCTGGAGCACGCACTGGAGAACCTGCGCCTGCTCGACTGGCTGAGCGCCACCTACCTCCGGGCCCGCCAGATCGGTCGCCCGCGTGTGCTGTCCGAGGAGGAGTTGACGGAAGTCCGTCAGCGCGACACCTACGGCTGGGCCGGCCCCGACCCCTTCCTGTAGTTCGCGGCGGAGCTCCGCCGCGGGCGGAACGGGAGAGTCGCTACTGACCGATCCGGGGGAAGGGGTCGGTGGAGAAGACGACCTCCACCGGGACCTCGAAGTACTTCGCGATGCGCAACGCCAGGTGGAGGCTGGGGCTGTACTCGCCCCGTTCCAGGTAGCCGATGGTCTGGTAGTGCACACCCAAGGCCTCGGCCAACTGACGGCGGGAGACGCCGCGTTCGGCTCGCAACATCGCGATCCGGTTGTGGATCGTCTCCGTGTTGGCCGCCGCCTTGGCGCGGCGGCCGTTCGTCTTCTCGCTAGGCACGTTTCATCGCTTCCTCTCGGGCCGCTTGGACCCGTGACCCGGACTCGCGCCGTGCCATCCGACGCAGGACCCACTGGGCCACCACGAGTCCGCCCAGAGCCCACACTGCCAGAACCCCGGCGACCTGCGGCAACTGCCAGGAGCCCGCGAGTTCGAGGGCGGCGTGCGCCTCGGGCAGCATCGCTGAGCGAACGCCCAGGCCGAGCCAGTAGACGGGGAGGGTCCGGCCGAGGGCCTGGACCCAACCGGGCATGAACTCGAAGGGGAGCACCAACCCGGAGACCATGATGATGGCGATGGTGGGCAGCATCGCCAGGGTGAGGCCCACGCGCGGATTGGTGATGAACGAGCCCAGGATCGCACCGATGGGCGCGAGCGCGAGCATCCCCAGAACACAGACCCAGAGCAGGGTGACCAGGTCGGTCCAGCCCTGAAAGCCGAAGTCTTCGACGAACAACAGCCCCGGGACGACGATCAGGGCCATGGCCGTGAGCGACATCGTCGCCACGTGCACGGATTTGGCGACCGTGTACCCCAACAGTCCCCGGGGAACGGCCTTGGCCCGAAGGAGTGTCCCGTCCTCTCGTTCGTTCGCCAGGACCTGACAGACGGTCGTGACACCCAGCATCACCAGGAAGAAGGCAGCCCCACCACTGAGGACGATCGCCCCGACCGGCTCGCCGTCTCCCAACCCCACGGTGTCGAAGGTGATGGCCATACCCACGAACAGGATCGGCATGTACAGGTAGCCGAAGAGTTCCTGGCCGTTGCGGAAGGACAGCAGGAACTCGATCCAGCCCCGGGAGAGCCCGGCCCGAACCGCGTTGAGGTCGGCGTTCATCGGATCTCCTTGGTGAACTCGGCCGCGGCGCGCTCGGCGTCACCGCTCTCGTACCGCTGGACCATGGCCATGTACACGTCCTCCAGGGACGGCCGGGTGACCCGCAGTTCGGTGACCTCGTCCCCGTGCTCCGCGTACAGCTCCGCCACGTACCGGGCGGGGTTCCCGGTGCTGTGCAGGTGCCGCTGCCCGTCGACGGTCCAGGTGACCTCGCTGTCCTGGGCCACCAGGGAGGACAGCCGGTCCGGACTGCCGTCGGCGACGATCCGCCCCCCGGCCAGGAGGAGGATGCGATCGGCGAGCTTCCCCGCCTCATCGAGGTCGTGGGTGGTGAGCAGGACCGTGGTGTCCTCCTCGTCGGCGAGCCGGAACACCAGGTCGTGGAAGTCACGACGGGCCTTGGGATCGAACCCGGCGGTGGGTTCGTCGAGGAAGAGGAGTTCGGGCCGGCCGACGACTCCGATCGCCACGTCCAGACGTCGGCGTTGCCCACCGGAGAGGGTCTTGACCCGTTTTCCGGCGTGCTCGGTGAGGCCGACCAGTTCCAGGAGGGTGTCGGTGTCGTGGGGACGTGGGCGTTCGGACGTGGCGTAGGGGGCGTAGAAGCGGCCGAAGTGGTGGAGCAGGTCGCGAACTCGCCAGGCGCCGTGGTCACGCCAGGACTGAAGGACCACACCGATCCGTGAACGCCACGCCTCGTCGCCGTGGTCCGGATCCGAGCCGAGGACGTCGACCTCGCCGGCGGAGCGGCGGCGGAACCCCTCCAAGATCTCGATGGTGGTGGTCTTGCCCGCCCCGTTGGGACCGAGCAGCGCGATCACCTCGCCCCGTCGGGCGGTGAGGTCGACCCCTTTCAGGACCTCGGTCCTGCCGTAGTTCATGCGCAGGTCACGGACCCGCAGCACGGCCTCGGCCGGGGTTCCGGTGGCCAGGGCTTCGGCCCTGGACCGTTCCGGCACCGTCTTACTCGGCACAGCGATCCCCTCCTTCGTATCTCCTCTACTGAAATCGATAGTACATGTGCTACATAAAATCGAACGAGGACTACTGGGCCACGCCTGGACGATCTCTCTTGGAAACAGATGGCCCGGAGGTGAACCCACAGGTCATCTGGGGAGGAATGTAGCGAGTGACCACATCCGGCCACCCCGGCTCCGGATACGGATACTCGGTGATCCGTCACGCTCAGACGTGAGAATGGTGCCGACGACCGACCCCGCTACGGCAGGAGACTCCATGCGTTGCAGCTACATCAGGCTCCTCGTGAACGACTACGAGGCCTGCTTCCGCTTCTACTCCGACGTTCTCGGCCTGTCCGTCCTCTGGGGCGACGAGAGCAGCCGCTACGCCGAGTTCGACGTGGCCTCGGGGACACGCCTGGCCATCAACCAGCGCGAGGTCATGGCGGAGGCCCTGGAGACCGACACCGCCGACCCCGAGCTCCCCCACCAGGACCGACTGGCGGTGATCTTCGAGGTCGACGACGTCGATGAAACCGCGGAACGCCTGGTGAACGATGGCGCCCGTCAGGTGATGGAGCCGCGCGACTGGACGGCGTGGGGTATCCGGGCGTCGCACTTCCGCGACCCGGACGGTTACCTGCTGGAGATCAACCGTCCGCTGATCCCGGTGGTGGAACCGGTGGTGGAACCGGGCGAAGCGGCGATCGAGATGAGCCTGCCCGAGGACTGACGGACGCGCCGCCTCAGACGGCCACGTGTTCCACCAGCAGTTCGTTGACACGATCGGCGCGCTCCACACCGAGGAGGTGCGCGGCCCCGGAGACCACCTCGAACCGGGCCCCCGCGATCCCGTCGGCGAGCCTGCGGCCGTGCCCGGGCGGAAGCAGCGGATCGTGCGCGGCGGAGACGACGGTGGTGGGCACCCGCACCCCCGGGACCAGATGGCGCTGATCCATGCGCTGGATCGCGTCGCAGATCGACGCGTACGCGGCCGGGTCGATCCCGTCGAAGTCCTCGCTGAAGCGGGCCGCGACCTCGGGGCGCCGGTCGGCGAGGTCGGGGGTGAACCACGGCAACACCACGTCGGCCGTGACCGCCTCCATGCCGCCGGTACGCACCCTGTCCGCGATCCGGTCCCAACGGTGCATGACGGGCGTGCGCGGCGCGGCCGCCAGGAGCATGAGTCGATCCAGCGTGCGCGGGGAGTTCGCGGCGATCCACAGCAGCAGCGAAGCGCCGAACCCGGCACCGGCCGCGGACACCCGGCTGACCCCCAGGTCCTCCAGGACCCCCAGCACGTCCAGGGCCAGGTCCTCGATATTGCAGGGACCGTCCGGGTCCGGTGAGTGGCCGTGACCGCGGTGGTTGATCCGCAGCACACGACGGTTGAGGGTGAGTTCGGGCATCTGTGGCTCCCAGACCGACATCTTGGTGCCGAACGGCGGCACGAGCAGCACCACCGGCGCGTGTTCGGGTCCGTCGAGTCGGTACTGGAGCGGAATCAGGGCCATGAATCCTCCGGGTCGCCAGACCGCCAGGTTATCCGGAGTGCTTTCGGCGGTGCCAGAAAAGTACCGAGGTCGTCGGAAGTCGCGGACAGAGCCTGACCGCCATGCTTTCTAGTGTCGATTCCAGCGAGACGGACACGACGAAGGGGTTCCCATGACGGCGACGATCACCCACACGAACGACCGGGTCGACGTGGAGCGGGAGGCACTGTTGGACTTCCTCGCCCAACAGCGCGCGTTCCTGCTCACCACGATCGAGGGTCTGGACCAGGAACAGGCCACCACGCGCACGACGAAGAGCGTGCTGCACCTGGCGGGCCTGGTCAAGCACCTGAGCGTGGTCGAGCGCGGGTGGATCCGGTTCATCGAGGAGGGGCCGGTGGAGGTCGACTACGAGGCCCAGGAGACCCACGACTTCCACGAGAACACCTTCCGGCTGGTCGGTGACGAGACCCTGGAGGGGATGCTGGCCGACTACGCGAAGGGCGCGGAGGACACCGACAAGTACGTGCGTTCCCTGCCGGACCTGGAGATCACCCACAAGCTGCCCGCGGCGCCGTGGTTCCCGGAGGGCACCGAGTGGACCGCGCGGGACGTGCTGCTGCACCTGATCCGGGAGACCGCCCAGCACTGTGGCCACGCCGACATCATCCGGGAGTCCCTGGACGGCCAGAAGACCATGGGCTGAGCCGGCCGGGGCCCGCGCACGACGACGGGGCGGGACCACCGGTGGGTGGTCCCGCCCCGGACGAGGTGGCGAGAGTCGCCTCCGCATCCCCCCTCAAAGTACGGAGGCGACCCTCGCTCTGGGAACGGTCTGCGACTCCTCCCCCCTGGAGTCGCGACCTACAAGGTCTGCCCGCGGAAGCGATCTTGTCGTTCCGCGTTGATACAAACAGTACCCACCACTCCCACGGATAACAACCCTGCGTCACGATGAACTACTTAAAGTGATCGCCATTACTCGGGTGATGAACGCCCAAGCGGCTGTGGCCATCGTCAACCAGGGGTCATGAGCCGCCTCCCCGGACCCGCGCATAGCCTGGACGAGTGAGTTCACCTCTCCTCAGCCCACGTTGGCTCGGCATCCACCTGGCGGCCGTGCTCGTCGCCATCGTGTGCGTGGCCGGTACCTACTGGCAGGGCACACGCGCCTTCGAACCGGACCGCGACGTCATCACCAACCCGGTGGAGGACCTCGCGGACGCCATCACGGTCGACGAGCTCGGCGAACCCGGCGAATACCTGCACCCCGACCTCACCGCGAACACCGCGGTCGAGGCGAGCGGGCACTTCGACGCCGACTCCCAGGTCCTGGTGCCCCAGTACCTGGACGGCGCCGAGGGTTACGCCGTGGTGGTCCCCCTCGTCACCGAGGAGGGCGTCGCGATGCCGGTGAACCGCGGTTGGACCGAGGATCCCGACTCGATCCCGGCGGTGCCCGAGGGAGACGTGACCGTCTCCGGGTGGCTCCAGCCCCCGCAGGACACCTCGGATGGGTTCGTCCCCGTGGGCGCGCCCGAGGAGGGCACGGTGGAGCGGATCGCCCCGTCGGTCCTGGTCTCGGCGTGGGACCAGCGACTGTACGCGGCCTACCTCACCCTCCCCGATCGGGAACCCGCGGTCGACGGGCTCTCCGCCATGCCCCCGCCGGAACCACCGACCGGGTTCACCATCAACTGGCGCAGCCTCAGCTACACCGTCCAGTGGGCGATGTTCGGGGTGTCCGCGCTGGTCTTCTGGTTCCTCCTCATGCGCCGTGACCTGAAGGAGGCCCGCGCCCGGGAATCGGGCGGGGCCTCAGAGGACGGAAAGGCGCAGACGGATCAAGAGGTGGGCGCGGGTTCCTGACTCCCGCCGTGGGCGGACGCGGCCCGCTCCTCCTTGGCCCGCTCCGACTTCACGACGCGGTGCTCGACCACGAAACCGAGGATCGGGATGGTGCCCGCGAGCACCACGCCCAAGGTGCGGCCGGCGCCCCAGCGACGGTCGAGCGACACCCACAGGACCACCAGCACGTAGATCATGTAGATGTAGCCGTGCGGCATCGCGATGAAGAGCATCAGCGGGGACTCGGGGCCGAACCAGTGTTCCAGGCCCTCCGGCGCGGGCGCGAGGGCGAACATCGAGGTCTCGCCGACCAGGTACTTGGCGGGCATGGCGACGAAGGTCAACCCGATCAGGAAGACACCCGTCACATAGGCCAACACCCGGTACAGCCCGAACGACACACGCCTCTTGTCCACTGCCGACACACCCACTTCAACGACTACATACCGACTGGTCGAACCACAGGGGGTCACCCGTTCGGGCGCCGCCAAGCCTTGATCTCCGAAACCCGTGGAGGCGCCGTAGGTGGGATCGCGAGGAACGAGCCATCACACCGTAGGTACCGAAGGTTCTTGACTTAATGGGCGCCCGAACACGCCGAAGCGCTAGCGGAGGCTCTGAACGGCAGGGCCCGGATCCCCTCCAACGAGGCTAAGCGGTGCCGGCGACCCGTCGCGTTCGGGGTGGGCGTGGCCGTTCGATCTCACGTTCTCGCCGTCGGGCCTCACTTGTCCTTGTTGGAGATCCGGACGGGGCTGCTCCAGCGGCCGTCGGACTTGACGGTCCAGGCCTTTGGGATCATCCGCAGCGAGATGTAGGAGTCCACGACCCTGATCGGGAAGAAGAACAGCCCGTAGAACAGGTACGAGGGCCTGCGCCGGATCATGGTCATCACGCAGGTGAGCATGTAGTCGGGTACCAGCAGACCGATGGCCAGCGCCGCCAGTGGCAGGAAGGCCGTCACCGCGGTGAACGAGTCGGTGAAGAACGGGAGCCCCGTGAGCATGTCGCCGGCGAACGTGCCGAGCAGCACGAACGCCGCGATGGCCACCGTGACGAGGAGGAGCAGCGAGACCAGGACGACCTCGAACACGTACAGCGCCAGGCACAGACAGAAGAGGCTGGGCCACATCTTGTGCCTGCGCAGCGTCTGCCAGAAACCGAGTGTCCAGCGGCCCACCTGCTTGCGGTAGTCGCGGAAGGTGAACGGGTCCTGGCTGAAGGCCTTGGTGTCGGTGTTCATCGAGACCCGGCCGAGGCGCTTGTGGTGCACCTCGAAGGTCATGTTGAAGTCCTCGATCACCAGCCCCGGCGGGTTCACGGTGATCTGCTTGAGCGCGCGGCTGCGGTAGACGCTGGCGAAGCCCGGCACGATGAAGGAGACGTTGAGGCGCTTCCAGGTCTGTCCGAAACGCATGAAGTACTGGAGCATGAAGTACAGGCGGTCCCGGTAGGCCGAGATGATCCGTCCGACGATGCCACGTTCCCGCGGCTTCCACTCGGAGACCACGAAACCGGCCACGGCGGCGACGTCGGGGTCGGCCAGCTGTCGTTTGGCGCCTTCGACGTACCCGGGGTGGAGTTCGGTGTCGGCGTCCAGGATCAGCACGCCGTCGTAGTTCTCGGTCAGCGCGAACTCCTCGATGACCGCCTCGATGGCGCCCGCCTTGCCCCGGTTGGTGAGGAGTTCGAGGACGTTCACACCGGTCCTCGCGGCGATCTCGGCGGTGGAGTCCTTGGAGGAGTCCGAGACCACGTAGATGTCCCAGCGGTCGAACAGACCCAGCGCCGAGGAGATGGCCGTGTCGATCACCGGCTCCTCGTTGTGCGCCGGGATGATGACGGCGATGGTGATGTCGTCCGGATCGGTCGCGACCGAATCATCTTCCGATGGTGTCCGGATCAGGGTCCCCTCGGCCACCTCGTCGTCGCCGCTCTCGGCCACGACGGTTTCGCCGGTGTCACCGGTCTCGCTCGTGCCACCGGTGTCACCACCGCCGGCTCCGACGAGCACCCTTTCGCGTTCACGGCCGCGGGCCGACACACGGTTCCTCCTGCGCTCCGGATCACGGCGCAGAGCCGCCCTGGCACCGTCCTCCGCCAGCCGGAGCAGGCCCATGACGGTCCACAGCAGGAGGTTGAGCCCGAAGGCCATCCACAGGAACACGTAGCCCAGGGCCCCCAGCCCGGACGCGGCGGCCATGTCCGTGGCGAAGTCGAACCAGAAGACGAAGAGAACGACGGCCGGCACCAGGCCGATCAGCCCGGCCAGTAGGCCACCGATGAAACGCGCGATACGCACAGCCCTAGGACTCCTCCGACAGTTATCGGTTTCGGACCGACATTAACCCGCAAAGTCGGTGTTAGGTTGACGCCCTACGCGACCGGTGGGTTCACCCGGGTTCGCGTCCTATGTAGGCCACGCAAATCGTATACACGGGCTTGCGTGAGGTGGTAACCATTAGAGGATATTTGAGGCGAACCGGTGACAGTCAACGTCACCGGAATATCCGATACGGCTTAGTAGTCGGAAAGTATTCGCCTCCCCGTGACCCACGAGAGAAGGAGAATGCCAGGCGTGATCGGCGACTCACGTTCCCCATCGCCAGATCCTGCCCACCCCGACCACGTCGGCACCCGGCAGCACACCTCGCCCACCAGCGACGTACCCGGTCGAGCGACGGTGGCGATCCACCAGCCGCACTATTGGCCCTGGTTGGGGCTCATCGACAAGATCGACCGCTCCGACCGGTTCATCATGCTCGACACGGTCCAGTTCGAACGCCGTGGATGGCAGAACCGAAACTACGTAGCGGGATCCGGTGAGCCGGTCCTGCTGACCGTCCCGGTAGAGCAGGCGAGCAGGGACGAACTCATTCGGGACAAGAAGATCGACAACACCCAGAAATGGAGGATGAAGCACTACAGGGCACTGGCGGAACACTGTTACCGCAAGGCCCCGTACTGGGACGATTACAAAGAAGAAATCGCTCACCTGTACGAGACCGAGTGGGAGAATCTCGCAGATCTGTCCATCGCGACCACACGCATGCTGATGCGCGGGTTCGGTATCGACACACCGATTCTGCGCGCAGGGGATCTCGGGGACTTTCCCGGGTCCAAGAGCGAGCTGCTCGCACAGATCTGCGCGAAGGCCGGCGCGAGCACGCTGCTCGCGGGTGAAGGGTCCAAGGGCTACATGGACCCCGAGATCACGGACCGCTACGGAGTGAACATCGAGTGGCAGGACTTCCGGCACCCGGAGTACCCGCAACCCACTCGCAAGGGCACCGAACCGTTCATCCCCCGCCTGGCGGCGATCGATCTCCTACTCAACGCCGGACCGGACTCGTTGCACGTACTCCGACAGGCAAGAACCCGCGACTGACCCACTGGTCGGCACATCGGGTCACCGCCCTCCCGGGCCACGGCACGAGGTCGAGAACGGCCCGGGTAACCACCGATCGCCCCCCACATTCGGCAAAGGACGGGAAACCGACATGACGATGGACTGGTCACAGGAGCGTCTCCTGGTCTACTCCCCCCACCCTGACGACGAGACCCTCGGTTGCGGCGGCCTGATGAGCAAGGCCAAGCACGCGGGCGCGGAGGTCTACGTCCAGTTCATAACGGTCGGCGACACCGCCGACCAATCCCCGAAGGGCTTCTCCACGGCCCAGGAACGCCACACCGAGATCAAGAGGGCCTCTGAGCACTTCCACTGGGACGACTGGCACATGGCCCTGCCGGGCGACTCGAACCACTTGCGACTCGACGGCATCCCTCGCGTGGAACTGGCTCGGCTCGTGGAGCAGGAGAGTCCGCTGTCGATCGCCCGGCTCCGACCCACCGTGGTACTCATCCCCCACCGCACCAGCTACAACCAGGACCACCAGGCGACCGCCGAGGCCGTCCACACCGCCCTGCGCCCCTCCAACAACCGGTTGCGCCACCACCCCGGCCTGGTGATGGCCTACGAGGAGGCGGCCGACCAGTGGCGGACCGAACCGGTGGAGTCGCCCAACCTCATCGTCGAACTCGAGGAGGAGGACCTGCTGGCCAAACTCCAAGGCATGGAACTGTACGGATCGCAGAGCCATGAGCACCCGCACACCCGTTCCGAACTCACCCTGCGCAGCCTCGCCGTCCTCAGGGGCATGCAGGCCGGGGTGGCCCTCGGCGAGGGCTACCACGTGCTCCGACACCTGGCCTGAACGTCCCATGAGGCGCCAGAACTCCCCCACCCGTCCCCAGCGCACCCAGTCCCCCGCGAAGAAGAGAAACCGATCAAAGCCCGCAGTGGAGGGGAAACCATGAAGGCTGTCATCACCGGCGGAGCCGGGTTCATCGGCTCGCACCTGAGCGATCACCTGGTCGCCCAGGGACACGAGGTCATCGTGCTGGACGACCTTTCGACCGGATCACTGTCCAACGTGTCCCAGTTGCAGGACTCACCGGCGTTCCGTTTCGTCCAGGGCGACATCCTGGACCGGGAGTTGGTGGACGCACTCGTCGCGGAGGCGGACACCGTGTTCCACCTCGCCGCCGCGGTGGGGGTCTACAACATCGTCGACAAGCCGCTCCAGTCCTTGCGCACCAATCTGCACGGGACGGAGACCGTCGTGGAGGCCGCGGTCCGGCATCGGGTCCCCTACATGGTCGCCTCGACCAGTGAGGTCTACGGCAAGAACGACGCGAACGGCCTCACCGAGAACGACGACCGGATCTACGGCTCTCCCATCAAGAGCCGCTGGTCCTACGCCGCCGCCAAAGGCCTGGACGAACTGGTGGCGCACGTCCACGGCAAGGAGTCCGGGGTCCCGTGCGTCATCACCCGTTTCTTCAACGTGGTGGGACCTCGGCAGACCGGGCAGTACGGCATGGTCGTCCCACGGTTCGTCGACCAGGCCTTGAGCGACGCGCCGATCACGGTGTACGGCACGGGTACACAGCGCCGCTGCTTCGGCTCGGTCTTCGACGTGGTTCCGGCCCTGACCCGGCTCCTGGAGACCCCGGATGCCTACAACCAGGCCGTCAACCTGGGTGGACACGAAGAGGTGTCGATCAAGGGCCTGGCCGACCGGGTCGTGGAACTGACCGGTTCCCGCAGCGAGATCACCTACATGGACTACGAGCAGGCCTACGGTGAGGGGTACGAGGACATGCAGCGCCGCTACCCGAACACCTCGCTGGCCGCGCGGCTGATCGGCTACGAGCCGACCAGGGACCTGAACACGATCATCGACTCCATCGTGCGGCACCGTCGTTCGACCGAGGCACTTCCACAGCCCGCATAGTTCCGAGTAACGGGAGTTCGTCGGGTGCCCCGCCGCCCGCGTTCGTACCTTCCACCCGAGCAGCGCACGGCCACGAGCGGGCACGAGGCCAGGTCCCCGCCTCACCATCGGTCGCCGCCCACACCCGAGCAGGGAACGGCTCCGGCCCGAGGTTTCCACACGAGCCCCACCAGCCTTCGGTACGCGAGAGCGCGACCGAACCGCCCGTCACAGGGCATGAGACGTCTGCGCCCGTGACAGGACATCGACCGGCCCCGCGGGCGCACACCGGTTCAGGGCACGATCACCGTCGCCGTCACGGCCACGGTCAGCGCGAACACACCGGTGCTCAACAGGATCAGGGCCCAAGGACGGGCCACGCTCAACGGTGGACCGGCGCCCCCCTTCTCCCGCGCACCGTGTTCGGTCCTTCGCCACCTCAGCCACAGGTGCAGTCCGAGACCGCCGCACATCAACAGGGACAAGGCCATGACGCCCACCCTGAGCGGCACCGGAACCTCGGGGACCACGCCGGCCCCGGGAACGAACGGTCCACGCAGGTACAGCAGCCCCACGAGGACCACCAGGATGAGCGTGCGTTGCCAGGACAGCAGGGTGCGCTCCGGTTGCAGGCCCGGATCCCGCCGGATCACAGCAGGTTCCCCAGGAGAACCACCAGACAAACCAGTCCCACGACGAACGTGGTCACGATGGGCAGGGCGCTCATCGGCAGGGTGTCGCCACGGCGCATGATGCGCTGGACACGGAACCAGCGCACCGGCGCGTACACCGTCACCACCCCGGCGATCAGGGCCAGGAGCAGTCCGACCGCGGTGCGCGGCGCCTCGGCCCAACCCAGCGGAAGCAGGTGCAGCACGGCGACGGCCCCGGCCAGCAGGGCCAACGCGGTACGGATCCAGGCCAGAAAGGTGCGCTCGTTGGCCAGGGTGAACCGGTAGTCGACGGCCTCGTCGCCCTCGGCTTCTCCCGTACTCATCGGTCCCCCTGGTTTCACGCGTTCGGCCCACGGCTCCAGATCACGGACGGCACAACGAACCCGTGTCCCGCACGGCGACACTAACCTCAGGGAGGCTTACCTCCCAAACCGATATGAAACACGTGTTGAGTTGGAAACCGGCAGGCCATCGGGACGTTCGGTGGCCTCCCGCACGCATGTGGAACAAACAAGCGGGCACGACCGCTGTAGGACCCAGGAGGATGGCAGTTGGCCACCGGTCGACACCACAAGACGAACGAAGAGCAGGAGACCACGTGTCCACCGTCGAACTCACCAAAGACAACTTCGCCGAGACGCTGAAGGACAACAGCTTCGTTCTCATCGACTTCTGGGCGGACTGGTGCGGCCCCTGCCGACAGTTCGCCCCGGTCTTCGAGGAATCCTCGGACAAGCACGGCGACATCGTGCACGCCAAGGTGGACACCGAGGCGCAGCGCGAGCTGGCGTTCGAGTTCAAGATCCAGTCCATCCCGACCCTGATGATCGTCCGCGACCAGACGGTCATCTACAACGAGCCGGGCGCGCTCCCCTCCGAGGCACTGGAGAGCCTGATCACCCAGGCCCGGGAGCTCGACATGGACGAGGTCAAGGGCAAGATCGCCGAGCAGGGCGAGTCCCGGCAGTAGGTCCTTGCCCGCAGCGGGTTCGGCCGTCCTCGCAACCGTCCCCCGGGACGGCGGGGGCGGCCTTCGTCCGTCCGGGAGCGACCATCGACGCCATCACCGCGTGTGACGCGGGCGTTCGAAGCGACGCCGGGCGTCGGCCGGCTGTGGCCTGCCCCTGGCCACGGCCGTTCCACCTGACACACTTTCCGGCACGCACCCTGCCCTCGGCGACGTACCCCGCTCAACGAGGAGGACACCGGAAGGTCACCGGGGGCTTCCCACTCCACCTCCCACGTTCATCTTGGCCACGAGGTTCGTTCACCTTGGCTTCACGCTCACCCGTTTCGATGGGTGTCGACCGCGCGCCGCGGGTGTCGTCCCCGAGTGAGGACACCGCGCAAGCCCCGTCCGAACCGGAAGTGGCCACATGTCTGTCAGCAACACCGCGTCCCCTCGCGGAACCGAGTCCGGCCGCGGAGTCGCCCCCGACACCGTCCGGTACAACCGTGAGGTTCCCGACCTGGGCGACCCCGTCTTCGACATCGCCGACCTGTCGATCCACTACGGGTCCAACAAGGCCGTGCGCGACGTGAACCTACAGGTGGGTCCGCGCCAGATCACCGCGATGATCGGTCCGTCCGGCTGCGGCAAGAGCACCGTCCTTCGCACCCTGAACCGTATGAACGACCTCATCCCGGGTGCCCGGGTCGAGGGCAGGGTGACCTACCACGGCGAGGACCTGTACGCCTCCGACGTTGACCCGATCGAGGTCCGCCGCCGTATCGGCATGGTCTTCCAGAAGCCGAACCCGTTCCCCAAGTCGATCTACGACAACGTCGCCTACGGTCCCCGGATCAATGGGATGCGCGGCAACATGGACGACCTGGTCGAGGAGACCCTCACCAAGGCCGCCCTGTGGGACGAGGTCAAGGACAAGCTCAAGGACAGCGCCTTCGCGCTGTCCGGTGGTCAGCAGCAGCGTCTGTGCATCGCCCGCACCATCGCGGTGCACCCCGAGGTCATCCTCATGGACGAGCCCTGCTCCGCCCTGGACCCGATCGCCACGCTCAAGATCGAGGACCTGATGTACGAGCTGGCGGCCGAGTACACGATCGTCATCGTCACGCACAACATGCAGCAGGCGGCCCGCGTCTCGGACCGCACCGCGTTCTTCACCGCGGGCGTGGACGACGCCGGCGACCGGTTCGGCAGTCTCGTGGAGTTCGACGAGACCACGACGATCTTCAGCAAGCCGGCCGACCAGCGCACCGAGGACTACATCTCGGGCCGCTTCGGGTAGACCCGACGCGCGCCACCCGACCACCCCCTCGACGAAGTGGACCCCGCCCATGACCGCGCTCGCCTCCTCCTCACCGGTTCCGCCTCCTTCGGGCGCACCGGACGACGAGGCCCGCACGGATCGGGCCGAGGGTCCACTGCGCGTTCTGCTGGTGGAACCCGAGTCCGAACAGTCGCACCAGCTGGTGCTGTCACTGAGTGGACACGACGTGGACATCACGGTGTGCGTGGACGGTGCGGAGGCCCTTCTGCGAGTGGGACTGTTGCGCCCGGACACCCTGCTGACCAGCTCTGATCCGTCGGAGGTCGATCTGGAGACCCTGGTTCGGGTGACCCGGCGGGCCACGGACATCCCCATCCTCATCGGGGTGGGCCCGGGTGACTCACAACGGGCGGTCCGGGCTCTGGCCGCGGGTGCGACGGCGTGCGTGAGTCGGCCTTACCGGATCCCGGAACTTTCTGCGCTGCTGCGCGGTTCGTTGCCGGGAACCGAAGGACTGCTGGAGAACTCCACCGCTCCTCCCTCGGCGCTTCGCTCGGGCGACCTGGAACTGGACGCGTTGGGCCACCGACTCTTCGTGGACGGGCAGCCGGTCAACCTGGCCCTGCGGGAGTTCGGGATCATGGACTTCCTGTTGCGCAACAGCGGTCGCGTAGTCAGCCGCGAGGAACTGTGGACCGAGGTGTGGCACAAGCCCCTGCCCCCGGTGAACAACACGATCGCCGTGCACATCCGTCGACTGCGGCACAAGCTCGGTGATTCCGAGGCCAGTCCCCGCTTCATCCACACGGTGCGCGGGATCGGTTATCGACTCGACACGGGAAACGGCGGATAGGCCGGAGAAAGAATCTTCCGTATTCCACGAGAAAGGCCCTCCGGCGCGACCGGTGAGGTCGTTCCCTCATGTCGCGAAGCGGCCTTCTCCGGCACACGTTCAGGTGACACAGCGGCATCCGACACGTCATCGGAACCAGGGGTGAACACTCCCTCCCCTCCACACCACTTTTTTATTTCCGCAGTTCAAGTGGGTGAACCGGCACGTCACTCGCCGAACATGCGAGATAACGGAAATCGACCCACACGGCTCCCGTTATCGGAAAGTGACTTTCGTTCATCCGGCATTCACTCTTCTTCTATCGAACGTCTTCTCATCCGATGACCCGGGGTCTTTCTGCACGCCTAGTGTCGTTTTACGTCAGCCCCGACAGCGGTGATTCAACGAGGAGAACTACGACATGCGCAACGGGCGTTCCAAGCTCGCCGTTCTGGCGGCCATCCCCCTGCTCGCGGCGGCGTGCAGCAGCGGAGACGAGGGCAACGGCAGTGCCGCCAGTACAGACGCCGAGCTCAGCGCTTCGCTGACCGGTGCCGGGGCCAGCTTCCCCGACCCCCTCTTCCAGGACTGGATCTACAGCTACAGCAGCGACGTCCAGCCGGGTGTCGAGATCAACTACCAGAGCGTCGGCTCCGGCGCGGGCATCGAGCAGTTCCTCGAGCAGACCGTCGACTTCGGTTCCTCCGAGGAGTTCCTCGGTGACGAGGACCTGGCCACGGCCGCCGAGGCCCGCGGCTGCGAAGCCGTCCAGTTCCCGGTCGTGTTCGGCTCCGTCGTCATCGCCTTCGACAACCCGGAGCTGGACGGCCTGGTCCTGGACGCACAGACCATCGCCGACATCTACTCCACCGAGATCACCACGTTCGACGACCCGGCGATCGCCGAGCTCAACCCGGACATGGACCTGCCCGACGACGAGATCGTTCCGGTCCACCGCTCCGACAGCTCCGGCACCACCGCGGTGTTCACGCACTACCTCTCCACCGAGGTCGAGTCGTGGGCCGACGAGTACGGCGAGGGCAAGGAGCTCGACTGGGCGTCCGGCCTGGTCGGCGGTCAGCAGAACGACGGTGTGGCGCAGGGCATCGCGCAGAACCCGGGCGGCATGGGCTACCTGAACCAGTCCTTCGCCCAGGAGGCGGGCCTGTCCGTCGCCCACATCGTCAACGAGGACGGCACCCCGATCGAGCCGACCCTCGAGGCCACCATCGCCGCCTCCGAGGAGGCCGAGGTTCCGGAGAACTTCCAGTTCGCGATCGACGACATCGGTGGCGAGGGCTACCCGATCGCCGGTACCAACTGGATCTTCACCTACACCTGCGGCTACGAGGACGCCACCGCCGACGCCATCATCGACTTCTGGACCTGGGCCCTGAGCGACGAGAGTGCTCAGGACGTCGCCGGCGAGCTGGGCTACGCGCCGCTCGGTGACGAGCTGACCGAGCGCGTCATCGCCGAACTGGAGAAGACCAACTCCGAGAACGGTGGCGGCGAGGGCGAGGGCGACACCGAGGAGGGCGCCGAGGATGACGCCACCGACGGTGACGACGCCGAGGCCGGCACCGAGGAAGACGCCGAGGCCGAAGAGGGCTCCGAGGAGGAGTAACCCCTCCGGGGCCGGGACCCAGGGTCTCGGCCCCACCGCCTTCCGCACACGACGGGGCGCAGAACACGGGTTCGGCGCCCCGCCCCTCACACCCCGGGGGCACGCAGAACAGGGGTGCACCGCTCTCCGACTCCCACGAAAGCCATCAAGGAGAAGCACAATGTCCACTCAGGCCCCCGAGGCCCCGGCCCCGGAGGAACCCCGGCGCAGTTCCCTCCGTTCAGGCAAGGGGCGCATGGCCGACCCGATCTTCAAGTGGGTCGTCACGGCCTGCGGAACGATCGTGCTGGTCATCCTGGCCCTGATGGTGATCCGCACCACCACCGAAGCCTGGCCCGTCTTCGCCAAGGAAGGTTTCTTCGGCTTCCTCACGGGCGAGGACTGGACCTCCGGTAACTCCCGGACCGAGATCACCGGTACCTACGGTGCCTGGCCGTTCATCTACGGCACCCTGATCACTTCGATCATCGCCATCGCCATCGCACTGCCGCTGGCGATCATGGTCGCCTTCTACATCACGCACCTCGCGCCGCGCCGTCTCGCCAAGCCGCTCTCCTACACGGTGGAGCTGCTGGCCGCGGTGCCCAGCGTCATCTTCGGTCTGTGGGGCCTGCACTGGTTCCTACCGAACGTGCTCCGCCCCTTCTTCGAGTTCCTCGGGAACACGTTCGGGTGGTTCTTCCTCTTCGAGGGCCCGGTCCGCGGCGTCGGCTACCTGCCCGCCGGGATCGTCCTGGCCATCATGATCCTGCCGATCATGACCGCCATCATCCGCGAGGTCATCGTGGTACACCCGATCGACCAGCGCATGGCCGCCTACGCCCTGGGTTCCACCCGGTGGGAGGTCCTGCGCAAGGTGGTGCTGCCGGCCAGCTTCTCCGGCATCGTGGCCGCCGCCATGCTGGGTCTGGGCCGCGCGCTGGGCGAGACCATCGCGGTCCTGATGCTCATCGGCGGCGCCCAGTCCTGGGGTTCGAGCCTGTTCAGCACGGGTAGCAGCATGGCCTCGCACATCGCCGCCACCTTCGGTGAGGCCGGCCCCGAGGCCAGGACCGCACTGATGGCCATCGGTGTCGCCCTGTTCCTGGTCACGATGATCGTCAATATCCTCGCCCGCGTCATCGTCTGGCGCCTGGGGCGCATGACGGGAGACGCCGCCGTATGAGCACCATGACCTCGACTCCCCCGCGCAAGCACGTTCCGCTGAACCAACGTCCCCCGGGTTCCGCGTTCCGACGGTTCAAGGACCGCAGCGCCACCGTGCTCCTGACCGGCGCGATGATCATCGCCATGATCCCCTTGGTGCTGATCATCTTCGAGGTGACCCGCCGCGGCATCGGCGTGGTGAACCTGGACTTCTTCACCCAGACCGAGCCCCCGCCCCGGCGCGAGGGCGGCGGCTACGCGGCCGGGTTCTTCGGAACCCTGTACATCATGGCGTTGGCCATCCTGATGTCGCTCCCGTTCGGCATCGCCACCGCCGTGTACATCGTCGAGTACGGGCCCAACCGAATGACCTCGGCGATCCGCTTCTTCACCGACGTGATGACCGGTATCCCGTCGATCTTCGTGGGTCTGTTCGTCTACGGCCTGTTGGTGATCGGCTGGGGCGGCCTGGGCTTCGGTACCTTCGTGGGCGCCGTGGCCATCGCCGTGATGATGCTGCCCATCGTGACCAGGTCCGCGGAGGAGATGCTGCGACTGGTCCCGAACGAGATGCGCAACGCCAGCTACGGTCTGGGCGCGCGCAAGTGGCAGACGATCGTGCACACGGTGCTGCCGACCGCGGCGCCGGGCCTGACGACGGGTTCGATGCTGGCGATCGCCCGGGGCATCGGCGAGACGGCGCCCCTGATGCTGACCGCCTTCGGTTCCGGACTCATCGTCACGAGTTTTCAGGGCGACCCGCAGGGCTCCGTGCCACTCCAGCTCTTCAAGGGCGCCGCCCAGCCCTTCGAGGCCGGGGTGGACCGCGCCTGGGGCGCGGCCCTGTGCCTGTTCGCGCTGGTGCTGATCTTCACCGTGGTCGCCCGGTGGATCGGTTCCAAGGCCTCCACCAACACCACCTGATCCACCCCCTTGCCGCGGGGCCGTGTTCCGTTCGGAGCACGGCCCCGCGAACCTTTCCCGGTCCGGCCCGGCGGCGGTAGCCTTGCCCGGACCCTCATCACGAGACGATCCGGAGTGTGACCCCCGATGCCCGAGACCACCGAGTACGCCGCCACGTTCGCCCTTGTGGACGTCGACGGCGACGGCCTCATCTCCGCGCAGGAGCTGGCCTCCCTGATGCACAACCTCGGCGACGAGACCACCGAGGAGCAGGCCGCCGAGGTGGTGCGGACCATGGACTCCGACGGCGACCAGCGCATCTCCCTGGAGGAGTTCGCCCGTTACATGTCCCAGAACAAGGGCTGACCAGGATGGATGAACGCCACCACTCCGTCCTGTGCGACGTGGACGGCGTTCTTCGCCTGTGACCCGAGGACGGAGGCATGCTCGCCGTGGACCGGCGGTACGGGCTTCCCGAGGGCACCCTCGCCGGCACCGCGTTCCACCCCGACCACCTGCTGCCGGCGATCACCGGCCGGGTCACCGACGAGGAGTGGCGGGCCGGCGTCTCCGCCGCGTTGGCCGGCTCTGTCTGGTGGTGGATCTCGTCGTGATCTTGCTCCTGGTAGCAAGGTAAGCGCTTGCTTCGCTCCTGGTAGCAAGATCAACACGGTTCCGGCCCTGGAAGAGGGGATGGTGCCTGGCTTGGCGCGAACGAGAACGGGGGCGGCGGCGCTGGAGGGGCGACCACCGCCGGCCAGGGCGGTGCCGCCAACACCTGTGGCAGGGGTGCCCTGGCGGTAGTGGCTCCGGTAGGAGGTAGCCACGACGGTGGGGTCGGCTCTCCCTCCTCGCCCCCAGGAACCGCTTCAACGGCACGGTGATGTTCAACGTTGCCAGAGCCTGCGGGGCTTTGGCGCACCCCCGGTGGCCCAGGGCGAGAACGTTGCCTCAAGGAGGGAGAACCCGCCCCCACCCCGCCAGGCCACCGGAAGGTTCTCTAGCCGAGGCGCCCCACCAGCCGCCCTCGCCCCCGCCTCCCCCCTGGGAATCACTCATCTAGGCAGATCGCTCCGCCAGGGGTTTCGAGGCGAGGTAGACGGTGTCGGGGACGCCCCGGGCGACCGTGACCTCCACGACCTCCACCACCTCGAAGTGTTCGCGGAGCAGCTTCTCGAAGCTCTCGACGGCGTTGGCGCTCCAGAACGAGAGCACCCCTTCGGGTGCCAGCAACCGGGTGAGCCGTTCCAGACCGGCCGCCTCGTACAGGCGATTGTTGTTCTCCACCACGGTCCAGTCGGGACCGTTGTCGGTGTCCAGACAGATGACGTCGTAGCGGGCGGGTTCCGACTTCGCCGCGGCCTTGGCCAGCCAGGCCACGATGTCCTCGTTGTACACCCGACAGCGAGGGTCGTGGTGGACGAAGTCCGCGGCCTCGCCTAGTTCCTCCTCGTGCCAGGCGATCACCTGGGGTTCCAACTCCACGACGTCCACCCGCGCCACCCGCGAGTGGTCGAGGGCTTCCCGGGTGGAGAAGCCGACGCCCAGCCCACCGATCAGCACGCGCGCGTGCGAGCGCCCCTGCGGTAGGGCGTTCAGGCTCGCGCGGACCATCTCCCGTTCCGACGTGCCGTCCCGGGTGTCCATGAGGAAGACCCCGTTGGAATAGATCTCGTAGTGCGCGCCCACCCGGCGCAGCACCAGGTCGCCGCCGGTCTCTCCGGTCACTCGGGCCAGGGTGACCGTCTCTTCCTCCGGCACGAGGTGCCCCGTTCGCTGGTTCATGGCCCCATTGTGCCCGGCTCGGGCGGAAGGTGCCCGGGGGATCTGGAGATGCGTCCTTCGCCGGACGAAGAGGGACCGATCGTCGGTGGGCGGGGGCCCGGTGGCCCGGTGGCCGCAGGAGACCGGGGACGCGCGGTCACCCGAGAAGCCGGGCGGAGGCCGCCTTCCGCCGGGGAACCGGCGCGCGGGTTCTTCAAGGTCCTGCGCGGGCGGACGCGGCCGCCGGTGTCGACCGCCGACGGTGCCCGCAAGGTGGTCGAGGTGAACCGTTTCCCCAGGGGGTGTCGCGCGACCCGCTGTTTACCGGCGAGTAGGTTGGGTCCCGGCGCGTCACGAGAGGGAGAGAGTTCATGAGCGATCTTGCAAGCGTACTGCGCAGGGTGGCCCCGCGGGCACTCGGAGGCCTGTTCGTCGCCTCCGGGGTGCTGCACTTCATCACCCCGAAGCCGTTCGAGGCGATCATGCCTCGGCGGCTGCCCGCCCGCCGCGCGTTCGTATACGGCAGCGGGGCTGCGGAACTGGCCTGCGGGGTCGGCCTGCTGACTCGGCGGAAGTGGGCCGGCCCGGCCGCCGCCACGCTGTTGCTGTCCGTATGGCCCGCCAACGTACAGATGGCCCTGGACTCGGGTTCGGGCCGACTGCCTGGTCCGGCCGACAACCGGCTCATCGCCTGGGGCCGCGTGCCCCTTCAGGTTCCGCTGATCTGGGCGGCCCTACAGTCACGTCCCGCCGACGCTCAGCACCCCGACCCGGCCCCGGGGAAGTCGGTGAGCGTCTCCTCACCGGCTTCGACGTAGTGGACCTCCACCACCCCGCACATGTCCGCCATCGCCGAGGCGAGTGCCTCACGTCGGTCACTGTCTTGGACCCTCACGTCGTATCGGGACGGGAGGTCATCAGGGGCCAACCCCTCCGGCGGGTCCTCATCCGACTTTTCGAGGAACCGCCGGTAGGCCTCCTCATGAGTGACGAAGAGATACGACTCGACCTCGGGCGATTGGTTCAGGAAGGTCTCGATCTCCTCCATCTCGTCGTCGAACCCGTGCTCACGTCCCTCGTCGCACAACGGGTCCAGGTACGCCTGTGAACACACCAGGACGTTGAGCAGGTCCTGGTCATCGCCGGGAGACGAAGCCCGGTCCAAACCCGGCGGAAGGCATCCGGCGGTGACCACGATCAGGAGGGGGACGGCGGCCAGGGTGACCGGACGCGGGGAGGCGGGCATCTTCCACTATCCTCGTTTCTCTTCGACGATGCCCCCAGGATGCCGGAGCCGCGAAGGGCAACGAAAAGCCCCGTCCCGAACCGCGTCTGTGGCGGTTCGGGACGGGGCGTGTTCGTGCGGGGGTCGATCCCCTACAGGCGGCAGGCGTAGATGTCGGTGACCAGGATCGCTCGGGCCCCCAGCTGCCACAGGTCGTCCATGATGCGCTGGGCCTCCTTGCGCGGCACCATCGAACGCACCGCGACCCAGCCCTCACGGTGCAGTGGGGAGACCGTCGGCCCCTCCATGCCCGGGGTGAGCGCGACCGCGCCCTCCAGGTTCTCGGCGTGCACGTCGTAGTCCATCATCACGTAGTCCCGAGCCACCAGAACGCCGCGCAGCCGCCGCAGCAGCAGGTCGATCTGGGGGTTGTCGGGTGCGTTCGTGGGCCGAATGACCACGGCCTCGGACACCAGGATGGGGTCACCGAAGGTCTCCATCCCGGCGTTGCGCAGGGTGGTCCCGGTGGAGACCACGTCGGCCACCGCGTCGGCCACACCGAGCTGCACCGAGCTCTCCACGGCTCCGTCGAGGTGGATGACCCGCGCCGACACGTTCCGCTTCTCCAGGTAGGAGCGGAGCAGTTCGTCGAAGGACGTGGCGATGCGCTTGCCGTTGAGGTCGTCGATGCTCATTCCGGCGCCGCCGGGGGCCGCGAACCGGAAGGTGGACCCACCGAAGCCGAGGGGGAGGACCTCGTCGACGGGCGCGCCGGAGTCCAGCAGCATGTCGCGGCCGGTGATCCCGGCCTGGAGGATGCCCTCGCCGACGTAGACGGCGATGTCCTTGGGGCGCAGGAAGAAGAACTCGGTGTTGTTGTCCGGATCGACCAGCACCAGGTCACGGCTGCTCTTGCGTTGCCGGTAACCGGCCTCGGTGAGCATCTGGACGGCGGGCTCGGACAGTTGGCCCTTGTTGGGCACGGCGATTCTGAGCATGTCGGGCATGTCGTGGTTCCTTGATCGCTCTTACGTGTACGGGGACGTCCGGTGGCCGGCGAACGCTCGCGCCCGGAAGGGGCGCGGGGCGGGCCGACCTACAGATGCTTGTAGACGTCCTCGAGCCGCAGGCCACGGGCCAGCATCAGGACCTGGAGGTGGTAGAGGAGCTGCGAGATCTCTTCCGCGGCCTGCTCGTCCGATTCGTACTCGGCGGCCATCCAGACCTCGGCTGCCTCCTCGACGACCTTCTTGCCGATGGCATGGACGCCGGCGTCGAGTTGGGCGACGGTCCCGGACCCCTCGGGGCGGGAGCGTGCCTTCTCGGACAGCTCGGCGAACAGCTCTTCGAAGGTCTTCATGGTCTCTTTCCTCGACCGACAGTGCTCTACCAGAGTAGGCGCTCTGGACCACCGGTGCCCAACCGGGGCCCAGGTGTCTCGGCATGTGAGAACCGCGGGTGTGCCAGGTCACGGCACGGGCCCCGCTCGGGTCCACCGCCGGGACCCGCTCCGCGGGTCAGGCCAGGCGGCGCGCCACGGCCCGCACGAGGGGCCGTGGCAGTAGGCGCAGTAGCCCGTCGGCGGTCTTGTACTGGGCGCCGGGAATGACCGCAGGGCGCCCCGCCGACCACGCGGTGAGCGCGTCGCGGACGATGTGCTCCTTGTGGACGAACGCGAACTGGGGCATCCCCTGCGCCTGGACCTCGCGTGTCATGTCGGTGCGAACGAACCCCGGCAGCACCACGGTGACGTGCACACCCTTCTTCCGTACCTCGGCGGCGACGCTCTCGCTCCACATCGTGACGAACTTCTTGCCCGCTCCGTAGACGGAACCACCCGGGTTGGCGGGGATCTCCCCGGCCATGGAGGCCACGTTCACCACACCCAGTCTCCGGGTCTCGCCGGCGGCCCGACGGGCGATCTGGACGGGGAGCACGGCCCGGGTCAGTTGGAGGACGGCGCGAACGTTGAGGTCGAGCATCGCGTCGATCTCGGCGGGGTCCTGCTCGGCGAAGACGCCGCCGTCCCCACGCCCTGCGTTGTTGACGAGCAGGTCGATGGGGTCGAGTCCCCCCGTGCCGTCCACGGCGAGGCGTTCGGTGACCGAGGCGAGGCCTTCGGGGTCGCCCAGATCGGCGACGAGGACCTCGACGGGCGTTCCGTAACTCTCCCGCAGTTCGAAGGCGACCTCCTCCAAAAGCTCCGCGCGACGTGCGACCAGGACGAGGGCGTGGCCGCGCTGGGCGAGCCTGCGGGCGAACTCCTCACCGATCCCGCTGGAGGCACCGGTGACCAACGCGGTTCGGAGGTGGTCGGGGACGGGGGATGGGCTGTCCGGTGCGTTCATGCACTCAGGGTAGGGCGGGCGGTGTGGGACGGCGCGGGCACATCACCGGTTCCCGTTTCCCTAGTGGCGATACCCACCCGGTGTTTCCCGGACAAACGCCTGTGTCAACTCCCCCACGACCCGCCGAGGCGTTAGCGTTCAAGCATGTCCGAGACACACAGCCATGCCGGACCCCTTTCCGCCCTCCGACTCCAGGAACGACTGCGCGACACCCGACTGTTCTTCGGCCAGGCGCTGCGAACCTTCCACGCCACCGGATCCATCCTGCCCAGTAGTGGTGCGCTCGCCCATGAGATGGCCGAACACATCCGCCACCGCACCGACCCCGACGGGGCCCTGAGCATCCTGGAGGCGGGCGCCGGCACCGGCGCCATCAGCCGTGGGATCGCGGCCGCCATGCGCCCCGGCGACACTCTCGACCTCGTCGAGGCGAATCCCGAGTTCGCCGCCCACGTCGAGGAGTTGTTGTCGACCGACCCTGACATGTCCCGGATCGCCGACTCCGCCACGGTGCACGCCTGCCTGGTGAACGACCTGGGCACCGACCGGACCTACGACGTGATCGTGTCCGGGTTGCCGTTCGCCAACTTCACCGCGGACCAGGTGAAGGACATCCTCGACTACTACTTCACGGTGCTCCGCCCCGGCGGAACGCTGTCGTTCTACGGATACCTGTACACGAAGGGGGTCAAGGCGGTCATCGCCAAGCGCGAGGACTACCTGCGCCAGGCTCGGACGAGCTGGGTGGTCCAGGATTGGATCGACCGCTACGGGATCGGTTCGGAGAAGGTCTTCGCGAACGTCCCGCCCGCGTGGGTCCACCACCTTCGCAAGCCGGGGAACGACCTCCGAGGCTGACTTCGGCGAAGTCCCGGCCGGGTGGGCGACACACCGTCCCACTCGGCCTTTTTCGAGCGCCGAAGACGAGGAACCCCCCGAGGTCCCCCCATCTCCCCTTTTGGGTGACCTGCATCACTTTGCACTACGGTCGCAGGAGTCCCACGGCGCGGGTAGTCTCGCGTTGACCTCCGGGGGAGACGTTCTTTTCTGGAACGACCGACATCAGCCGATTCGCCATACCGCGCGTTAAAAGTTCCTGATATCTGGTCAAAGTCCCCCGAGGCTCATCCCGCGCCACCATCCCTGCGTCTACGTTTTCCACACCGATCCCGTGTGAACCGATCGCATGTGCGCGGAGTCCTACATCTCACCTATTTTCCCAGGTCATGTAGTGGACCATGTGGAGGAGGCAACGTGACGCTCACCCAGGCGGTCGAAGCGACGTCCACGAGGGCGAACGACACAACTCCCACGACCATGCCTCTCGACGTGCGCCAACGCGTCTCCGCGTT
>NZ_BCSH01000024.1 GCF_001570765.1 Nocardiopsis listeri NBRC 13360 | reverse complement strand
ACGCGTCTCCGCGTTGGCGCGCACCTCGCGACTTCTCGTCGCCTGTGACTACGACGGCGCCTTGGCACCCGTCGACTCCGACCACCGCGGCCCCCTACCGGAGGCCGTCCGCGCCCTGCGCGACCTCGCCGACCTGCCGGGCACCGTGTGCGCGGTCGTCTCCGCGCGCCCCCTGCGCGACCTCGCCGTGCTGTCCCGGTTGCCCGCCGAGGTCCGCCTCGTCGGCGCCTACGGCACCGAGTTCGACACCGACCTCACCGTCGACACCCCCACGGACAAGTCCGCCGCCCTGGAGGTGCTCCGCGAACAGGTCGACGCCACCGCGCTCCTCTACATCGGCGGCGGCGATGGTGAGGAGCCGGTGTTCACGAACCTGAACACCGGGGCCGACGCGGGTGTCCGCGTGGGCCACGAACCCACCGTCGCCTCGCACAGCGTCCCGGACACCCCCACCGCCGCCACGCTCCTGACCCTGCTCGCCAACGAGCGTCGCTCCTGGGTGTTCGGTGAACGGCCCACTCCCATCGAGCGCATGTCCATGCTCTCCAACCAGTCCTCCGTGGCACTGGTCGGACCGGACGCGCGGCTGCTGTGGTTCTGTCACCCCGAACCCGACTCCAACGCCCTGTTCGCCGAGGTGCTGGGCGGGCGTCAGGCGGGCGTCTTCGCGATCGCTCCCGCCCACGGCGGTCTCCCCCTCGGCCAGCGCTACCTGCCCGGCACCATGACCGTGCGCACCCGCTGGTCACGACTGGAGGTCACCGACTACCTCGCCCAGGACACCGAACCCGGCCGCACCGACCTCATCCGTGTGATCGCCGGGGTCACGCCCGCCACCATCGAGTTCGCGCCGCGCCCCGACTTCGGCCGCGCTCCGATCCGTCTCACCATCGAGCCCGAGGGACTGCGCATCCAGGGCGCCGACTTCCCCATGGTCCTGCGCTCCCCCGGTGTGGAGTGGCACGTGGACCACGACGGCACCGACGACGTCGCCCGGGCCACCGTCCACCCGCGTTCCGAGCAGCCCGTGGTCCTGGAACTGCGCTGTGGCACCGACTCCCTCGCCGCCGAGGAGAGTAGCGAACCCGAACGCCAGGAGAAGGCGACCCACCACTGGTCCCAGTGGCTGGACA
>NZ_BCSH01000023.1 GCF_001570765.1 Nocardiopsis listeri NBRC 13360 | reverse complement strand
GAGGCGTATCGGGCGGTCGTGGTCACTCGGGGGGATCCGACTCCGGCAGGACACGCGGGACGCGGACGCGGTGGCCCGCCTCGGTCGCGCCACCGACCCGGATCGTAGTGTCGACGCCATGGACTCGGCCCGCCCCCGGTGCTCGACATCGCGTGGAAGCTCGACCGGGGCGGATCCACCACCAAGAGCGGCACGGAGAAACGCACATGAGCAAGGGAACGATCCTGATCACCGGGGCATCAGCGGGCCTGGGCGCGGAGATGGCACGCCGGTTCGCCTCCCTCGGCTACGACCTGGGCCTGTGCGCCCGGCGCACGGAGAGGATGGACTCGCTCAGGGACGAGATCGTGACCGCGTGTCCCGACCGCCGGGTGGTGCTCAAGGCACTGGACGTCACCGACGACGAGGCGGTCTTCCGGGTCTTCGGGGAGTTCGCGGCCGAGTTCGGCACGGTGGACCGGGTCATCGTCAACGCGGGGCTGGGCAAGGGTGCCGCGCTCGGCAGTGGCCGCTACGACGCCAACCGGCGGACGGCCATGACCAACTTCGTGGGGGCGCTGGCCCAGTCGGAGGCAGCCATGGAGATCTTCCGTGCGCAGGGCCACGGCCACCTGGTACTGATCTCCTCGATGTCGGCCCTGCGCGGCATGCGCAAGGCCATGACCGTCTACGCCGCCACCAAGGCGGGTGTGGCCGCCATCGCCGAGGGTCTGCGTTCCGAGCGCGTCCCCGGTCTGGACGTGTCGGTCATCTATCCGGGCTACATCCGCTCGGAGATGAACGAGCACGTTCGACAGAAGACCAGGTTCATGGTGGAGACCGAGGTGGGCGTGCGTTCCATGGTGGCCGCCATCGAGAAGCGCAGGGTCAAGGCGTACGTCCCCGCGTGGCCATGGGTGCCGATCGGTTTCCTGATGAAGCGCCTGCCCTTGCCCGTGGTCAGGAGGCTGTCCTGAGCGACGGCCACGGCGCCCCGCCCACCGAACGCTTCCCCCGAGGGTGTTTCAGAGTTCCTCGACGGTCCGCATGATCCGCGCCCGCGCCTGACCCCCTTCGGGGATGGGGAGCAACGGGTGGATGTGGAGCGCCCCCTCCTCCTCGAACAGACGTACCTCTCCCCCGGCCCGGGTCACCTGCTCGTACAACCGGCGGGTGTCGGGCCAGAGCAGGTCGCGGGTGCCGATGTACAGGTCCATGGGCGGTAGGCCCGCCACCGGCCCATAGATGGGGCTCAGCCGGGGTTCGGTCAGGTCGTCGCCGCCCGCCCACTCCTTGGCGGCCTCCAGGAGCCCGACCGGGTTGAGCCAGGGGTCGGCCCCCTCCACCTCCAGGATGTCGGGGTTGGACATCGTCAGGTCGAGCCAAGGAGAGATCAGGACCAATCTCGTCGGGGCGGGCAGGGCGATCTCCGGCAGGGTCTGTGCCAGGGCCAGGGCGAGCCCTCCGCCCGCGGAGTCCCCGGCCAGCAACGTGCGCGTCGGATCGACGTCCACCAGCAGCTCCCGGTACACCTCGTGCAGGAACCCGAAGGCCTCCCGGTAGGTGTGTTCGGGGGCCAGCCCGTAGATCGGCACCTCCACCCGGCACCCGGCGTCGACCATGCGCGAGATCAGGACCCCGTGCCAGCCGGAGATCTCGCTGACGTAGGTGCCGCCGTGCAGGTACAGCACGGCCTTCTCCGGTTCCCTCACGCCGCGGGGACGCACGGTGAAGGTGGAGAAGCCACCGACCCGTCGACGCGTGATCCAGTGCCGTCGGGTGAGCCAGTGCGGAGCGGACGGTTCTTCCTTGGGCTCGTTCATCCACTCACGAGCGCCCTCCACCGATCCCATGGGGCCCTTGCGCGCCACCCGCAACCCCAACGCCAACAGGTGGGTCACCAGACTCGACATGGGTGTCACCCTCCTCAGGACATCTTGCCCCGACCCTTTCACGGACCGACGACGGTATTTGGAAGGGGCGTACACGGCAGGAAGAGATCTCGGGCACTTCGATCCGACCCCGCAGAGGAGCACCGGGTCGTCGGCCCCACGGCTCCGCACGGTCCCGCTCTAGAGCACCACGAGGTCGTCGCGGTGGACCAGCTCGCGTTCGTAAGTGGGTCCCATCTCACGGGCCAACCACCGAGTGGAGCGACCCATCAGGTCGGGGACCTCGGCGGCGTCGTAGTTGACCAGCCCCCGAGCGACCAGGGCGCCCGACTCGTCGCGCAGATCGACCGGATCGCCGGCGCTGAACTCGCCGTGCGCCTTGACCACACCGGCGGGCAGCAACGACGCCTTCTCCTCTACCACCGCCTTCACCGCTCCCGGGTCCAGGACCAGGCTCCCCCGACCGGCGGTGGCGTGCGCCAGCCACAACTGGCGAGCGGAGGGGCGGCGGCCGTCGGCCGGAGCGAAGAACGTGCCCACCCTCGCCCCCTCCAGGGCGGCCCGTGCGTTGGTCGCCGAGGTCAGCACGGTGTGCACTCCGGCCTCGGTGGCGATGCGCGCCGAGTCCACCTTGGTGACCATGCCACCGGTACCGACACCGCGTTTTCCGCTGCTGCCGATGTCGATGCCGTCGAGGTCCGCCCGGCTACGGACCAGGTGGACCACCGAGGTTCCCTCGTCGGCCGGGTTCCCGTCGTAGAGGGCGTCCACGTCCGAGAGCAGTACGAGCGCGTCGGCGCGCATCAGGTGGGCGACCAGGGCGGCCAGGCGGTCGTTGTCGCCGAATCGGATCTCGTGGGTGGCCACGGTGTCGTTCTCGTTGACGATCGGCACGGCACCGATGTCGAGCAGTCGGCGCAGGGTCCGCTGGGCGTTGCGGTGCTGCACGCGCCGCATCATGTCCTCGACGGTGAGCAGGACCTGGGCCGCGGTGAGTCCGTGTCCGGCGAGTTCGGCGGTGTAGGAGGCCACCAACAGCCCCTGGCCGACACTGGCGGCGGCCTGCTGGGAGGCCAGGTCACGAGGGCGCCGGGCCATGCCCAACGGGCTCATTCCGGCCGCGACCGCGCCGGAGGAGACCAGGATCACCTCCTGGCCGAGGGCGCGGCGCGCGGCCAGTACCTCGACCAGGTCCCGGATACGGCCGGCGTCGATGAGTCCGTCGGGGGTGGTCAACGAGGAGGACCCCACCTTGACCACGACCCTGCGGGCCTGGGCCACGGAACGGCGACCGGCCGCCTCCATGGGTTCGACGTGTTGGTTCGGGGTGTCTGGGCTGTGCACCACGAGGGACTTTCCATCCGTGGCACGGCGCCCCTCCGGACGCCGTGCGCTTGCCTGTATGGGTTCGGCTGGTGTGGAGCGGTCGGTCCCCGCGCGGGTCAGCCCAGCCGGGCGTCGGTGCCGCGCGGGCCGGACGGGACGACCTCGGCGTCGAGCGAGTCGTCCCAGTCGAAGACCACCGAGTCCTCTTCTGTGCCGATGCGCACCTCGGCCCCCTGTGTGGCGCCGGCCTTGGCCAGTGCCGCCTCGATACCGAGCCGGTTGAGTCGTTCGGCCAGGTAGCCGACGGCCTCGTCGTTGGAGAAGTCGGTCTGGCGCACCCAACGGGCCGGCTTGTCGCCACGCACCCGGAAGGTGTTGTTCCCCAGCGGGACCACCTCGAAGGGCGTGTCACCGATGAGCTTGGGCCGCAGCACGATGCGGGTGGGCTCGGCCGCCGGTTCGCTCTGTCGCGCGGCGGCGACCTGCTCACCGAGGGCGTAGGAGAGTTCGCGCAGGCCCTCACGGGAGGCCGCGGACAGCTCCATGACCTTGTAGCCGCGCTCCTCCAGCATGGGACGGACCATGTCGGCGAGCTCGCGGGCGTCGGGCACGTCCACCTTGTTCAGAGCGACCACGCGCGGCCGGTCGGACAGGTCGACCCCGGTCTGTTCCCCGTAGGCGGCCAGTTCGGCCTCCAGGGCCTCCAGGTCGGTGACCGGGTCACGGCCGGGCTCGAAGGTGGCGCAGTCCAGCACGTGCAACAGGGTGGAGCAACGCTCGATGTGGCGCAGGAACTCCAAGCCCAGGCCCTTGCCGTCGCTGGCGCCGGGGATGAGCCCGGGCACGTCGGCGATGACGTACTGGACCGTGCCCGCCTCCACCACGCCCAGGTTCGGGATGAGGGTGGTGAACGGATAGTCGGCGATCTTGGGCCGGGCCGCGGACATGGCCGCGATCAGCGAGGACTTACCGGCGCTGGGGAAGCCCACCAGACCCACGTCGGCGATGGTCTTCATCTCCAGGCGCACGTCGACGGCCTCCCCCTCCTCACCCTTGAGGGCGAAGCCGGGGGCCTTGCGCTTCTTGGAGGCCAGCGCGGCGTTACCGAGACCGCCGTTGCCGCCCTGGGCCAGCACCAGACGGGTTCCGTGACCCACCAGGTCGGCGATGACCTCGCCGTCCGTCCTGGTGACCACGGTGCCGTCGGGCACGGTCAGGACCATGTGCTCGCCGTTGGCCCCGGCCCGGTGACCGCCCTGGCCGGGCGTCCCGTTCTCAGCGGTGCGGTGCGGTCTGCGCTGGTAGTCCAGCAGGGTCGCGGTCTGGGTGTCGACCTCCAGGACGATGTCGCCGCCCCGGCCGCCGTTCCCACCGTCCGGTCCACCCAGCGGTTTGAACTTCTCACGGTGCACGGAGGCGCAGCCATGCCCGCCGTTCCCGGCCTTGACGTGCAAGACCGCCTCGTCGACGAAGTCAGGCATTGCTCTCCCCGTAACTCGTGGGGCCACCGCCTCCTGGCGGGGCCGTGATGCGACGTGCCACCCGCGCTATGCGCCGTCCGCAAAGGGACTCCTTAGTGACAACGCGAAGGGCGGGCCAGTGTTCCCTGGCCCGCCCCGAAGAAACCGTCGCGGCTCGACCTAGACGGCGGCCGGGACGATGTTCACGGCCTTGCGGCCGCGGAAGTTACCGAACTTGACCTCACCGTCGACCAGGGCGAACAGCGTGTCGTCGCCACCGCGACCCACGTTGGCGCCCGGGTGGAACTTGGTGCCCCGCTGGCGAATGAGGATCTCGCCGGCGGAAACGGCCTGGCCACCGAAGCGCTTCACGCCGAGGCGCTGGGCATTCGAGTCGCGACCGTTCTTAGTGGACGAAGCGCCCTTCTTGCTTGCCATTTCTCCAGGCCTCCTACTTCGCCGCGATACCGGTAACGCGCACCTGGGTGTGCTTCTGGCGGTGACCCTGGCGCTTCTTGTAACCGGTCTTGTTCTTGTACTTCATGATGTTGATCTTGGGGCCCTTGGTCTCACCGAGGACCTCGGCGGTGACCGTGTAGCCGCTCAGCTTGTTCGCCTCGCTGACCACGTTGTCACCGTCGACCACAAGGATGGGCTGCCACGTAAGGGTGGCACCGGTCTCCTCGGGGACCCTGTCGATGTTCAGGACGTCGTCGACAGACACCTTCTCCTGTCGGCCGCCCGCTCGCACGATCGCGTACACCGGGGAACTCTCTTCCTGCTCGCTCAACGAAAAATGCGCTCACTGATGACCGTGATGCCACGATCCACGAATCGCCTGTAGCGGGGCGTGGGGATCTGAGGGAAACAAACCCACCTGGTGGAGAGCACTGCGGTCTCGGGGCGCGCGAACACTTGGGGCGCGCCGACGCACCGTCCATCAGATTACCATTGCCCTGGTACAGACCCGCACAGTCGGTCCGGTCCGGACCCGGTCGTCACCGGATCCGGACCGAATTCTCATCCCGCCTCGACCTCAGTCCGCGTCGACGGCGGAACCACCGGCCGGTGAGGTCACCGTCGTCTTGGTCCGCCGGGTGCGGCGACGCTTGGGCCGTTCGGTGGCGCCTTCGGCGTCATCGTCGGCGGGACTCGGGGTGGCGTCGGCCGATTCGGACTCGTCGCCGTCCGCCGTCGCCCGCTCACCCTCACCGCCGTCGGCCTCTGCGGCCTTGCGGGTGGTGGTGCGCCGGCGGGTCCTCTTGGCCGGGGCCTCGGCGACCTCGGCAGAAGCCTCCTGCGTCTCGGCGGCGGCACCGGCCTCCTGGGGAGCCTCCGCGGTCTCCTCGGCGGCCTTCTTCGCCTTGGACGCGCGCTTGCGGGTCCTCTTTACGGGGGTCTCCTCGGCCGTCCCGTCCGAACCCGCGGTGTCGTCCTGGTCGGCGTTCACGGTCGGCTCGCCGGTCTCCGCCACCGTGTCGGTCTGCTCGCCCTTGGCGGCCTTACGGCTCCGAGTGCGCCTGGCGGGCTTGTCGTCCTTCCCCGCGGTGTCCTCGGCGACCTCGGTGGGACGGTCGACCTGATCGTCCTCGGCCGCGGGCCGTTCGGCCTTCTCGTCCTTGGCGGGCTGCTCGGACTTCTCCGACCTGTCGCCCTTGTCGCCGGATGCGTCGGACGCGGACTCGGAGTCCCCCTTGCCCTTCTTCTTCTTGCGACCGTTGCCGTTGCCGTTACCGTTGCCACCGCCGTTGCCGCCGCCCTTGTTCTCCACCGGCTCGGAGGAGATCACCAGGCCACGGCCGTTGCAGTGGTCACAGTTGTGCGAGAACGCCTCCAGCAGCCCCTGGCCGACCCTCTTACGAGTCATCTGGACCAGTCCGAGCGAAGTGACCTCGGCCACCTGATGCTTGGTGCGGTCCCGGGACAGGCACTCCAGCATCCGACGCAGCACCAGGTCACGGTTGGATTCCAGCACCATGTCGATGAAGTCGATGACGATGATGCCGCCGATGTCGCGCAGCCGCAGCTGGCGGACGATCTCCTCGGCCGCTTCGAGGTTGTTCTTGGTGACCGTCTCTTCGAGGTTGCCGCCCTGACCGGTGAACTTGCCGGTGTTGACGTCGACCACGGTCATGGCCTCGGTCCGGTCGATGATCAGCGAACCACCGCTGGGCAGCCACACCTTGCGCTCGAGGCCCTTGTTGATCTGCTCGTCGATCCGGTACGCGGAGAAGACGTCCCGGTCCTCGGTCCAGTGCGAGAGCCGCTCGGCGAGGTGGGGCGCCACGTAGTCGACGTACTCGTGGACGGTGTTCCAGGCCTCGTCACCGGAGACGACCAGACTGGAGAAGTCCTCGTTGAACACGTCACGGACGACCCGGATCGTCAGGTCCGGCTCGCTGTTGAGCAGGGACGGGGAGCTCGCCGACTTGGACTTGCGCTTGATGGAGTCCCACTGCTTGGCCAGGCGCGTGATGTCGCGCTCCAGCTCCTCCTCGCTGGCGCCCTCGGCCGCGGTGCGCACGATCACGCCGGCGCCGGAGGGCATCACCTTCTTGAGGATCTGCTTGAGGCGGGCACGCTCCTTGTCGGGGAGCTTGCGGCTGATACCGGTCATCGAACCACCGGGCACGTACACCAGGTAGCGGCCGGGCAGACTGATCTGGCTGGTCAGGCGGGCGCCCTTGTGCCCGACCGGGTCCTTGGTGACCTGCACCAGGACGGACTGGCCGGACTTGAGCACCGATTCGATCCGCTTGGGCTGCCCCTCCAGACCGAAGGAGTCCCAGTTGACCTCACCCGCGTACAGGACGGCGTTGCGGCCCTTGCCGATGTCGACGAAGGCGGCCTCCATCGACGGCAGCACGTTCTGCACTCGGCCCAGGTACACGTTGCCCACGTAGGAGCGGTGCGTGGCACGGTCGACGTAGTGCTCGACGAGGACGTCGTCCTCCAGGGTGGCGATCTGGGTGCGGTCGCCGATGTTGCGGATCACCAGGTCGCGCTTGACCGCCTCACGGCGGGCCAGGAACTCCGACTCGGTGACGATCGGGGCGCGGCGTCGGCCCTGCTCGCGACCTTCGCGGCGGCGCTGCTTCTTGGCCTCCAGGCGTGTGGAACCGCGGACCGCCTGGACCTCGTCCTCGATGGGACGTTCCTGGCGGGGCTCGCGCACCTTGACCACGGTGTTGGGCGGGTCGTCCGAGGTGCTCTCGCCGCTTCCGGACGAACCGGAGCCCGAACCGGAGCGACGGCGACGCCGACGGCGCCGACGGCTCCCCCCGTTCTCACCCTCGTCGTCGGAGTCGTCATCGGAGTCGGCGGACGACTCGTCGTGTCCTTTGTCGTCCCCGGCGTCGGAACCCTTGGTGTCCTTGTGGCGCTCTTTGTCGGTGTCCTCGACGGAGTCGAAGTCCTCACCACCGTTGTCCTCGGGCCCGCGTGACCGACCACGGCCACGACCGCCCCGGCGACGGCGCCGGCGGCTGGGACGCTCCTCGGAGCCGGTCTCCTCCGCAGGGGCCTGAGCCTCGCTCTCGGAGTCCTCGTCGGGCTCCTCTTCCTCGACCCGGACGACCTTGCGGGTCTTGGCCGGGACGTTCTGCTGAGCGACCGGAGGTTGGAAGAGCATGCCTCCGGGCGGGGAGAAGAGGGAGCCGGAGGTGCCGGGGGTGTTCTCCTCGGTCTCCTCTTCCTCGACCGCTTCCGGGGCGGGTGCCTCGACGGTCCTGGGTGCGCGCGAGCGCGCTCGGGAGCGGGTGCGTCCGCGGGGGGCGCTTTCCTCGGCGCCGCCCTTCCCGTCATCGCCGGAGTTCCCCCTGGGGGCGTTCTTGTCGGCCGAACCGCGGGAAGCGTCGTCGTCCTCGGAGGCCACCCGGGTGCGTCGACCACCGGTGGCGGCGGGGACGTCCGCGGGCCGGCCCGCGGCACGGACCGTGCGCCTGCGCACCGGCGTGGGCGAAGAGGTCTTGACCGTTCCGCCCTCACCCGAACCGGCGAGCTTGGTGCTCGGCGTGGTCGGTGGCGTGAAGACGTCGTCGGGTTCGGGGGGTGGTCCGGCGGCGCGGCGAGCACCCTTGGTGGGCGCGGGCGTGGTCACCCGAACCCCGCCGTTCCCCACCGGGGGTGTCCCCACCGTGTCCTCGGTTGTTTCAGTTGTACCCGCGGTGCCGTCGGCACCGCTCTTGGGCTCGTTGTCGAGCATCCGGGCGGTCTCCCGTCAAAGTTCTCGGGCGCGCCGTCGGGCCGCGTACGGTCCGACGCTGCGGCTCACGAGAACTGTCGTCGCTGTGTCGGCGCCGGCGGCACCAGGGTGTCGCCGGGGCAAAGTCCTGTGGTTTCGCCCATGTACCCCGCGTTGGGATCGCTCATGGGCGCGATCCCGTCATGGACGACGGCCGTGGTGCTCGGGTGCGTCGATCATTCGTCTCATCGTGTGCGGACCCGGTGCTCTTTGTGGTGTGAGCTTCGGGTCGGTCCGCGTCGAACGGGTCGGCGATCGCACCTGTCACCTCGTCCAGCGGCCCCTGCGCCAGCCGGGTCATCGTGGGTGATGACGGCGGCGCGAGGTCGGCCACGTGGCGAAGGCCGGTCAATACGTCGTCTGGTCGGACAGCAGGTGTCGTGTGCCGTACGACCATTCGAAGTATGGCATATGTCGTGTGTCGCTCCCCTGGGGCGCGCCCATGGAGACCGTCGCACACGTCGATATCGAGTACGGCCGAGCGGATGTCGAAGCGGCGTCGGCCCTTCTTCGTCATCCGTTCCACCTCGACGCTTTCGGCGGCCAGAAAGTCGGCCACCGCCTTGGCGGCGTCGCCGGGGTCGACGTCCGTCATCTCCACGCGCCATACGGAGGCCTGGAGCCGGTCGGCCAGGCCCGTCATCCGAGCCTCGACGACCTCGAGCACGTCGATCCCGTCGGGCATGGCCGCGTCGATCGCGTCCCTGACCTGATCGGGTCGGCACTCCTCGGCCATGGTGAGCTCGAGATACTCCGCCTCACTGGCGACCCCTGTGGGAGCCGCACCCGTGTAGGAGATCTTGGGATGTGGTGAGAAACCGGCGGAGAACGCCACGGGTAGGGAGGCCCTGCGTAGAGCTCTCTCCAAGGCCCGGGCGATGTCACGGTGACTCGCGAATCGCATGCGTCCGCGTTTGGCGTAGCGGACTCGGAGTCGTTGGCCGGGTTTGGCGGTGGAGGGTGAGGTGGTGCCCTCGTGTGCGGGGGGCAGCTCAACTCCTTTCCTCATGCCCCCTCTGTGCGGGCCGTCGGTGGCGACCCGAAAGGGGCTGTTCCTCGTCCTGTTCAGCGTACGGTGCGCCGTGGTGCACATGCGCCGGCAGGACTGCACGTACCGGTTCCTGCCCCGTTGACCTGGAATCGAAAAGTCTCGAACAGATCCCGAGGGGTCCTTCGAACCGGCGTCCACCACCTGAACACGGAGGGCCGGAAAAAAAATCCAAAGAAAACCCGCAACCGATGGCAACCCACCGGCACCCCCGCGAGTCTTACTTTACGTACGGCCCGGCGCGAGCGGGGCGCCGGGCCGTACACCTTCCTCCCCGGGCGTTCCGGCCTCACGCAAGCGCGACACGGACACAGCGAACGCGAGCGCGCCGCAGGACGAAGACACCCGGAGCGCGAATTTTACTCTTCCACCCCAGGACACACCAGTGCCCTGGGGTTCTTTGTGTCCACCCCGCGCACACGGTCCTTCGTCACCTCCCACGCGAGCGCACCGGAGTCCTGAGACGGTGCTCCGTGCGCCCGCATCACACCAGGGGCAGGTCAGAGCACGGTCAGTGGCAGCGTCGGACGCCCCTCGGCCGCGTCGTTGATCTGGATCTCGGTGCCCATACTGGGGCACACTCCGCAGGCATAGCAGGGGGTCCAGCGGCAGTCGTCGATCTCCAGCGACTCCTCGCCGTGCAGGGAGTCCTGCCAGTCCTGCCAGAGCCAGGACCGATCCAGCCCGGCGTCCAGGTGGTCCCAGGGCAGGACCTCGTCTTCGTCCCGGTCTCGGGTGGTGAACCAGTCCAGGTCCACCCCGGTACCGGCGAGGCCGACCTCGGCCGCCTTCTCCCAACGGTCATAGGAGAAGTGCTCGCTCCAGCCGTCGAAGCGGCCGCCCTCCTCCCAGACCTGTTCCACGATCCGACCCACACGGCGATCGCCGCGGGAGAGCAGTCCCTCGATGATCGATGGTCGGCCCTCGTGGTAGCGCAGACCGATCGACCTACCGTACTTGCGATCACCGCGCAGTCGGTCCCGCAGCTTGCGCAGCCTGGCGTCCACGTCCTCGTGGGAGGTCTGGCCGACCCACTGGAACGGTGTCTGCGGCTTGGGCACGAACCCACCGATGGAGACCGTGCAGCGGATGTCCTTGCGCCCGGTCACCTCTCGCCCGGTCCGAATGACCTCGGTGGCCAGGTCCGCGATGGCCAGGACGTCCTCGTCCTCCTCGGTGGGCAGCCCGCACATGAAGTACAGCTTCACCTGTCGCCACCCGGCCGCGTAGGCGGCGGTGACGGTACGGATGAGGTCCTCTTCGGTGACCATCTTGTTGATCACCCGGCGCATGCGTTCGCTGCCGCCCTCGGGTGCGAAGGTCAACCCGGAACGGCGGCCATTGCGCGTGAGTTCGTTGGCCAGGTCGATGTTGAAGGCGTCGACCCGGGTGGAGGGCAGCGACAGACCGGTGTTGGTGCCCTCGTACTCGTCGGCGAGGTTCTTGGCGATGTCACCGATCTCGCTGTGGTCGGCGCTGGACAGCGAGAGCAGGCCGACCTCTTGGAAGCCGGAGTTGCGCACGCCCTCCTTCACCATCTTCTGGACGGTGTCCTGGTTGCGCTCGCGTACCGGGCGGGTGATCATCCCGGCCTGGCAGAAGCGGCAGCCTCGGGTGCAGCCGCGGAAGATCTCCACGCTGTAGCGCTCGTGCACGGACTCGGCCGTGGGCACGATGGGGTTCCTGGGATAGGGCCACTCGTCCAGGTCCATCACGGTGTGCTTTTGCACCGTGCCCGGGACCCCCGGCCGGTTCGGAGTGTAGGCGGCGATCCGGCCGTCGTCGTGGTAGCCCACGTCGTAGAAGCGTGGGACGTACACCCCGCCGGTGGCGGCCAGGCGCAACAGCAGTCCGTCGCGCCCACCCGGTGCGCCCTCCTCCTTGAACTCCCGGATGATCTCGGTGACGGCCAGGGTGATCTCCTCGCCATCGCCCAGCACCACGGCGTCCAAGAAGTCCGCGATGGGTTCGGGGTTGAAGGCCGCGTGCCCGCCGGCCAACACGATCGGGTCGTCCTCGGTGCGGTCGGCGGAGCGGCGTGGGATACCGGCCAGGTCCAGCGCGGTGAGCATGTTGGTGTAGCCCATCTCGCTGGCGAAGCTCAGTCCGAGCACGTCGAAGGCGCGTACGGGGCGGTGACCGTCGACCGTGAACTGCGGGATGCCGTGTTCGCGCATCAGCCCCTCCATGTCCGACCAGACGGCGTAGGCGCGCTCGGCCAGGACCCCCTCGCGTTCGTTGAGGATCTCGTACAGGATCTGCACGCCCTGGTTGGGTACGCCCACCTCGTAGGCGTCCGGGTACATCAGCGCCCAACGGACCCGGGTTTCGTCCCACTCCTTGACCACGGAGTTGAGCTCACCGCCCACGTACTGGATGGGTTTGCTCACCCGATTCAGCAGGGGTTCGATACGCGGGAAGAGACTTTCGACGGACATGGTGTGGGCCTTCGATCGGCGGACATCGTGTCTGCCCGGCTCCTGGCCGGATACCCGCGGGCCGGTATCGCCCACGCGCGGTGGATCTCCCAGGTTACCGCCGAAGGGGGCTTCCGGCCGGTTATCCACAGGGCCTTTCGTCCGGGCCCCTTTCGGATGCGCCCCTGACGGGGCCCGGACCGGACGGGCTCAGTACTCGAAACCGCGGTCGCGGGAGTTGACGCCCAACACCAGCCCCAGGGCGAGCATGTTCGCCATGATCGCGGTGCCGCCGTAGGAGACGAACGGCAGTGGAAGGCCGGTCACGGGCACCACGCCCAGGCACATGCCGATGTTGATCAGGCCCTGGAACGCGAACCAGGCGGCCACTCCCACGCACAGCATCCGTGGGTAGGGCAGGTCGCACCCCAGGGCGATCCGCAGGATCCGCCAGATGACCACGCCCATCAGCACGATGATCGCGGCGGCCCCGACGAACCCGAGTTCCTCCCCCGCCACGGTGAAGATGAAGTCGGTGTGCTGTTCGGGTACGAACCGGCCGTGGGTCTGTTCACCCTGGAACAGGCCGGTGCCATCGAATCCGCCGGACCCCACCGCGATGAGGGCCTGCGCGGAGTTGTATCCCGAGCCCTGCGGGTCGGCGGCCGGGTCCATCAGGGTGGCGATGCGGTCGACCTGGTAGGGCTCCAGCAACTCGAACCACCACACGGCGAACGCACCGGCGGCCCCGACGGCGAGCATGCTCCCCACCCACACCAGGGGCGCCCTCGACAGGGTGAGCATTCCGAGGAAGGTCGCGCACAGCACCAGGGTGGTGCCAAGGTCGGGTTGGAGCATGACCAGGGCGAGCGGGATCGCCACGACCAGCACGCACAGCAGCACGTCGCGGCTCATCGGCCGGGTCTCGCCGTCCCGGGGTTCACCCAGGAAGGTGGCCAGGACCAGGATCAGCCCGATCTTGGCGAGTTCGCTGGGCTGGAACTGGAACCCGGCGATCACGAGCCAACCACGCGACCCGTTGATGACCGCACCCAACGGGGTGAGCACCAGGACCAGGGCGATGACCGTCACCGCGTAGACGATGGGCGCGTAGGCACGCACCGTCCGATAGTCGATCGTCGCCACGACCAGGCACACCACCCACGCCACCGCCAGGTGGACCAGATGGCGCAGGAGCGCGTCCATGGAGTCACGGGGGTCTCCCCCGTCACCCGGCAGGGTCGCCGACCACACCAGCAGCGCCCCGATGGCTCCCAGGAAGAGCACCGAGAGAACGAGGACCCAGTCGAGGCGTCGAGCGCTCCCCGCGGCGGTGGCGGCGGTGCGGCCGAGGTTCCGTTGCCGAGACGTTCCGCTGTAGGTGTCCATCAGGGCTCCAGCGGGTCGATGGAACCGTCCGAACGAACGGCGGGCAGGTCGGAGTGGGGCTCCCCACCGGGAAGCAACTCCTCGCCGTCCCCGAGTCCGTAGATGGCCTTGTAGATCTCACTCGCGATGGGCGCGGCGGTCTCGCCACCGGTACCGCCCTGGGAGACCAGGACGGCCACCGCGTACTGCGGGTCGTCGGCCGGGGCGTAAGAGGCGAACCAGGACGACACCTGACGCTGTTCGGCGTCGGCGCTACCGGTCTTGCCCGCCACGGACACCTTGTCCTGCGGGAAGTCACCGAAGGCGCCGCCACCGGTACCGGTCTTGGTCACCTCGGTCAGAGCATCCTGCAGGTAGCGGAGAGTCTCCTCGCTGACCGGGAGCTCTCCCTTGACCGTCGGTTCGATGGGCTCCACGTCCGATCCGTCCGCGGCGACCAGGGCCTTGGCCACGCGCGGCTCGTACAGGGTGCCGCCGTTGGCGATGGCGGCGTAGGCGGAGGCCAGCTGCAACGGGCTGACCAGGACGTCACCCTGACCGATGGAGAAGTTGACGGCCTCGTTGGCGCGCCACTCGAAACCCTGGACGCAGTGCTCGTGCGCGAGCCGCTGGAGGTAGGAGGCGTGCGACGGGTTGGTCTCGGCGATGTCCGGGTACCCCTCGTCGGCCCGGGCGCAGTTCGCCTCCCGGGTCTCCTCCCAGAAGGTGCGCTTCCACTCACGGTCCGGGACACGGCCACCGGTCTCGTAGGGCAGGTCCACCCCGGTGGGCGAACCGAATCCGTAACCGCGGGCCATCTCGGCCATGGCCTCCTTGGGCTCTCCGTCGGGATGCAGGCCACCGTCCTGTTGCCACATCTGGTAGCCGAAGTTGTAGAAGACGGTGTTGCAGGACTTGACGATGGCCTGTTTCAGGGAGATGCTCCCCTGTCCGGCGCCCGCGTAGTTCTCGTAGCTCTGCCCCGCCAGGTTGACCGAGCCGGGGCAGGCGTAGCTATCGTGCAGCGAGTAGCCGTTCTCGGCCGCCGCCGACATCGACGACACCTTGAAGGTGGAGCCGGGCGGGTAGGTGCCCTGGACCGCTCGGGACAGCAGGGGTTCACCCGCCTCCTCGCTGAGGATCTCGTCGAAGGTCTCCTGGTCGATACCGCCCTGCCAGATGCTCGGATCGTAGGTGGGCAGGCTCGCCATGGCGACGACTCCGCCGTTGGTGACGTCGAGGACCACGGCGGCGCCGGAGTCGGCCCGGTACTTGGGTCGTGCGCCCGCCATGCCCTCCGCGAGCGCCTTCTCGGCGGCCTTTTGCACTTCGACGTCCATGTGGGTGACGATGTGGCGGCCGGCCACGGGCAGTTCGTCGGAGATCACGTCCATGACCTCACCGTGGTTGTTCACCCCGAGGGTGCGCAGACCAGCGGTGCCGCGCAGTTCCTGGTCGTAGATGGCCTCCAGACCGTCCCGGCCCACCTGGTCGATACCGGTGAAGCGGGTGCGCAATTCCTCGCGTGCGTCGAGTTCCTCCTGCGTGACGGGCTGGAGGTAGCCGAGCATCTGTCCGGCGTGCTCACCCTGCGGGTATTCCCGCACGGCTTGGGCCTGGGCGGTGATGCCGGGGAAGTCCTCGGCGCTCTCCATGATCTGCAGCGCCACCGCCCCTTCGATCCCCTCGGCGAGGGTGACGGGCTGGTAGGGCGAACCGGGCCAGCAGGGACGCTCGACCTCGGGGCTGCACAACCGTACGCGCTGCTGGAGTTCCTTCACGGGGACGTCCAGGACCTCGGCCAGGTCCGTCAGGACCTTCTCGCCCCCGTCCTCCATCGCCTGGAGCTCGTGGTAGTCGGCGGAGACGACGAGTTCGGTGCGGTTGTTGACCAGGGGTCGCCCTGCCGAGTCCAGGATCTGGCCTCGGGTGGCCGGCACCACCAACTGCTGGTGATGGTTGGCCACCGCGAGCTCGCGGTAGTGGTCGGCCATGGGCACCTGCAGGTACCAAAGACGACCCACCAGGGCGGCGAACATGATCAGCACCATGAACTGAACGAAGAGCAGACCGACCCTACCGAGTTTGGGGCCGGGGAGCGTGGGGTCGATCGGTGGCTTGCGCACGACGTCACCACCTGCCCGCGGAGATCGGCCCCTGGATGGTCGCGAAGTCGTCCTCGGCGAGCAGCGATCGCACGGCGAGGACGGGCAGGGTCACCAGCGGAGCGACCAGGGTGGTGGCCAGGGTACCGATGCCGACGTTGACGGCCACCGCGCCGACGGTCACGTGCGCATCGCCCATGACCAGCCCGATGAACGCGTATCCGAGTCCCACACCGAGGGACGCCACGGCCACGACGCCGAGGGCGGCCCACCGGGAGAGCCGACCTCCGCCGGAACCGCCCAGGCCGGTGTTGGCGTGCAACAGACTCACCACGTAGGCGGCCACGCACAACATCAGGGCGTATCGGCCCATGGGGTGTTCGGCGGGTGGCAGGACGTCCATGGCCAGCCCGGCCGCGAAACCGCAACCGGCCGCCGTGGCGGGGCTCGTGGTCAGGGCGACCGCCACCACGGTGGCCAGTACCAGGTCGGGACCCGGCCCCCAGTCGAACGGGAGCCGGTTGACGATGGTGGCCTGGACGAGCACCGCGACGGCCACCATGAGCAGGGTTACGACGGGCCTCACTGGTCTCCCTCCGGGTCGGACTCGGGCGGCAGGACGGAGTCGCGTGGGTCCTCGGCGGGGCCCTTGACGACCACTCCCACCACATCCAGGGCGGAGAAGTCCACCGCCGGGGTGATACGGGCGATACGGCTGAGCGCGCCGGGCGCCACCTGCACCTCGTCAACGGTTCCGATGGGTACCCCTGGCACGAAGGGCGCGCCTTCGAGCGAGCCGAGGGTGACCACCCGGTCACCCTGGTCGATGGGCGCCTCCATGTCGAAGAGCTCCAACGTCATGTCGGCATCGGGACCGCCGGGGACGCTGCCCCCGGTGATCGCGCCGATCTTGCGGGAGGCCTCCAGGCGTGCGCCCACCGAGGAGTTGACGTCGGTGGCGAGTTTGACGGTGGCGGTGCGCGGCCCCGCATCGGTGACGCGACCCACCAGGCCGTCGCCGTTGACCACGGTCATGTCCGGCTCGACACCGGAATCCGTGCCGATGTCCAGGGTCGCGGTGTGGGCGTAGCCACGTGCGGTGGTGCGGGTGACCGCCTGGGCCGCAACGACCTCGTAGGCGCCCCGCCCGGACAGGTGCAGCATGTCATCGAGCTTCTCGGCACGGTGACCGTCGAGCCGGGCGGCCTGGAGTTCGGACTCCAGTTCGGCGTTGGCCTCCTCGAGTTCGGTGATGCGGTCGGCCGCCTCCGGGCCCGCGCTGAGTCCCTCGTAGACGCGGGTGAACGGTCCGGAGACCAGACCGACACCGGCGGCGGTGGGTGCGAAGACCAGCTCGCCACCGTTGCGGGCGATCGAGGTGACCGGGTCACTGCCGGGACGCGCGTCGACGACCAGCAGGACCAGAGCGACCGCGACCAGCACGGCGAGTACCAGCCGGGACCGCGTGGTGTCGCTCAACATGTCAGCGCCGCCGTTCCGGAACGAGGACCTGGTGGAGGCGCTCGTAGTTCTCCACGCAGGTGCCGGAGCCGATGGCGACCGAGTCGAGCGCGTTCTCGGCGACGTGGATGGGCATCCCGGTCTCGTGGAGAAGCCGCTCGTCCAGGCCGCGCAGCATCGCGCCACCCCCGGTCACGGCGACACCGCGGTCCATGATGTCGCCGGACAGTTCCGGCGGGCACTTATCGAGACTGGTGCGGACCGCGTCGATGATCGCGATGACCGGTTCCTCGATGGCCTGGCGCACGTCCGACTCGGACATGACGATGGTCTTGGGCAGGCCGCTGACGAGGTCGCGCCCGCGTACCTCGGCGTGCAGCTCCTCCGCACCGGTCGGGTAGGCGGAGCCGATGGCCACCTTGAGCTCTTCGGCGGTGCGCTCCCCGATCATCAGGGAGTACTCCTTCTTCACGAAGGTCGCGATGGCCTGGTCGAGTTCGTCGCCGCCCACCCGGATGGACTGGGAGGTGACGATGCCGCCCATCGAGATGACGGCGACCTCGGTGGTACCACCGCCGATGTCGACGACCATGTTGCCGGTGGGCTCGTGTACGGGCAGCCCGGCGCCGATCGCGGCGGCCATGGGCTCCTCGATGATGTAGACCCGACGGGCCCCCGCCTGGTAGCCGGCCTCCTTGACGGCCCGGTGCTCGACGGAGGTGATTCCGCTGGGCACGGCGACGATGATGCGGGGCTTGGCGAAGTGGCGGCGGCGGTGGATCTTCTGGATGAAGTAGCGCAGCATCCGCTCGGTGACCTCGAAGTCGGCGATGACGCCGTCCTTGAGCGGTCTGATGGCGGTGATGTTGGCGGGCGTGCGACCGATCATCTGCTTGGCCTCGATACCGACCGCCACGATCTTTCCGCTCGAGGTGTTGAGTGCGACCACAGACGGCTCGTTCAGCACGATTCCGCGCCCGCGCACGTACACCAACGTGTTGGCGGTACCCAGGTCGACGGCCATGTCCCGGCCGAGAAATGCAAGGTTGTTCGGCATGTAACGTCCTCAGAGGCGCCGTACGGGCGTGGAAACGTGGGCGACCATAGGTAGTCGTTCCGACACGTTATGTACGCAGTCCCCCGTATCGTAACCCTGGGCACTTGTCTCGTTACGCAAACACACCGAATTGTTGTTTCCACGCCGGAACATGGCGCGAAGAACGCCACCGAACGCCCCGGAAACGACGAACGCGCCCCCGAAGGGACGCGTCGCGTCGATACTCGTCGTCCACGAGGGACGCGCCGGAACCCTTACAGGTCCGGGAAGAAGAGCTTGATCTCGCGCTCGGCCGAGTAGGTCGAATCCGAACCGTGCACGATGTTCTGCTGCACCTCCAGGGCGAAGTCGCCACGGATGGTGCCCGGGGACGCCGTCACCGGGTCCGTGGCACCGGCCAGGGCGCGGAAGGCCTCGATGGCACGCTCACCTTCGACCACCATGGCGACCAACGGTCCACCGGTGATGAAGTCGACCAGCGACTCGAAGAACGGACGCGTGGCGTGCTCCTCGTAGTGCGTCTTGGCGGTGTCGGCATCGAGCGTGCGCAGCTCCATGGCGGCCAGGTTCAGGCCCTTGCGCTCGATACGCGAGATGACCTCACCGACGATGTTGCGGCGGACACCGTCCGGCTTGATGAGAACGAGAGTGCGCTCCACGTGCGTTTCAACTCCTCACTGGACCCCCGCGCGGCACAGGCGGGGCCGGGCCCTCGGCGAGGTCGCGCGCGGTGGGGTGTACGGGTGTGCGTCCGGGACCGGCGGTTGGGGAGAGGCCCGCTCGACGCGGCTCCTGGCCCGCCCGGACGTGCGTCACACTATCGCGTTTGCGGCCCCGACGACGCGGTGCTCACGTCCTCACCACCGGAAGCGTCCTCGCCGGCCACGGACTCCGCGCGCGCGGCGTGGGCCGCCCGAGTCTCGTCGACCCGACGGCCCAGGATCACCGCGATCACCCACAGGGACACGAACACGACCGCGACCAACAGCGCGCCGCTGACCATGAACGAGCTGAACAGGAAGGCGGCTTGCAGGGCCCAGGACGCGTAGTGCGCCCAGGTGTGCCTTTGCAACCCGGACAGCAGCAGCGCGGCCACGGCCATGCCACCCCACACCCCGCCGGCGATGGACGGGTCCACCCCTTCCAACTGGATGGCGATGGGAATCGCCAGGCCGATCACTATGGCCTCGAACACGAGCACTACGGCACAGACCACGCGCATGGTGTTTCCCTTCGTAGGAGGATCGTGTCGCCCGCTACCCGCCGGCGCCGCGCAACAGGTGCACGACGTCTCCGGAGGTGACCACGGAACCGGTGACCAGCACGCCGACCCCACCGAACTCGCCTTCCGCCTCGGCCAGGCCCACGGCCCGGTCGATGGCGTCGTCGAGTCGGGGAGCCACGTGCACCCGGTCCTCACCGAAGATCTCTTCGGCGAGCGCGGCCAGCCTCTCCGGTTCGAGGGAACGCGGCGAGGAGTTACGGGTGACGACGATCTCGTCGAGCAGTGGTTCCAGGGGATCCAGAATCCCCTCGACGTCCTTGTCGGCCATGATGGCCACCACACCGATCAGCCGGGAGAAGGCGAAGGCCTCCTCGACGGCGGCGACGGTGGCGATCATCCCGGCCGGATTGTGCGCGGCGTCGGCGATGACGGTCGGGCTGGTGCGCACGACCTCCAGACGCCCGGGTGCTTCCAGCCCCGCCAGAGCCTCGGCCACGATCATGGGATCGAGCCCGATGGCGTCCTCGGCGGCGGAGAAGGCTTCGACGGCGGCGATGGCGACGGCGGCGTTGCCGGCCTGGTACTCGCCGAACAGCGGCAGGAAGAGGTTGTCGTAGGTCCCGGTGAGACCCTTGACGACGATCTGCTGACCTCCGACGGCCACCTCACGGGAGGTCACCCCGAACTCCAGGCCCTCGCGCGCGACGGTCGCACCGACCTCGGCCGCGTGCCGGAGCAGGACCTCCGCGGCGGGCAACGGCTGCTGCGCGACCACGGCGAGGGAGTCGGGTTTGATGATGCCCGCCTTCTCCTCGGCGATGCCGTCGAGGGTGTCGGGCAGGTAGTCGGTGTGGTCGATTCCGATGGGTGTCACCACCGCGACGTCTCCGTCGACGACGTTGGTGGCGTCCCAGGTCCCGCCCATGCCCACCTCCACCACGGCGACGTCCACGGGGGCGTCGGCGAAGACGGCGTAAGCCATGACGGTGAGGATCTCGAAGAACGACAGAGGGGCGTCGTTCATCGAGTCGGCCATCTCGATGTAGGGGTGGATGTCGTCGTAGGCCTCGACGAACCGCTCCTGGGAGATGGGCTCGCCGTCCACGACGATGCGTTCGCGTATCGTCCGCAGGTGCGGGCTGGTGTAGCGGCCCGCGCGCAGGCCTCGTCCACGCATCAAGGCGTCGATCATGCGTGCCGTGGACGTCTTGCCGTTGGTCCCGGTGACGTGGATGACCCGGAAGTTGCGCTGCGGGTCGCCCAAGAGGTCGAGGACTGTACGGACCCGGTCCAGGCGTGGATCGATGTCGGTCTCCGGGGCGCGGGAAAGGATCTGCGCGGTGACCTCGGCGTAGCGCTCATGGGCGCCCTGGCCGCTCACAGGGTCTCGTTGGTCGGGGTGTACACCCGCGTCAGTGTACGCGGCCTCACCTGGGTCCGGGCTCCGGGTCGGTCGTGCTAAGCCCGATGTCACCGAGACCATACTTGGAGCATGCCAAGCCTTGACCCCTTCTTCTCCGAGTGGGCCGGCCGCACCCCGGGACAGGCTCGGAGCCTGGACCGGGCGGCCGCCCTGCTGACGGCCCTGGACCTGCACGACGAGCGCACCCCGGTGCTGGGGGTGGTGGGTTCCAAGGGCAAGGGGAGCACGGCGACCGTGGCCGCGGCGACCCTGTCCGCCGCGGGGGCGCGCACGGTCCTGGTGACCGGGCCGAGCTTCCGGGGGTACCGCGAACGCGTGCGGGTGGACGGGACCTCCGTCACCGACACCGAACTGGACGGCTTGGGCGCGGAGATCGAGAACGCCCGGAAGACTCTCCCCGAACACGACGGCTACCTGGCACCGAGCGGGTTGTTCCTGGTGGCGGGACTACTCAAGGCGCGTGAGATCGGCGCCGACGTCTGCGTCCTGGAGGCCGGCATGGGCGGTCACCGAGACGAACTGCGTCTGGTCGGCCCCGAGGTCGTGGCGCTCGGCATGGTCTTCGCCGAACACCTGGGTGTCCTCGGCGACACCGTGACCGAGATCGCCCGGGAGAAGACCCGGGTGGCCGGTGAGCGCACCCGGGCCCTGGTCTGCCTGCCGCAGAGCCCCGAGGTCTCCCCCGTCGTCGAACGGACCCTGTCGGAGGTCACCGCCGATCGTGTCCTCCCCGAGATCGTCGACCCGGAGCTCCCCGGTTCAGAGCCACCTCCGGCCCTGCGTCCCCCGGGCCTGTCGGCCGCCTCGGGCGTCCTGGGCGTGGCCGCGGGGACCCGCGCGCTCGAACTCCTGGGGCACGTGCCCGCCCCCATCGACCGTCTGCACCATGTGCTGGGAACCCTGAACCTGCCCGCTCGGCTGTCCGAGCACCCCGTGCCCGGTGACGCGACCGCCCGCGTCCTGGTGGACTCGGCCATCGACCGCGTGGGGGTGAGGACCGCCCTGGAGCGGGGCCGCGTCCTCTGGGGCGGTGTCGACCACGTGCTGCTGTGCCTGCCGGACCACAAGGACGTCTCCGGCGCCATCGGTGCCCTCGGTGGCACGCCGGTCACCGCCGTGCGCCTGCCCGAGGCCCACCTGCGCTTCGAGCACGACCTGCCCGCCCACTGGGACCGGGTCGACGCCGAGAGACTCACCCCGGACTTCGTGGCCTCGCTCGGCGATCGCGTCCTGGCCCTGGGCACCGTGTACTTCACCGGCCGGATGATGGAGGTCTTGGACGCCCCCACCGACCGCCTCTTCGACCCCCGCTGACCTCGGGTTCCGGTCACGCCCGTATTCGTCGATTTCTCGAAAACACCGACTCGGCCCCGGAAATCACGGCATGCTCACTCTTGGTAACTCCTCACAGGTCGGAATGTCTTCAAGGCGTTGTTCGACCGTGTCCGAACCCCAGGAACCCGCATGCCCACACGAGAACACGAAATTCCTCTGTGGTTGGTACAGAACCAGCCCGCTATGGCCCCCGCGCTGTTGGAGTCCCTCGGTTTCGAGGTCCCACGACACACCGAAGTGCTCAACACCAGTTCGGCACTGACCAACTGCGATCCCAAGGAGTTCAACAGCGACGGTGCCGTGGTACTACGTGATGGCTCCAAGAACGTCATGGCGGTGGTGGTCGAGCGTCAAAACGGCCACGACTCGGACAAACGGCAAAGTTGGCCCGCCTATCTGGTCACCCTCCATGTTCGATTGAAATGCCCCGCCATGTTGCTGGTCCTGTGCCCGAGTGACGCCATGGCCCGCTGGAGCGCCGCGCCCATCCGGACGGGACATCCGGGCTTCGATCTCGTACCGCTCACGATCGGGCCGAGCCGGATGCCCAAGATCACCGATGAACAACAGGCTCGGCTCCTCCCGGAGCTGAGTGTGTTGTCGGCCCACGCTCATGGCAACAGCGATCCCGGGATGCTCAAGGTGGTGGTGGAGGCGCTGAACTCCACGGCCGCGACGAACCGAACGTTTTACTATGACTACGTGCTGTCCGGTCTCAACGAGGCCGCTCGGAAGGAGTTGGAGGGCTTGATGGCGGTGGGAACCTACGAGTGGCAGAGTGACTTCGCCCGCGAGTACGTCGGAATCGGCCGAGAGGAAGGCCGAGAGGAAGGCGCCGCCTTGGGGGTGGCGCGGAGCGTGATCGCCGTCCTCGAAACCCGGGGGCTCGCTCCCTCCTCAGAAGTCCGTGAACGGGTCGAGGCCTGCACCGACCTACAGACCCTCGACCAGTGGCTCCGTGCGGCGATGAAGGTGGATCGGCCCGAGGACCTCTTCGACTGACGTCTTCGAACACACCCTGACACGGGCGCGGGGTGGGGGACGTTCCCCCACCCCGCGTCTTCGTCTCGTCAGCGGATCAGCGGCCGGGTCGGTAGCTCGGTTGGGTCTGCGGGTTGAACTCGTCGTAGGTGACGCGTTCGGCCGGGCGCAGGCGCGGGTCGGTCAGCTCCAGGACGTCCAGGCCCCGGCGCATGTCCGAGGAGTAGACGTGGCCGTTGTAGTAGTAGGCCGACCAGGAGCTGCCGTTCTCGATATCGGGGTCGATACGGTCGTCCGGGTCCCAGTGGCCGATCTCGCGGGGGTTCTTCGGGTCGTTGAAGTCGATCACCGAGACACCGCCCTGGTACCAGGCCTGCACGAAGTAGTTCTGGCCGGGCACCGGGATCAGGGAACCGTTGTGCGCCACGCACACCTGCTCGTCGCCCTGGTGGCGTTCCAGCTTGTAGTAGGACTCGAAGTCCAAGGTCGCGTCGGCGCCCTCTCCGTCCAGGGTGTAGATGGCGTTCGCGCCGCGTTCCGGGCCGATCTCCTCGGTGCAGGTGGCCGCGCCACCGCCGCCGAGCTCGTCGGTGAAGATCACCGTACCGGCGTCGTTGGTGAAGGTCGCCGAGTGCCAGAACGCGAAGTTCTCGTCCTGGACGACCTCGGTCACGACCGGTTCGACCGGGTCGGAGATGTCCATGAGCACGCCGTCGCCCATGCAGGCGCCCGCGGCCAGGTCCTTCTCCGGGTAGGCGGTGATGTCATGGCAGCCCTCGGTGGGACGTAGCAGGCCGTCCTGGTCGTGGTTGCCGCCGTCGGGGAAGAGCACGGGTTCGTTGACGAGCGCGGCCGAGGCCGGGTCGTCCAGCGGTACCTCGATGACGGAGATCTTGTCGTGCGGCGGCTGACAGTTCGGGAACTCCTCGGCCGGGGCGTAGGAGGACACGTACACGTACTCGCGTTCGTCGTCGCCGGGCACGAGGGTGAGGGTGTGCGACCCGCAGTCGGTGCGCACGGCCGCCACGTACTGGGGATTCGCCTTGTCGGAGATGTCGAAGACGCGCACGCCCTCGAAACCGTCCGGGTCGGTCACCGGGACCGCGGGGGCACCGCACTCGTCGCTCGCGTTGGGGTAGTCCACGGCGAAGTACACCAGGTCGCCACTGACCGACAGGTCCCCCTGGCCACCCGGGCACAGGACCTCGGAGACGATCTGCGGATCGGACGGCTCGGAGACGTCGTAGATGACGAACCCGTCGTAGTTGCCACCGATGACGTGGTCGCCGGTGAAGGCCAGGTCCGAGTTGGTGTTGCTGACCGCCTCGGGCTTGGGCAGGTTGGCGATGTGCTCGACGTTCTCGCTGGTGACGTCCTCGGAGGGCGGTGCGTCGGCCTGGGCGCTCGCCGGGCCGAGCAGCCCTGCGAGCAGGGTCGCCGCCGCGGTGAGTGCGACGACGGTCGACCGTCGAACTCCTCCGAGTCTCGGGGAAGCTGCGGGCATGCTTTCTCCTGTTGGTCGCATAGAGGGCGGGGGCTGTATGCGGCGGGGCCGCGGCGTTCGCCGCGGCCCCTGGTCCTCCCGTTTGCCCTGGCTCCCCAGGAGGAGCCACCGGGAGGGATTCGTGGGGTCGGTCAGCGGCCGGGTCGGTAACTCGGCTGCGACTGGGGGTTGAACTCGTCGTAGGTGACGCGTTCGGCGGAGCGCAGACGCGGGTCGTCGATCTTCAGGACGTCGAGCCCACGGGTGATGTCGGAGGAGTACACGTAGCCGTTGTAGTAGTACGCCGACCAGGAGCCACCCAGGACGAGCTGATCGTCGTCGATCGGGTCACGGTCGAAGTGGCCGATCTCGCGGGCGTTCTTCGGGTCGTTGAAGTCGATCACCGAGACACCGCCCTGGTACCAGGCCTGCACGAAGAAGTCCTGACCCGGGACCGGGATGAGCGAGCCGTTGTGGGCGACGCAGTTCTCGGTGGCGGTCTGCACGCGCGGGAGCTTGTAGTAGCTCTCGAAGGTGAGTTCGGGATCGACGTCGGTGCCGCCGATGGTGTAGATGGCGTTGGCGCCGCGCTCCTGCCCGTACTCCTCTGTACAGATGGCGCCGCCGCCACCGCCGAGCTCGTCGGTGAAGATCACCGTGCTCGCGTCATTGGTGAAGGTCGCCGAGTGCCAGAACGCGAAGTTCTCGTCCTGGACGACGTCGGTCACCACCGGGTGGGCCGGATCGGAGGTGTCCATGAGGATGCCGTCGCCCATACAGGCGCCCGCGGCCAGGTCGATCTCCGGGTAGGCGGTGATGTCGTGGCAACCGGTGGTGCTGGTGTTACCGCCGTCGGGGAACAGGATCGGCTCGTTGACCAGGGCGGCTTCGGACGGTACGTCGATGGGGATCTCGACGATGGAGATCTTGTCGTGCGGCGGCTGACAGTTCGGGAAGTTCGCGTTGGGCGAGTAGGAGGACACATACACGTAGTCGTGTTCGCCGTCCTCGCCCGGGACGAGGGTGTGGGTGTGCGACCCACAGTCGGTGGCCACGGCCGCCACGTACTCGGGGGCGGCCTTGTCGGAGATGTCGAACACTCGAATGCCCTCGAACCCGTCAGGGTCACTGGTGGTCACGGCCGGCGCGCCGCACTCGTCGCTCGCGCGCGGGTAGTCGACGGAGAAGTACACCAGGTCGCCGCTGACCGACAGGTCGCCCTGGCCACCCGGACACAGGACCTCGGAGACGACCTCGGGGGCCTCCGGCTCGGAGATGTCGTAGACGACGAAGCCGTTGTAGTTGCCACCGATGGCGTAGTCGCCGGTGAAGGCCAGGTCCGAGTTGTAGTCGTCCATGGCCTCGGACTTGGGGAGGTTGGCCACGTGGGTGACGTTGGGACTGGTATCGGCGTCGCTTTCGAAGGGGGCGGTGTCGGCGGCCGCACCGGCGGGGCCGAGGAGGCCCACGGTCAGGAGCGCGGCGGCGGTGAGGGCGACACCGGTGAGTGCTCTGCGGTGAAGCGGGCGTCCTGCACGGGGGTGGGTGGGGGATGACGCCATGTGTACTCCTGATTCCTAATGGAGCGAAACAGAAAGAACGTACACAGTTCAACATCAATATGCATAGAGGGAAACAAAGGAAATATAGGTCTTAACAGTTCGAAGGCGCGGTACCACGGGCCTCTCCGACGGTGACATCCCCCTGCCCTCTGGGACACACGACCGTGGCCCTCAGGGCATCCCCACGAATCCGCCGCCCTCGCCTCCGCCCGACGGCGGACACCGGGAGACGGCCGGACGAACACCGATTCCGCACTGGACAGAACACCCACGGAGTGAGTAGAAAACCCGCAGGATGTCGCATACCACCGACACCGGCGGTCCCCACCCGGCCCGTCCGTCCACCCCCTTGGAGGAGACCACGTGCGTCGCCTGGCACTCGCCGCCGGAACCGTCCTCGTCCTACTCGCCGCCCCGGCCTGCAACGCGGACGACGACGGACAGTCCGCCAACGTCATCGCTCCCGGCGCCCCCGGAGAGTCCTCCACCCCCGCGACCGCCGAGGAGATCGCCGCGCTCGCCGAGGAACAGGGGCACAACGAAGCCGACGTCACCTATCTGGTGATGATGATCGAACACCATTCCCAGGCCCTGGAGATGACCGACCTGGTCCCGGACCGTTACCGGCGCGACGGCGTCGAACGCATCGCCGACCGCATCGCCGCCGCCCAGGAGCCCGAGATCTCAGCGATGGAGAGCTGGCTGGAGGAGAACGTCTTCGGTCCGGCCCGGGACAACCCCGCTCACCAGAACTTCTGTGGCTTGGAGGGCGAGGGCGGCCACCACTCGGAGGGCGAGGACGTACCCCTCTGTGATCTGGAGGTCGACCACGACGACATGCGGGGCATGGTCTCCGATGAGGACATGCGACGGCTCACCGACGCCGAGGGCGACGAGTTCGACCGCCTGTTCGTGGAATTGATGACCGCCCATCACGAGGGCGCGGTGGCCATGGCCGTGGACGTCCTCTCCCATGGACACGACCAGACCGTGATGCGAATGGCCAACGACCTCATCGCCGAGCAGAACACTGAGATCGCCCGCATGGAGTCGGTCCTGGAGGACGAGGACTGATCCTCCCGGGACCGCACACCTCCCCCGGGGCGGCCCGGGCCCCAGGCGGTCGCACACACGACGGGGCGCCCTCGCTCGAAGGCGAGGGCGCCCCTTGTCGTGCAGGAGCGGTTCAGGGCCGCACGGGATCGATCAGGCCGACTTCTCCTGACGATCGTCGTCCTCCGGCTTGCGGCGCGGGACGATCGTCGGATTCACGTGCTGCTCCACCGACTCGCGCGTGATGATCACCTGGCCGACGTCCTCCCGGCTGGGCACCTCGTACATCACCGAGAGCAGGACCTCCTCGATGATGGCGCGCAGACCACGGGCACCGGTACCGCGGATGATGCCCTGCTCGGCGATGGCCTCCAACGCGTCCTGGGTGAACTCCAGCTCCACGTTGTCCAGCTCGAACAGCCGCTGGTACTGCTTGACCAGGGCGTTGCGCGGTTCGGTGAGGATCTGGATCAGCGCGGCCTTGTCCAGGTTGTGCACGCTGGTGATCACCGGCAGACGACCGATGAACTCCGGGATCATCCCGAACTTGAGCAGGTCCTCCGGCATGACCTCGCCGAACAGCGCCCGCTCCGAGTCCTCGGTCTTGGGCCGCAGCACGGCGTTGAAGCCCATGCCCTGCTGCCCGGTACGGGACTCGATGAGCTGCTCCAGCCCGGCGAAGGCGCCACCACAGATGAACAGCACGTTGGTGGTGTCGATCTGGATGAACTCCTGGTGCGGGTGCTTGCGGCCACCCTGCGGCGGAACACTCGCGGTGGTGCCCTCCAGGATCTTCAGCAGCGCCTGCTGCACACCCTCCCCGGAAACGTCCCGGGTGATCGACGGGTTCTCGCTCTTACGGGCGACCTTGTCGACCTCGTCGATGTAGATGATCCCGGTCTCGGCCTTCTTGACGTCGTAGTCCGCGGCCTGGATCAGCTTCAGGAGAATGTTCTCGACGTCCTCGCCGACGTAACCGGCCTCGGTCAGCGCCGTGGCGTCGGCGATGGCGAAGGGAACGTTCAGGATCTTGGCGAGGGTCTGCGCCAGCAGGGTCTTGCCCGAACCGGTCGGACCCAGCAACAGGATGTTGGACTTGGCGATCTCCACGTCCTCGTCACCGGGACGGTCACCCTCGGAACGGACCCGCTTGTAGTGGTTGTACACCGCCACCGACAGGGCCTTCTTCGCCTGCTCCTGACCGATCACGTAGGAGTCGAGGAAGTCGAAGATCTCCCGCGGCTTGGGAAGGGAATCCCACGTGAGCTCGGTGGCGTCGGCGAGTTCCTCTTCGATGATCTCGTTGCACAGATCGATGCACTCATCGCAGATGTATACGCCGGGGCCCGCGATGAGCTTTTTCACCTGCTTCTGGCTCTTACCGCAGAATGAGCACTTCAGCAGGTCCCCGCCGTCGCCGATGCGTGCCACCCAGCCACTCCTCAAAACTAAGGCCGCCCCGCCCCCGACGCGTTTCGCGTCGGACGGCACGGAAGCGAACTCCCGTGAATCTTCCGTCCACGACCGACCGGTCACGAACGGGGCGATCTGTGTGTCGCTCCCCGCCAGGGTAAGCGAAAAACCGGACCGGCTTCACCACCGGGTTGTTCCAGGCGGGTCCCGAACCGGTCCGGCGCATGCTTTACAAGGCCGGAGAACCCCTACCGGAACACCCACGCGAATGCGTGGAGTCCGGTTCGGCTCGGGGTTTCTCCGGCGAGTGCCCTACTTCTGGGAAGCCTTGCGGTAGGGCAACACGAAGTCGATGAGACCGTACTCGACGGCCTCCTCCGCGGTGAGGATCTTGTCGCGCTCGATGTCCTTGGACACCTGCTCGGGCGAGCGACCCGTGTGATTGGCCAGGGTCGTCTCCAGCTGCTGCCGGATCCGGGTGATCTCGTTGGCCTGGATCTCGATGTCACTGGCCTGGCCGTGCATGCCCTCGGTGGCGGGCTGGTGGATCATCATGCGGGCGTTGGGCAGCGCGCCGCGCTTGCCCTTGGTGCCGCCCGCCAGCAGGATCGCGGCGGCCGACGCGGCCTGTCCGATGCACACCGTCTGGATGTCGGGGCGCACGAACTGCATGGTGTCGTAGATCGCCATGAGGGAGGTGAAGGAACCACCCGGCGAATTGATGTACATCTGGATGTCCCGCTCGGAGTCGAGCTGCTCCAAGGTGATGAGCTGGGCCATCAAGTCGTTCGCGGAGACATCGTCGATCTGCACGCCGACGAAGATGATCCGCTCCTCGAAGAGCTTGTTGTACGGATTCATCTCCTTGACGCCGTACGACGTGCGCTCCACGTAGGACGGCAGCACGTAGCGGCTCTGGGGAGCCATCGAGGCCGCGCCGCCGATCAGACTGGGGTTGAACTCGGTCATTTCACGCCTTCCACGCACTACGCCGATCCATGGACTGGGTCAGGACAGCACTGAGTACGGTCAACTGGTCACATCGAGGGTGCCTTCGAGCACCTCGTCGATGAAGCCGTACTCCAGCGACTCCTGGGCCGTGAACCAACGGTCCCGGTCGGCGTCCTTCTCGATCTGCTCGACCGTCTGCCCGGTGTGCTCGGAGATCTTCGTGATGAACATCTTCTTCACGTAGAGCAGCTGGTCCGCCAGGATCCGGATGTCGGAGGCGGTGCCCCCGATGCCACCGGACGGCTGGTGCATCATGACGCGGGTGTGCGGCAGCGCGTAACGCTTACCGGCCGCACCGGCGCACAGAAGCATCTGCCCCATGGACGCGGCCATACCGATACCCACGGTACGAACGTCGTTGGGGATGTACTGCATGACGTCATAGATCGCCATGCCCGCCGTCACGGAACCACCCGGCGAGTTGATGTACATGGTGATGTCCCGCTGGCGGTCCTCGGCGGACAGCAGCAGGAGCTCACCGACAAGGCGGTTGGCGATGTCGTCGTCGACCTGTTGGCCGAGGAACACGATTCGCTGGCGCAACAGGCGCTGAGGCGTCTGCTCAATAAAAGGGGAAAGTTGCGGGTCCGACGTACGAGCGTCGAATCCCGGGGACTCATCAAAGGTCGGCGGCACTCTCGTCACCTGCTCCGGAATCGAAACGGTTGCGATACAGCGACACTAACGCCGCTGGGCGTCGGGCTCGTCCGTATAACGTCCCTGTTCGCTTTGAGCGCAGGGTGCGGGAGGGGTGGAAGACACCTTTTCTCCTAGCAGCGAACAAAACACCACGGGCCCCGGACGACCCGGTTCCGGGTCGTCCGGGGCCCGCGCGAACGCTACGGACCGAAGGACTACTTGCTGTCGTCCTTGGCGTTCTCGTCGGCCTTCTCCGACTCGGCGGCGTCGTCTTCGACGACCTCGACGGTCTCGACGACCTCGACGTCCTCGGTGGCGGCGGCGGCGGCGGCCTTGGCCGCGTCCTCTACCACGTCGGTGTCGTCGGCCGCCTCGACCTGCGGGGTCTCGATGACGTTGCCGTCCTCATCGGTCACCTTGGCGTCGGCCAGGACCAGGTCCATGGCCTTGCCGCGGACGACCTCGGTGAAGGCGACGCGGATCTGGTTCGACTCGACCAGGTGCTGGGCCAGCTGGTCCGGGCTGACGCCCATGCGCTGGGCCTGCTCGAACACGTACTGGCTGAGCTCGCCCTGGTCGGCGCTCAGGTCCTCCTGGAGGGCCAGCTGGTCGAGGATGAAGCCGGCCTTGACCGCCGAGTTGGCGCCGGTCTTCAGCTCCTCCTCGAACTCCTCCTCGGTCTTCTCCTGCGACTCGAGGTAGGCCTCCTTGGTCAGACCGCTCTGGGCGAGCTGCTGCTCAAGGCTCTGGCGACGACGGGTGATCTCCTCGTCGACGACCGCGTCGGGCAGCGGCACCTCGACGGACTCGATGAGCTTCTCCAGCGCCTTGTCGCGGGCGGCGGAGAGCTGCTGCATGCGACGCACGTCGGCCATGCGCTTGCGCACGTCGTCGCGCAGCTCGTCGATGGTGTCGAACTCCGAAGCCAGCTGGGCGAACTCATCGTCCAGCTCCGGCAGCTCCTTCACCTTGACCGAGTGCACGGTGACGGTGACGTCGGCTTCCTCGCCCTCATGGTCGCCACCCACCAGGGTGGTCTTGAAGGTGGCCTCGCCATCGGCCTCCATGCCGCGCAAGGTCTCGTCGAGGCCCTCCAACATGGTGTTGGTGCCGACCTCGTAGGAGTAGCCGCTCACGGCCACGTCCTCGAGCTTCTCACCATCGATGGAGGCCGCCAGGTCGATGGACAGGTGGTCCCCGTCCTCGATCGGACGGTCGGCGCCAACGAGCGTGGAGAAGCGCTCGCGCAGGGTGCCGATCTGCTCGTCGACCTGCTCATCGGTGACGGCCGCGTTGTCGACGGTCACCTCGATGCCCTTGTAGTCCTTCACCTCGAACTTGGGGCGAACGTCGACCTCGGCGGTGAAGGCGAGCTCGTCGTTGTCCTCCAGCTTGGTGACCTCCACGTCGGGCTGACCGAGCGCGAAGATCTCCTCCTTCTGGATGGCTTCGTTGTAAAGCTCCGGAACGGCGTGGTTGACCGCTTCGCTGATCACCGCACCTCGGCCGACGTAGCGGTCGATCAGCCGCGCCGGTGCCTTGCCCGGGCGGAAGCCCTTGATCCGAACCTGCTTCGCGAGCGACTTGTAGGTCACGTCGAAAGCGTGCTCGAGCTCCTCGAAGGGCACCTCGATGGTCAGCTTGACCCGGGTCGGGCTGAGCTCCTCGACATCGGTCTTCACGGGGCGGTACTCCTAGGTTTGCCGGCTGGTGTCCGCGTCGGCCCGCAGTCGCACCACACGAACGGCGAATGCACGCGAGCACCCCGGACCGTGGAGACCACGTTCTACTGGGGTGCCCTGCGACGGGCTGGGACTTACAGTTTCCTGCTGATCGCACCAAGTCTAGGGCAGATACGCAGGGGGCCACGGCCGCCGGCCGAGAGGCCGGACGGCCGCGAAAGATTTCGTCGGGGTGGCGGGATTCGAACCCGCGGCCTCATGCTCCCAAAGCATGCGCGCTAACCAAGCTGCGCCACACCCCGTTGCCCGGCGAGGACACACCAATCCGAAAACGAGTGTGCGACCACCGCCCTGGAGACTGTACTCTTATCTCCAGCGGCAAGACGAGTCTAGAGGAAACTCGAGGGCTCTGAAGCCATGCGGGCGTAGTTCAATGGTAGAACCCCAGCCTTCCAAGCTGGTCATGCGAGTTCGATTCTCGTCGCCCGCTCCACTCGAAGCGAGCCGTGTGTGCCGAGCACACCGGCTCGCTTCGCCGTTCCACCAGGGAGAACGACCCCCTGACCCCCGCACCACTCGAAACGAACCATGCGTACCGACCACACCGGCTCGCTTCGCCGTTCCACCAGGGAGAACTTCACCAGGGGGCCGGGTCTACTCCACTCGTTGGGCGACGCCGACCCGGAAGGGGAACGTGGCCGTGGCGCCGTGGACGTCGACCAGGTAGGAACCCTCCGACGTCTGGTAGATCTCGCGCCCGTTGTCCGACCAGGGGTGGTTGGGGACGTACTCCCTGGCCAGAGCCAGCGCGGCCTCCCTCGCCTGTTCCCACTCGGGATAGGTTCCCTGCACCCGGCCCACGCCCCACCGCATGGACTGCCCGGATCCGACCGTCTCCTCGATGAGGATCACCCAACCCATCGCCGCACCACTTTTCCGTTCCACTTCGCGAACACTTCACGTGGTGGGACACACATACCTCTCACGCGGTTCCAGGTAACGTCCGTCACACCCGTGGTGAACACCGTTCGGTTCCCCTCCCGGAGGCGGAATACCCCCGCCCGGCAGGTACGTTGACCTTTCGGGTGAGCCCGTCCACGCGAGCGGACGCGGACACCCCTCGGTCGTATGGAGGGAACGGGGGCCACATGCGGGAATCTGGCAGGGACGAGGCGTACCAAGCGGCCACGCCGCTGGTTCTTCGTTGGTTCGAGCGACCGGAGCCCCTCGAAGGACCGGTCGTGGTCACCGGGGTCTTCGACGTACTGCACGTGGGACACATCCGATTCCTTGGCACCATCGCCGAACGCGGCCACCCCTTGGTCGTGGGCATCGAGTCCGATGAGCGCGTGCGAGCCTGGAAAGGCCCCGAACGGCCGGTCAACCCGGCCGAAGAACGGGCCGAGACCATCGCCGCGCTCGCCTGTGTGACCGGTTCCTTCATCATCGACGGTCCCCCCTCGGTCGCCGACTGGGCCGCCTACGCCGACCTGCTGCGCCCCCTGGCCCCCGCGGCCCTGGCCTTCACCGCCGGCGATCGCTACACCCAGGCCAAGATCCGCGGTGCGGAGGCGCTCGGCGCCCGCTCCTGGGAGTTGCCCTTCACCCCGGGCCGCTCCACCACGGCGGCGTTGGGTCGCCTCTCGCACTCGCTCTGAACCCTCCGGTTCCCCACCGTCCCCTCCCCCATCTGCTCGGGAAGTGGCACGGCCCCATCGGTGTTGACACATGCGTGGCGAACCGATGTACGAAACGAGGCCGTCGATGATGTCAGGAAGGCCCTCCTACAGGGCTCTGGTCAACGATGGGAGCGCGCGGGGACAGAGGCTGCCCCCGGGTATCACCCGACGCATCCTGTCGTACGCCCGACCGCATTGGCGGTCGATCCTGCTGTTCCTTTTGGTCACCTCGATCGGCGCGGGCGTGGTGGTGGCCAATCCCCTGCTGCTGCGAGCCATCATCGATCAGGGGATCATCCCGGGGAACGCCTCGGTGGTGGTGTGGTTGGCGGTCGCCGCGGGTGGTCTGGCTCTGATGGAGGGCGTCATCACCCTGACCGGCAGGTGGTTGTCGTCCCGGATCGGGGAAGGCGTCATCTACCTGCTGCGCACCCAGGTGTTCGCCCACGTGCAGCGGATGTCGATCTCCTTCTTCACCCGCACCCAGACCGGTTCGCTGATCAGCCGTCTGAACACGGACGTGGTGGGTGCCCAGCGGGCGATCACCTCGGTACTGCAGTCGGTGGTGTCCAACCTCATCAGCGTGGTGGCCGTGCTCATCACCATGCTGGCCCTGTCCTGGCAGGTGACCCTGCTGGCGTTGGTACTGGTGCCGCTGTTCATCGTGCCCGCGAAACTGCTGGGCCGCAGACTCGCGACCATCTCGCGCGACGCCATGGACAACAACGCGTCGATGAGCTCACTGATGACCGAACGGTTCAACGTCGGCGGCGCCATGCTGGTGAAGCTGTACGGCCGTCCGGACGAGGAGAACCGCGGGTTCTCCGAGAAGGCCGCGCGCGTGCGCGATCTGGGGATCCGGCAGGCGGTGTTCGGTGGCCTGCTGTTCACCATGCTCTCGACCATCACCGCGCTGGCCGTGGCGATGGTCTACGGCGCGGGCGGCCTGCTCGCGGTACGGGGATCCTTCGAGGTCGGCACCCTGGTCGCGCTCACCACCCTGTTGACACGGCTGTACGGTCCGGTGACCACCCTGTCCAACGTGCACGTGGAGATCATGACCGCCCTGGTGTCCTTCGACCGGGTCTTCGAGGTGCTGGACCTGGAACCGCAGATCAAGGAGGATCCGCACGCCCGGCCGTTGCCGGAGGGACCGTTGAGCGTGGAGTTCGACCAGGTTTCCTTCCGTTACCCGGGCGCCGCGGGGGCGTCGGTGGCCTCCCTGGAACTGGCCCCGCGTGCGGAGGAGGACGAGGACACCCAGGTGCTGAGCGGGGTGTCGTTCCACGCCGAACCGGGCCGGATGGTGGCGTTGGTCGGTCCCTCGGGTGCGGGAAAGAGCACGCTCACCCACCTGGTGTCACGGCTGTACGACCCGACCGAGGGGCGGGTGCGGGTGGGCGGCCTGGACCTGCGGGAGGCGACCGGTGACTCCCTGCGTTCGGCGATCGGCGTGGTGACCCAGGACGCGCAGCTGTTCCACGACACCGTCGGCGCCAACCTGCGCTACGCGCGGCCGGAGGCCACCGACGACGAGTTGGTCGAGGTGCTGCGCATGGCACGGCTGGGCACGCTTTTGGAGCAGCTGCCCCAGGGCCTGGACACCATGGTGGGAGATCGCGGTTACCGGCTGTCCGGGGGCGAGAAGCAACGGTTGGCGATCGCTCGGTTGCTGTTGAAGGCACCGTCGGTGGTGATCTTGGACGAGGCCACCGCCCACTTGGACTCGGAATCGGAGGCCGCGGTCCAAGAGGCCCTGGCGGTGGCCTTGGAGGGACGTACCTCCCTGGTGATCGCGCACCGGTTGGCGACCGTGCGGGAGGCCGACCAGATCCTCGTGCTGGAGGACGGGCGGATCCTGGAACGCGGATCGCACGAGGAGCTCCTGGACGCGGGTGGCCTCTACACGGCGCTGTACCGCACCCAGTTCGCCCCGCAGAGTCGCTGACGGTTCCACGGCGCGGTCCGGTGCCGCCGGACCGCGCTAGACCTTCTCCGGCTTCTTCTTGGACTTCTTGGACTTCTTCTTGTCCTTGCCGTCCTTCTTGCTCTTCTTCTCCGCCTTGGCGTCCTTGCCCTTGGCGTCCTTGCCCTTGCCGTCCTTGGGCTTCTTACGTTTCTTCGGCTTCTTCGCGTCCTTGGAGGTGACGTGGTCCGCCAAGGCCGCAGGGAGCGGGGACAGACCCGGACCACCCTCGAAGATCCAGTCGTCGACGGATTCCAGCAGGTCGTCCTCGACCATCTCCCCGAGCCAGACGGGTCGGCCACCGGCGGCGCGGCCCGTCGCGGAGGGCTGTACCACGACGACGTTGGCCTGGAAACAGATGCCCAGACACTTGCTGGTTCGGACGGGAACACGGCGGGCGGAGTGGTCGTCGATGGCACTCAGGCGGGCGAGCTGGGCGTCGTGGTCGACGCCGGGGACCTTCTTCTTCGTGCCGCAGCAGCATCCTCGACAGACCGTGAGTTTGCAGGGCGCGTCCTCGACCGCACTCATCACCCACCCCCTCACCCTTTGGTCAGGTTCGCCTTACCTGACCAGGGTAATCATTCGTAGTGCCGCTCTGACCAGCGGTAACCCGATCGGGTGGGTGATCTTCCGATGTCGGGGCACCGAAGCGGCGAGGAGCGGACGGGGTGCCCACCTTCGTGGACCCGCCCCACCCGCTCCGTGTTCCGAGGGTTCTTCTCCCGGCCCGAACTATCGGCGTCGGCCGTCCTCGTCGGGACGGCCCTGCCCACGGTCCTTCGAATCGCCCGAGCCCTCCTCCGTGCGCCCCTCCCCGTCACCCTGCTTGCGCAGGTAGTCGGTGGCCGCGCCGGAGGCCTTGTCGATCTTGTCGTCGTGGGCGCCGCCCGTGGCCTTCTTCGCGGCGTCGGCGGCCTTCCCCACCAGGCCCTCGGCCTTGTCGGCGTTGTCCTCGACCGTCTTGCGCAGCTTGTTGAACGCGTCACCAGCACCGGCCATGGTCTCCCCCTGAGGTCGTCGTCGATCGTCCGAGCTCACCCCGGGTGTCTCCAGGGCCCGCCCTGGTCACCCATCGTACGGAAGAGGGCACGGTTCAAACACCTCTTCGACCGACGAGTTCATCGGAGGGGCCCGTTCCCGGTCAGATCCCCAGCACCGCGCGCGCGATCGCGAAGTAGATGAGCAGACCGGTGGCGTCCACGAGCGTGGCCACCATCGGGGAGGAGACCACCGCCGGGTCCACGCCGACCTTGCGGGCGAGCAGCGGCATCGACGAGCCGATGATCGCCGCCCAGGTGCAGATCGCGACCACCGACAGGGCGACCGCCACCGCGACCGCGAAACCCACGAGCAACGAGCCGATGGCCAGGGCCAGGAGCGCGAGGATCACGCCCAGCAACAGACCGACCCTGCTCTCCTTCCAGATCACCGATGGAAGGTCGCGCACCCGTACCTCGCCGACGGCCAGGGCACGCACGATCGCCGTCGCCGACTGGGCGCCGACGTTACCCCCGGTGCCGATGAGCATGGGCACGAACATGGCCAGCGCCGTCACCTGCTCCAACGTCGCCTCGTACACCTGCATGACGTTGACGGTGAACGTGGCGGCGACGATGAGCAGCATCAACCACACCGACCGGGCTCCGACCAGACGGAACACCCCGACCGAGGCGTAGTGGTCGTCGATGGGGCTGGCACCGGACTGGAGAGCCATGTCCTCGGAGTCGGCGGCTTCGATGACCTCGAGGGCGTCGTCGACGGTGAGCATGCCGACGAAACGGTCCTCTGAGTCCATCACGGGCAGGGCGACCAGGTTGGCTTCCTGCATGAGCCGGGCAGCGTCCTCGACGGGTTCGTAGGCGCGCACACGAGGCGCGAACACGTCCACGAGGTCCTTGAGGAGCATGTCGACGTCGCTGATCACCAGGTCGCTGAGGGTGACGGTGCCGACCACACGACGGCCGTCACTGACCACCGGCAACGTATAGATGATCTCGGCGCCGGCCCCCTTGGCGCGGATCACCTCCAGCGCGCGACCGACGGTGAGGTCACGGTGCAGGACGACCGTCTCGGGCGTCATGTACCGACCGACGGAATCCTCGGGGTAGCCCAGGAGCGCGGCGGTCATCCTGCGTTCTGAGGGGCTCAGTCCGGCCAAGGCGCGGGTGGCGATCTTGGCGGGGGCCTCGCCGATGAGCCTGGCGCGGTCGTCGGGCTCCATCTCCTCCAGGAGGTCGTGGAAGTCGGTTCCACGCAGGCCGAGGAGGATGTTCTGCTGCTGGCTCGAATCGAGTTCCTCGAACACCTCCAACTCCCGGTCCTTGTCCAGGAGCCGGAAGGGGATGATCGCCTCGCGGCCGGTCATGCGGGATAGTTCGTCCGCGATCTCGTGGGGCCTGTGTTCGGCCAACCAGAGTCTGATCCCGGTCAGGTCGTTCGTCTCGACCAGATCGATGAGTTCTTCAGCGCGCTCGCCGTCCATGCGAAGCACCCCCTTGCATCGCCGGGGCCCGGTGCACACGTCCGCCGGGCCGGTGGTTCGGGAAAGGTCCGGCCCCTCGCCGCTGGTGGGGTCGGCCGTGCGGGCGTCGGCGCCTGGGGGCGGGGAGGGCGGGCACGGCGATCCGGGGACGTGTACGAAGGACTTCGTACGGGGTCGGGGAACATGACGACCCTACCGCCGGCGGTGGCCGTCCGGTCTCACCCGGGGTCCGTCGGCGCGGGACGGCCACCCGCGAGCGCGCGGTGGGGGCTTCAGGTGCGCCAGAGGACGACGAGCGCGCAGTCGTCGTTCTTGTCCTTGCTGAGGGTGTCGACGATCTCGCTCGCCCCGGTGGCGAATCCCTGGGTGACCAGGGTGTCCGCGGCGCCGAGGAGTTTGTCGATGCCGGCGTCCAGGTCCTCACCGGGGGTCTCGATGAGCCCATCGGTGCAGAGCATGATGGCGTCGCCGGGACGGAGCCTGCCCTCGACGAAGGTGTAGGTCATCTCCGGGATGACGCCCAGGACCACGCCCTTGGCCTCGGTGGTGCTCCATACCCCGCCACCACCGTCGTAGTGCAGGGCGGGCGGGTGTCCGGCGGAGGCGACCTGGTACTCGCCACTGTCGATGTCCACACTCAGGTGGACGGCCGTGACGAAGCCCTCACCACCGCTGTTGCGCATGAGGTAGTCGTTGCAGTGGGCGAGGAAGTCGCGCGCGGGCACCGCGCCGATGAGTCCGCTGAAGGCACCCGACAACAGCAACGCCCGGGTTCCGGCGTCCACCCCCTTGCCGGACACGTCCACGACGGCGACGTCGAGTCGGTTCTCCCGCAGGATGGAGACCACGAAGTCGCCGCCGAAGGAGGAACCGCCGGCCTGACGCAGCACGGCGGTGCGACCCCAGCCCCTGGGGAGCTTGGGCAACCGTCCCTGGTGCCGCAGTCGGTCGCGCAGGTCCAGCAGCATCATCTCACCGCTGAGTCCCTGCACTCCGAGGCGTTCGCGCAGCCCGGACAGCAGGTAGGAGAGCACGGCGGTGACCCCGATGGTGACCAGCAGACCCGGCCCCACCTGACCGAAGTCGAGCATGTAGGCCACGAACACCAGGACCGCGGCGACCACGACCAGCAGGAACGCCAGGCTCTTGCGTTTGAGGAGCAGGCCACCGGCGAGAACGGTGAGGATGGTGGAGCTGGGCGGGAACCAACCGGGGGGACCCCAGACGGCCCCCACACCGATCCCCACCGCCAGGGTCACCAGGGTGATGAGGACGAGGCGGTACCGGAACAACACCTTGCGCCGGAGCACCGCGACGAGCCGCTGCGCGGTAGAGCGCAACAGCCGGGTGGTCTTGGCGGTCGGTGTGGAGTTCATCGGTCCTCGCGATCGGCACGCCCGCTTCGCTCGCGGGGGGTTACTCCTGGTCGTCGTACGGCGCACCGTCGCGGCCGGGGTCGCGTCGGGGCGGATCTCGCGTCGGCGGGCCGGGGGCTCGTGGGGGATCACCCGAAAGGAGTGGCGGTCGCTTGGAGGGCGACACCATCGCACCGCGGATGGCTCTGGCCCGCCGCTGTGCACGAACTGTAGCGCTTGGGGCGTCGAAGTGGCACGCGCATCCGGGACGGATCCACCCCACTATCCCGGGTTTGGGTTCCGCCTAAACCCGGGAGGACGCGTCCTCCGCGGAGCCGTGCCGTACCTGGTCACGCGCCAGGACCCCGCCCACCACCGGTTGTCGGTGACGATCCCGCGGGGGTGACCGCCCCGGTCCCCGACGACACGGAGTGTCCCGACCCGGAAACACGAAGGGCCCCCACGGTGGGGGCCCGGTCCGGCCGCTCGTGGCGGGCCGTCGACGAGACGTTACGGAAGCGGGGGCAGTTCGCCGGTCCGCTCATAGTCACCGAGCATCGCGATGCGGCGGGTGTGCCGCTCCTCGTCGCTGTAGGGGGTCGCCAGGAAGAGTTCCACGAACCGGGTGGCCTCCTCCAGTGAGTGCATCCGCCCGCCGACACCGAGCACGTTCGCGTCGTTGTGCTCGCGCGCCAGCTTGGCGGTGTCCTCGCTCCAAGCCAGGGCCGCACGAACGCCCTCGACCTTGTTGGCGGCGATCTGCTCGCCGTTGCCGGAGCCACCGATGACGATTCCCAGGGAACCCGGGTCCTTCGCCACGCCCTCGGCGGCGCGCAGGACGAACGGCGGGTAGTCGTCCACCGCGTCGTAGACGGCCGGTCCGGCGTCCACGACTTCGTGGCCCTGCTCCTTCAGCCAGGAGACGAGGTGTTCTTTGAGCTCGAAGCCCGCATGATCTGATCCAAGGTAAACACGCACGTCACCAGTGTGACAGCTTCCACGCACGAAAAACGCCGCGCCCCACCCGTGAACGTTCGGGTGGGGCGCGGCGGAGAGTGGGGAGGCGTGCGCCTCGTCCGTGGGCCGATCAGGCTCCGGCCGCGGCGGCGGCGACGCTCAGACCGAGGGCGGCGAAGCCCGCCATCGACAGGATGGCGATCACATTGCTGAGAATGATCGACTTGAGGTCCTTGCTCAGAGGACTTGCTTTGGAGACCGCGGGCTTGTTGCTCAACTCACACCTCGTTTGGTTTCGACCAGGGATGCCCGATCGGGATCTTCCCACACCGCACAACGCACTCTTCACCGGGGGTGATTCCCCGCGAACGTGGGCCCACGAGGTGACCCCTCCCACAGACATCCCGGCCACCACGTCCCCGGGTACTACATCTGCACGGCCTTGACCTCGCAGAACTCCACCAGGCCGGGCAGACCCCACTCACGTCCGTTACCCGAGCGCTTGTAGCCGCCGAAGGGCGCGAGCGGGTTGAGGGCTCCTCCGTTGAGCTCGACCTGGCCGGCGCGCAGCCTGCGGGCCACCTCCAGCCCCTGCTCGGAGTCGCCCGACCACACGGCCGCGCTGAGGCCGTAGACGGTGTCGTTGGCGATGGTGACCGCCTCCTCCACCGTGTCGTAGGGGATGAGCGCCAGGACCGGGCCGAAGATCTCCTCCTGGGCGATGCGCATGTCGTTGCGCACGTCCGCGAAGACCGTCGCCCGCACGAAGTAGCCCTTCTCGTGGCCCTCCACCGGCTCGGAGCCGCCGGTGACCAGGCGAGCTCCCTCCTCCACACCGAGGTCGATGTAGGAACGGACCTTCTCCAACTGGGCGGCGGAGACCAACGGGCCCAGACGGGTGCCCTCGTCGGTCGGGTCGCCCGGGACGTACTTGGCGACGGACGCGGCGGCCAGTTCCACGGCCTCCTCGTAGGAGTCGCGGTGTACCAACATGCGAGTGAGCGCGTTGCAGCTCTGCCCGGTGTTGCGCATGACGTCGGCGACACCGCGCTTGACCGCCTGTGTCAGGTCGGCGCCGGGCAGGATCACGTTGGGCGACTTTCCACCCAGTTCCAGGGCGACCCGCTTGACCGTCTCGGCCGCCACCTGGGACACCCGGGTCCCGGCGCGGGTGGAGCCGGTGAAGGAGACCATGTCGACCTTCGGGTGCGCGGCGATCGCCTCGCCCACCACCGGTCCCGTTCCGCTGACCAGGTTGAACACACCGGCCGGGAGTCCGGCCTCGTCGAACACCGCGGTCAGGGCGTAGGCGCCCAGCGGGGCGACCTCACTGGGCTTGAGCACCACGGTGTTGCCCGCCAACAGGGCGGGAATCACCTTGAGCACGATCTGGTGCAGCGGATAGTTCCACGGGGTGATGGCGCCGACCACGCCGATCGGTTCGTGCACCACCAGGGAGTTGCCGACCTTCTCACCGGTGAAGTAGTGCTCCCCGTGCTGCTCCACCAGGTCGATGTAGGTGCTGAACATCAGGGAGGGGAGGCCGACCTGCACCTTGGCTGCGAAGCCGGCGGGCGCGCCCATGTCCTCGGTCATGATCGCGGCTATGTCCTTCTGCCGCGCGGTGAACAGCTCCAAGGCCTTGGTCAGGTGGGTGACGCGCTGCCCCGGGGTGAGCGCGGACCACCCCTCGAACGCGGTGGCCGCGGCATCGACCGCGGCGTCGACATCAGCGGTGGATCCGGCCGGAACCGTGTCGATGACCTGCTCGGTCGCAGGATTGATCACGTCCACGGCCTCGTCGGAGGTGGACTCGCGCCAGGCGCCATCGATGTAGAGGGATCGCATGGCACCACCTTCGCAGAACGGGATTCGGGTTGGCCATACCCTCGGCGGTGAACGGCCCGGTATCCGTGCTTTGACGGATACCGGGCCGAGGCGTTCCGCTTCCAAAGAGCGTCGGGCCGGCTCAGCCCCAGTGCGGGGGGCGGTCGGCGATCAGTCGCGCCGTGGAGTCCTCCTCGGTGTCGCCCCATCCCTCGGCGCGCTCGTCGCCGGTGATGTCGGGCAGGATCTCCAGGTCGTCGAAGAAGTCGACGCGACGGTCCTCATCTGGCCCGGGCATGGGTTCCTCCAGGGTGGGTCAGTCGAAGATGGGGTCGCGGGTGCGGGTGCGCTTGAGCTCGAAGAACCCGTCGGTCCCGGCGACCAGACGCACGCCGTCCCACAGCTTCCCGGCCTCCTCGCCACGCGGCGTGGGGGAGACGACGGGGCCGAAGAACGAGACACCCTCGACCTGGACCACGGGGGTACCGACGTCCTCCCCGACCAGCTTCATCGCCTCGGCGTGCGAAGCGCGCAGGGCCTCATCGTACTCGGCGGAGTCCGCGGCCTCGGCCAGGTCCACCGGCAGGTCGGCGTCGGCCAACGCGGCGCGGATCGTCTCGATGGACTGGGGCTCGCCCTTGTTGTGGAAGCGGGTACCCAGCGCCGTGTAGAGGCGGTCCAGGACCTCGGATCCGAAGCGCTGTTCGGCGGCGACGCACACGCGCACCGCGTTCCAAGAGCGTTCGATCCCCTTCTTGTACTCCTCGGGAAGATCCCGCCCCTCGTTGAGGACGCCCAGGCTCATCACGTGCCAACGCACCCTCACCTGTCGCACCTTCTCCACCTCCAACAGCCAGCGAGAGGTCATCCAGGCCCACGGGCACGCGGGATCGAACCACATGTCGGCCCAGGCGACCTGATCGCCCTGCTGTTCGGGGGTCTGCGTCATTTTCCGGTACTCCTCGTCGAATGGGTCGCGAACTTTCACCGCGTAGATCCACAACCCCGCCCATCGGTTGCGCATTCCGCACCCGCGCGTGACAGGATCGAAGCCGATGGACGACCTCCGGCCCGACGAGGCCCGCCCCCGGCTGATCCGCTGGTCGGTGGGCTCGCCGTGACCGGCAATGAGACTCCGGCCGGCGAAGACGGCGGCCGCGAAGGGAGCTTTGCGTGGCAGGGAACCTCACAAGGGACGAGGCCCGGGAGCGGGCGCGCATCCTCAGCGTCGACTCCTACGACGTGGAGCTGGACCTGACGACCGGGGGCGAGACCTTCCGGTCCACCACCACGGTGCGTTTCTCCTCCTCCGAACCGGGTGCCCGTACCTTCATCGACCTGGTCGCGCCCACGGTGCGGAAGGCCAATCTCAACGGCGTGGAGCTCGACGTGGCCGCGCTGTTCGACGGTGAGCGGTTGGCCCTGCCCGACGTCGCGGCCGACAACGAGCTGACCGTGGTCGCCGACGCCGCCTACATGCGCACCGGCGAGGGTCTGCACCGATTCGTCGACCCGGTCGACGAGGCCGTGTACCTGTACTCACAGTTCGAGACCGCCGACGCGCAGCGGATGTTCACCTGCTTCGACCAGCCCGACCTGAAGGGCACGTTCGAGCTGACCGTGTACGCGCCGCCGTCCTGGGAGGTCGTGTCCAACAGCGCTCCCGACGTCGAGCGCGAGGCGGCCGGGGACGAGCGCGTGCGCTGGCACTTCCCCGCCACCCCGGTGATGTCCACCTACATCACGGCGCTCATCGCCGGCCCCTACCACGTGGTCCGTGACGAGCACGACGGCATCCCGTTGGGCCTGTACTGCCGCGCGTCCCTGGCCGAGCACCTGGACTCCGACGCCCTGTTCGAGGTCACCAAGCAGGGCTTCGACTTCTTCCATGGCCTGTTCGACGTGCGCTACGCCTTCGGCAAGTACGACCAGCTGTTCGTGCCGGAGTTCAACGCCGGGGCGATGGAGAACGCCGGCGCCGTCACCTTCCTGGAGGACTACGTCTTCCGGTCCCGGGTCACCGACGCCCGCTACGAGCGTCGCGCCGAGACCATCCTGCACGAGATGGCGCACATGTGGTTCGGTGACCTGGTCACCATGCGCTGGTGGGACGACCTGTGGCTGAACGAGTCCTTCGCGACCTACGCCAGCGTCTACTGCCAGGCCAACGCCACCAAGTGGACCGACGCGTGGACCACCTTCGCCAACGTCGAGAAGGCGTGGGCGCTGCGCCAGGACCAGCTGCCCTCCACCCACCCGATCGCCGCCGACATGGTCGACATCCAGGCGGTCGAGGTCAACTTCGACGGCATCACCTACGCCAAGGGCGCCTCGGTGCTCAAGCAGCTCGCGGCGTACGTGGGCGTGGACGACTTCTTCGCGGGCGTTCGCGCCTACTTCAAGGAGAACGCGTTCGGAAACACCGAGCTGAAGGACCTCTTCAAGCATTTGGAGGCCGCTTCGGGTCGGGACCTGTCCGGTTGGTCGCGCGAGTGGCTGGAGACCACGGGCGTCAACACCATGCGCCCGGAGTTCGAGGTGGACGCCGACGGGAACTTCACGTCCTTCGCGGTCCTGCAGGAGGCCCCCGCCGAGCACCCGACTCTGCGCTCGCACCGTCTGGCCGTCGGCCTGTACGACCGCACCGAGAACGGCGTCGTGCGTCGTGAGCGCGTGGAGCTGGACGTGAGCGGCGAGCGTACCGAGGTGCCCGAGCTGGTCGGTAAGGCCCGCCCCGACCTGGTGCTGATCAACGACGACGACCTCACCTTCACCAAGATCCGGTTGGACGAGCGTTCCCTGCGCACCGTGGTCGAGAGCGTCGGCGAGATCCGCGAGTCGCTGCCCCGGGCTCTGGCCTTCGGCGCCGCCTGGGACATGACCCGCGACGGTGAGATGGCCGCCCGCGACTACGTCGAGCTGGTCATCGCCGGAATCAGCGGCGTGAGCGACGTCATGGTCGCCCAGACCCTGCTGCGGCAGGCCGCGGGCGCCATCGTCAACTACGCCGACCCGGCCTGGCGTCCCGTCGGCTTCGAGAGGCTGGGGACCCGCCTGCGCGAGCTGCTGTCCTCCGCCGAGCCCGGTGGCGACCTGCAGTTGGCCTACGTCAACGCGCTCGCGGCGGTGGCGGTCACCGAGGCCGACCTGTCGCTGCTGCGTGGGCTGCTGGACGGCGCGCTCACCGTGGAAGGGCTGACCGTCGACACCGACCTGCGCTGGACCCTGCTGCACCGTCTGGTCACCGCCGGTGAGGCGGGTGAGACCGAGATCGCCGCCGAGCTGAAGGCCGACCCCACCGCCGCGGGTCAGCGCAACGCCGCCGGTGCCCGGGCCGCCGTGCCCACCTCGGAGGCCAAGGAGGCCGCCTGGGAACGGATCGTCGGTGGCGACCTGGCCAACGCCGAGTTCCGCTCGGTGCTGCTGGGCTTCACCGAGCCGCTGCAGTCGGACCTGTACCGTCCCTTCCTGGACCGGTACTTCACGCAGTTGGCCCCGGCCTGGGACAAGTGGACCGGTGAGTTCGCCCAGACCTTCGCCGAGGTCGCCTACCCGAGCCACCTGGTCGAGGAGGGGACCCTGGAGCGCACGGACGCCTACATCGCCGAGCGCTCCCCCGCCCCCGCGCTGCGCCGGCTGTTGATCGAGGGCAAGGCCGGGGTGGAGCGCGCCCTGCGCGCTCGCGCCACGGACATCGCCGCCGGTCAGGCCTGACGCCGGGTCGAACACACGACGGCCCCGGAAGGGATCTTCCCCCTTCCGGGGCCGGAGTCCTTCGGGTCCAGGTTCTGTTTTGTGAGCCACGGGGGTCACCCGTTCGGGCGCCGTCAGGCCCTGTCCTCCGCAAACCCGGGGAGGTGTCGTAGGTGGGATCCGAGGAACGAGGATCACACCGTAGGCACCGAAGGTTCCTGACTTTTCGGGGGTGCCCGAAAGAAGGAGGATCATCGGCCGTCAGGCCGTCCGTTGAGGGTGGTGGCGGGCGATGGTCGGGCCGAAGCGCTAGCGGAGGCTCTGAAGAACACTGCCTAAAGGAGGCGCCCGGGGCCACCCAGTGGGCCCAGGGTGCGCCGGATCCGGCCCACCGTCCGCGGATCGGCGAGCAGCTCGTCCACCAGCACCGGTTCGCCCTCGCCACTGGTCAGTGGAATCCGCCAGTTGGGGTACTCGGTGCTGGTGCCCGGCTGGTTCTGCATGCGTCGCTCCCCCACCACTTCGGTGAGTGCGACCCCGAGCATGCGGGCCGGGGTGGCCTCCAGGTAGGCGTGCATGGCCGCGATCACCGCCGCCGGATCGGTCAGCGGGTCGACGTCGGCGTCCAGGAAGCCCAGTTCCACGAGCGTCCGGCACCACCGGCCCACGCGTTCCTCGGAGTCCGCCCGTTCCTCGGCCACGGGCCGGTCGAGCAGTCCCAGACGGTCGCGCAGCTCCACGTGTTCGGCCGACAGGAACGACGCCACCGGCGGCAGGTCGTGGGTGGCGACGGTGGCCAGGCAGTCGGCACGCCAACGGTCGGGGGTGCGCGGCCGCCCCTGTTCGTCGTTCTCGAACCACAGCACCGAGGTGCCGAAGATCCCCCGGTCCGACAAGTGTTCGCGCACCCACGGCTCCACCGTGCCCAGGTCCTCGCCGACGATGACCGCGTCCGCCTCGCGCGCGGCCAGGGCCAGGACGCCCACCATGCCCTCGTGGTCGTACTCGAGGTAGGTGCCCTGGTCGGCGGAGGCTCCCTCCGGTACGCACCACAGCCGGAACAGACCCATCACGTGGTCCATCCGCAGGCCGCCCGCGTGCCGCAGGTTGTGGGCGAGGATCTGGTGCAACGGACCGTACCCCTGGCGGGCCAGGGCCGTGGGGTGCCAGGGCGGCTGTCCCCAGTCCTGCCCGAGGCGGTTGAACTCGTCCGGGGGCGCGCCCACGTGCAGCCCCCGCACCAGCGTGTCCTGGAACATCCAGGCGTCGGCGCCGCCGGGCTGCACCCCGATGGCCAGGTCGTGCACGATGCCCAGACTCATCCCGGCGTTGAGGGCGCCGTTCTGGGTGAGGGCGAGTTGCTCGTCGAGGATCCACTGCAACCAGCGGTGGAACTCCACCCGTGGCCAGCGCCGGAGCGCCTCCTTGCCGACGGCGAGCGCGCCGACGTCGCGTAGGTGCGCGGGCCAGGCCCGGTGGTCGGAGCCGTACTCCTCGGCCAACGCGGACCAGGTGGCGAACTCGACCAGTGCCTGCCCCTCATCGTCCAGGTACCGGCGTAGGACCTCCTCGCGGCCGGGTGCGCGCGGCACCTGGAAGAGGACCTCCAAGGCGGCCTTCTTGGCCTCCCAGACGGCGTCGCGGTCGAGGAGATCGGCGGTCCGTCCACGTTCGCGCAGCGGCCGGGCCAGGCGTTGGACACCTTCGCGTTGGGCCGGATCGAGCCGCGCGTACTCGGGCACGTCCTCGATCCTGATGTAGAGCGGGCTCCCGTAGCGACGGCTCACCGGCAGGTACGGCGAGGGTTCGATGGGGGCGGTCGGTTCGATGGCGTGCAGGGGGTTGATCAGGGTGAAGTCGGCGCCCAGGTCTCGGGCGCTCCAGTCCGCGAGTTCGGTGAGGTCGCGTAGGTCGCCGGTGCCCCAGGACGCGCGCGAGCGCACGCTGTAGACCTGGGCCATCAGGCCCCACAGTCGCGGGTTCCGGCTCAGCGCGGTGGGTTCGATCCGGTCGGGGACCACCAGTAGTGGAGCGGCGTGGTCGGCGCCGTTGTCGGTGACCCGCAGGGTGTGCACGCCCAGTGGCAGGCCCGGGTCGAAGGGCAGCAGCGCCCCGTCCGTGGTCTCCACGACGGCATGCGCGCCGTCGGGCAGCACCAGGTCGGGTGCCTTTCGCTCGCGGAGCACGACCGCCGGTGGCAACGGCCCTCTCTTCGGGCCCGGCTCGGGGTCGGCCGGGTCCACCCCCATCGCCGCCAGGACATGACGGATCGTGTCGAGGCCGACGGGCACATGTCGTCCCCGCCAGTCCTCGTACGTCGTCGCGATCCCGTACTGCTCGGCCACCCGGGCCAGCTGAACGTCCCTCACAGAAACCGATCATGCCCCACCAGGACGTGCGTACACCGGAGGTCGCCCCGGCGTGGGGCGAAAGCCCGTCGTCGATTTTCCGACCGGCCCGAACGTGACTCCGACTTTTCGGTGGCTTTCCGGTACGAGCGGTGGCCTCGACCACACGGTCCGCTCGTTCCGTCTCGGCCCTCCCCGACCGACTGCATAATCGGGAGCGTGCTCGCCAACTACCGACGGCTCTTCGCCGTGCCCCACGTCACGTCCCTGCTCATGTGGTCCCTCATCGCGCGGTTCTACACCCCGGGGCTGATGATCGCGGTCACCTTCCTGGTGCAGGGATGGACCGATTCCTACACCCTGGCGGGCCTGGTCGCGGGCGCCTTCACCCTGGGCATGGCTCTGGTGGGGCCGCTACGAGGGCGCATGGCGGACCGTGGCGGCGGCGACCGGCTGGTACTGGTGTGCGGCGTGGTGTTCACCGTGGGTTCGACGACCATGGCGCTGCTGCCCGCGTCGTGGTGGTGGCTGTCGTTGCCGTTGGCGCTGGGTACCGGCCTGTTCGGCACCCCGGCCAACCAGATCGTGCGGGCGCTGTGGCCTCGGTTGACCCGGGGGCCCGAACGTCAGGCCATCTACGCGGCCGAGGCCACCACCCAGGAGTTGTTGTTCGTCTTCTCCCCGATCCTCACCGCCGCCGTGGTGGCGATGGCCGGCCCCCGATACGCCCTGTTGATGTTGGGGCTGCTGGGGTTGGCGGGTGCTGTGGGGTTCGCGTGGGCGCTGCGGCGCGCCGGGGTCACCGGCCCGGGGCCGGTCGGGCAGGAGGCGTCCGACGGTGCCGGAGCCGATCCCGCTCGGAAGACGGCGCGGCGACGGAGTCTGTTGTCCTCCCCCGCGCTGTGCCTGCTCTTCGTGATGTGCCTGCTCATCGTCTCCGGTGTGGTGGGCATGGACCTGGTGATCGTGGCGTGGGCCAACGAGCTGAACGCACCCCGGTACGTGATGGTGCTGGCCTCGGTGTTCGCCCTGGGCTCGTTGGTGGGCGGTGCCGTCGCCGGCGGGTTGAAGGGCGTGCCGCGTCTGCCGCTGCGGGCGTTCGGCGCCGCGGCCGGCATCGCGCTCCTGGTTCCGTTCGTGCCGCCCATCACGCATCTGCCCACGCCCCTGCTCATCACCCCGCTGCTGTTCGTGGCCGGGCTCGCGCTGGCCCCGACGTTGGCCGCGGTGATGGGACGGCTGGGCGACACCGCGCCCTCGCACCGGCGGGCGGAGGCGTTCGGGTGGATGGCCACGGCCATGAGCACGGGTGGCGCCGTGGCCGCTCCGCTGACCGGCGCGCTGGTGGACTCCAACGGCATCGTCGGCGGAGTGTCGGGCGCTGTCGGTCTGGTGACGCTGGCCGCGGTGCTCACCCTGTTCCTGCGCCGTCCACCCACCGGGGAGGAGGCCTTGTCCGTGGCGGAGGCCCCAGGCGACCCTTCCGAGGTCAGTCCTCCCAGCCCGGCGGGAAGCGGTGCGCCCATGGACGCGCCCTCTCCAATTGGGCCGACAGGGACAGCAGGGTCCCCTCTGCGCCCATGCGACCCGTGAGCATCACACCGATCGGCAGACCCCGCTCGGACCAGTGCAGCGGCACGTTCACCGACGGCTGCCCGCTCACGTTGTAGACCGAGGTGAACGGTGTGAACTCCGTCATCCGTCGGAATTCGGCCTCGGGGCCGTCGCCGGTGAAGTGGCCGATGGGGACCGGGGGCGCGGCCAGGGTGGGGCTCAGGACCGCGTCGTAGGGCTCGGTGGCGGCCGACAGTGAACGCACGCCGCGTTGGAGCCGGGCCCAGGCGGCGACGAGGTCGGGCGCGGAGGTGGCCCCGGCGCGTTCGCGCAGCCAACGGTTGATGGGGGTGAGTTCGCCCTCGCGGGCGGGGTCCACGGGGGTGGCCGCGCTCATCGCCTCCCACAGGTACTGGAAGTCGTCGGCGTAGGTGCCGGCGAAGTGGGCGTCGACGGGGGCCTCGATCCGCGTCACCTCGTGCCCCAATTCCACCAGGAGCGTGGTCGTCTCCTCGTAGGCGTCCAGTACGTCGGGGTGGACGGGGATACCAGTGGAGCCGGTGTCGGCGTAGCGGCCGATCCGCAGCCGCCCCGGTTCGCGTCGGGCGTGGTCGGCGAAGGTCTCGCCGGGCGCCAGGGGCGGGGCCGCGTATACGTCGCCGGGGTGATCGGCGGTCATGACGTCCAGGAGCAGGGCCGCGTCCAGGACGGTGCGGGCGATCGGACCGGAGGTGGACAGGCCGAACAGGTCCACCCGGTCGGGGCCACCGGAGACCCGACCGCGAGTGGGTTTGAGTCCGAACAGTCCGCAGGCCGAGGCGGGGATGCGGATCGACCCGCCACCGTCGCTCCCCTGCGCCGCCGGGGCGAGTCCGGCGGCCACCGCGGCCGCGGCGCCCCCGCTGGAGCCACCGGCCGACAGCCGGGTGTCCCAGGGGTTGCGGGTGGGCGGGGCGATGTCGTTCTCGGTGTAGCAGGTCGATCCGAACTCGGGGGTGTTGGTCTTGCCGAGGAAGACCGCGCCGGACTCGCGGAGTCGGGCGACCACGGCGGAGTCGGTGGGGGCGGTGAGGCCGGTGTACAGGCGCGAGCCGAAGGTGACGGGTGCACCGGCCAGGGGGTCCAGGTCCTTGATGGGCAGGGGGATCCCCAGCAGGGGTGGAAGAGTGGCCGGCGTGTCGGACACGACCCGCCTCTCCGCATTTCGGGCCTGCTCCAGCGCGCTTTCTTCAAGGACCGAAATATAGGCGCCGGAACGTTCGTCGAACCTGCGAATCCTCGTCAGATAGTGCTCAGTGATCTCAACAGGCGACAGCTCACGACTGCGGACCAATGCCACGAGCCGATGAAGGGGAAGTTCGTGCATCCGGGTCATACCGCCAGAGATTAACGGGGTAAGGCAACGGGCACCACGCGAATGAGGTCGGTCTTCTCTAGAGAGACGACAAAAAAGCAATCCTTCCCCTTTTTCGGCATCCGAACACGCGCGACAGCAAGGGCGCAAGGTAAGAAAAGTGTGAGAAGTAATGCACTAGGACTCGGATATGGATGGAACTAACCTGTCCGTCGTGGAATCGGCAACCAGAGTGAACAGTCACAACTCATCTTCCGGAGGGTCCGAACCCGAAGGAAACAACGCCCTCTTCTTCCCCAACCAACGCAGGACCGACGGAATCGGCGGCAAGGCCCTGTACGGGGCCCTCAAGTCCAACGACGCCCTCCGCCGGTGGATCATCCGGAGCACGATCGCCGCGATCGTCGCCGGCGGCATCGGCATGCTCACCGGGGACTGGCGGGTCGGCGTCACTTTCGGGTTGGTCGCCCTGGTCTCCGTCATGGTCTGGAGCTCGCGCCGGGAGTCGGAGATCCCGCGCTGGCGCAAACCCTCGGCGGCACAGCGTCGCACCGAGGCCCAGCTCAAGGTCATGAAGCAGCTCGGCTACCGCGTCCTGCACGCGCGCGCCGTACCCGGCGGCAACGGGCAGATCGACCACTTCATCGTCGGCCGCCGCGGCGCCTTCGCCATCGACTCCGAGTCCTGGGACAAGCGTCTTCCGTTGCGCAACAAGCTGGAGAAGCTGTACCACGGTCGGTTCAGCAAGAACGAACGGATCGACGAGGCCCTGGAAGAGGCCGAGCGCGCGGCGGAACTCGTCGGCAAGGAGCTCGGCCGCGAGATCAAGGTCCGCGCCTCGCTCGCCATCTACGGTCCCGGTATGCCCTGGGACAGCCACCGCCTGCGCGGAGTGGACATCATCACCGGCACCAAGGTCCGCAAGTGGCTGCGCACCGGCCGCGACCGGCTCAGCGAATCCGAGATCGAGGAGATCTACCAGGCCGCGAGGAAGGCCCTACCACCACGATATTGACTTCGATCCCCCGCCGCCACTCGGCCCGGAAAAGCCCCACAACGCCGTGGTTCCGGGCCTTACGTATGCCCGGGACCGAAGGGACACCGGCCGGTGAGCAGGGGTCGTCCGGTGCGCGAACCAGACCGCCGCCGGACTGGAGGCCAGGGACCTGACCGGGGAGAATCCACCCCGATGTCTCATTATCCGGAACACCTGTCTTCCCGGGCGAGACCGAAGCGGCCCTGAAAGGGGACTACCATCGCAGGGAAACACCCGTAACGATGGGAGTCCACCCATGCCGCCCCTACGTTCACGTACGGTCACCCACGGCAGGAACATGGCCGGCGCACGCGCTCTCATGCGCGCGACCGGTGTGGAGCGCGAGGACTTCGGCAAGCCCATCGTGGCCGTGGCCAACAGTTTCACCGAGTTCGTGCCCGGCCACGTGCATCTGCGCGAGGTCGCCGAGGTCGTCGCCAACGCCATCCGCGAGGCCGGTGGCGTACCGCGCGAGTTCAATTCGATCGCCGTCGACGACGGCATCGCCATGGGGCACGGCGGGATGCTGTACTCGCTGCCCAGCCGCGAACTCATCGCGGACTCACTGGAGTACATGGTCAACGCGCACTGCGCCGACGCCCTTGTCTGCGTGTCCAACTGCGACAAGATCACCCCGGGCATGCTGCTCGCGGCGATGCGCCTGAACATCCCCACCGTGTTCGTCTCCGGCGGCCCCATGGAGGCCGGTAAGGTCACGGTGGTGAACGGTACCGCCACCACCGTCAAGAAGCTCGACCTGATCAACCCGATGATCGCCGCCGCGGACGAGAGCGTCTCACAGGCCGAGCTGGACGAGATGGAGGAGAACGCCTGCCCGACCTGTGGTTCCTGTTCGGGCATGTTCACCGCCAACTCCATGAACTGCCTCACCGAGGCGATGGGGCTGGCCCTGCCCGGAAACGGCACGGTGCTGGCCACCCACACCGCTCGTCGCGCCCTGTACGAGGACGCCGGTCGGCTGGTCGTGGAGGCCGCCAAGCGCTACTACGAGGACGACGACGACTCGGTGCTGCCGCTGTCCATCGCCACCCCGGCCGCCTTCGGCAACGCCATGGCGCTGGACGTGGCCATGGGCGGTTCCACCAACACGATCCTGCACCTGCTGGCCACCGCCACCGAGGCCGGAGTGGACTTCGGGCTGCCCGAGATCGACGAGGTCTCCCGACGCGTCCCGTGCCTGTGCAAGGTCGCGCCGAACACCGAGAAGTACCACGTCGAGGACGTGCACCGGGCGGGCGGCATCCCCGCCATCCTGGGTTCACTGGCCCGTGGCGGGCTTTTGGACACCTCCCTGCCGACCGTGCACGGCAAGACCATCGGTGAGTTCATCGCCGAGTGGGACATCACCACCGACACCGCCAGTGACGTGGCCGTGGAGCTGTTCCACGCCGCGCCCGGTGGCCGCCGCACCACCAAGGCCTACTCGCAGAGCACCCGTTGGGAGACCCTGGACACCGACCGGGAGAAGGGCTGCGTCCGCTCGGTGGAGCACGCCTACACCAAGGACGGCGGCCTGGCCGTGCTGTTCGGCAATCTCGCCCCCGACGGCGCGATCGTCAAGACCGCCGGCGTGGAGGAGGAGCTGTGGACCTTCTCCGGTCCCGCCAAGGTGTTCGAGTCCCAGGAGGACGCCGTCGACGGCATCCTCAACAAGCGGATCGAGCCCGGTGACGTGGTCGTCATCCGCTACGAGGGCCCCAAGGGCGGCCCCGGCATGCAGGAGATGCTGTACCCGACGAGCTTCCTCAAGGGACGCGGCCTGGGCAAGGCGTGCGCGCTCATCACCGACGGACGCTTCTCCGGCGGAACCTCGGGGCTGTCCATCGGTCACGCCTCCCCCGAGGCGGCGGCCGGCGGCGACATCGCCCTGGTCGAGGACGGCGACACCATCAGCATCGACATCCCGAACCGGGGTCTGGTGCTGGAGGTCCCCGAGGACGAGCTGGACACCCGGCGTGAGCGGCTGCTCAAGGAGCTGGGCCGGTTCCAGCCGCGCGACCGGCAGCGTCCGGTGACGGCGGCGCTGCGCGCCTACGCCGCGATGGCCACGTCCGCTTCCACCGGGGCCGCTCGCGACGTCACCCAGATCGAGAAGTAGAGGACGAGTCCGAGCATGGATAGGGGGCGGTCCCACCGGGGCCGCCCCCTTCGTCCGTGGGCAACGGGTGGCCACGGACGACGCGCTGCCGTGGGCAACGCGTGGTCGCGGGCGCCCCGGACACGGGAACGGCGTAGGGCTCAGCCGCAGCAGCCACCCCCGCAGCAGCCACCTCCCCCGGAGGGAGCCGGTGCCGCGGCACGACCGCCCACGGCGACGGTGGACAGAAGACGCACGGTGTCGTCGTGCCCCTGCGGGCAGGCGGCGGGGCCGTCGGACTCGGCCATCGGGCGGGACAGTTCGAAGGTGTCGCCGCACTCACGGCAGCGGAAGTCGTATCTGGGCATGTCCCCAGAATAGGACGCCGCCCACCACGTGTGGGAGGCCTACGGGCCCGAACCTCCGGGAAAGGGGGACGCCCCCGGGGTCGAAGGGAATTCGATCCCGGAGGCGTCTGAGGGGCCGGGTGTTGGGACGCCCGGTACTCCGACCCTCACAGGCCGCGTCAGGCGGCCAAGTGCGCCATGTACGGCTCCCACTGTGGGTCACCGTGCAGGTCGCCGTTGATCAACCGCCAGTGGGGACCCTTGGGCACCTTGGGGGTGATGTGCAGTTCCCAGCCGATCTCGTCGAGGAACTTGTCCGCCTTGCGGTGGTTGCACGGCTTGCAGGCGGCCACGACGTTCTCCCATACGTGCGCGCCACCGCGGCTGCGCGGGATGACGTGGTCGATCGTCTCGGCCTTCTTTCCGCAGTACCCACACGTGTGCCGGTCCCGCCGCATCAGTGCGACGCGGGTGAGCGGGACCCTGCGGCTGTACGGAACACTGATGTAACGCCGCAGCCTGATCACGGACGGCACGTCGTAGGCTCGCGTCGCCGAGTGCAGCATCGCTCCGGTGCCGTCCTCGTGCACGACGTCCGCCTTCTCTCGGAGCACGAGCAGAATCGCTCTGCGCAGTGGAAGTGTCGTCAGTGGTTCAAAACTGGCGTTGAGCAGCAGCACGTGGCGTCGAGCGGCGCCTGGACCGCCCTCCCTGCCGCACCGGCCGCTCATCGCGTCACCTCGGCCGTCGCGAACGACCGCCGTGTCTCTTCCCCGGCCAGCCGATCGGCCAGCCAGGAGACCTCCCTGTGCACCGATCCCAGGATCGGTGTCTTCTTACGCCTTGCCACACGGACCTCCCGGTGGTTCCCGCCGAGTTGCGTCCCGCAATCAGTCTGCTTGGTGGAAGCACTCCAGCGCCACCCCAATTTACGCTGGGCTGCCCAGAAAACGTCTGTTGTCGCTTTCTCGAACCCATTGTGCGGCCGGCACGGTGAGTTCCATAGTGACGCCGCGCCGAACACGCAGGGTGAGATATGGGTGGATAGGGTGCAAAGCATGCGCGAACTCCGCTATCCCCCGGCCGAACGGCTGGACATCGAAGAGAACCTGCACGGCCACACGGTCCACGATCCCTACCGGTGGTTGGAGGACGCCGACGCCGCTTCCACCAAGGAGTGGGCCTCGGCGCAGGACACCCTGTATCAAAGGATCGGCGTCGACCAAGACTCCCGTGAGGTGTTCGCGGAACGGCTGCGTTCCCTCATGGGAGCCGGCGGCGTCGGTGTACCACTGTGGCGGGGCGACCGCCGTTTCGGCGTACGACGCGACCCCGGTCAAGAGCACGCCGTGCTGTACGTGCGCGACGGCGAGGGGCCCGAACGTACGCTCATCGACCCCGGAGCGATGGACCCCTCCGGGCTGACCACCCTGGACTCCTGGCGGCCCTCTCCTGATGGCCGACTGCTCTCCTACCAGCTCTCCGAGGGCGGTGACGAGGAGTCACTACTGCGGATCATGGACGTGGAGACCGGCGAACCCGTCGACGTCCCCATCCCCCGCACCCGGTACAGCCCGGTGGCGTGGCTACCCGACGGCTCGGCGTTCTACTACGTGTGTCGCCTACCCGAGGAACAGGTTCCCGACGGTGAGGAGGCCTACCACCGCCGCGTCTACCTACACCGTCTGGGCACCCCGGTGGAGGAGGACCCCATCGTCTTCGGCGAAGGCCGGGACAAGACCGACTACTTCGGTGTCTCCCTCAGCCGCGACGGTCGCTGGCTGACCCTGACCTCGGTACGGGGCACCTCGTCCGCCACCGAGGCGTGGATCGCCGACCTGAGCATGAGCCCGCTGGAGAGTCCCCTCCTGCGCACCGTCCAAGAGGGTGTGGACGCCGACCTGAGCCCCCATGTGGGTCGGGACGGACGTCTGTACCTACTCACCGACCGTGACGCCTCGCGTGGGCGCCTGTGCGTCGTCGACCCCGCCGATCCGGCCTATGAGAACTGGACCACGCTGGTCGCCGAGGACCCCGAGGCCGTCCTGGACGGTTTCGCCCTCCTGGACGGGGACGGGCTCGAATCGCCCGAGCTCCTGGCCACCTGGAGCCGGCACGCGATCAGCGAGATCACCCGGCACGACCCGGCCGACGGCACCCTCCTGGGTGCGGTGCCCATGCCGGGTCTGGGCAGCCTCGCCGGTCTCACCTCACGCCCCGAGGGCGGCCACGAGGCGTGGTTCGGCTACACCGACAACACCCACCCTTCGTCGGTGTACCACTACGACGCCCGCACCGGCGCGGTGGAACTGTGGGAGCGCGCACCCGGTGACATCGACGTTCCGGAGGTGCGCACCGAACAGGTCGCGTTCACCTCCAAGGACGGAACCACGGTGCGGATGCTGGTGGTTTCCCCACCCGAGGCGGCGGACGGGCCTCGGCCGACCATCCTGTACGGCTATGGCGGCTTCCAGATCTCGCTGACCCCCGCCTACTCCGCGACGATCCTGTCATGGGTGCGGGCAGGCGGCGTCTACGCGGTCGCCAACCTGCGCGGTGGGTTGGAGGAGGGCGAGGCCTGGCATCGCGGCGGCATGCTCGCCGCCAAACAGAACGTGTTCGACGACTGCGCCGCGGCCGCCGAGCACCTCATCGACACCGGAGTGACCGACCGCGACCGGCTCGCCGTCATGGGCGGCAGCAACGGCGGGCTGCTCGTGGGCTCGATGGTGACCCAGCGCCCGGACCTGTTCCGCGCGGCCGTGTGCTCGGCGCCCTTGCTGGACATGGTGCGCTACGAGCGCTTCGGCCTGGGACAGCTGTGGAACGTCGAGTACGGCACCGCCGACGACGCCGAACAGCTGGGCTGGTTGTTGGGCTACTCGCCGTACCACAACGTGCGCGAGGGCACCCGGTACCCGGCGATCCTGTTCACGGTGTTCGACAACGACACCCGGGTGGACCCACTGCACGCCCGCAAGCTGTGCGCGGCACTTCAGCACGCCACCTCGGCCCCGGTCGAGGAACGCCCGGTGTTGCTGCGCGCCGAGGCCCAGGTCGGACACAGCTCCCGCTCGGTGAGCCGGAGCGTGGCGCTCAGCGCCGACCAGTTGGCCTTCCTCGCCCACCACCTGGGGCTGGAAGTGGGCCGGTAGGTCCGGTCATCGCATGGTTCGGGGCCCGGGGAGAGCAAGGACACAAGCTCACCCGGGCCCCGTGGCCTCCCCCTTTGCGAGAATGGGCGGATGGCCGTCCCCGTGCGCACCGCGCCGGGCGACGCCCGCGCACGGCTCCCGTTCTCGGGGGCTCCCCAGGGAGAGGACCCCAGAAGTGACCCAGATCCAGGACGAGGTCGCCACCACCGCCCCCAAGCGGCACGTGCACCACCAGCAGGTGCGCTACGCCGACCTGGACCCGCAGCAGCACGTCAACAACGTGCGGATGCTGACCTACCTGGAGGACGCCCGGGTCTCGTTCCTCAACTACGGAGGGATGGCCGGCGGCGAGGGGTTCGGCGCCATGGTGGTGGCCCGGCAGGAGGCCGACTACGTCGCCCCGCTACTGCCCCGCGGCGAGCCGGTGCGCGTGGAGCTGTGGGTCACCGAGGTGCGCAACGCCAGCTGCACCCTGGCCTACGAGATCCTGGACGACGAGAAGGTCTACCTGCGCGCCAAGACCGTCCTGGTCGGTTTCGACGTACCGACGCAGAGCGCTCGGCGTCTGAACGACACCGAGCGCGCCCTGCTCGCCGAATACTCCTGAACCGACCGGTCACCGCTTCAAGGAGATGGTGATGGCCTCACCATCGTCGTCGCCGTCGTCGCGGCGGCTCTCCTTGCGGGCCTGGCCGTCACTACCGATGGTCATCGAGGTGGGTCGGGCCACCGCCGGCGGCGTGGCCTCCTCCGCGACGTTGACCATGCTGTGCGCGGCCATGACCATGTACTCCCACATCTGGCGGTCCAGAGCCTCGGGCAGCTCCAGGGAGTCCATGGCCACACGCATGTGCTTGAGCCAGATGTCCCGCTCGGCGGCACCGATGCGGAACGGGACGTGGCGCATGCGCAGGCGGGGGTGCCCACGCCTCTCGTTGTAGGTACGGGGCCCACCCCAATACTGGATGAGGAACAGCCGGAGGCGCTCCTCGGCGGGGCCGAGGTCCTCCTCCGGGTACATGGGCCGAAGTTCGGGGTCCTCGGCCACTTCCTCGTAGAAACGACGGACCAGGCGGACGAAGGTGTCCTCGCCGCCAACGGCCTCATAGAACGTCATCTGCGCGGGCTCTTCGCCGGCGCCCTGGTGGTCATCACGCGCGGAACTCATCGTCACCAGGGTATGCGACGTTCACCGAGCCCCTCCGGGGCCCAGGGCCCGGGGAACGACAGCACAGGTCACCTCCGCACCAGGGCCGAAGTTCCCTCGCTTCGGGACGACGAAGGCCCCGCCGACCGGATGGTTCCGGGTGGCGAGGCCTTCGTCGTCGGCTACCGCGATCAGTCGCGGGTGAGCTTGCGGTGGGTGACCGCGTGCGGGCGCGCGGCTTCGGGGCCCAGGCGCTCGATCTTGTTCTTCTCGTAGGACTCGAAGTTGCCCTCGAACCAGAACCAGTTGGCGCCACCCTCCCAGGCGAGGATGTGGGTGGCGACGCGGTCCAGGAACCAGCGGTCGTGGGAGGTGATCACTGCGCAGCCCGGGAAGTCCAGGATGGCGTTCTCCAGCGACCCGAGGGTCTCCACGTCCAGGTCGTTGGTGGGCTCGTCCAGGAGCAGCAGGTTGCCCCCCTGCTTGAGGGTGAGCGCCAGGTTGACCCGGTTGCGCTCACCACCCGAGAGCACACCGGAGGCCTTCTGCTGGTCGGAGCCCTTGAAACCGAAGGCGGCCACGTAGGCGCGGCTGGGGATCTCGACCTTGCCGACCTGGATGAAGCTCTCGCCGTCGGAGATGCTCTCCCAGACGTTCTTGGTGTCGTCGATCCGACCCCGGTACTGGTCGACGTAGGAGATCTCGACGGTGTCACCGACGGTGATCTTGCCCTCGTCCGGAGTCTCCTCCCCCACGATCATCTTGAACAGGGTGGTCTTACCGACACCGTTGGGGCCGATGATGCCGACGATGCCGTTGGGCGGCAGCGAGAAGCTGAGGTCCTCGATCAGGACACGGTCGTCGAAGCCCTTGGTGAGGTTCTTGACCTCGACCACGGTGTTGCCCAGACGCGGACCCGGAGGGATCTGGATCTCCTCGAAGTCCAGCTTGCGGGTCTTGTCGGCCTCGGCGGCCATCTCCTCGTAGCGGGCCAGACGGGACTTGCTCTTGGTCTGGCGGGCCTTGGCGTTGGAGCGGACCCACTCCAGCTCCTCCTTGAGGCGCCGGGACTTCTTGGCGTCCTTTTGCCCCTCGACCTTCAGGCGGGCCTGCTTGGTCTCCAGGTAGGTGCTGTAGTTGCCCTCGTAGGGGTAGAACTGGCCGCGGTCCAGCTCCAGGATCCAGGTGGCGACGTGGTCCAGGAAGTACCTGTCGTGAGTGATCGCGATGATGGTACCGGCGTAGTTGGCCAGGTGCTGCTCCAGCCAGTTCACGCTCTCGGCGTCCAGGTGGTTGGTGGGCTCATCGAGAAGCAGCAGGTCGGGGGCCTCGAGCAGGATCTTGCACAGGGCGACCCGGCGCTTCTCACCACCGGAGAGCTGGGTGACGTCGGCGTCCCCGGGCGGGCAGCGCAGCGCGTCCATCGCCTGCTCGAGCTGGCTGTCCAGGTCCCAGGCGTTGCGGTGGTCGAGCTGCTCCTGGAGCTTGCCCATCTCCTCGAGCAGGGCGTCGGAGTAGTCCGTCGCCATCTGCTCGGCGATCTCGTTGAAGCGGTTCAGCATCGCCTTGGTCTCGGCGACACCGTCCTCGACGTTCTCCAGGACGGTCTTGGTCTCGTCCAGGTGCGGTTCCTGGGCGAGCAGGCCCACGGTGAAGCCGGGCATGAGTCGCGCCTCGCCGTTGGACGGCTGCTCGATGCCGGCCATGATCTTCAGCAGCGTCGACTTACCCGAGCCGTTGGGGCCCACGACGCCGATCTTGGCTCCGGGCAGGAACGAACCCGAAACGTTGTCCAGGACGACCTTGTCGCCGTGCGCCTTGCGCACGTTTTGCATGGTGTAGATGTACTCCGGCATGCCCCCAGCCTAGGCCGTGTCGGACCGTGCCCCCGCCACTTCCGTCTCGGAGCGCGGAACCCGTGCCCACACCCGGCCGACGCCGGATGCGGGCACGAGGTCAACGTGACGGTGGGACCCGACCCGAACCGGGTTCCTCCCCGTCCTCGACCCCTGGCTCGAACTCGAACCGGTCAGCGTTCTCGGCCATGTGCCGGGCCCAGCGCTCGGCCGACAACCCCCAGCCCAGCGCCCGTTCCATCAACACCGCCATCGCGTATCCGGGTCGCGCCGCCAGGGCGCTCTGGACCGCGGCCCGGGCCAGGGCCATGTCGCCGGCCTGCCAGGCGGCCACGGCCAGCAGGGAGGCCGGCCCGGCCCGGTGCCGGTGCGGGACGTGCCGGGTCACCCGGGACCACAATCGCCGGTGCAGCGGGGCCTCCTCCGGGGTGATCCGGGCCCACACCGCGTCACGTACCCGCAGGTCCAGGAGGGCGACGCCGAGCATCGCCAAGGTGTCGGGGTCGCGAATCCGCTCGCTCACCTCCCGGCGCACCACCGACCGCACCCGCCGGATCCGACTCCGTGAGGCCTCCCGGCCGCGTTCCGCTCGGAACCGTTCCTCCAGGAGCGCCGCGGACTCGGCGACGGCCGCCCGTTGCTCGCCCACCACGGGTTCCAGCAGCGCCCGGACCCGGGCCGGGTCCGTCTCCTCCGACTCCACGGCCTCGGACTCCACGGCTTCGCGCTCCATCGGTCGCGCCGACCCGTTGCGTCGTTCGGCTACCGGGTCCGGAGGTTTCCACAGGGTGGTGCGAGCTTGCGGTTCGAAGGACGCCCCCTCCGCGGGGCAACAGTCCTCGTCCTCGCACAGGTAGGACCAGAACCGGTCCCCCGTCGCTCGGTAGGCCGCCAGGACCGGCAGGCCCGCCGCGGCCGCCTCGGTCAGGAACGACCTGACATGCGGGTCCACCCGTTCGGGCGGGCCGAACCCGGCCACCAGGGCCGCGCCGCCGGACAGTTCCAGCGCGGCCCGAACGGCCACCGCACCGCTGCGCGCGGCGGTCAGGACATGGTCCAATCGGTCGAGGGTGCCGTGCAGCAACCCGCGGGGGTCACCCCGGTCGACGACCAGGACCAGCACGGAGTCACGCACCGAACGCCGTGCCATGGTGGGCAGGGCGGCCAGGAAGGCCCGTGGGTCGGCCAGGTGGGCGGGTGGGGTAACGAAGCGGGGTGGAGGGACGGCCCGCGCACCGGGGCGGGCGTGACCGTGTCGGGAGGATGCGCCGTCGTCGTGTCCATGCTGATCACAGGGCATGTATTCACGTTCGGTCACCGAAGCCCACACGGCAAGCGGCGTCCTCCGAGCCTGTGGAAAACTCACACCGGCCCGGAGGCGACAGCGGGTCAGGGCCGGTTATCGGCGCTTCCGCCATCGTAGACGCCGCCCTCGCGCGGTCCGGGTATCCGCCTGCTCACCTCGGGCCGACCGGCGGGCAGGCACACACGGTCGCGGCCGGTCTCCTTGGCCCGGTACAGCGCCAGATCGGCTGCGGTCAGCAACTCGACGAGGTCGTCTCCGTGGTCGCCGACCACCGCCACACCGATCGAGATGGTGATCGAGACGGGGACCTCATCCACCGCGATCTCCATCCGGCCGACCTGGGAACGTAGCCGCTCCGCCGCCTGCCAGGCCTCGGTGACGTCGGAGCCCGGCAGCAGGACGACGAACTCCTCGCCACCGAACCTGCCCAGCAGGTCCGATTCCCGCAGCTGTTGGGAGATCGTGGTGGCCACACCCAACAGGACCTGGTCACCGAACAGGTGTCCGTAGGTGTCGTTGACCCTTTTGAAGTGGTCGATGTCGACGATCAGCACCGCGGCCCGACCTCGGGACTCCCGTGCCCGAGCGATCTGACTCGCCGCCTCCCGCTCCCAGGTGGGCGCGTTGAGCAGCCCGGTCTTGGGGTCGGTCCGCGCCGCGGTCTGCAACTGCTGGTAGACGAGGCTCCGCTGTAGCAACAGGACCGGCGGGACGGCGATGACCAGGAGGAACAGGGAGAGCTGGGCCAGGATGGCGACGGTGACGCCGACACATAACTCAACGCAGTCCACCAGGAAGGCCTCACGGTCCCACAGGCTCGGCGCCCCGCCGTCGGGGCTGAGCCGGGCCGCCAGGAACACCAGCGCCGTGTTGAAGAGGGTGAAGACGACGCAGCACAGCAGGGCGAGGAAGACTCCGTTGACACTGGCGAGGGTGGCGTGCGCGGTGGTGGATCCCCCTAGCCCCGCGACCGGTCCGCTCTGCGCACCGTGCCAGAGCAGCGAGGCCACGAACCCGGAGACGCCGACCGCGGCCATGTTGAACATCTGGCGGTGCAACATCGCGCGCCGTTTGCGGCGTTAGAGCAAGAAGACCGGGATGGGGATGAGCAGGGAGTACAGGGGTGGCAGCAGGAGCATGGCGGGGAGCCACCACGCGCCCAACAGATCGCGGCTCAGCCCCTCGGGCACGCCGATACGACGTATCGCCTCCAGGCACACCAGTGCGCACAGGACGAGGGCGGCGAAGAGTACGACGTCGAAGCTCGTGATGGTCGTCTGGGCGACGGCCACGCCGATCAGGAACAGTGCCGAGGTCACCAGCAGGACGAGGTAGACGACCAGCCCACGGGGCTGTTGGAAGACCTGCCAGGACCGTCGTCGCTGCCCGGGCGGATTCTCCTCGGGGGCCATCGGCTTCTCCGAGATGCTCACCGCTCCGTCCTCCCTTCCCGCCACGCCCTCTGTCGTCCGTACGCGACTACCGACTCTGATGTGCCCACCGCCTCTCACGGTTCTCACTACGACGAACCGGACTCGCCTCCCGTTCCCCCGCGGTGCCGCTCGGTCACCGGGTCCGACGGAGAAACTCCGATTCGAAGACCGGCAAGCACACCCCCCTCACTTTACATTACTTTGGGTAATAACTTAATCGCCGATTGTATGTAGCCCGCAGGTTGAGCCTACGGTAGCCGTCACCCTGTGTCTCTGGGGCATTTACAAGCGTCACGATTTGTCCTCTACTGGCCGTGAATCTTCCCCGGACACACGAACGGGGACGGTGCCCATCGGCATCCGTCCCCGTCCGCACGGCGATTCCTCGAACCCGCCCGGGTCAATCCCTGGGTCGAGCCACCTCGTAGGCGGCACGGAAAGCACGGTGTCGCGCCAACTCGTCCTCCATCGGTGTCACCACGCGCACTCCCGCGATCTCGCGGACCCGTTCCCGGGCGTCACGCTCCACGTCCTCTCGGCGCTGGACCGCGGCGACCTCCACGAGGTTGCCGCACCCCACCCCCGTCAGCCAGCCCACCAACAGGCTCGCCACGGCCACCGCGCCCGCGTAGGCCATCGCGGCCGGGTCGTCGAACAACACCAGACCGGTGATGCCACCGCCCGACCAACTGGCCAAGGACGCCAACGTCCACAGCAGACCGACACCGGCCACGGTCAACAGCGCGTACTGCACCATGCGCGCGATCTTCCACCAGGAAGGGCTGCGATCCGGATCGCCGACCGCGGAGGTCACCGCCTCACCCAGCTCCGCCGGCAGCTCCGACACCCCGCTCCGGGCGGCGCCGCGCATCCGCCGACGCCACACCGCGGGCATACCCTCCGACACCTCGTCGGCGACCTCGCCCAGGACCGTCTCCAGTTCGGCCTCGTGCGCGTCGACCGGGCCACCCACACCGGGGGTGTCCCGGCGCAGGAACTCCAACCGCACCGCGGTGAGCGGGTCCTTGCGCAGCTTCATCGCACGGCGGGCCACGGGCCAACCGACCCGGCGTCGCCCGCGACGCACGTCGTTGGTCTCCACCACGTCCGCCACGGCGGACACACCGGCGGCGTCGGACAGCCCCTGCTGGATCCGTGACCGCACCTGGGCGGGCACGGTCCCGTCGGGTTCGGTCCCGCCGTGGAACTCCTCGAACGGTTCGACGACCTGGTCCAGGTCGGCGACCAGGCGGTCCACCAGGGCGTGCTTCTCGGTCACCGACTCGCTGAGGAACTCACGCAGCTCGTCGATGCCGTGGTCGGTGATGGTGGAGGTGGTGATCACCCGCGGGTGCACCCCGGACTCGGTCTCCAGCAGGCGACGCAGGTCGGTGAGGAGCTCCTCCAGTTCCTCCGGCTCGACCTTGTCGACCTGGTTGAGCACCGCGACGGTGACGGCCCCGTGCCCGGCCATGTTGGCCAGGTAGCGGTGGTGCACGGCCGCGTCGGCGTACTTCTGCGGGTCCAGCACCCACACCAGAAGGTCCACCGAGCCGATGAGCCGGTCCGCCTCGGCGGTGTGCATGCTGCGCACCGAGTCGTGGTCGGGCAGGTCCAGCAGGACCAGGCCGGTCAGCCCGGATTCACCGCTGTCCAGGACGCTGGTGCGGGAATGACGGTAGCGGGTGGGCACGCCCAGCCAGCTCAGCAGGGCGTCGGCGCCCTCGTGTCCCCACACGCAGGCGTGCGCGTTGGAGGTGGTGGGGCGGGTGACGCCGGTCTGCGACAGTTCCAGCCCGCACAAGGCGTTGAACAGGGAGGACTTACCGCTCCCGGTTCCCCCGGCCAGGGCCACGACCGTGTGGTCGCCGGACAGGCGCAACCTCGCCCCGGCGTGGTCGAGCAACTGTCCGGCCCGACCCAGCACCTCCTCGGGCAGATCGTCCTTGCCGATCTCGACCAGGGTGCTCAACGCGTCCAGGCGTTCGATGAGTTCGGCGCGGCTGGTGTTGCTGGTGGGCTGCCACCGGTCGTGGTTGGTGGGCCGGTACTCCTCGTCGTCGGTGGAGGGGGCCTCGTCGGCCGCGGAATCCTCCGCCGCCGAAGTGGCGGTGTCGTTCCCGATGGCCCGGAAGGCCCCGGATACCGCGGAGGGTCCGGGGACCCTGCGTGGCAGCGGCGGGGGCGCGTCGTCCGCGGCCTCGCCGGTCTCGTCGGCCGATTCGGCGACCTCGACCCGTTCCGGGCGGGACGCGCTCGTGTCCTCGGAGGGCGCCAGGACGTCACCACCGTCGGTGTGGGCGACGCTCGTCCCCTCGTCGACGTCGCCGGGTCCCACCCGAGTGACGACGGTGGCCTCGGGTTCGGCGTGCCCGGACCCGGAGCCCACCGTGCGGCCCCGCTCGGCACGGGGAACGTCGCGCTCGGATCCCTCGCCCGAGGCCTTCTCGGTGTCGGGATCGCCCGGGGAATCCACCTCGTCGGGGCACACGACCGGGAAGGACCCGGTGTGACGACCGGCGATGCGAGTGTCGTCGGCGGCCTTGCTGAGGCTGCCGACCCAACCCGCGAGGTTGTCCGGATCATCCTCGCGCGCCTCGTCACCCGGGGCACGGCGTCCGGCACCGGGCTGCCCCGCGGCGAGACGGGTGTGCCGGCCGCGCCGCTGCGCTCCCCGGTCCCGCTCCTCGGGCTCTTCCCTGGGCTCGTCCCGACGCTCGTTCTCGGCGGGGTTCCGTGACACACCGGGGTTCTGGAGTCCGCCGAGGGCGGCACCCGCCCCGGACGGATCCGGGTAACCGGTGATGCCGTCGTAGGCGGCGGGTTCCTCCACGCCGCGAATCCTTTCCCGAGCATGCTCGGGATGTTCGGGCACCGGCATGGTGTAACCACGCCATGGGCCACTCTGATAAGGCTCCGGCGCCTGCTCGTCCGCCCAAGGTTCGGGGGTCGACGAGCTCTCGCGCTCGGTGTCCTCACCTGGGGTGTTCGACTCCCCGGGGCCGCTGTCCCCCGCCTGGGCGGAGTTCCACTGAGTCGTCATCTGGCAATCTCGAGGTTGTACGTGGCCTGATAGAGCTGGACGGCGCTGTCGTCGGACGGAATGCCGGCGGAGGACAGGGCGGTGTCGAAGGGGACCCGTTCCCGGGCGAGCAGACCCAGCACGCGTCGGTGCAGGTTCTCCCGCGCCGACCGGCCGATGCCGCGCAGCGACTGCGCGGCGAAGAGCCCCTTCAACAGACGTTGCGGAGACGCACCCGAGGTGTCGGCGGCGTGGGCGCCGCCCCCGGAGTGTGAACGTTCGTAGCCCAGTAGGTCGATGATCATGACCAGGGCGACGACATCGTGGTCGAAGGTGACGAAACGGGCGACCGAACGCTTGGTGGCGCCCTCGGCCGTGGTCATCTCCGCGATCTCGCCCCGCCACTCGTCGATCTCCTGGCGGATCTCCTGGGCCAGCATCCCGCTTCCGGGCATCTCCAGCGCCTTGGTGGCCAGGTCGCCGCCGCCGGCCACCTGACGCCAACGCTGTTCGACCTGTTCGGCGGCGCGCTCACTGCTGGAGACGATCAGCGCCTCCAACGAGTCGCGCACCGCGCGTTCCAGGGCCTGGATCCGCTCGCCGCGCTCCACCTGGACCTCACGGGCCTTGCGGGAGCGCTTCTTCTTGCGTGGACGCATGCTCTTGGCGAGTTCTCCGCCCGCGGCGAGCTCCTGCCAGCGGGCCGACAGCGAGCCGCGCAGCAGCGAACCGTCGGCCAGGGAGGTCTCGATGTGCTTCTCGGCCGCCGCGTAGGCGTCGTCGACGGCGGACCCCAGAGTGCGGCCGGTCTCGATCTGCGCCTCGACCTGGCGGGCCAGTTCCGGCACCCGGGTGCGGAAGCTGTCGATGACACCGATGAAGGTACGCCGGGAGACCCGGTCACGCTGCTCCGCTTCTCCGGCCACGTTCGCGAGGAAGTCGCGAACGTGGTCGGCGACGTTGGAGGTGAAGCGTTCGCCCTCGATCTGGTCGGTCTCGGGGATCGCGAACCGGGAGGCGTTGCTCAGACCGTTGGCCTCCAGCATGGCGCCGAAGTGGTCGAGCAACTGGCGACGGCCCTTGCGCGGCACTCGGGAGAGCACCACGGCCAGGGAGGTGTCCCGGTCCCTGGCGACCTGGAGGAACTCCCAGACCCGCGCGTCGGCGTAGCGGCCGCTGGTGGTGACGAACACCCACAGGTCGGCGGCGTCCAGGAACTTGGCGGCGAACTCGTGGTGGGCGGCCACCGCGGAGTCGACGTCGGGGGTGTCCAGCAGCGCCACCCCCGCGGGCATGGCCTCGGTGGCGGCCAGCACCAGCATGCCGTCCTTGCCTGGCATGGCCAGACCCTGCTGGCGTACTCGCGGCAGGGTGGGAATGAAGGAGGCCTCGCTGAACCAGTCCACGTCGGCCGGATTGCAGGCCAGTACCGGACTGTTGGTGGTGGGGCGACGCACTCCCGTGGTGGTCACCTGCTCGCCGACCAGGCTGTTGACCAGCGTGGACTTACCGGCGCCGGTAGAACCGGCCACGGCGATGAGCAGGGGGATGTCGGGGCGGCGCACCCGCGGCAGTACGTAGTCGGACAGCTGGGCGAGCACGTCCTCCTGAAGGGCCTTGCCATCGTCGGCGCCGGCCAGTCCCTCGGCGAAACGCAGATCGCGGATCTGCTTGCGCAGCGACTCCAGGACCTGCTCGAAACGGTCGTCCTCGTTGCCGGGCGCCCGATGTTTGGCCGGCCCGGAGGGCACGGGGACGGTGGGACCCCGGCGACCGCTGTCCGGGGTCTCGGCCCCGTACACGGCTGAGGGGTCCGCGGTGGATCGCGCGGAGGTGGCGTCCGGTCCGGTGGTGAACCGGTCCGGGGCATCGGAACCGGAGGTGTCCGGTGCGGCCGACGGCCGGGTCATGATCGGTATGCCCTCCTCATCACTGCTGATGGTCCCCGTCGACGGGCCTGGCGTGCTCCGCCGTCGGAGGTCTCACTCGAGATCGCGCCCGGTCGCCAGACGATCCAGCTCGCTCTGGGTTCCCGTGTGCAGTATGTCAAGTTCCCGCGCTGTTCGGACCACTTCTCCGATGATCACCACCGCGGGGGGCCGCATTCCGGCCGATCGAACCGTGGCTGCGATGTCCGCCAGCGTACCGGTCACGGTTCGTTGCGACGGCAGGGTCGCTTCCTGGACCACGGCGACGGGGGTGTCCCCGCAACGACCGTTCGAGGTCAACGCCTCGACGATCGCCTCGATCCGTTCCAGACCCATGAGAGCGACGATCGTACCGTTGGAACGGGCCAGGCCTGCCCAATCAACGGTCGAGCGCGCGTCGCCCGGGGCGACGTGCGCGGAGACGATGTGCACGTCCTGCGTCACTCCGCGGTGGGTGGCGGGGATGCCCGCGCCGGCCGGGGCCGCCAGCGCGCTGGTGACCCCGGGGACCACGATGACCGGGACGCCGGCGGCGGCGCACGCGGCCGCCTCCTCTCCACCTCGACCGAACAGGAAGGAGTCACCGCCCTTGAGCCGGACGACGAACTTCCCCTCCTTGGCCCGTTCGACGAGGACGGAGTTGATCTCCTCCTGGGCCATGGAACGGCCGTAGGGGATCTTCGCGGCGTCCACGATCTCCACGTCCGAGGGCAGGGCGTCCAACAGGGAGGTGGGAGCGAGTCGATCGACCACCACCACGTCCGCCTGGGACAGGAGCCGGCGGCCACGGACCGTGATCAGGCCCGGGTCGCCCGGGCCACCACCGACGAGGGCGACGCCGCTGAGGCGTTCACGCCCGCGCCGGTCGTCCAGAGCGCCCTCGGCCAAGCCCTCGATGATGGCGTCGCGTACCCCGGCCGAACGCTTGGGGTCGCCGGAGGCCACCACGCCCACGGTGATCCCACCGGAGTCACCACTGGCCGGGGTCCAGGCGGAGGAGGTGTGCCGGTCGTCGGCGCGCACACACCAGATCCGGGAGTCCTCGGCCTCGGCGGCCACGGCGGCGTTGACCTCGGCGGAATCGGTGGCGGCGTGTACCAGCCAGTAGGCGGGGGCGTCGGGGCCGACCACGTCACCGGGTTCGAAGGGGCGACGCACCCAGGTGAGACGTCCCGCGTCGGCGAGGTCCTCCAGCGCGGCGGACGCCTTCGGAGAGACGAGGGTGACCCGGGCACCGGCCCCAAGGAGGACGGGTACCCGACGTTGGGCGACCCTTCCGCCGCCCACAATCAGCACATCACGGTCCCGCATGCGCAGGCCAAGGAGATAGGTCACGGATCGTACCCCTCATGGTCGTCCGTACCGGCCCCCGACATCGGCGGCGGGGTGCGCGCGGGACCGATGTCCCGGCACGCCGCCGGAGAATTTCGGCGATTACTCCAAAACACCTTGTCAAAGCGGTGTTACAGCCGGGTAAAGGGGTGAGCACAGAGCGGGGTGACTCCCGCCGCATCGACGCGAGGGCGCCCCACCACCTCCTCTGGTGGCGGGGCGCCCTCGTTCCAGGGCACGGACCACCGTCACGGCCCGACCGGATCACCGGTCCGTGGAGACCCCCGCGGAGTCGAAGGTGGCGACGGTGCGCAGCGCCCGCGCCGAACCCTGCAGCAGAGGCAGCGCCAGCAGCGCACCGGACCCCTCGCCCAGCCGCATCTCCAGGTCCACCAGCGGGGTCAGACCCAGGTGGTGCAGGACCACACCGTGACCGGGCTCGGTGGAACGGTGCCCGGCGAAGCAGGCGCTCAGCGACTCCGGGGAGATCGCGGCGGCGGCCAGCGCGGCCGAACCGGCGATGACCCCGTCCAACAACACCGGGATCCGCAGCGCCGAGGCGCCCAGGATGAATCCGGCCAACGCGGCGTGCTCCAAGCCGCCCAGGGCCGCCAGGGTTCCGATCGGGTCCTCGGAATCCACCGGGTTGGCCGCCAAGGCCTTGCGAACCACCTCGACCTTGTGTTCGTAGGTGGCGTCGTCCACACCGGTGCCCCGCCCGGTGGCCTCGGCCGGATCGGCTCCGGTGAAGGCGCACACCAGCGCCGCGGCGGGGGTCGTGTTGCCGATCCCCATGTCCCCGGTGATCAGGCAGCGATTGCCCGCCGAAACCAGGTCGCGGGCCACCTCGATTCCGCCTTCCAGGGCCTGTAGCGCCTGCTCGCGGCTCATCGCCGGCCCCTGGGTGAAGTCGGCGGTCCCCCGCGCGACCTTGCGGGGCAGCAGACCGGCGGCCGGGGGCAGGTCACCGACCACACCCACGTCCACGACGGTCACCTCGGCGCCCACCTGCTCTGCGAAGGCGTTGACCACGGCACCGCCGTCGATGAAGTTCTGCACCATCTGCGCGGTGACCTCCTGTGGCCAGGCGGTCACCCCCTGGGCGTACACGCCGTGGTCACCGGCGAACACCGCGACGGCGGCCGGTTCGGGGATGGGCGGAGGGCACTCCCCCGCCAACCCGGCGAGCCGTACCGACACGTCCTCCAGCACGCCGAGGGACCCCAGCGGCTTGGTCATCCTGGCCTGCCGGTCCCTGGCCTCCTCCACGGCGCGGGCGTTCAGCGCTCCGATGGCGGTGATGGTCTCCTCCAGGAGGGTGGTGGGCTCCTGACCGGGCAGACCGCGGTGACCGTAGCGGTCACGGTGCACCGCCCAGGACAGGGGACGTCCCTTCACCCAGCCGCTGAGGCCGAGCTCGGGTTCGGTGGGGAACTCGTCGACGTAGCCGACGCACAGGTAGGCGACGACCTCCAAGTGGGAGGGCAAGGCGAGCACGTCGGCGACACCGCGCTCGTCGGTGATCCCGACCCAACCTACGCCCAGTCCCTCGGCGCGGGCGGCCAGCCACAGGTTCTCGACGGCGAGCGCGGCCGAGTAGGAGGCGGGCTTGGCGTGGCGTCCGGGCGCCTGCGCTCCGCGGGTCGGGTCGACCGTCACCGCGATGTTGAGCGGGCTGTCCAGGATCGCCTCGACCTTGAGACCGGAGAAGGCGTGGGCGCGAGCGCCGGGACGGTCCCCGGAATGGGAGTCCCGTTCCTGTTCGGCGAGGTCACGGACCCGTGCGCGCAGTTCCGTGTCGTCGATGACCAGGAAGTCCCAGGGCTGGGTGTGTCCGATGCTGGGCGCCTGGTGGGCTGCCTCCAGGACGCGGGTGAGCACTTCGGCGGGGATCGGGTCGGGCCGGAAACCCGCTCGGACGTCGCGACGTTCGCGGATGGCACGGTAGACGGCGGCGCGTTCGGCGTCGTCGAAGTCATGGCCGGTGTGTCGCCAGGCGTCGTCGGCGGGCGCTTCGGGGGCCGGGGCGGGTCGGCCGCGGACGTCCCCGGCCGGTTCTCCCACCCGGGGCGGCCCGGTGTGCTGCGGCTCCGAGAAGGAGGCCGCTGCTTCGTGTGCGTGCACGGTGTCGCTCTGCTCCGCTGGTTCGGCGGCCGCGGGGACCTGGTCCACGTGGCCGGTGTTCGTGGCTGCGTCGGATTCGGTGGAACCCTGCGCGGGGGTTGGTTCTTGTGCGGGTTCTCCTCCCGGGGGGTCGGCCTCGGGTGCGAGGGGCTCCTGTGGCCGTGCCGCCGGGTGGGGGCCGCCGCGGAAGGGGATGACGTTCGGTCGCGGATCGCGGGCGGTGACCGGCGCCCGTGTGGACACGGGTTCGGGCTCGGGTTCCGGCGCGGCCTCGGGTTCCGGCTCCGGAGCGGGTTCGGGTTCGGGTTCGGGTGTCACGTTCCCGGGCGGCGCGGGTGGCGCGGGCGGGTTCGCCGGACGCACCTGCCGGGTGGGCGCCGCCGGTTCCTGGAGGGGTCTGCGGAAGGGGTTGCCCGGTACGGACCGCGGCTCCTCCCCCTGCGGGGCCGGTACGGAGGGAGCGCCCTGGGCTCCCTTGCCGCTCTCCGGCAGCCCGTCGAGCAGACCTCCCAGGCGCGGGCCGAGGCCCGGCGAGGGCTTGCCGCGTCGTGGTTCGGAGGGATCGCCCTCCGTGTGACGGGCTTCCTCGCGGTCATCGTTGGTCATGGTCGCTCCCCGAAGGCATGAGGTCCGTGGGCTGCCCGTTCGGGCCCTGTCCGAGATGGATCCGGACCAGCGTAGTCCGCGGCGTTCGCGCCGCTCAGCGGGGGTCCTGCCGACCCCGGGCAACCCGTTCCCGGCACACCGCCGGGCCCTCAAGTCACCGTCAACTGTGCCAGAGTCCGCGTCAGCGCGCGCCGTGTACCGGAGTCCCGCACCATTCCACGGAACCGTTCCGGCCCCAGGACCGGAAAGCCGTCACCGCGGCGGACCGCGATGCCCTCCTCGCTCGAGCGAAGCCACAGCGATTCCCCGCCCAATGCTTTGACCAGCGAAAATGATGCTCTCGAGCAAGGGATGACGGTGGGTCCGTGGTTTTCCAGGTCCTCGGTGGGCACGCGACGTTCCCCGGTCAGGTCGATCAGACCGGGTCCCCCTCCGTGTCGCCGTGGTGGCGCAGGTCGTGGTGGCCCTCTCCTCCGTGCTCGCCGTCTCCGCCTCCGGTCACTTCGGACCCCCAGGAAGCACTCACGTGTCGTACGTCACAGGCATGTGGCAGGCTGTTGCGGTCCCCGTCCCCCTGACGCCCTGCCCCGCGATGAACACAGTCGGCGAACAGAACGGACACACATGCGACGGCGCACCTTCCTGACCACCGCCACGGCGGCGGGCCTCGGCTCCTTGGCCCCCGCGTTGCTCACCCCTACGGCCGCTTCGGCGCAGGGCTCCGACACCCGGGCCGTCCCCCGCGTGCTCACCGAGACCACCACCTCCACCGGCTCCCCCGTACGCCCCGACCGCCGCTTCGACCTGGTCTCCGTCTCCCGGTCGCCGGAGCGGGTCTCCGGCGCGTCGGTGCGCTTCGAGCTCCCCGACGGGTGGGGGTCCTGGCGTGACCTGCGCTTCCACACAGAAGGACCGGACCACCTCGACCCGGACTCGACCGCGATGGTGCGCGCCCCGGAAGGCGCGATCGGCTACCAGGTACGCGGCGCCGACGGTTCCGACCTGACCGCGGTGAACGTCCGCGACGGCGAACCGCTCGCCTTCGGTGGGCCGGAGCGGACCACGCTCCGCGCCGAGGGCGGCGAGTACCGGTCGTTGTCGGGCACCTCCCTGTTGCCGGTGCGCACGCGGGCGGGCTGGGGCGCGGACGAATCCCTGCGCTTCGACGAGGACGGCGACGACCTGTGGCCGGCCGAGTTCCACCGGGTCCAGGCGTTGACCGTGCACCACACGGCCATGGCGACCACCGACGACCACGCCGCCGACGTGCGTGCGGTGTATCGGCTCCACGCGGCCGAGCAGGCTTGGGGCGACATCGGTTACCACCTGCTCATCGACCCCGACGGCGTGGTCTACGAGGGTCGGCACTCGGGCGAGGACGGGATCCCGGTCTTCTCCGGAGTACCGCTGCCCGGCCGCGCCCGTTCGGTGACCGCCGGCCACGCGGCGGGCTTCAACCACGCCAACGTCGGGGTGTGTCTGCTCGGCGACTTCACCCACGAGGTGCCCACACGTGCCGCCCAGGATTCGCTGGTGACGGTGCTGCGGGTGCTGTGCGCGCTGACCGGCGTGGACCCGGCCCGGGAGATCGAGTACGTGAACCCGGACACCGGCGCGGTCACCCCGCAGGAGGCACTGGCCCGGCACCGGGACTGGTTGGACACCGAATGCCCCGGCAACGCCTTCGCCGACGTGTTCGACTCGGCCATCCGAGAGCGGGTGGCACACGGCCTGCTCTAGGGAACGTCTCGCGCGGCCCCTGTGGCGGATTTCTCCCACCGCAGGTCACGGCGGTGATCCTCGCGATATCCGGTTGCGCCGGCCATGGCCGGCGCGGCTATCGTGAGCAGCCGCCGCCACGCCGTGGGTGCGCGGCGCGATTCGAGGAAAGAGGGTTCGACTCCACCATGACCACCGTTCAGAGCACGCCGACCATGCCCTCGGTCATCCTGGAGACCGAGCGGCTCCGGCTGCGATCGGTACTCGAACGCGACATCGACGACGTGTACACATCGTGTGTGGACCCCGACCTTCAGCGGTGGGTTCCGCTGCCGGCCCCCGGAGAGCCCTACACCCGGGAGAACGCGGAGGACTTCTGCCTACGCCTGGCGCCGGGCATCCGTACCTCCGGTGACGGCCAGCACTGGGCCCTGCTGGAGCGCGAGGGCGGCCGGTTCGTCGGTTCGTTGGCCCTGCTGCGCACCGAGTGGCCTGCGAAGGTGACCGAGGTCGGCTACTGGATCTCGCCGTGGGGGCGGGGCCGTGGCTACGCCGCCGAAGCGGTCGTGGCGGTGTCCCGCTGGGCGATCGACCAAGGATTCCAACGGATCGAACTGAAGGCCGCGGTGGGCAACATCGCCTCTCGTCGGGTGGCCGAGTCCACCGGATTCGTCCACGAGGGGGTGGAGCGCAACGCGATGCCGTTGAACGAGGGCCGCACCGACCTGGCCGTCTACAGTCTCCTGCCGACGGACCTGAAGACGACGCCATAGACGGGGACGGCCGGGTCGGTGGTGGCACCGGCCCGGCCGTCCCGTCTTACCTCCCGGATCATCCCCACACCCGGGAGAGCAGCCACCCACCGGTGGTGGTGTCGTGCCGGAGTTCGTACACCCCCTGGGAGTAGGCCGAACCGGCCTCGACCCTCCAGTGCCGGCATTCGGGCACCTGGGAGCTCTCACCCGGTGTCCAGTCACGACGCAGGGTCACCCACTGGTCGATGATCCTGCGCACCCCGTAGACCCGCCCGTCCCACACGAAGCGGGTGGGTCTGCCGTCGTCCTCCACGACCGTGACGTCCGATCCGTAGTACCGCCCCACAACCGTTCCCCCAAGCATCGACCGACTCCTCGTTCGGCGTCCGGCGGCGTCAGGGCGCACCGCCGGGGTGCCCACCCGCGGGGAAGTACGAACAGGCATTCGAACGTGTGATCGAATACTAGCGAAGGGGAAGCCTCCGTGGAACTGTTTCCACCGCGACGACGTCACCACCCGTGGAACCATCCGTGGAACCGAGGAACCCCCGGGCCACGGACCCGCGATCACCCTGGAACCCGGCGCCAGGCCGTGCCGTTCTCCCGGGACCAGAGCACGTCACCGCTCCGGATGCTGTTCGAGAGCTTCCGGGGCGATGAGATCCTCGACGACCGGCCACGGCACCACCCCCGCTTTCCCCCACCTCGACGACCACCGCGGACAGAACCGTTTCGACTTCGGTGGGATCACACCCCTTCGGAACACGCCCGGTGCCGGCGTCGGTACGCTGATAAGCGCTTATCACACGATTTGTGAGGACCCTCGACTGTGACGTCCAACGGCCACTCAAGCGGCAAACCCCTGCGCGCGGGCGACCCGCGTGAACTCGACGGTTACCGCATCGTCGGTCGGCTCGGACGCGGTGGCATGGGCACCGTCTACCTCGCCGAGGGTCCCGGCGGCCGCCCCGTCGCCGTCAAGCTGATCCACCCGGACCTCGCCGACGACGAGTCGTTCCGCAAGCGGTTCGCCCGCGAGGTGGACTCGGCGCGACGGGTCGCCCGTTTCTCCACGGCCGGGGTCATCGACGCCCGGTTGGAGGGCGAGCCACTGTTCATCGTGTCGGAGTACGTGGCCGGCCCGAACCTGGACGAGGCGGTGCGCGCGCAGGGTCCGATGCACGGCGGCACCCTCGAAGGTCTGGCGATGGGCGTGGCCGCGGCGTTGACCGCCATCCACGGTTCCGGGGTGGTCCACCGCGACCTCAAGCCCGCCAACGTCCTCCTGTCCACGGTGGGCCCGAAGGTGATCGACTTCGGCATCGCCCGCGCCATGGACGACGCCGGCGGCGGCATCACCCGTTCCAGTCAGCTCATGGGTACGCCCTCCTACATGGCACCGGAGCTGATCCTGGGCGAGCGGGCCACACCGGCCGCGGACATCTTCGCCTGGGGGTGCCTGGTGGCGTTCGCCGGCACCGGCGAGGCACCCTTCGACGCGGCGACGGTCCCGGCGGTCCTGCACAACATCTCCTCCGCCGCACCCAAGCTGGACGGGTTGGACCCGAGCCTGTTGGAACTGGTCGGGACCGCGCTGGACAAGAACCCCGCCAACCGTCCCTCCTCCCAGCAACTACTGGCCAAGCTGACCGGCCAGGAGGACCCTGAGGAGTCGGAGGTACGACGGACCATCAGCACCTCCTGGGCCCCGCCCAGCAGCGCTCCGGTGGCGGGCACCCCGCCGCCGGAGGAATCCGGTCCGCAGCGAACGGCCCCCGTCCCCGGCGACCAGGGAAGGGCCCCCGTCCCTGCCGTACCGCCCACCATGGTGCGGCCGACCGCACCGAACACACAGCAGACGCACCAGAACGGTCCGGCTCCACAGGGACCGCCCGGGTTCCAGGGGCCGTCCGGGGCCCAGGCCTTCCCACAGCACCAGGCCCACCAACAGGGAGCGCAGGGACCGCAGGCTCCGATGGGGACGCACGGCGCCAACCCACGGTCGGGTCCCCAACACGGCCAAGGGCCCCATGGCGGACACGTTCCGGCCCCCGGACAGGGTCGGCAGTGGCCCAACGGCGGCCACGCGCAGCCCGTGTACGGGATGCACGGAGGTCCGGGCGGACCCGGTGTTCCCAGCGGCCCGAACGCTCCCGGACGGCCGGTGAACGGTGCCTCCGGTGGCGGCCGCCGCAAGCTCATGCTCGTCGGCGGTGGTGTGGCCGCGCTGCTGCTGATCGCCACGGTCGGTGGCGTCGTGTTGTTCTCCGGCTCGGAGTCCCCTCCGGAGAACAGCACGAGTATCTACACGACCGATTTCGCCACGGATCCCGACTGGCCAGGAGCCTACAACTTCGATCCCCAGATCTCCGACATGAACAACGTCGGATACTGGGACGAGCAGAACGCCATGCTGCTCGCGATCAACTCCTCCTTCCAGGAAAGCCAGAGCACGCTCGTCCCCTTCAACGGGGAGACACCCCCACGGGTCCTCATCAGCACCACCTTGGCGCCCCTCTCGGGCCCGAACGAAGCCACCACGGGCGCCTACTGCTGGGGCCAAGAGAGCGATGAGGACACCCTGTACGAAGCGCAGGTCCGCCTGGACGGCGGCGAGGCGCAGATCCGTCGGGTGACCGAGGAGAGCGGCAGCACCGCGCTCGCCTCCAGCACCGAGATCAAGGGTTTCCGAACCTACGACCTGTTCGACGAGGAGACCGAGGTCACCGGTCTGCCCTATGACGCGAACCTGAGCGACCTGGTCACCAACAACCTCAAGTTCTCCTGCGAGCACGTGAGCGAGGAGGGCGATGACCCGTACATGGACCTGCGGCTGTGGATCAACGACGAGCTCGCGCTGAGCACCGTGGACGAGCAACCGCTACCGGACGACACCGACCTGGACGATGAGGAGCGACGCCAGATCGGGCTGATCCAACGGGCCGCCTCCGGCAACGAATCGATCGTCGTGGCCTACACCGACTTCGCACTGCACCGCATCGACGCCGAGTAGCGGGCCCGTCCTCGATACCGCCCGGCCCCGAGGTGAGCGTTCCATCCCGGCGGCGGGCGCGTTAGCGTCGGGGCCACGGTCACCGCGACAGGGAGGACGAGACGACATGCGCGCCATCGTGATGGAGGAGTTCGGCGGACCCGAGGTCCTACGCACACAGGAGATCGACGACCCGACCCCAGGACCGGGCCAGGTCCTCCTGGACGTGGCCGCCCGGGGCGTCAACTTCATCGACGTCTACCAACGCAGCGGCGTCTACAAGGTGGACCTGCCGTTCGTTCCGGGCATGGAGGCCTCGGGCACGATCACGGCGGTCGGTGATGGTGTCACCGACCTGAAGGTGGGGCAACGCGTAGGCTGGGCGATGTCACCCGGCGGGTACGCCGACCGCGCCACCGTCGACGCCGACCTGGCGGTCCCCGTCCCCGACGGGGTCGCCGACGAACAGGCCGCCGCGCTGCTGCTCCAGGGCATGACCGCCCACTACCTCACCTACTCGGTGCACCCGGTGGCCGAGGGCGAGACCATCCTGGTGCACGCAGCCGCGGGCGGCACCGGACTGCTCATCACCCAGCTGGCCAAGGCCCGTGGCGCCCGGGTGATCGGCACCGTCTCCACGGAGGCCAAGGAGGCCATCGCCCGCGCGGCCGGCGCCGACGAGATCGTTCGTTACACCGAGACCCCGGTGGCCGAAGCCGTCCGTGACCTCACCGACGGCGAAGGCGTCGCGGCGGTCTACGACGGCGTCGGCAAGGACACCTTCGACGCGAGCCTGGCCTCGCTGCGCCCACGCGGGGTGTTGGCCCTATTCGGGCAGTCCAGCGGCCTGGTGGAACCGGTGGACCCGCAGCGGCTCAACAGCGCCGGTTCGGTCTACCTCAGCCGCCCCTCCCTCGCGCACTTCGTCACCGACCGCGAGGAGCTGCTGGGCCGGGCCCGCGACCTGTTCGAGCTGGTCGAGCAGGGGCGTCTGGACGTGCGGGTCGGCGGCCGCTACCCGTTGGAGGAAGCGGCCCGGGCACACGAGGACCTCACCTCGCGCACCACCACCGGCAAACTGCTGCTGGTCTGAGGACCCACGCGATGGCGATGGCCGCCCGTTGTCGGGGCGGCCACCGTCATCGTCGTCGTTTCCGTCCGGTCGGCCTCACTCGCCCTTGCGCTGGGACGGGGTCGAACCCATGTTGGCCCCGGCCCGGCGAACGTCGTCCCGGGCATCGGCGACCGCCTTCTCGGCGGCCTCCGCCGCCTGCGCCGCCGCCTGAGACGAGGTGGACCTGGCCGGGTCCGGTCCGGTGATCTGCGCGGGGCCCGAGTCACCCTCCTCCCGCTGTCCCTTCTCCGTGGACGGAGCCGTCTTGGCGGCGTCGCCGGCGAAGGCGTGGGAGACGTTCTTGACCGCCTCGGTGAACTCGCCGGGGATCACCCAGAACGTGTTGCCCTCGCCCTCGGCGAGGCTCGGCAGGGTCTCCAGGTACTTGTAGGCGAGCAGCTTGGCGTCGGCGTCGTTGGCGTGCACGGCCTGGAAGACCTGCTCGATCGCCTTGGCCTCACCGTCGGCGCGCAGGATCGCCGCCTGCTGGTCACCCTGAGCCTCCAGGATGGCCTGCTGGCGGGCGCCCTCCGCCTTGAGGATGCGGGACTGGCGTTCACCCTCGGCGTGCAGGATGGCCGCGCGCTTGTCGCGGTCGGCCCGCATCTGCTTCTCCATCGCCTCCTTGATGGTCGGCGGCGGGTCGATCGCCTTGATCTCGACCCGGTTGATGCGAATGCCCCACTTGCCGGTGGTCTCGTCGAGAACCCCGCGCAGGCGGGTGTTGATCTCCTCCCGGGAGGTCAACGTGCGTTCCAGGTCCATGGAACCGATGACGTTGCGCAGCGTGGTGACGGTGAGCTGGTCTATGGCCTGGATGTAGTTGGCGACCTCGTAGGCGGCGGCCTTGGGCTGGGTCACCTGGTAGTAGAGGACGGTGTCTATGTTGACCACCAGGTTGTCCTCGGTGATCACGGGTTGGGGACGCGAGCTGAAGACCTGTTCGCGCAGGTCGAACTTGGAATTGACCCGGTCCACCCCCGGAATGATGAAGTTCAGTCCGGGGTCGAGGGTGCGGATGTAACGGCCGAAGCGCTCGATGTTGTAGGCGCGGGCCTGGGGAACGATACGGATCGCCGACAAAGCGATGGCGACCAGGAGAACGGCGATGATGATGAGCGGTATCGCAGGGTCCATCTTCTGTACCTGTGCCTAGGTCGATTGGTGGCTTGCGCGGCTCGGTCTCGGATGGTCGTGGTGGCCGGGTTCAGTCCGCTTCCGGGCGGTCCTGTCCCGGCCTGGTCTGGTCGGGCCCGTTCGGCTCGATGGGTTCGGGCAACGCCTCGCGCGGATAGACCAGGGCGGTGGCTCCGTCGATCTCCACGACGTCGACGTGCGCGCCCACCGGGATGACGAGGTCCTCGTCGATGGATCGCGCCGACCATTCCTCCCCGCCGAGCTTGACGAGTCCGTGATCGGCGTCGACCGGTTCCAGGACCAGGGCGGATCGCCCCACCAGAGCGGCCGTGCCGGAACGAACGTCCGGGCCGCGGGTGATCTGCCGGTCCATGATCGGTTTGACCAGCCAGACCCCGGCGGCGGAGGCGGCGGCGAACCCGATGATCTGCACGACCACCGGTAGTCCCAGGGCCCCCAGGAGGCCGGCGACCAGTGCGGCGGTGGCCAGCAACCCCAGGACGAAGGTCAGGGTGAAGAACTCGGCGGCCCCGAGGGCGGCCGCGAGGATGATCCAGATCAGCCAAGCAGGCATGTTCCTGTCGGCCCTCCCGCTGTGGTTTCGGGTAGTCCTTAAGCTACCCACACAACCCTGGCGAACCACAAGAATCCGGTAATGGATACAGGATCGCGGCCCGTGGCGGGACGCCACGGGCCGCTCTCGTCCCCTATGTGCCTGCGGTGGGTGTCACCGACCACCGGAGAACTCGTAGACCAACTGGTAGGTGGGCCGGTTCTGCCAGGCGATCGGCCACATGTCGATCCCGCCCACCGACTGGTGGATCACGGTGTCCGCGCACAGCTGGTCACCTGCCGCGCAGTGTTCGTCCCCGGGGTAGATCTCCTCGGCCGGGGTGGCCGCGGCCTCGGCGAGGCTGTCCAACACCACCGTCCGGCAGTCGCCGAGGTCGCCCTCGCCGCAGTAGGCCCGGTCACCGAGCGCGCCGTCGACCTCTTGACCCAAGGCCGTGCGCAGGTCCTTGTGCACGTACGACCACCAGCCGTACTGGAACGCCGAACCACGGTGCGGCTGCCCCTGGTCGACACTGCCCGGTTCGCCGCCGCCGATGGAGCCGGAGGGCGACTCATCGGTCTGGACGGCGTGGGTCAACTCCTCGTACAGGCCCTCACCCAGACCGGGTTCGAACTGGGCCCGCACCAGGATCGGCCACCAGGCGTCCAGTACCCGGATGGCGTCGGCGTGCTCGTAGTGCCCGGCGTCGCGTCGGGGTTCGCGGCGCAGGGCCCCCGAGTCCGCCCAGGTGCGCAGGGACTCGACCGTCTCGGCGAGTTCGGGGTCCTCCACCTGCGCGGTGTCGATGACCTCCAACAGCAGCGGAAGGACCTGTTCGGCGCGCAGGTCGGCGACCCCGGCATCCATCATCGCGCCGGTGAGGGAGGCCGTGGTGAAGCGGTGTCCGTCCTCGATGAGACCGGAGACGCGACCGTCCAGCAGGTCGTTTCGGTGCACCGAACCGGTCGACCAGCCCGACGTGTAGCCCTGGGCCGGCTTGTTGTTCCAGTTGACGATGTAGTCCGGGTTGATCTGCTGCGGGTGGTCGGACTGTGGGTGGTAGTCGGCTCCGTTGGTGGCCGGGTCCCAACCGGACCAGCCTGCGTCGGAATAGGCGTCGATGGGCATGTTGGGGTCGGTGCCCTCGGTCCGGACGGGGTTGTCGCCGGAGTTGATGAACGCGATGTCCTGGTCGTCGACGTAGTGCCAGTTGAACGCGTAGGCGATGTCGTAGGCGGCCTCGGTGAAGGTCTCCGCCGAGTCGATCAGGTCGGGGTCGTTGAACTTCTGGAACCCGATGATGGAGTCGACCTCGCGCATGTAGGTGGACCGCAGCTCGGTGAAGGCCACCGGTGCTCCGTCGACAGTGGCGAAGGAACTCACCAGGCCGTGTTCGGAACGCAGCGAGGTGAGCGTGTATCCACCCACCTCGGTGCCGTCGGCGACTGTGGGCGTCCAGTCGTTGCTGACGCTCAGGGCCTCGAAGTCCACGCAGTCGCCGGAGGAGTCCACGTAGGAACGCGATGCGGTGGTGGGCTCGGAGCCGTCGGTCTCGCACAGGTCCACGGCGAAGGTGTCGGTGATGTCCTGGCCCGCCGAGGTGGCGCTCCAGGCGTAGTCGACCCCGCGACCCATCTGGACGTAGAAGCTCACGCCCGCGAAGGAGGCGCCGCGCGCGCTGATGCCCGGCCCCTGGAGCTCCTGGAGCATGAGCAACTGCGGGGAGAAGTAGCCGGTCTGCGGCCCCATCACCGCGACGGGGTTACCGCTCTCGGTGTGCTCGCCGGACACCAACAGGGCGTTGGACATGCCGCGCGGGTCCATGAAGCCTTCGGGCAGCACTCCGTCGTCGAAGATGCCCTCGGCGGCGGACAGGTCGCCCTCCTCGACCATCTCCTCCAGTTCGGCCTGTTGATCCTCGGTGAGTTCCTCCACGGTGGGCGCCTCGGCCTCGGGGACCTCAGGGGCCTGGGAGGTGGCGGCCCGGGACGCGGCGTCCGGGGCCGCCGAACCGTACTCGTCGTGGACGATGTCGTAGGGCTCGACCGAGCCGGGGTCGGGGACGACCTGACCGACCGGATCGTCGGGGGTCTGGGAGTAGGGGAACTCGCCATCGACGGTCACGGAGGCCTCGGGATCGTTCTCCATGCGCCAGGCCCGCCAGAGCTCCAGGCCCTCCTCGGCACCGTAACGATCCTGGAAGTTGGCCAGGACGATCGCGGAGTGGACCTCACCGCCGCCACCACCACCGAAGATGCCACCGACCATGGCGGCGATGCCCACGACGTCCGTTGTGGTGAAGGGCTCGATCTCGCCAGCGTTGGTGATGGCGTCCTTGTGCCCGGTCAGCACGTACTCGCCGGGAAAGTAGCGCCCGCTGTCGGCCTCTTCGATGTAGGCGTTGACGCCCTCCAGGTAGGAGTCGACGTCGGCGAGGGCCTGAACGCCACGTTCGCCGCCCTCGCTCGCGACCCGGTCGACCTGGGCCTGCTTGTCCTCCTCGGTGTAGGGGGCGGTGGCCCACAGGTCCTGTTCGAGGCCCCGGTTGCCCTCCGCTCCGCCGGCGAAGGAGGTGAGCTCACCGCGACCGACCCGGCGCAAGATGTCCATGAGGAAGAGGCGGTCCTCACCGGCCGCGTACCCGGCACCGAACATGGTGCCCTCGCGCGTGGTGCCGGTGATGTGCGGAATGCCGTGCGCCGCGTCGCGGACGATGGTGACGTCATCGCGTGGCCGGTACTCGCGGTCGACCTCGTCCTCGTCGACACCGTAGGAGGCGTCCTGGAAGAAGTCGTCGAGACCTTCCTCGGTGAGTCCGTCGTAGTGGTGCACGAGGTCGTCGTACATGTCGAGTTGGCTGGAGGAGTGCTCGGGGCGGGTACCGAAGACCTGGTGGCCGAGGATCTCGGTCAGGGTGGCGCCGCCGTTCTGGCCCGGGGGAAGGACGTCGTGGCACCCCGAGGGCGCGCAGTAGTCCTCGTAGGTGACCGACTCGGCTATGACCGGAGTGGCCGGTAGGGCGGCGGCGAGGGAGGCCGTGGCGGCCAGGGCCGCTCCCATGGCGCCGGCGCGGAAGGGGGCCCTGCGCGAGGAGGGTCGAAGGGGCGGGGGTGCGGGAGACATATACGTCACCACCTGGGGGTGCGGGCGATGGATCAGCGAAAGGCTACGCACGAGTAAGGAAATCGCGAAAGACTTTCATGTTTTTCGGGAGGGTCCATCGCGCACGGGTTCGGAGCGTCACGTTTGCGGTGACGCACGCCACACCAGCCGAAACGTCTGCGTACAGCCCGTACCCGCCACACCACTCAACGTCGAAGATTGGCCACAACCGGCCACGATCCACACCCGACCGTCCGCCGGGCATCGACCGGGACAGGGGCTTTGACACAATCCCCACATGAACGAGTACCCCGAGCAAGGCCGCCCCTGGCAGCAACCGGACGGCCAGGCCCCCGGCTGGGACCTTCCCCCGCAACAGCACATCGGAGGGCAACTGGAGCCCTACGGCAACCCCACCGGTGGTTACCTGCCGGCCGATCCGGGAGGACACCCGGCCCCCGAGCCCACCCTGCTCACCATCGGGGACATCGCCGTCACCCAGACGAGTGTCATCACCCCCGCCGGCCGCTTCCCCATCAAGGGCAGCGTGTGGACCCTGTCGGACATGAGCCGCACCGAACAGTCCACCCCCACCTGGGCCATCATCGTCGCCATCCTCATCTTCTGGTGGACCTGCCTGTTGGGCCTGTTGATCCTCCTGGTGAAGGAGACCAAGACCACCGGGCACGTGCAGGTCACGGTGCAGGCCGACGGCAGGTACCACGCCACGCAACTCCCGGTGAGCAGCCCCGTGCTCGTGCGTCAGATCAACCAGCAGGTCAACTACGCCCGATCCCTGGCGGCCTGACCCCTCGCGTGTCCCGGGGCGCCCTGGATCGGGCGTCCCCGGTGACCACGCGCAGGGCGCCTCCGGTGGAATGAAGAAGACCCCCTTCGGAACCCCCTTCCCGAGCAGTCGCCACACCGCGGCGGTGTCCACGTGCCCCGCCACCCGATCCCCAAGGCGTCCGGTCCTCCTCCCCCCCCGTGAGCGGCCGCGAACCCCACCGTCGTGGGCAGCAGACCCGACTCCGCCACCGAACCCACGTTCGACTCCACCTCGTCGCGGACGGACTCGGCCGGTACCTGGTGACCGCCGCAGATCTCCGACGCCGGGCGTCCGGTCAGGTTCCACGACGTCTCCGGGTCGGGTTCCAACAGCGAACGGTCGACCCTGAATCGGTTCACGACGAGGCCCGCGACCAGTACCCGGTCCTCCTCCAGCATCGTCGGCGTCTCGAACATCGACGCGAACACCCCGCCACGGTCGATATCGCCGACCACCACCGGTAGACCGGCGGCGCGCGCCAGTCCCGTGTTCACGATGCCCCGGCCCTCAGGACGGTCTCGGTCGGGCCGCCCGCGCCGGACTCGAGCAACACCGGCTTCACGGCGGTGGTGGGTTCGATCCCGCCGGCGGCGACCTGCATCGCCTGGGTACCGCCGATCTCCGCCCCACCCGAGGTCACCATGGAGTTCAACGACATGTTCTGCGCCTTGAACGGGGCGACGAACCGCCCCCCCTGTCGGGCCGGCCACCTGCACAGCCCACCGTGACCACGCTCTTACCCGCGTCCGAGGTAGTACCGGCGACCAGAGCCGCGTTCACCGGCCACCGCCACCGACAACGCGCCCAGGTTCACCACGCGTGCCAGACGCACGGCCCGCCGGATGTCGGCCACGGTCACCTCGGGCCCCTCCCCCATCACCGGCCGGTGCTCCACCCGGTCCCCGTAGACGTTCGTGCCACCCAACCTGCGCCCCAACGCCCCAGCGAACGCGGCCTCGCACTGCCCGGCGTTCGGGCTCGGATGCGCGTCACCGTCCCTTCGCCACACCCGCCACGCCCGTGCGGGGCTTCCACCCACCACCGGTGCCGCCGCGATCGCGAGCAGCGCGGTCAGCCTCGACGGCGCCCAACCGGCCACGTCGTCCGAGCGCGCGGCGGCCTTGCCGAACCGTTCATAGCGCTCATTTCGGTGTCCGACCATGGCGTCCAGGGTGTTGACCGCCCGGAACCCCACCAGTCCGGCGGGGCCGCCCAGCGCTCCCCACAGCAGCGGCCCGACCACCGCGTCGGAGGTGTTCTCCGCGACCGACTCGACCACGGCCCGCGCCACCCCGTCCGCGTCCAGGTGCTCGAGCTCGCGCCCGCACAGCCCACCGGCCAACGTGCGTGCCTCGTCCAGGTCCCCACGTTCCAAGGCGTCGGCGACCCGTTCGGCTTCTCGCCCCAACATGCTGCCGCCCAGGACCGCCCAGGTCGCGACGGCCGTAGGCACAGGACCCCGCAGCCGCGACCCCGCCACCACCACCGGAAACACCGTCGCCCCGACGAACAGAGCGCCCGCGGCAACGGAATCCCGGTAAAGTCGACGTTCACACCATCCCGCGGCCGCCCCGAAAAACGCCACGGGGTGCCCCCTCTTAGGGTCCGGCACCAGCCTGTCCAGCACGAATCCCGCGATCAGTCCCCGTCTCACCCCCTCAGTCAACAGCACCTACGAGGGTGCCCAAACCACAGCAAACCCGGGTTTACCACACAATGCAACGGCCCATACACCTAGAGGCTCTAGAGTCGAGGGGAAGGGGAGTGCATGCTGTTCGCGGTGGCGTCATTGATGGTCCTGGCAGGTCAATGGTGGGTCTTCTGATCCTCCCGGCCGCCCCCGCGCCGGGGCGGCCAGTTCACGAAACACCGACCGCGCAGCGGCACACCCGGGGTTAATCACGGGTAACGTGGGGCTCGAAGCCCATAGCGACCGGTTTGGTGGAGCGCGCGTGGTAATGAGACGCAACGGCGAATCACCGTAGTTGGTGAAGCTTTGCCCTCCCGTGGGCGACATCTGACGAATACCCTAGAATGTCTGCCCGGGACACCACTGCCCAGACCAGCCACCCATTGGACCGCCACCCCACCCCACAAAGCGTCACACCCTGATCACGTGCAGCAATGTCAGGTCACAACCAAATCGAGCACCCGTAGCTCAGTGGATAGAGCACCGGACTTCTAATCCGACGGTCGCAGGTTCGAATCCTGCCGGGTGCGCCACAAAACCCCAGTTCAGAGGGGACGCTTCGCCTCACCTGAAACGGTCTTCTCTACTGATGGGACCAGGATGGGACCGAAGTGGGGCCAGATCTTCCCTCATGCCTCGCCAATACCCTTGTCGGCGGGCTCTGTCGACGCCCCGCGGCGTCAGTCACGAAGACCAGCCAGTCGTCTCCTGTGCGGTCAGCAACGAGACACCACGCGACTTTACCTCCTAGCAGCAGCCCACTCCCGTGAGTGGCAGAAGGCCGTCCTGGCACACACCGCAGGGCCCTCTCAGCCCCAGTGAGCGGTGGTCTTCATGGTGACCTTGCCAGTCTGATCACGTAAAACAGGCAGCGGAGAACCTCATACGAGACCCACTAGAGCAAACCAGGCAGGGCGTGATGTCCTAGCTCGTCACCGATGAGCAGGGGTCGTTCCAGGTCCTTCAGGAGGCCGAAGGAAATGAGTTCTGGCTGGTCAAGCCGGTGCGCTGAGGTTCGTGCCCTGGGGTGAAGGCTCACAGGCCCAGCTTGGTGTGCATTTCCACGACTTCGAGGCCCACCTTCTGGGCTTCGAGTAGTGAATTCAGGGAGGCGTCCTGCTGGAGTCCGGCGGCGGTTTCGATCTGGAGCTCGGTGAAAACGTCGTTGTAGTCCTCGACCCGGTGGTCGTCGTCCAGGAGGTTCCCTGCGTACCTCACCTGATCGGCATACTCGACGATCTTGGTAACGCGTTCCTCGATCTCGCTACGGAGGGTTTTTAGAGCTTTCTGGGCCTGCTCGTAAGAGTCCTTGGCCTGCGGGTGGTCACTCTTCGGTTGGCCGATCTCCCGCAGTTTCTGTTCGGCCCTAGTCGCGCGAAGGGAATCTTTCGCTATTCTCCACTCCAGGTCTCGTAGGACGACTTGGTTGCGTGTGGTGTCAAGGATCTGGCCGGACCTGTGGATTTCGCTTGTCAGGATGTAGTCCACGGACTTCTGAACCCGGCCCAGCCTGGAACGATCCTCGGAGGCGAGGTTCTGGCTGTCTACGAAGGCATCGCCGGAGAGCTTCTCCAGATTCCTTTGGTAGCGGCTTCTCTCCTTTTCGAATTCAACGTGCGACTGCCGGTGCCAGCCAAGCCTGTAGTTGTACCAACCCCCTCTCACAATGCGAGCCACGATATAGATCCCGATAAATATTGGCAGGAAAGGGAGGAACAAGAGACCAGGATTGTCATCCGCCATGTTCACGGCTGTCACAAAAGAGACCAATGAGACAACAAGGAGCAGGAGATGTGAGCCGATACTGAAATTTTGATAGGAAGCCGGAATTTCCAGCGGTTTGGGGGGAGCAGGCTTTACAGGGAACTTGAAGCTGGGGTCAAAAGTTCTCGTGCGGCTTGACACGGGGCCTCCTGCACATGCACGTTGCGTTTCTGAGTGGGGGAAGAGCAGCGGACCCCCGGGGCGCCCCGAGACCCGCTACTGTGGGTTTTCAGTTTAGTACTGCAACGACAGGTTGCGATGTGATAGCCGCGCACAGTAGGTAACCGTGTGTGGCCATCACTGACCTTGACACCTGGTCGCGGTGCTTCGCCGAGTTCACCGCCTCCTTCGCGCACCGCTTCCCCCGCGTCGAATCCCGCCGCCAGGCCACCTCCTACCTGCGTGGACTGCTCAGCGAACTGGAACGCAAGAACGGGTGGACCCTGGCCGAGATGTGCGGCGAACAGGGCCCCGAACGCCTCCAGCGCCTGCTGAACTTCTATGCCTGGGACACTGACGGTCTGCGCGATGACGTGCGCACCTTGGTGGTGGAGGCCCTGGGCGACCCCCACGACGGGGTGCTGATCCTGGACGACACCGGATTCCTCAAAAAGGGCACGAAGTCGGCCGGGGTGGCCCGTCAGTACTCGGGTACCGCGGGGCGGATCGAGAACTGCCAGCTCGGTGTGTTCTTGGCCTACGCCGCACCCCAGAGGCGGGCGTTGATCGACCGGGAGCTGTATCTGCCCAAGGCCTGGACCCAGGACCGCGACCGGTGCCGGGCCGCCGGTATCGGTGATGAGGTCGCCTTCGCCACCAAGAACGAACTCGGCCTGGTCATGCTGCAAAGAGCAGTCCAAGCCCAGATCCCTTTCGGATGGGTCACCGCGGACGAGGCCTACGGGCAGGTGAGCCGGTTGCGGATGTGGATGGAGCAGCACGGTATCCATCATGTGGTCGCGGTGCCCAAGTCCCAGACGGTCGTGGCGATGGACCTGCGCATGCCCCGAGCGCACCAGGTGATCGCCGGCCTTCCCGGACTGGCGTGGGAGCGGCTGAGCTGCGGTGATGGGGCGCACGGGCCACGCGTGTATGACTGGGCCCGAGCCGAGATCCGCCCTTGGCGTGAGCCGGGCAAGGGGCATTGGCTGTTGGCTCGTCGGAGCCTCACCGATCCCGCTGATATCGCTTACTACATCTGCTTCGCAGCAGAACACACGACGCTGGCGGAATTGGTGCGGGTGGCCGCATCCCGGTGGGCGGTCGAGGAATGCTTCCAGGCCGCGAAGAACGAGACCGGGCTGGACCACTACCAAGTGGGTGGTTATCGGGCGTGGTACCGACACATCACCTTGTCCATGGCCGCACTGGCGTTCCTGGCCCGGCTCCGCCAGGCCGTTCAAAAGGGGGGGCAGAACACGCCTTGGGTGTGTGTCTGGTCCCCGTGAGTGTCAACGAGGTCCGCCGTTTGTTCAACCGGGTGGCGGCACGGATCTCTCATCCGGTCGAGCACGTGCTGGCGTGGTCGTTGTTCAGACGCCGATCCCAGCAGCGTGCCCGCATGAGTCACTACCGCAGACGCACAGGCAACAACCTGTCGTTGCAGTATTAGATCGTGTTTGAGAAGGGGTAACAGTCCGGGTGCTTCGCCCCTACACTGCTTCCCCAGGCCGCGAGCATGACGCTATGCCATGACGACCGGTCTACCCCTCCCTCTGGTGGGCCCTGATCGAGCCCTGCTCCCACCGGCCGACACCGGCGGCCGTCCCGAGAAGCACCCCCGCCGCAGCGTGGTGGACGCAATCTTGTACGTGGTGCGTACCGGCTGCTCCTGGCAGCACCTGCCCGTGGACTTCCCGCCCTGGCAGAGGCGTGTACTGGTGCTTCTCCCACTGAGGACACCAAGGTCATCGAGCAGATCATGTCCGCTTTGCGCCGCTGACTGCGCACCGCGCACGGACGTGGGGGCGAGCTCTCGGCGGGATCATCGACTCCCAGAGCACGAAGGGCGCCAACACCATAGGCCAGGGGCTCCGGAGCTATGCCGCGTGCAAGAAGGTCAACGGCCGCAAGAGATTCATCGTCGCCGACGCCCTGGGGTTGTGGCTGTTGGTGTGCGTGATGGCCGCGTCTGTCCAAGACCGGGACAAGGCCAGGACTACCCACCGCCCCCACATCCCGCTCGTCACCGAGTGTGGACGACGTGCTGGACTGGCCGGGCTTTCCTGTACTGAGGCAGGTACACGAACTCAAGCTCGTCACCAGCGTCTTGCCGGTCCTGAACACCAACCTCGGCCTGCGCGCCCAGTGGTACCACCGGCCTCACCACCCTGCAGACCGGGGATACTACCGGCCACTGGTCCGCTTACAGATGACCGTGTTCCGGTACCTCGAGTGACGGGAGGCGATCCCGGCACACGCTCAAGCCTCCAACACACTCGGCGCGAGACACCCCGTCGAACTTCCGCGAGTTCATCGGCGGGTTGGTCGACGGCGGCGAGGTGTCCGTCGAGTGCCACTACGACCCCGACAAGCACGACGTCATCTATGGCGACTTCAAGAACCCGAACCCGGTCGCCTACGAGATGGAGAGTCCGGCCGGCGAGCTCTGGGCTTTCGAGGCTCTGCTGACCGGGTTCGAGCGCGAGATGCCCATCGACGGGCAGATGGCCGCAACTCTGACGTGGCAGGTCTCCGGCGAACCCACCATCACCCCCGCCCCGACTCCTGCGCCCTGACCGAAAGGACGACTGACCGATGACCACACAGACCGCCGAGTTCCTCGGCCGCGACGCCATCCTCGGCGCCGACGACCTCGCATATGACACCGTCCCCGTTCCCGAGTGGGGCGGCACTGTGCGGATCAGGGCGCTGGCCGGAACCGAGAGGGACCGGTTCGAGACCGAGATCGCTGGCAACACCAAGCGTCTCAAGCTCGACAACGTGAGAGCCAAGTTCGTCGCGAAGTGCATCGTCGACGCCAAGGGCAACGCTGTGTTCAGCAACTCGGACGTCGCCGCCCTGGGTCGCAAGAACGCTGCAGTCTTGAACAGGGTGTTCGAGAAGTGTCAGAGGCTTTCCGGGCTGACCGACGAGGACGTCGACGAGCTCTTGGGGGGAATGAGGCGCCGGCCCGAGCGGGAGTTCTATTTCCGCTTGGCCGGCCACCTCAACATGGCCGTCGCCGAACTGCTCGCCCGGATCAGCTCGCGTGAGCTGACCGAGTGGGCCGTCTACGAGCGCCGCGCCGGACCCCTCGGCGCACGCCGGGGAGACATTCAGTCCGCGATCATCGCCGCAGCCGTCTACAACGTCAACCGGCGCAAGGGCACGAAGCCCATCGACCCCGAGAAATTGCTGCCCACCTGGGACGACTGCCAGTCCGAGGAACAGATGTGGGCGGCGATCCGGGAAGCCAACGCAGCCATGGGGGGTACTGAAAATGGACATATCGCCTAAGTGGATGACTCTCGGGCAACTGTCGGTAGCGGTCTGTATGGTGAGGCTCCCAGCGCCTTACGGAGACTGCATTGCCATCCCCAGAACATGAGTTCCTTACATGGGCCGCCCTTGATGCGATTTCCAATGCATCAAAATCCCAGCTCTTTAAGTATTGCGAAGCCGGACGCAAGAAGTTTGACTTCGCATGTGACATAACCAGGGTTTGGTCAAAGGCGATATCTGGACAGACCATCTGGAAGCACGATCGAGACGGAATAGACAAGGACCTAAGAACTCTTCTTTCCGACCCAGATTCTTCGGCGAACGTCTATGTCGCCAGAGACTCAATGAAGACTAGAGCCAGGCTTTCTGAAGTCGTGTCCGACTACAGGAACTCGCCAATGCGTGATCGCTTGGCTCGCTTACGAGTTTTCTGGATTCCCGAGGATTTCGACGCAGACAATGAAGTCGCTCGACTCCAAGTCAAGGGAATCCTGGACGAGGAGATAAGACGAGACCTCTTGATGCATGTAGCACTCGGAGGCCTCAATTCTGAAGATGTTTTGAATGTCACCTTGTCTCGTAGATTCGGAATGCCGATCTGGATGCTGGCTTACCTGGCAAGCAATCCCGTAGGCAACTACACGCGATGGAAAAAGGATACGGACTTCAGCGTGGCCATCCTCAAAGAGGAAGCCCTTCGCCTTGAACTATCGGGCATGGTTGACCGCGCAGGCGGGTTCAATTCCCACGAATGGGACTTCGCCGGATGGCCGAGCATCTATCGCCTAACCGAAAAAGGCAAGGCAATGCTCGACATCGCATCGCGACTTCATGACCAGATGCAAAACGAATTCTTTCGCAATAAAGAATTCGAACACATCTGCAGACTACTGGGAATTCACCACCGTGAATATGACCTGAGTGCATTCTACGAACAGACAGAGGCGTCTTTGGATCTTGCGCTTCATCACCCTACAGCCATGCTGCTTGCTCATATAGCGCACGCGTCAGAATCCGACCGCGTAGACTGGCCCGTCGCTTACTACGATCTCCCAGAAGCGTAGCAAAACACCCCCTTCTTCGACAGATTAATACTGGCCTTGATTTCTGCTAAAACCACATGGTTCAGCTGATCAATAAAATCTTATAGCGAGACCCTGAATAGACCGTGCGGGAGGTGATCCCGCATGGCGACCGTTGCATCCCTGCTCGTCAGGCTGGGTCTCGACTCGAAGAGGTTCGACAAGGGCGTCAAACGGGCCGCCCGTGGACTCGACAACCTGATCAAGAGGTTCGACCGGGTCGGCGACATCGGCAAGATGACGGCGATCGCAACCGCCGTCAGCGCGTTGACCTCCCTCACCGCCGCAGCCGGACCCGCCGCAGGCGCCGTTCTCGCCTTACCTGCAGCCGCCCTCGTCGCCGGCACAGGGGTCTCCACGCTCGCCGCCAGCCTGTCCGGCATGGGCGACGCGCTCACCGCCACCGCCACGGTGACCACTCACCTGAATGTGCTCGCCGAACGCCTGGGCGCCCTGATCGCCGCGCAGCAGACGCACGCTACCCGGCCCGTGCGCGTGCTGTTCGTGTGCGGCCACAACTCCGGACGCTCTCAGATCGCCGACGCCCTGCTCACTCACCGGGCCACCGAGCCGATCACGGTTTCTTCCGCGGGTACCGACCCCGCCTCTGAACTCGAACCCCACCTGGCCGAGATCCTGGCCGAGGTCGGCGTGGACCTGGGCCGGGCCTACCCCAAACCGCTGACCGAAGAGGTCGTCGAGGCGGCCGACTTCGTCATCACTCTGGGCTGCGGTGACGCCTGCCCCGTGGTCCCCGGGCGTCGCTACCTGGACTGGCCCACACCCGACCCCCACGGCGCCTCACCCTCCGAGCTGCGACGTATCCGAGACGTGATCGACACCCACGTCAGCGACCTGTTGTCCCTGATCGCAGCACCTACATCCGTGCCCACCACCGTCGACCCGAAGTAGGGGAACACCCGCCATGACCGGTACCGACCAGCCGTCCGTCCTGTTCGTCTGCGTGCACAACGCCGGACGCTCCCAAATGACCGCTGCCTGGCTGCGCCACCTGTCCGAGGGACGGACCGAGGTCCGCTCGGCAGGATCAGCCCCCGCCGACACGCTCAACCCCGCGGTCGTCGAGGCCATGGCCGAGGTCAGTATCGACATCACCGACCAGAACCCCAAGGTCCTCACCGCCGACTCTGTCGAGGCCTCCGACGTGTGCGTGACGATGGGCTGCGGCGACACCTGCCCCATCTTCCCTGGCAAGCGCTACCTCGACTGGGAACTCCCCGACCCCGCCGGGCAGGGTGTGGACGCCGTCCGCCCTATCCGAGACGACATCCGCAAGCGCGTCGAAGAACTCATCGGCAAGTTACTTCCCCACTAACCGTTTCCACCACAGGCGCAACAGCAACATCCAGGGCCACCTACCCCGCACCCACAAGGCAGGACACCTTGTACGAGAATCCGAAAAACTCGCCCTGCACCATCGGACGCATCCCCTGCTTGCGTGCTCCGTTCGTGCTCTGCAGTTTTGGACCGGGGCAACACCGGGCTTCTAATCCGACGGTCGCAGGTTCGAATCCTGCCGGGTGCGCCACAAAACCCCAGTTCAGAGGGGTCGCTTCACCTCACCTGAAACGGTCCCTTCTACTGATGGGACCAGGGTGGGACCGAGGTGGGACCAGCCCCTTGTTCACCCTGCGCACACTCCCCCTCCGATGGGTTCTACCCGCATCACGTAGCACCAGCCACGCGGTCCGCTCCGCCGCCTCCCGCGCCACCTGAGGCAACACGCTGGAATAGGTGTCCGCGGTCAACACGATGCTCGCGTGCCCCAGCATCGCCTGGACCACCTTCAACTCCACCCCCGCCGCCAACGCCAACGTCGCTGCCCCGTGCCGCAGATCATGCAACCGCACCGGCGGCAACCCACTCTCAGAATTGAGTGTGCGAAACAGGCGGGACAGACGATCAGGAGCCATCGGTCCACCCCGCACAGCCGTGAACACCCACCCGCGCGGGTCCCACACCCGCCCCTGGGTTTCGGCCTCGTTCTGCTGATGCCACTGGTGACGTCGCAACACCCCCAAAGTGGTGTGGTCCAACGCCACCACACGGCGACTCGCCGCGCTCTTGGGCGCCAACTCCACCAACCCACCCCGGTGACACTGGAGTTGGCGCACCACCCGCACCGTGCCGCCCACAAGATCAACCTCAGGCCAGCGCAGGCCCACCACCTCACCGCGCCGCAGCCCGGTCATCACCGCCAGGTGGAACAGCGCGTACAACCGATGCTCACCCACATGCTGCAGGAAGTGGCGGGTCTGCTCCACCGTCCATACCGCCACCGCCGGCCGAACACCACCGTGGGCCCATTCGGCCACGGCCTGCTCGGTCCACACCACCGGCCGCTCCGCCGCCCCAGGTTCCAACCGCAGCCCTTGGGCGGGGTTAGAGGCCAACAACCCTTCGCGCACGGCGGTGTTCAACGCCGCCCGCAACGTGGCACGGATCCGCTGCACCGTGGCCGCAGACACTTGTCCTCCTGCCGGTGTGGTGCGGTGACGGATCTGTTCGAAGGCCTCCTGCACCAGGGTGGGGGTCAGCTCCTCCAACGGCACCGCACCCAGATGGGGTGTGAGGTAGCGGTGGATGTGCTCGGCGTAACTGGTGCGGGTCAAAGGCCGCAACCGGGTACGGGTGGCCAGCCACCGCTCCAACCACGCAGACAGCGTCAACACCGCCGGGTCGGCATCGACCCCCTCCAGTTCCCGGGCCTGGCGCAGCCCTTCACGCGCGGCTTCCCGGGAAACGAACCCGCCCCGGCGCACCCGCCGCCTACCGCCCGGTGTGTGTTCCAAGTCCAGGGTGAAGTACCAACTCCCATGACCGCGCCTTGCCAGTCCAGAGCAGCGCCCCTCTCTGGCCTTCGCGCTCTTGGTTCCTCGGCACCCGCACCGCTTGTACACCGAACCCGATCCGGACATGACCAACACCCCTGAAACCAGTATCAGCCCAAGGACCAGAATCCGGCTTCAGAGCGTCATCTTCTCCTGTCCAGTCCCCCTTACCCGGATGTGAGGAAGGCGCCCAGTGTTTGCCGGGGCCTCCCTCGCACGAGACACGACACCCACGCCAGGTGAGCGAGTCTCGCCTTACCTTCGGTCTGCGGTGAACCGTTTGCGCCAGGCCAGCGACACATAGACCAAAGCGACGAGGACGGGAACCTCGATCAGCGGCCCGACCACCCCTGCCAGGGCCTGACCGGAGGCCACACCGAAGGTGGCGATGGCCACCGCGATGGCGAGTTCGAAGTTGTTGCCCGCTGCCGTGAACGCCAGGGTGGTGGTGCGGTCATAGGACATGCCGATCATCTTGGCGAAGGCGAAGGTGCCGAACCACATGAGCACGAAGTAGATCAGCAAGGGGGTCGCGATGCGCGCCACGTCCAGGGGCCTGCTGGTGATGGTGCCGCCTTGGAGGGCGAAGAGCAGCACGATGGTGAACAGCAGCCCGTAGAGCGCCCATGGGCCGATCTTGGGCAGGAAGTGCGCTTCATAGCGTTCCCGGCCCATCCGACGCTCGCCCAGGAAACGGGTCAGGAACCCCGCGGCCAACGGGATGCCGAGGAAGATGACGACGTTGAGCGCGATCAGCCAGGGCGAGACGTCCAAGCCGTCGGTGTCCAGCCCCAGCCATCCGGGGAGCAGATCCAGGTAGAACCAGCCCAGCACGCCGAAGGCCAGGACCTGGAAGAGGGAGTTGAGGGCGACCAGGACGGCGGCGGCCTCGCGGTTGCCACAGGCCAGATCGTTCCAGATGATGACCATCGCGATGCATCGGGCCAGGCCGACGATGATGAGTCCGGTGCGGTATTCGGGGAGGTCGGCCAGGAAGATCCAGGCCAGTGCGAACATCACCGCCGGGCCGATGACCCAGTTCACCACCAGGGAGGAGATGAGCAGGGATCGGTCACCGGTGACGGTGTCCAGGCGGTCGTAGCGGACCTTGGCCAGGACCGGATACATCATCACCAGCAGGCCTAGGGCGATGGGCAGGGCGATACCGCCGATCTCCATCGCGGCCAGAGCCTGATCGATGCCTGGGACCAGGCGCCCCAGTCCTAGACCCACGGCCATGGCGAGCAGGATCCACACGGCCAGGAAGCGATCCAGGGTGGACATTCGCGCGGCGACCGAGGCGGTGGTCGGTGCGGTGTCGGCAGAGGCCATCAGCAGGGTCTCCTGTTGTCTGCGGCGGCATGGGAGCGGGCGGTGCGGGCCAGTTCGGCCATCGATCCCGCGAAGGTTTCCAGGGCTTCGGGCAGGAGCCGGTAGTAGGTGTAGCGCCCACAGGGTTCGGTCGCGACCAGGCCCGCCTCGCGCAGGACGCGCAGGTGGTTGGACAGGTTGGTCTGGCCTGCGCCGGTCTCCTCGATCAGGTGTGTGGTGCACAGGGTCTCGTGAGCGAGCAAGGAGACGATGCGCATGCGCAAAGGGTCCGCCAGCACCCTCATAAAATCAGTGTCGACTGATATCAGCATGCCCTGATATTGACATAGCATTCGATGCCGACGCGAATTCCCCTCCGGCCTGAACCGACCATCGAACCGGGCCCGAGATAGAAGGTGGAGGCCTCCATGACCGAGACACCATCCGTACTCTTCGTGTGCGTGCACAACGCGGGCCGCTCCCAGATGGCCGCTGCCTGGCTACGGCACCTGGCCGGTGAGCGGGTACTGGTGCGTTCGGCGGGATCGGCCCCGGCCCAAAGCATCAACCCCGCGGTGATCGAGGCCATGAACGAGGTGGGTATCGACCTCACCGACCAGCGCCCCAAGGTCCTCACCACCGAAGCGGTCGAGGTCTCCGACGTGTGCATCACCATGGGTTGCGGCGACGTGTGCCCGGTTTTTCCTGGCAAGCGTTACCTGGACTGGGACCTGCCCGACCCGGCCGGGCAGGGCGTGGAAGCCGTACGTCCCATCCGGGATGACATCGAGCAGCGTGTTCGCGGGCTCCTGAAGGAGCTGGGAGTGACCGCTCGCCCCCGCACCTGAGGAGCACCGTGGCAGTGGGCCATCCGGTGTGGTCGGTCCTTGGCACGGACGCGTCGCGTACATGCTGTCCGGCACGGCGGGTGGCCGAGCAGGGAGAGTTCGGGTGGGCTTCTCGTCCTAGGAACCCGTGTGCGAGGCCTCGCCCGAAGACGACAAAGCAGGAGTCCGCATCTCCCAGGATCCGTCCTTTGCCATGAAAGTGGACCAGGATGGGTGGGACCGTCTTGGTTCCGGGCGGGTACAGGCGATCCGGCGGGTCGGCGACTTCAACGTCGCGGCTACGTGGCAGGCGAAAGCATGCGTCTCCTGGTGGAAACGATGGCCGAGGTCAGGGGTTGAGGTCGCCGGAGCCCTTGTGAGCAACCGCGTCGGGGGCGATCTCCTCGTCCGGGCGGCGCCTCTCCAACAGCACGATGTCGCGCCAGGTGCCGTGGTGGCGGGCGATGCGTTCGCGTACGCCCACCGTGCGAAAGCCGGCCTGATGATGCAGGGACAAGGAGGCGCGGTTCTCAGGGAAGATCGAGGTCTGCAACATCCACAGACCAGCGGTGTCGGCCTCGGTGACCTGCCGGTACAGCAAGGTTTTGCCCACACCACGGCCACGCGCGTCCTCAGCCACGTACACCGAGGTTTCAGCCACCCCGGAATAGACCTCGCGGGTGGAGACCGGTGAAGCAGCGGCCCAGCCGACGACGCGATCATCGGTCTCGGCCACCCATCGGTGTCCCGTGAGCCACTTGTTCTTCAGTTCTTCCAGATCAGGGACTCGGGTCTCGAAGGTCGCTTCACCGGTGGCGATGCCTTGGGCGTAGATGTCGCGTACCCGTTCCAGGTCGGCTTCGACCATGGTTCGGGTGGTGACGTCGCCGGGCAGGTCGGTGGGGCAGCAGGGACGGGCGTTGAGTACACCCATCACCGCGTCCGCGGCATGCGGCAGGCCGGTGCAGCAGGCCGGGTTGACCGCGACTTTGGTGGAGGTACCCACCTTGGTGAGGGTCACGAACCCCACGTCGGCGAGTTTGCGCAGGTGGTGGGAGACCGTGGGCTGGCGAACATCCACCATCTGGGCCAACTCCCCCACACTGACCGCTTGGGGAGTGGTGGCGATGGCGTGCAGCAGGCGAACGCGCATGGGTTCGGCCAGGCAGGCGAACCAGGCGGCGTAGGTCTCGGCGTCGGCGGCGGGGAGCAGGTGGTCGATGTGTCCGAGTGTCGTCGCAGTCATGCACTCATTATCGACCAAGACCTATGGTTGCTTCCATCGATTCCCATCGATAAAGTCTCAGATCATAGATCCTCGTCGATGAAAGGGAGTGTCATGGGTGACGAGCGTCCCGTTGTGGTGATCGGTGCGGGCCCCACGGGTTTGGCGGCGGCTGCGGAGTTGGTCGAGCGGAAGGTGCCGGTCCTGGTTCTGGAGAAGGGGGACTCCGCTGGTGCGGCGGTGGCCGGGTGGGGGCACGTGCGTCTGTTCTCGATGTGGCGCGACCTGGTCGCCCCGGCCGCAGAGAAGCTGCTGACCATCACGGGTTGGCAGCGTCCGGACGACAGCCACTATCCGACCGGCCGTGAGTGGGTCGAGGCCTATTTGGTCCCGTTGGCCCATACCCTCGCGGATCGGGTCCGGTTCCGCACCGAGGTGACCGGCGTGAGTCGCAAGGGTCGGGATCGCGTGGTGGATTCCGGGCGCACCGACCAGCCCTTCACCGTGCGGGTACGCACACCGAAGGGTGAGGAGCAGATCCTGGCTCGCGCGGTAGTGGACGCCTCGGGCACCTGGGGGTCACCCAATCCGCTGGGGGGCGACGGCTTGCCCGCGCTGGGCGAGGGGACGGCCGCCACGCACGTTTCCTACCGCATCCCCGATCTGACCGTTCCGGGTACTCGAGCGCGATACGCTGGCCGGACCACGGCGGTCGTAGGCCGAGGGCACTCGGCACTGACCGCTCTGGTCGCCTTGTCCGCGTTGGCCGAGGAAGAACCCGGGACCAAGGCGGTGTGGGTACTGCGCCGCGGAGAGATCGGTGACGCTTTCGGCGGTGGAGCGGCCGACCAGCTCGCCGCGCGTGGTGCACTCGGACAGCGCGCCAAGGCCGCGGTCGAGGCCGGGCATGTCGAGGTCGTGACGGGGTTCCGCACCGGCCGGGTGCGCGCAGAGAATGATCGCTTCGTACTGATCGACGATGACGGTCGACAGAGCGAGCCGGTGGACGAAGTCGTGGCGCTGACCGGGTTCCGCCCCGACTTGGCCTTCCTCTCCGAGATGCGCTTGGGCTTGGATCCCACTCTCCAGGCGCCGGTGGAGCTGGCCCCGCTCATCGATCCCAATGCGCACTCCTGTGGCACCGTCTACCCCCATGGGGCCAAGGAACTGTCCCATCCCGAGGAGGGTTTCTTCCTGGCCGGGATGAAGTCCTACGGACGCGCCCCCACCTTCTTGGCGCTGACCGGGTTCGAACAGGTGCGCAGTATCGCCGCCCGGTTGGCCGGTGACCATGAGGGTGCAGCCCGCGTGAAACTGACCCTGCCCGAGAGCGGAGTCTGCGGTGGAGCCGGGTTGTTCGAAGACTCCACCACCGACACAACCGACACAGCAGGTTGCTGTGGTCCTGTCCCGGAGACGGTGCAGGAGCCTGTGGCCGAGGGGAGCGGTTGCTGCACCGCCCCGACCATCTCCGAATCATCCGTGGTCTCTGCTGGTGGCAGCGGCGTGGTGTCCTCAGAGCCGGCTACCTCATCTGATGAGGGTGACTGCTGCGTCGACGCATCGTCGTAGAGGATCTCCTTGGCCGTACCCGGCCGTCTCTCGTGCCGCCCGTGAAGAATGCCTCGCCAGTGGATCGGTGTGGCTGCGGGGCTTCGAGGTCGATCTCGGGTACGGCCTTTTCCTCGTGAGGATTTCGCGAGGTGCCATCGGACGCTCTTTCAGGCTTGCGTGCTCCGTTCGTGCTCCGCAGCTTTGGACCGGAACAACATCAGACGGCCCATCGTGGCACAGGACGGCACCCGGATGCGGATGGTGTGGGACACAACGGCATGAAGTGACACGTGACGGTACGTGACCATGGAACTTCTAATCCGACGGTCGCAGGTTCGAATCCTGCCGGGTGCGCCACAAAACCCCAGGTCAGAAGGGGTAAGCGAGGATCTCGAAAGAGGTCCTCACGGCGTTTTCGGGGCTTGTGTGCTCCTGGTGTGCTCCCCAGTACAAGGTGGGTGCAGGTGGGGGCGCACCTCGCGGAGCCATGGCCGTTTCCGGACAGCAGTAAACACCGTTTCGCCCTGAATCGTGGCTGCTACGTACGGTAACGTCCTGGTTGCTCCCTCACGCCTTGAACCAGTAGGAATCCCTATGTCCACCGCCACCGGGGTCAACCCCATCGAAGCGATGAACGAAGCCGAACAGGCCGAGGAACTCGCCATCCGCACCATCTCAGCGGCCCCCGCCCTCGAAGACATCACCGATGAACTCAAAGAAGCCGTCTCCTCCTACGTCGCCTCCGGCGTAGAGAGCTTTGAGATCAAGACCTTTGAAAACATCAGCCAACTCGCCCAGAACTCCGTGAACCTCGCCCAAGACGTACAAGGAGCCGACCTGGAGATCGCGGCCACCGATCACGAGGCCTCGGACGAGTTCCGCGACGGCCTGGACCTGCTGGACATCCCCGTCAACTTCTGACCCCGACCAGAAGAGCACACCGACATGACGACTGGATCCACCCCCACGCTGGGGCTTCCCGGCGACATCGACGCCGACCCCGCCACCATCCGCACCGGCGCCGAAGCCCTGGTAGAGCTGCGTCTGTCCCTCACCGGACAAACAGAGGAGACCGACGCCGGTTTCCGTAGCAGCGCGGGCGAGTTCACCGACCTGGTGGCCTGGGACATCACCACGGCCGCCGCCGACGAACTCATCCTGTGGGAGGACACCACACGGGACCTGACCTACGGGGCCGCCACCTTGAAACAGTGGGCCCAGGACATCGAGGACTACCGGGCCAAGCGCACCAACCTCGAGGACAGGTTCAACACGGCCCTTGCTGATTCCGCAGAGGCCGTCAAAGATCCTTTCGCCGTGGCCAAACCCCTCGATCGGACCAAGGAACTTCTTCTGGAGGAACACCAGGGTTACTGGAACACCCTGATGGACCAGGCCGAGGAAACCTCCGACTCCCTGCGGAACGGACCCTCAGCAGATGCCTTGGCACGCATGGCCCAAACCGGGCTGTTGACCGGCACCCAGCTCTCCTACTTCGGCGACAGCTACCCCGGCATGCTCCCCGACGATCTTCCCAGCCCGGACGATCACCCCTCCACCGTCAACACCTGGTGGCACTCCCTGGACGAATCCGAACAACAACAGGTCATCGAGGACCACCCCGACCTCCTGCGCGACCTGGACGGGGTCCCCACCACCATCCGCGACCAACTCAACCGGGACCACCTGGACGAGGAGATCGAACGGTTGGAGGAAGAGATCGAGGACATCGAACAAGAGCGCGCAGAGGCCGTTGAAGTCATCGGTGATTCCGATGGTGATGGAGATGAGAACGTCTACATCCCCCCGACCGACCCGGCCAAGCTCCGAGAAGAACTCGACACGCTGACCAGGCTGCACGGGGACCTCAACGCCGAGGGCGCCGACAGGTACCTGCTCGCCCTCGACCCCAACGATCGCGGGCGAGCCATCGTGTCCAACGGCAACCCCGACACCGCCGACAACGTCGCCACCCTCGTCCCGGGCACCACCACCACCTGGCAAAGCATCGACGCCCAAATGGGCCGAGCGAACTCGCTCATGGAGTCCGCGAACGACGCAGCGGAGAACGATGAGCATGCCGTGATCAGCTGGATCGGCTACGACGCTCCCAACTTCGCCGAGGCGGCTGGAACCGGGCGCGCCGAGGGTGCGGTCGATGAGCTGAGCCGGTTCCAGGACGGTCTTCGTGCCACCCACGAGAACACCACACACTCGAACAACACCGTCATCGGGCACAGCTACGGCTCCTGTCGTCGGACACACCGCTCAGAGCGAGGCTGGCCTCAACGCCGACGAGATCGTCCTGGTAGGCAGCCCCGGCACGAACGCCCAGCACGCGTCCGAACTCGGGTTCCTCCCTGAGAACGTACACGCCTCAACAGCGAAGAACGACGGAATCACCGGCCTCACCGATCTGACACACGGCGCCGACCCCACCAGCCCCGAATTCGGAGCAACCGTGTTCGAATCCAACGAGGGCAGCGAAGGAGGCCAACGGCCACTCGGAGCCGCCCACTCGGAATACTTTAAGGATGGTTCGCTCTCTCTGAAATACATGGGAGAAGTCATCGCTGCAGAACATTAGAATGATTATGAAAATGAACCGACTAAAGATTACGGCCTGTGCCACCCTGACCTCCCTCACATTTACAGCCTGCAGTACCGAACCCGGACAGAGAGCAACGATGGAAGAAACAATTACTCAAGACGAAGCCGCCGACAAGGTCAAGGAGCACATTGATGGAGTGATGTCCTCACTCCCAGACGAAGCCGAACTCGAAACACGGCAAGGCATGAATTATGCTTCCTGCGACGATCCAACTGATGGTGGACCGAAGGACCGAGTTACCGTCAGCGAAAGACTATGGATCCGGGGGCTCCCAAGCGAGGAGAACGAGTCCAACATCGAACTAATGCACGACTACTGGGCCAATAACGGATATCAGGTAATTCACGATCTACGTCCAGACGAGCTGTTCGTGACCGTGGAAAATGAAACAGACGCTTTCAACGTATCCGTCCAAGTCAGCGACGAGGGCAGCCTCTCGATTGGCGCTTCTTCCCCTTGCGTGTGGCCAGAGGGAACTCCAAAGCCCTGAGGATGATTGCGCCCGGCCGGGCATGCTCTTGGCCGGGGAACTCCCTGCACTGCAGATAACGATGGCCGAGACGCTCACGACCGCGACCGTGTCCAACGACAATCCCGACACCGCCGACAACGTCGCCACCCTCGTCCCAGATGCCACGACCACCTGGCAGAGCACCGATACCCACATGGGCCGAGCGAACTGGCTTGTGGATACTGCCAACGAGGCGGACGATAACGCCGACGAGATCGTCCTCGTGGGCAACTCTGGTACGAGCGCTCAGCACGCGTCCGAACTCCGGTTCCCTCCTGCGAACGTGCACGCCACAACAGCGAAGAACGACGGAATCACCGGCCTCACCGATCTGACACACGGCACCGGCCCCACCAGCCCCGAATTCGGAGCAACCGTGTTCGAATCCAACGAGGGCAGCGAAGGAGGCCAGTGGCCGCTCGGAGCCGCCCACTCAGAATACTTCCAAGAAGGTAATGATTCATTGGAGTACATGGGTGAAGTCATCGCTGGAAAACACTAGGACGCCTAAAATGATGAACCAATGGAAAGCGGTGGCATGCGCCACCTTGACCGCCCTTGTTTTGACTGGCTGCAACATCGGATTCGGACAGAGAGCAGACATGGAAGAAACGATCACCCAGGACGAAGCCGCCGAGAAGATCGAACAACACGTCACCGACGCCGTAGCTGCTCTACCTGACACTGTTGAACTCGAACCCCTCGGACCGGTCGCCTTCGCCTCCTGCGACGATCCCACAGACGGCGGCTCTAAAGACCGAGTCACGGTCAGTCAGAGGCAGTGGCTAACTGGGCTTCCCGCAGAGGACAACGAACAGAACGCCGAACTTCTTTACGAGCATTGGACCACTAACGGCTATCGCGTACTCCACGACAAACGTCCTGGAAAACTGTCGATCAGCGTTGAAAACGAGGAAGATGCTTTCAGAATGTCCCTTAGAGTAAGCGACCAGGGGAGTCTTTCTATCGGCGCTTCTTCCCCTTGCGTGTGGCCAGAGGGAACTCCAAAGCCCTGAGGATGATTGCGCCCGG